>OZ246414.1:0-640295 GCA_965231125.1 uncultured Gammaproteobacteria bacterium | reverse complement strand
GGCTAAATCCGCTTCGCGTCTTGCGCCTTCGGCTAAATCCGCTTCGCGTCTTGCGCCTTCGGCTAAATCCGCTTCGCGTCTTGCGTTCTGGCGAACTAAAAAATTCAAAAGTAAAAAGTGAAAATTAAGTATAAAGTAATAAAGGCTTGTCAGACTTCAAGTATTTATGATACCATTTAATTACTACTCATGCCTGCCCTAAACCATTTTGGACTTGATATTGGTACGCATAGCATAAAAGCGGTTCAGCTAGGAGGCCAGACAAGCCGACCTAATTTCATTGCTGCAGGGCAGGTGCCAACAACGGTTAAATCTGGGTCACCAGAATCCGAGGAGGAGATTTTTTCGCTTGGAGAGACTATCAAGAAACTTCGCCAGGAAGCCCATATTAGTACTGACAAAGTAATCACTTCATTACCAGAATCTCAAATATTTACAAGGGTTGTGGAACTGCCAAATTTAACCGACAAAGAAGTTGCTAGCGCTATTCAATGGGAAGCAGAACAGTATGTTCCAATACCTATGGAGGAAGTGCGTCTGGATTGGCAGATACTATCCAGACCCCCAAAAGATAAGGTTACCACAGCCAAGGTCGAAGTATTGCTTGTGGCCGCCCCAAAAATCCTAATTGAGCGTTATTTGAAAATAATTAAAATGGCTGGTTTGGTAGCAGTATCTTTAGAAACCGAAATAACAGCAGTTGTGCGTTCCTTAGTGCAACGGGTTGATGGTAGTCCAACCACAATGGTGATTAGTATTGGTGCTTCAACGACCGATTTATCCATAGTCACGGCCAACCAAATAAGTTTTACTCGTTCTATTGCTACTGGGGGCCTTGCACTGGCTCGTGGGGTTGCTCAAGAACTGGGATTTGAGATTGATCAGGCCACCGAATATATGAAGACTTACGGTTTAGACGCAAACCAACTTGAAGGAAAAGTCATGCAGGCAATAAAGCCAGTTTTTGATGTGGTGGTAAACGAAATTAAACGGGCTCTTGCTTATTACTCTGGGAAACACCCGGAATCTCTGGTGAAAAGAGTTGTTTTATCTGGTGGAACAGCAAAATTGCCTGGTCTTGTTCTCTATTTGGCAGAAGCCTTGGGCCTTGAAGTTCAACTCGGTAACCCGTGGGAAGGGATTTCTCTACCGTCACAAGTATCCCAAAAGTTAGTTCAAGAAGGCACCTCCTATGCTGTTGCGGTAGGACTTGCTCTTAAAAGTGTTTAGATATGGAAAAACCTGATCAGTCTAAAAATAGAGATATAAACCTTTTACCTGAACTCAGCCAAAAAGACGTTCGGGCAGAGGTTTATAAAAGGAGTGCATCAGTTACCTCGGTTGCAGCCCTACTTTTTGTAGCCCTTGTTTTGGTGGGACTTTTTGCCTATCAGCTTTTCCTTAAAACTTCTACTTCACGGACAGAGTCTAATGCCAAAGATTTGCAAAATCAAATTTTGAATCAAAAATCAAAAGAAATCACGCAAAGAAGTTTGGTGGATAAACTTAATGAAATTGACGTTCTTTTGAAAGGAGCGGTTCCAACCTCAAGTGTAGCTGCTAGTTTAACCAAGCTTGCTAAGGGGTCTGGGGCAATAAGTTTAACCCAACTCACGGTTAAATCCGATGGAAGTGTTGCAGTTTCCGGAACAGCTAACGGCTCTGCTTCCTTATCTAGATTTTTGAAAACTTTGGTTTCTAAGGACCTAGAGAGTTCATTTGGCAAAGTAGTTTTGGATAATTTAAGCGCCGAAAAAGGTTCTCCTTACAATTTTTCAGTTAACATGAATTTTATACCTGTAGGTATTACCGAAAAATGAAAACTCCAAAAATTTCGTTTGATTCTGCAAAAAACTTTGTTATCCCGGTTTTAATTTTTGTAACTATTATTTTGTTAATCCCTTTTGCCTTTTTGCCTCTGGTTAGAAACGTTAAGGATACAAACGGCCAGTTGAAAGATCAAAAAATGAGGTTGAAGCGTTTATCAGATAAAATTTCTGTTTTGAATTCTTTAAATGAACAAGATATAAATTCCCAACTTTCTCAAGTTGAGACAGCTTTACCATCTAATAAATCTGTAGCAGCCTTGGTAGTGGGAATCCAGAATCTGGCGGCGGGGACCAATCTAATAGTTGACGGTATAACTTTGAGCCCCGGGCCGGTGGCAACGGCATCAGCTAAACCGGCGCAAAGCACAACGCCGGTACCAAGTACCCCAACCACAGTCTCACCTTCAACAAACACTACATTGGTGTCTGTAGCAGACAGCTCCTTAACTCTAGATATAAACTTAACGGGGTCTATCTCATCGTTTAAAGAGTTTCTTTCTAGGCTTGAGCGGGCGAAAAGGCTTTCATTTGTGGATAACATAAACTTTACTCAAAATAGTAAGGGAAGCTACGATGTAAGTATTTCATTAATAACTCCGTTTAGGTCTGTACCACAACTCTCTGGTGATATTGTTTCTAATCCCCTACCAACACTTTCCTCCCAAAACGAAGAAACCCTGAAGATAATAAACGAATTTGTAGATTATACCAATATACAGATACCGGAAACTTCAGTTGGTGTGCAAAACCCGTTTAAGTAGGTTTCAGAAGATCGGGGCGGCGTTTTCTTAGCAATCTTAAGGACTCCTTCCTTCTCCAAGACGCCACTTCTTTATGGTTGCCACTTAATAACACTTTGGGAACTTTTTTGCCGCGGAATGATTCTGGTCTAGTGTATACTGGAAAGTCAAAGACGGCGTTAAGGCTCGTTCCTTCCGTCGAAAATGATTCAGTGCCCGCTGAATTTTTATTTCCTAAACTTCCCTGTTTAAGGCGCGCGATAGAATCAATTATTATTAATGCTGCTGGCTCTCCTCCAGAAAGGATGTAATCTCCGACCGATACTATTTCGCTGGCCCAGTAGCTTGTAAATCTTTCATCAATTCCTTCATAGCGGCCGCAAAAGATGACGATCTCGTCCCTTTCTGCTAGTTTTCTGGCGAGCTTTTGGTTATAAATTTTTCCCTTTGGATCCAGGACTACCACGAAAGGTTTGTTTTTAGAATTTTTCTTGAGGCTTTCGAGAGCTTTTACCAGCACATCTACTTTTAACACCATGCCTGCTCCTCCACCGTAAGGAGCATCATCAACAGTTTTCCGAGCGTCTAGTGCAAAATCTCGGATATTATGAAGATTAATTTTTACTAGCCTTTTGGTAATGGCTCTCCCTAAAATACTTTGGGAAAACGGAGAATTAAAAAAATCTGGGAAAAGGGTGAAAACTTCAAATTTAGTAGACTTCATTGGCTATTTTCTGACTCGACTAGCTCCAGATAAATTCTCTTGTTGTTTTTTAGAGAATAAATTTTCGTTAGTGTTCTTAAAGCTTTTATAACCTTGCCCGATTTGCCGATAACTCTGGCCATGTCGCCACCTGCAACCGAGAAACTAAGTTTTACAAAATCAGATTCGTTTTGATCCTTAATTTTAATCTCGTCTTCTTTTTCAACAATGTTTTTTAAGATAAATTCAAGAAGCTCTTTCATGTCTTAAGTAACAGCCTTGCCACTGTCTCGCTTGGTTTAGCCCCTACAGAAAGCCAGTGCTCGACCCTTTTTTTGTCCACTTTAACTACAAATGGGTTTGCAGTTGGGTCGTAACTACCTAAAACCTCCAGAAAACGGCCGTCTCTTTTAAATTTTTCATCAGCGGCAACGATTCTATATTTTGGTTGGTTTTTTGCACCTACTCGTGCCAGTCGTATTTTTACCATAGTTGCCTATTTTATACTAAACTTATCGAATTTTTCAAGAGCAAACTTTGCGGCTTCCTGTTCTGAGGCTTGTTTGCTGGCGCCACTTCCTTTAGCAACAATTTTTTCGTTAAGAAAAACACCCGTCTCGAATATCTTCGAATGATCTGGACCTTTTTGGGAAATAATTTTATAAGCGGGAGTTACATTAAATTTAGCTTGGGCTATTTCTTGAAGTTGGCTTTTGTAATCACGGTAAAGTTTCTTCTCGATAATCTCCGTAAGTTGAGGAACAAGCGTCTTATGAACGAATTTTGAGGCTACTTCCAAACCTCCATCCAGGTAGATGGATCCAAGTAAGGCTTCGTAAGTGTTTGCCAAAATATATTGACGAGCCCTTCCTCCGGTTGCTTCTTCGCCCCGCGAAAGCAGTAAAAAACTTCCTAAACCTAGATCGTGGGCTACCGCAGACAAAACTCGGGCATTTACAATGCTGGCTCGATAATTTGTCAAATCTCCCTCTGGGCTTGTTGGATAGTTGGTATACAGATAATTTGATATGATGAAACCGAGGACAGAGTCTCCCAAAAACTCCAACCGCTCGTTGTTTGGTAGGTTTTCTTCTAAATGTTCATTTAAGTAAGAGCGGTGGATAAAAGCATTTTTTAAGAGATTTTTGTCTTTAAATTTTAACCCAATTTTTTTCTCGAATAAATCTGGGTCCATATTTAAATTGGGCAGTTAATAAAAATTAACCGAGTAATTTTTTTTTGAAGATAATGGATTGGTTTATTCAATATTTCCCTGGTCCTCAACGAAATTAACTATATCAGAAACAGTGTCAAATTTCATTACTTCTTCCTGAGGAATCTTGATCTTGAATTTTGCTTCCAAACTACTGGCAAGGTCAGCGATACTGAGGGGATCTGCGTTTAGATCGCCTTGTAAGTGAGAGGTGCCTTCGATTGTTTCGACATCCACCCCGAACTGTTCCGATATCAAAGATCTGACTTCTTCAAATACGCTCATTTTTTTCTCCTTTTCTTTTCTTCTTCCTCTAAAACTTCTGGCATTAGTGTTTTTACGACTGTACCTAAAACTCCGTTGATAAATTTGGAGGAGTTTTCCCCACCGAATTCCTTGGCAAGTTCGACGGCCTCGTCAATTGAAACTTTTGGAGGGACGTTTCTGGCAATATAAAGTTCGAAAATCGCAAGTCTCAAAATTTCAAGATCTACCTTTGCAATTTGCTCAATTGGCCATTCCGGGGCACATTCTTGGATTATTTTATCAAGAGCCTCTAAATTGTCAGTTACCCCTTTAACTAAAAAAAGAGATAAATCTAACTTCGGTGGTTTGGACACACCGTCCGCGGTATTTTTTTTGTCCAAATTGTTTAAAGTTTCAAGTAAGATATCTAAATCTCTTTTCAGTAGTTCTTCAACGTCTATTGAATTGTAGCTCCACTCAAAGAGCACTTGTAGGGCTATTTTTCTGGCCTCGTGACGTGGGTCTTGCCTGGACTTCATTTTTCTATTTTAGAAACCTTTGTTTTAACCCTAGGTTCTAGAATAACTCTCCCTTTATAAGTTCCGCAATTAGGACAAACACTGTGAGGTAAGATTGGTGTTTTACAATTGCTACACGGAACCAGACTAGGTACGATATATTTAATTTTTTCTCTTCTTTTTCCACTTCGCGCGGAAGAAAGTCTTTTTTTCGGTAACGCAGCCATAGTTGTGATTATATTAGGCTAAGCTGTACGTGTCAATCTGGAGCGGTGTTACTCCCCTCAATTCTGTTTCTCAAGTTTGTGTTGCTAGAAAGGTTTGGGTCCTTTTCCAATAGACGTTCAGCCTCGGTTCTTGTGGCTTCGATAAGTTTCGTGTCGGTCAAGGAAGCAAGTTTTAAAATTGGAACACCGTGTTGGGCCGTTCCAAAGAGCTCACCTGGCCCACGCAATTTTAAATCGACTTCTGCGAGTTCCAGACCTATATAGTTTTTCTCCAAAAATTTAAGCCTTTCCAAAACTTGCCTATTCTGGCTTTCAGTAAAAAGTAGGCAGTAGCTTTGAGTACTACCTCTTCCAACCCGTCCTCGTAGTTGGTGAAGTTGGGCAAGCCCGAATCTTTCAGCGCCTTCAATAAGAATAATTGAAGCCTTTGGAACATCGATTCCAACCTCCACCACAGGCGTGGCAACAAGTATGTCCAACTCCCCTTCCTTAAATTTACCCAAAACTTTATCCTTTTCGGAGGGTTTAAGTTTACCGTGCAGTAGACCCAGCCGGAACTGTGGGAAAACCTCCCTTTGGAGTCTTTCCCATTCAGCTTTGGCACTTTTAACAGTGGAAAGTGTTTCGGAAGGCTCAATAAGTGGGCAGATAATAAAAATTTGTCCGCCAGAATTAATACTTTTTCCAATAAAATTGTACGCGCCGTCTCTTTTAGAGATGGGCACAACAAATGTTTTTATTTTTTTCCGGCCCAGCGGAAGCTCATCGATAATCGACAAATCCAAGTCGCCGTACAAAGTAAGGGCCATTGTGCGCGGTATTGGAGTTGCACTCATGGTAAGAAAATGAGATGTAGCCCCTTTATTTCTTAATTTCACACGTTGCTCTACTCCGAAACGGTGTTGTTCGTCAATTATTACTAAACCGAGGTTTTTTGGTAGATCTTTGTTAAAAATTAACGCATGCGTCCCGACTATAACAGGAGAATTCAATTTACCTTTTTTTGTGGCTGTCACAAGAGAAACTTCTATTTCTTGCGGGTTAAGAAGAGTGCGCAATGTCTGAAAATGCTGAGTGGCTAATATTTCTGTAGGCGCCATTAACAATACCCCTGAGCCGTTAAGCGTAGTTATATAGGCGGCAGCCGCAGCAACTACAGTTTTGCCGCTGCCCACATCTCCCTGTAGAAGACGATTCATTGGTGTTTTTTGGGAAATATCCTTTAAAATATCTCTTAAAGCTTTTTTCTGGGAAGAAGTTAAACTAAAAGGAAGGTTTCCCACAAAATAAAGTAATTTTTCCTGGTCTATATGTAAAGCTTTGGCTTTGCGGTTTTTTTGCCATTTTTGCCGGCGAATAAGAGCAGAAGTTTGCAGAAGAAAAAGTTCTTCGAAGGTAAATCGTTTTCTCGCTCTACCTGCTTTTATCTCATTTTCGGGAAAATGAATGTCCTTTAAAGCCTTAAACCAACCAAGTAGCGCATATTTTTCCAAAATATTTTTTGGGATAACTTCATAGATAGATAAGTTTACATTTTCCAGCAGAAATTTTATTTTTGATCGCAGCCATTTGGAACTTAACCCGGCGGTTTCCGGATAGATGGGTACCAAACCTCTTGTGTGAGTCGGTCGGTTGTTATTAATAACTAGCTCGTATTCAGGATTTATAAAAGTGAGTTTTCCATTGAAAAAATCTACTTTGCCAGCCACAGAAATTTTTTGGCCAATTTTGATAACACGAGTAAGATAGTATTGGTTAAACCAAACGCATCCGATCGAGCCCGTGGAGTCAGCTATGGTGGCTATAATTAATCTTTTACCGTACTTTGTTCGTAGGTTGGCTATTTGCAAAACAGTTCCTTCTATAGAAATTCCTTCTTGGGGGTCCACAACACTACTAATTTTTTTGTATTGAAAAATCTCATGTCTAGTTGGGAAATGATAAAGGAGGTCTTCTAAGGTTGTTATATTTAACTTTTTTAGTTTTTCGGCAAAAGAGGCTCCAATGTTTGGAATATTCCTAACTGGAGTTTTTAAATCCATCTCTTCTTTTATTTAAGGGTTGTTACGAGAAATAAAGGGTAGATTACTAAACTTAAAATCACAATTATTGAGATTATTATCCAAATCACTCTAGTTTTTTTAATAAATTTCATGCATTATTCCTTCCAGGTTATTTTAATAGATTTCCTTTTTCCAATATCAATAATAGTTTCGTTTCCGGTAGGATCGACTAGATTTTTCCTTGCGTCTTCAATAAGCTCGCCATCAACTTTTAGGCCTTTGTTTTCAGCCAGTCTAACGGCCTCCGATACGCTCACAGTTCCACCGGAAATTGTTGTCAGGGAGGCGTAGGAGATAGGCAGGATTGACTTGAATTGTACTGCTGAAAGGAGATCGGAAGTTCTTTCTCCTTTTTGAAAAACTCTGGTAAACTCCTCCTGGGCTTTTTTGGCTGAAGACTCGCCGTGGTAAATTTTTACTACTGCAAACGCCAACTTCCTTTTCAAATCCATTGGGTTTTCTTTTTTTACTTCTAGCTCGGTTTTTATATTTTCCAGCTCATTCCTGGAGATTTCGGTGCAAAGCTCGAAATATATTAGGATTAAATCATCTTTCAGGGACATTACTTTGCCGTACATGTCATTTGCAGAGTCGCCTATTGCAATAATGTTAGCATGGGATTTACTCATTTTTCTACTGTCTGTGCCCGGAAGTAAGGGTGTGGTTAAAACAAACTTTTCTTTATTTTTGAGAGTTTTCGACAGTGTCCTTCCAAGGAGCATGTTAAATGTTTGATCAGTTCCACCTATTTCCGCATCCACCGCGAGCGCAACGCTATCGTAACCTTGTAGAAGTGGGTAAATAAATTCATTCAAGCCGATAGGTCTGCCTTCCTTGATCCTCTTCTGAAACATATCCCGCTCAATCAGTTGCTGAACAGTTATTTTTCCTGATAATTCAATCAATTTATCTAAAGAAAGTTTAGAGAGCCAAGTGCTATTGAAGACAAGTTTGGCGGGATTCTCCCCCGAAAAATCTATTATTTTTGAAGCCTGCTCCCTGTACATCTGGGTGTTATCCATAATCTCCCCTCGACTTAGATTTTTTCGCATTACGTCTTTGTCAGTAGGATCTCCGATCATACCAGTAAAATCGCCTACCAATAATATTACTTCGTGCCCCAACTTTTGGAACTGTTTTAGCTTCCACAGCGCAATTGCGTGGCCAATATGGATTTCTGGGCTTGTTGGGTCTATCCCAAGATAAATTTTAAATTTCTTTCCAGAAGATAGCCTTTCCAAAAAAACTTGTTTGGATGGGTAGACAGACTCAATATTTCTTTCAAGTAGTAAGTTTTCTTTTTCCATAGTAACTAATGAGTATCTTAAGCGTAATTATATCATCTTAATCGCCCGATTTAAATGACGTCCTCCCCGAGCCAAGTCGGGGTTGCCGACGTTTTCTCGCCCCGAAATCGGGGCTCGAAAATAAAACCTCTGTTGTAAACAAGGTTGGAATGGTAAAATACTTTAAATAATGGCTTACTCAGCTCTATTGCCCCCTATTCAACGGGGGGCTAAGTTTGCTAACAAAAGACGTTGGAAACGTAAAAAAATAAAGTTGCTTAGTGCTTTAATAACCGCCGGGTTTGTTCTATTTGTCTTGTTTCTAATTTCCACAGCGATAGTTTTTGGCTATTTCGCCAGAGAAATCCCTGCCCCGGATAGGCTCACTAGTCGGGCTATTGAACAAAGTACCAGAATTTATGACCGTAGTGGAGTCTTGCTTTACAATATTCACGGAGATGAAAACAGGACTTTGGTAACGTTAGATAAAATCCCCCAAAATTTACGCGACGCAACAATAGCAACAGAGGATAAAAACTTTTACAAGCACAAGGGGTTTGATGTAACCGGGTATTTTCGGTCGGTTAAGGACCTTGTTTTTCAAAAAAGGCTAATTGGGGGCTCAACTCTTACCCAACAATTAGTTAAAAATACGCTACTTACGCGGGAACGCACTGTAACAAGAAAAATTAAGGAGTTTATCCTTTCAGTCCAAATTGAGAGGCGTTACACAAAAGATCAGATTTTACAGATATATCTCAATGAAATTCCATATGGCGGTACGGCCTGGGGTGTTGAGGCAGCCGCAAATCAATATTTTGGGAAACACGTTTGGCAGCTGAATCTTGTGCAGTCGGCAATCTTGGCAGGGTTGCCTCAAAGCCCTTCTGTCTACTCCCCGTTTGGTCCCGATCCAAAAGCTTACATAGGCAGAACCCAAGTAGTTTTGGGATTAATGAGGCAGGACGGTTACATAACTGGCGACCAGGAGCAAAAAGCCTTAAAGCAGTTGCCGCATGTGAAATTTGCAAATTTTGGCGAGGGAATACTGGCCCCCCACTTTTCTTTGTTTGTTAAACAGCAACTCGAAGAAAAATACGGAGTAAGGTTAGTTGAGGAAGGTGGTTTGCAGGTAACGACTACTTTGGATCTTAAACTGCAGAATATGGCTCAAAAAGCGGTCGCTGACAATATAAAAACCACTGGTAAAGCTTTGCGCATGAGTAATGGAGCGGCGATGATTGAAAATACTAAAACTGGGGAAATCTTGGCTATGGTCGGGTCAAAAAATTACTTCGCCAAAGACATACCCGGCAATTTCAATGTTGCCACTCAGGGTTTACGTCAGCCGGGTTCGGCTTTGAAGCCGTTTAACTATGTAACCGGCTTTGAAAAAGGTTATAATCCGGCGACCATGTTTTTGGACTTAAAGACAAATTTTGGTGGTGGTTATAGTCCTGGAAACTACTGTGATTGTTTTAATGGGCCTTTATCAGTTCGAGTTGCACTAGCAAGTTCATTCAACGTTCCAGCTGTGAAAATGCTGGCTGTAAACGGGCTTTCAAACGTTCTGGACACGCTAAGGGATTTTGGTATTACTACTTTAGACGATCCTAACAAATACGGCTTGTCCTTGACTTTAGGGGGTGGTGCAATAAAACTTCATGAGTTAACTAACGCCTACGCCATATTAGGTAATGAAGGGAAAAAAGTTTCTCCGGTGACAGTTCTTAAAGTTAAAGATGCCAATGGTAAAGTGTTGGAACAGTTCAACCCAGGCGACTTTGTAAAAAATAACAACGATCAAGTAGTTACTCCAGAATACGCTTATCTAATTGATAATATCCTCTCTGACCCTACCGCAAAATATTTGAGTTATGGTTCCTATTGGGCTAATAAACTAAATTTCAGAAAAGGGATCGCAGTGAAAACTGGTACTTCTGAAGAAAAAGTGGATAACTGGGTCTTTGGTTTCACCAATTCGTACGTGGTTGGTACTTGGGTTGGTAATAACGACAATACTCCGATGGACCCATCGGTTTCGTCTGGGATTACGGGCGCAGCACCCATTTATACCAACATAATGGGACAACTCCTTGCCGGTAAAAAGGTAACGGATTTCAATAGACCGTCTGGAATAATTAATGCAAAGGTTAATGCGCTCACTGGACAAAAGCCAGTACCAGGAGTTAGAACTAAATACGAAATTTTTACAAAATGGCAACCTCCGCCGGAGGATGACATGCACGTAAAAGTAACAATTTGTAAGCCAAGTGGGCTTATCGCAAACGAATCCTGTAAAAATGCCGGTCTTGCAGTTACGAAAACCTATTTTGTTTTGACAGACCCGTATACAAGACTATTTCAGCCATACTTTAAATATTGCAAACCTTGCCCACCAACAAAGAAGGATACAAGGATTTATAGCCCAAATGGTCCTGAAGGTGATTTGGTGGTAAAAATTACTAAACCGGAAGATGGAGCCAATGTCGGTAGTAAGGATTTTACTGTTAAGGCTACAGCATCTGGACCGAACCCAATTGACAGAGTAGAGTTTTATTTTTATGGTTCCGCAACTCCGGACGCGGTTGATACTTCCCCACCGTATGGTGCAAGCTTTTTTGATGTTGCTCCTGGCGATTACACTATTAAAGCGATTGTTTACGATAGTGAGGGAAACTCTAGTGAGGATGCTATTAGTCTAACTGTTGCCGGCGGCACTCCGCTTGGGCCACCAATAAGCAAAAAACTTTTGGATTCATCTGTTGTGCCGAACTATTGGCGGCGCTATAATTTATACGCGTAAGTTGAATTTTCTCCCAAAAAGTTGTATATTTTGCTTGCCCATTTTATTTATGCGGGCTTGTGTACGAAAAAGTGTGCTGCTTCGCACATAATCCCGCTGCGCTATACAGTCAAGGGTAAGGAAAGGATGAGGCAAGCAAGTCTGATGGTTCGCACAGACGAGCAAGTAATGAACGAATCCCGCAGAGTCCTTGCGACAGCGGGAGTTGAGCCAGAGTACATAGAACGGCTCGAAGAGCTACACAGACCTTCGGTGGTTGCCATGGCATTGCTGAGGAGCTTGGCAGAAGCAGAGGCCCATGCCAAGTTGCCAAAGGAAACCAACGAATTCGGAATCACTGAGGAACTGATCGAAGCTCTGCTGATGGTCGCTTTCGTTGCTCAGTTCATGGAGGAAATGGTAATTGAGCGGCGGTACGGCCCAGCCAAGTACACAGTCGTGCTACCCAACATGGTGGGGTTTAGGGAGACAGTGACAGAAATGGAAAACCCGTTTCTTGCTGTCGGTCCTCGTCCAATGGGCGGTCCCAAGACGGTTGCGATGATTGTGTTAACTCAGATAGCCAAGCTGCAGCCGAGCTTTTTCAAAGCCCGCCTGACGAGAGTGTTGGTTAACACCATAGCTCCCGGGCCACATACCATTCGGATGATCGATGTCATCAAGGTAAGGGCAATGGCGCAAGCTCGGCAGCTAAGGCAGGAAGCCGCGGTAGCGGCCTAGTCTCTGGATTGTATAGCGCAGTTACATGGGAGAGAATGGTTAACCTTACTGGTTCACAAAGGAAACGTGAGGTTGGGAACTAAGTGAAATCAGTTACCAGCAGCGAGGTTTTCAAAGATCTCTGCGACCCTGCTGTACTGAATTGATCAATCAATCCCGTATGACCTACGCCAACTGGGTTTTGAGCCTCAAGGAGCCATTCTCCCCCGCCAGAAACTACAAGCGGCGATGAGTATCGAGAATTTCTCGAGACCTATCGCCGCTTCTTCTTTGTTTGTCCGTCAACTTTACAACACAGGGCTATTACTTACTTCTTATTTCAGCGCCAAAGCTCTTTGTAAGAATGTTAATTATTTTTCCTCGAATACTTTTGGCTTCGGAATCGGTTAAGGTTTTGCGGGGGTCGTAGTATTCAAATTTTAAAAGAATTGATTTTTTTCCTTGCCACGGAATTACCTCGGAGATCATAACTTTGTAAAGCCTTCGCTCTTTTAAAGAAGAGATTGAATTTAGTATTTCTTGAACGTACAGATTTGCATCTACCGCGATTGATAGATCTTCCTTAACAACCGGTAGCCTTGGTGGTGGGTTATAAACATTTTTGCTTGAGGCGTGTTTGATTAATTTGTCAAAATCAATTTCAAAACCAAAGACAGTCTCATCAACCGAAAAATTTCGCAGTATTGAACCCTCTATTCTTCCGATGTAGCCAATTTCTTCTTTTTTGATTATTAACCTCGCGACCGGCGACCAAACTTTTTCAGAACTCTCTTTTTCAAATCGATAGTCTTTAACTTGGAATTTATGTAAGATCTCTTCCAAGACGCCTTTAAGTTTGGCGAAAGTCGCCTTTGTAGAAAGTGCGGCCACTTTTCGAGGCTGAAATGGAAGTTTATCCTTCGCGCTCACGTTCTTAGAAAAAACTCTTCCAAACTCGTATAATGAGACTGCCTCGTAGCTGCCTAAATTTAAGGAAACGGCTTGTAGAAGTCCTAGTAAAAGCGTGGGTCTTAAATATTCGTGGTCTATAACCATTCGGTTGGATACTTTAAGACAATTTTCCGGCGCGAGACCAAAATTATTTATTGAACTGGCACTAATCATTGAATGGCTGTAAGTTTCCGAAAATCCAGAGCTGGTCAAGATTTCTCTTACGAGTTTCTCCCAATCGGGCAAAAATGAATCTTCGTGAGTCGGTATTTCTCCTTCCGGCAGGTTTCTAGGAAAAAGGTTGTAACCCCAGATTCTACCGACTTCTTCAGCCACATCTTCAGTGATTTGAATGTCAGGACGCCAAGTTGGGGGTTGTAGCTCTAGTGCCCGTCCATCGGTGGATGGAGAAGGTAAGATTTCAAACCCAAGCCTCACTAGGATATCAACAATTCTTTCTTCTGGGATTTTCACGCCGAGAATGGCGTTAATTTTTTCGAGCAGTACAGTAAACGAAGGGCTTTTTACTGGGTAACCGGCGCTTTTAATTTCCGAAACAAGCTCACCAGAGGCTTCAAATCGTAGTAAATTCAAGGCGGTTTCAAAAGCGAAGCGATGACCGTTTGGGTCCAGCTCCTTTTCAAATCGGTTTGATGCTTCAGTCCGTATACCCAGAAATTGCGAAGCTTTTCTGATTGCCACGGGATTGTAGACGGGGACATGAAGGATTATTGTCGAAGTACTCTCCCCCACTTGGGAGTTTTCCCCGCCCATTATTCCCGCGAGATCAATGGTTTTTTGCGTGTCTTCAATAATTATTGTTCCGGAAGCAAGCTTTCGTTCAATGCCGTCTAGGGTTTTGACGACTTCTCCCTCTTTTGCGGCTCGAAGGAGCATTTCACCGTTTATTTTATCGTAGTCAAAGGCGTGCATAGGTTGCCCGGTAGATATCATTACGTAATTAGTTATATCGACAACATTGTTTATTGGGCGAACACCTACTAACGTCAGTCTTTTTTTTAGCCATTCTGGGGATTCTTGGATTTTAACAGCGTCTATTACCCCGATAGAATAGTAAGGGCAAAGCTGTCTGTCCTTGACCGTGAAGCGAAGGCGCTTTTGTTTAGAACCCTCTTTAGTGTTCGCAAACGGCTCCTGGATTTTAAGAGGTTTTTCGTATAAAGCGGCTACTTCACGCGCGACTCCAATTACTCCCAAACAATCTGGTCTGTTTGGTGTAATTTCCAACTCGAAAACTGTCTCGTCTCCTTCTTTCAGAATCTTTTCTACTTTAGTGCCCGAAAGTAAAAGTTTCTCAGCGACTTCTTCGGCTTCTTCATCGATAGCAACATATTCTTTTAACCAAGAAAAAGGTACCAACATGTTAAGTAAAAAGTATAAAGTATAAAGTAAAAATCATTAAAATTGCTCTAGGAATCGTAAGTCACCACTGTAAAGGAGGCGGATGTCGTCTATCTTGTATTTAAGCATGGCAAGGCGATTTGGTCCCATGCCGAAAGCCCAACCACGGTATTTTTCCGGATCAATACCACCGTTTTCCAAAACTTCGGGGTGCACCATACCGGCACCCAAAATTTCTATCCAACCCTTACTTTCGTGGTACACCTCCACTTCTACCGACGGCTCAGTGTAAGGAAAATTGTGACCGTAAAAACGAACTCGCGACTGCCCACCAAAAAATCTTTTAGCAAAAAAGTCCAATACACCCAATAAATCGGTGAGATTTGTTTTAGAATCAACCAAAAGCCCCTCAATTTGTAAAAAATCAGGTAAGTGCGTGGCGTCGGGCATATCGCGGCGGTAGGCTCGCCCAGGAGAAATTATTCTTATTGGTGGCTCGTGAGCCTCCATATAGCGCACCTGGACTGGTGAGGTGTGAGTTCTTAGTACCAACTCGTCATTTATATAGTAAGTTTGCTGGACGTCCCTGGACGGATGATCCTTAGGAATCCGAAGTTTTTGGAAGTTGTACAAATCCAGTTCCACTTCTGGACCATCTACCCACGAAAAACCAAGATAATGGAAAATTTCCTTTACCTGCCCTATAACCAAAGTTAGGGGGTGGGAATGACCTAAATTTGGTACCTTTCCAGATATAGTTGGGTCAAATGGTAAAGCTCCTTCCAGTTTAGCTTTTTTAGTTGAACTATCGACAGGTTTTCCTTTTGGTAAAGATTTCCCTTTTTCGGCGACTGCCGATTCTAAAGAACTTTTGACTTTGTTGAAGGCCGGACCAATTTTACGTTTCTCTTCTATTGAGAGTGCTGGTAGGCTCTCCGCGAATTTGGTCAACACTCCCCTCTTCCTTCCCAAATAATAGATTTTTATTTCTTCAATTTCGCCCAGGCTTTTGGCGGAAACAATTTTTTCCACCGCTTCTTTCTTTATTTTTTCAAGATCTTCCATGACTTTTAGAATAACATATAATTAGGCCTAATAAAACAGAAAGGGCGTACAAGTTAAAGAACGCCATCATTTAGGCATAAAAAAGCCCCGGAATGGGAAGCTCACGCCTGCCCTACATGAGCTCCCCATACCAGGGCCAATTGGAGTATATTTACTTACTATAGCACAAAATTATCCATTTGTCAAGACTATGGGGCAAGAAATTAGTTTACTATCGGTTACGAGGTTGCCGATTTTACAATGTGGTCAAATGTAGCTTTGTCTTCCTTTGCAATTTTAGCCAAGATTTTCCGGTCAAGGGTAATTTCTTTTTCTTTTAACGACTTAATAAACCGACTGTAAGGAATTTCGTGTTCCGAAAGGGCTGCGTTTATAGTTACAATCCACTCAGTGCGTTTATCACGTTTTCTTTGTTTTCTGCCTGCATAAGCGTAAGAGCCAGAGTGCATCACTGCCTCTTTAGCGGTTTTTATTAGTTTGCTCTTTGCGCCGCGAAAACCCTTCGCCTGTTTAAGGACCTTTTTATGTTTTGCGTGCCGTGTTTTAGAGGATTTAATTCTGGCCATTTTTTACTTGATAAGTTTTTACACTACCCAATAAATTTTACTAACCTCTTTTTATCCGCTGGTGAGACTTCTCGAGGTTCTTTTTGCCTCCTTAGCCTGCTTTTTCCCTTCTTTTCTTTTAGGTGAGACGAATAACCACCCCGTCTTAGCAACTTGCCTGCGGCTGTCTTCTTAAACCTTTTAGATGCCCCTTTTTTTGTTTTTTGTTTCATATTACTTAGTTTTAACCGATTTAAACGCTAAGGAAAGATTCCTTCCCATAAACCTTGGTTCTCCGTCGACTTGCGCTTTTTCTACCAAAATATCTCGAATTTTGTTTAGTAATTCGTAACCAAGGTTGGTATGAGCCATTTCCCGCCCCGAAAATTTAACTGTAAACTTTACCCGATCGCCTTTTGAGAAAAACTCTTCGCTCCATTTAAGTCTAATATTCAAGTCGTGCTCGCTAATTGTCGGACCTAGCCAAATTTCTTTTGTGTGAGTCTCTTTTGTTTTGCTTTTTGCTTTTCTCTCTTTTTTATCTTCTTCGTATTTAAACTTTTTAAAGTCAACTATCTTTACTATTGGTGGGCTAGTCTTGCTGTTGACTTCAACCACGTCTAAACCTTGTTCGTTAGCTAAAGATAAGGCTTCTGACAGCTTCATTATATTAATCTGCTTTCCAGAAGCATCAAGAGCTCTTACTTCGCTTGCTCTAATATTTTGGTTTAATTTATAAAACTTTGTCGTTTCTCGCGCTCCTTTGATAAAACTTCGGAAATTTCTTTTTCCGATACAGGTCCTGTTCGAACTATTCTGTAGTTTCCGTGGGCTACTTCAACTATAGTCGAGGGGGCCTTACCCCCGGTTGGAAATTCGAGTACGTAGTCTACCAGGTTCGTCAATTTTTTGTCAATCTCTTTCAGACTCACAGCCGCCTGCCTACCGCCAATATTTGCTGAAGGAGCCAGTATTGGTATTCCGATGAGCTTAAGTAGTTCTTGAATAACCGGCTCCCTTGGGACTCTTATGCCAATAGTGTTGTTTTTTCCAAGGATCTCTTCGGGCGCTTTATTTTTAGCTGGAATGACGATTGTTAAAGGTCCAGGCCAAAAAGTCTCTGCCAGTTTTTCTGCGTTTTTATCAAAGAACGCGTATTCCTTGGCTTGGTTTAAGCTTTCGGCCAGCACAAGAGTCGGTTTGTCTCGATCCCTTTCTTTTACTTTATACAAACGCTCAATTGCGAGTGGTTCCTCAATTAAACAGCCAACTGCGTAAACAGTATCGGTCGGAAAAATTACAATTCCACCTTCCATTAACACACTCGCTGCCTTTTGAACGCTACTCATCCCGCTCCTTAGAGATTTCTTTTTTTATTTTTTCCACAAAGTCGGCTAAATCAAGTGTTTGGGAGCCTTCCTTCGAGCGGAAAGATACTTTTTTTGTTACTTGTTCTCTATCCCCCACAACTAAAATGCAAGGTATTTTTTGAATTTCGGCTTCCCTAATTTTCGCCTGCAAAGTCTCGTTGCGTAAATTTGCTTTTACGCGTATGTCGGCTTCTTTAAGCTGCCGACTAATTTGCTCGGCGTACTCGTTGTGCCTTTCCGCTATTGGTAAAACTGCAACTTGAATTGGGGAAAGCCAGACAGGAAACTTACCGGCGTGGTGCTCAATTAGAAAGGCAAAAAATCTCTCAAAACTACCGATTAAAGCACGGTGAATTATCACGGGAGCAACTTTTTCTCCGGCATCGTTTGTATATTCCAAGTTGAATCTTTTTGGCAAATAAAAATCAAGCTGCACGGTTGAGATAGTAAATTCTCGTCCTAACGCGTCTTTCGCTTGAACGTCTATTTTTGGGCCGTAAAAGGCGGCCTCCCCCACAACTTTTTCGTAAGACTCGTTAATTTTTTTCAAAGACTCTTCCAAAGCCTCCTCTGAAGTTTGCCACATTTTATCTCCTGCGACGTATTTTTCTTTATCCTTTGGATCCCTCAGGGCGAGAACAACTCGATACTGCGAAAAGCCAACTGCTTTGTACAGTTTTTTTATAAGTTCCAGAACATTTTTTATTTCGCTGGGTATTTGGTCTTGAGTGCAAAAAATGTGGGCGTCGTTGATGGTAAAAGCGCGGACTCTTGAAAGACCGGTTAATTCCCCTGATTTTTCGAAACGGTATACTGTGCCTTCTTCGGCGATTCTTAGGGGCAAATCTTTATAGCTTCTTGGTTTAGATTTATAAATTACGATATGGTGGGGGCAATTCATTGCTCTTAGTAAATACTTTTCATCTTCAATTGAAATTGGTGAGTACATGAGATCTTTATAATGCTGCCAGTGTCCTGAGGTTTTGTAGAGATCAAGTTTTCCCAAATGGGGTGTGGAAACATGTTCGTAGTCAGCTTTTATTTCCAAATCTAAGACAAAATTTTCTAGCTGTCGGCGAACCGTTGTTCCCTTTGGAAGCCATAAAGGTAAGCCTTGGCCGACTTCTTCACTGATTAAAAACAGCTCCAGGTCCTTGCCGATTTTTCGGTGATCGGATTCCTTGGCCCGCTCAAGCATCTTTAAGTATTTCTCTAACTCATCTTTAGTCTGCCAGTCAGTAGCGTAGATTCTTTGTAACATTTTGTTTTTTTCACTGCCCTTCCAGTAAGCCCCGGCCACGGATAAAAGTTTAAATTCTCCAATTTCCGAAGAATTGTTTACATGAGGCCCGCGACATAGATCAATAAAATCTCCAGTTTTATAAAAAGAAACTTTAGTCTCCCCTTGGGTTTTTAGATCCGAAATTAACTCGTTTTTATACGGCTCTGCCGCGTCCTTTGAAAGTTTTATAGCTTCGTCTATCTTTTTTTCGATTTTCTCAAAGGGAATTTTTTGTTTCTTTATCTTTAGCATCTCTCCCTCAATTTTTTGGAAATCGGCTTCGGAAAAACGGTGGGGGGAATCAAAATCATAGTAAAAACCGCTTTCTACAACTGGCCCGATTCCTAGTTTCGTTTCCGGAAAAAGTTTCTTGACGGAGGCTGCCATCACGTGAGCCGTAGAATGTCGGATAGTAGAGATATCTTGCTTCATTTTATATTCTGTTGGGGCTGAACTTCACTTAGGATTCGTGCGATAAAGTGGCCAATAAGGGGGACAGTTCCTAACCTGCTCAAAATAAGGATAACGAGTGCGGCTAGAATTGAGGCCCCCAGCACTGTTCCAAAACCCCAAGCCAGGCCGCCCAAAAAATTATTAACCATTATTTTCCTCTTGGACAAGTGAATTGCGCTGTAACCTTTGTCTTCAATCAAATCATCTTGATTAGGCATAGCTAAATTATACCCATTTTATGGGTACAAAACAAGCAAAGTGTTGAGATCAATTCTGTGGGGTGTAAAACTTTAAGTGGTGGACGGTACCCCGCTGAGCGGGGTGACCTCCGCGACCTGCCCTCTGCATTCTGGTGCACGCACCTGGATTCGAACCAGGGACCTCCTCGATGTCAACGAGGCACTCTAACCACTGAGCTATGCGTGCTCTTGCAGGCGGGTGTCAACGCGGCAGTCCAACTCCGCCAGCTGGCGGATGAGCCAACGGTCCGCAATTAGCGTGTGTCCGCAACTAAATCTGGTTCCTCTTCCCTTTTCGTGCCGGCTTCTTTCGGCTTTATTAGTTTTATTTTCTTTCCTTCGATTACTTCATCAATTAGCCCGTATTTTGACGCTTCGTGACTGGTCATAAAGAAATCTCGTTCGGTATCTTTTTCCACTTGGGAAATAGGTCTCTTTGTCTCTTTTGCCAAAATTTCGTTTAGTTTTCTCTTTAGCTTTAGAATTTCGTCGGCGTGAATTTGAATGTCCGTTGCTTGTCCAGAAATCTCTGACATCGGCTGATGAATCATAATCTTGGAATTGGGTAAAGAATATCTTTTTCCGCGTTTTCCACCGGCCAGTAAAACAGCTGCTCCAGAGGCTGCAAGCCCAACGCAGACGGTAGAAACATCCGGACCTATATATTTCATCGTGTCGTAAATAGCTAGAGTGGCGTGAACCAAACCGCCAGGCGAATTTATGTAAATGGCAACGTCTTTTTGATTGTCTTCATTTTCCAAATAAAGCAGTTCAGCAATGACGATATTGGCCAACTCATCGCTTATCGGCCCGCCAATAAAAATAATTCGGTCTTCTAAAAGCCGACTGTAGATGTCGTATGCGCGTTCCCCTCTCGGGTCCCGCTTAATCACCATTGGTACCAACTCCATGCAAATTTCGACCAGGTTCTTATAACGGAGGGATTATAACAATAAATAGAGATTGGAGCAAGATTAAAAGAAAACCCCAGCAGAGCCAGTTACTGGGGTATTAGATGTTCACGACCTTTGCTTACCTCACTTATCCTGCGGTTTCAACACTCTGGCGGGATTGAGAACGCGCATCTGGATTTTCTCTTTCCCACTTCGCGATAACGCTTCGTGTCGCACCGGTCGGATCGCTACGAAGAAGGTCACTTTTCGTTTCTTGGAATCTTTGAGGGTCGTCTCTGACGACGTCCAAAGTTTCCCTAATCAGGTCTGGATCCACTTTTCCCTTCTCCTTTACCTTACGTAGGCTGGAGGTTTTTCCAGCTCCTCTGGTAAGATGTCGACCTCCCAATACTCTTTGTTAAGCTGCCTCAGTACGCTGCGTATTACTCCCGCCCACTCTGGATGAATTCTGACAGCACCGGTTGCCAAGGCCTAAAAAATAGGACGGTTGCCCTTGTGCCTCATTAGCTCTTGGCGAAACTCCTCCTGTGCCGCTGCATCGACCGGGGAAATCTCACCTTCTTTACCAGCAATGCCTTTTGTTAGAGCGGTCATAATCCCCTCCACTTTAGGAAACTGAAGACCTTCCTTTGGTTGTGTGCGAAAGCATGATGCCGTCTTCATCGCCGACGATCTCGGACCGCGTTTCGCAGTTTTGGCAGTGCACGTGGTTAGGAACGTGCTCGCCTTCCATGGTCCTGTCCTCGTGAACGTTTTCCTGGTCGATTGGAGACCCACATTCTGGACAGTTGTGAACTACTTCTTGCACAAAGTCACCTCCTGAAAACACGCCCTCGGACATGGTTTTTCAAGTTTGAACACGTTTGAAACCTCTCCTTCCTCTATCTCCTCCAATCCAAAAAGTTTATTTGTGTTATTGGTGGCGGCGGTGGGGTTGAACCACCTGGCCCACTCTCTCAGTGACGCAGGATCGCTCCGTATGGGAAAGTTGCTACCGCCATGACAATTAAAAAAGCCCCTTTCGGGGCTATGAGTTTCACTAAAACGTGTCTTTAGCCCCGTCAAATGCAATAAACTCCGAGAAGGAGTTCTGCATTAACAAGGTTGATAGAGACGTTTTTTCTAATCACAAAAAGATATTAACAAGAACCAAGCAAACTGTCAAGTGAGGTGTTTTACTTTATTATCACGCTACCAGCTGCCGATTGAATGTCTATTTGAGCTTTCACTGGCACCTGGCTAAGGTTTTTGGTCTCGTATTGGTTACCTTTTTTCTCAAAGCGATCAGGCGCATTTACACTTTTTACTTGGGAGTTTACAGTAACTTTAGCGGCCAAAGATTCTGGTAAGTTTAGAGTTATACTAGAAGCGCCAGTTCTGATTAACACTTTTTGGTTGAAACCTGAGGCAAATTTTATATTTATATTTGAGGCTCCGGAGTTTATTTCCAAGTATTCAACCTTAAGGTTTGATAAGTCAATATTATCCGTAGACGCTCCTGTTTTCAAAAAAATCTGGGTTGGTACGAGCCTACTGAGGGAAAGCGTACCACTGGTTTTTAGATTTGATATAAACGGGAGTTTTCCCTGAGCAGACTCACTTAAAGATAAGTCGCTTTCACCGAAAATATCCGTTCTTTCTAACTCGGGTTTTTTTGCCGCCTGGCTGTAGTCGATCGACCCTTGAACCAAAAAAGACGAGTCTGCGTCCAAGGATTTGATTGTCAGATTAAATGCTGGGAAATCCAAATTTATTTTTGCTTTTGTTGCTGCTCCCAAACTTTCATCAATTTTAAACTTTTCAGTTGTCAAAGGATTGTTCGTAAACGGGTTATACGAGAGGAAAATTGGAACTACAAAAATAAGAGCCGCCAAAATCAGCAAAGTCTTGAAGGAAGCTTTTTTCCCCAGCAAAATTTCCGTTCCAACAAGTATTAAGATTACCGGCCAAAATTTCCAGAGCGATGTCCAGAGATCCCAGGGTAAGACTCCTAAGTTGTTAAGTAGGAAAATTATCCCCAGAAAAATTAAAATGATTGGACCAACAGATAATTTATTCATATTTGTTATTTTACCAGAAGACTGGATTTGAATACACGCGGTTTGAAACTTTTTAGGCGGACTATTTGTATGTTGCCTAGTCGGTGGTGTTTAAGATCTTTTTTAAGCTCGCGAATAGATGGTTTTTGGTCGTAACCTAAAGCAATTATTTCTGTTTTGTAGGTACGAAGTGTTTGGTAAAAATTGTGGGTTTTAGACCCAAGCAACACTTTGTCGGCAAGTTTTGTTTTTCGGACCGTCCTCGCTCTTACCTTTTCATTGTTTTTCGGCAAACTTCCTTTAGAGTTTTTTACAAATTTATCGCGGGCAACTACAATAATTAAATAGTCCCCTAGCCCTTTGGCTTGGGCAAAAAAGCTTAGATGCCCCGGATGAACAGTGTCAAATGTTCCAAAGACGATTATTTTTTTCATTTTTGGTTTTGGAGAAAGCCGGCAAGTTTCTGTAAAGCCTTGCCGCGGTGAGAAATTTTGTTTTTATCTTCTAAAGAAATTTCGGCGGTAGTTTTTCCAAGTTCTGGTATGAACAAAATTGGATCATAGCCAAATCCGTTGGTACCTGAAGGTTTCCGAGCGATTTGACAATTCATTACTCCCTCAAAAGTTTTCAAAATGTTGTTCCTTTTGTCATAAAAAACGACAGCTGAGACAAATTTGGCTTTTCTATTTTTTACCGCCGACATCCTTTCCAAAATACCTTCGTTTCGAGCCCGGTCTGAGCCTTCTTTCCAGCGAGCCGTTTTTACCCCAGGAAAACCATTCAAGGCTTCTATTTCAAGACCGGAGTCTTCAGAAATTAACGGTAGGTCAGTGTATTTTGAATAAGTGGCGGCTTTTATTTTTGCGTTTTCTTCGAAAGTTTTACCTCTCTCGTCGACAATAACGTCAATATTTGCATCTTTGAGACTTATCACTTTGAAGTCCGCGCTCTCTAAGTAGTTTTGCACTTCTTTCAACTTGCCTTCGTTGTTAGTTGCCACTAAAACCTGTCTCATAGATCTGCCTCTAAACCGTCATAAGCGGTGTTGAATTGAACCCCGCCTTCATTTTTTACTAATTTATTAAGTTCTTCGTGAGGTAGGATTCGGTGACCAATATGAACAAAGTAAATTTTTTTAGCGGCAAGTTTCTTACCTAGATTTATTCCTTCTTCGATAGTTTGGTGGTTTGGGGTTTTGATTCTTAGTTCAGAACCGTCAACAGCGAGTAAATCAACACCCTTTAATTTAGTAAAGGTTTCTTGCGGCAAAATCTTCATGTCGGGAGCGTAAAAGAGTCTTTTGCCTCCCTCGCTTACAAGAATTCCAAATGAGGAATTGGTATGTTGAACTGGTAAAAGTGTTAGGGAGATACCGTCGATTTTAATAGGACTGCCCGCCTCGGTTTTTAAAATTTTGTACTTCCCAGGGAAAAAAAGATTCCTAACTTTGGAGAAGGTCGACGGGTGAATAATAACACTAACTTTATCTTTTGAGGTGTATATATGAGAGAGATCCCAAAAGCCCAAAGTGTGGTCTCCGTGTTCGTGTGTTATGGCGGCGAATTTTATTTTTGTTGGGTCCACATCTGGTTTGGCCAGATGCTGATAGGTATCGATACCAACGTCTAAGAGTAGGAAGTCGTTTACTAGAAGCTGGGTTCTAGTTCTTTTGTCTTTTGGGTCTTTCGACGTGCAAATCTCGCACCTGCATCCTAATCGCGGTAGAGGCCATCCCGCTGAAGTTCCGAGGAATTTAATTTTCATCACGTTTATTCTGGTGCCGCGGGGGAGACTCGAACTCCCAAGCCTTGTTTAAGGGCACATGGTCCTAAGCCATGCGTGTCTACCAGTTTCACCACCGCGGCGTTGATAAATTATACAAAATCTGAGGCTAAATTACAAATTACTGGGTTTTTCGGGATCGCTCGACTGCAGCTGCGTGCGTGGCAATCTCCAGCGAATCCTCAAGTGGTTTTAATTCGACCCATCTACGTTTGCGGTCCAACGCCTTTTGAATTAAGTAATCAGCAAACTTTGGATTTTTTGGCAAGACGGGCCCGTGTAAGTAACAACCAAAAATATTCCCTTGAATCGCGCCCTCAGTTCTATCTTCACCATTGTTACCCGATCCAACAACAACTCTGCCAAGCTGGACCGCTTCTTTGCCAAGAAAAGTTTTACCGCTGTGGTTTTCAAAACCAACCAAAGTTCTTTCTGGTATAGAAGGATTGCTCTCGATAACAATATTGCCAATCATTCTTTTGTTTCCGGCGACAGTAAATACATCTAGAATTCCGACCCCGGGAATTTCAACACCCCCCTCTGGTTTATAGTAGTGTCCGAGAAGCTGATAACCTCCGCAAATTGAAAGAAAAACTGCCCCTAGCCCCGCTGCATCAGCGAGCGCCTCTTTTTTGAATTTCTGTAGATCTTCGGAAACTTTAATTTGCGCTACGTCTTGGCCGCCACCAAAGAAATAAAAATCTATTTCTTGGGGGTCAATTTTATCTTTCAAATTAATTTCTATTACTTCAACTTTAATGTCACGCCAAACACACCTCTGAACAAGAGTTAAAATGTTGCCCCTATCGCCATAGGTACTCATCTGTTTTGGATAAAGCCAACCAATTGTTAGCAACATAAATATTAAGTATAAAGTACTTAAGTATTAAATATTAAGCTATAAGTTAAATTGATACTTCGTCCTTCGTAATTTATACTTAAATCCTAGTCTTCCCAAAACTGCCTGCCATAGCCTTTTTCGGCCAGAATTTTTTTTGTTTCTAGCATTGCCGTGTAAGTCGGTAAAACAAATAAAGTTTCCTTAGGAGGAATATTTGTGTAAGCAGAATCTAAAGCTTCTTTAATGTTTGAATTAAAACCTTCTGTCTCTATACCAGCGTATTTAAGTCTTAGGCCCATGTCTGCCGCTCTTAAACCGGCCACCCAGACTTTTTCGGTTTTGTCTTTAAGCAGTTCAAAATCCACATCCCAAAGCCAGGAAACATCTCTGCCGTCGGCGATAAGGTCGTTTATGATAATTAAAACGTGTTTTTTCTCGTTCCCGGAAAAAATAGTTCGTAAAAGCTCGTTAAATCCGGTCGGATTCTTGGCAAGCGCCAAATAAACCTTTTTACCAGCGACATCGATAGATTCAGTGCGTCCAAAGGCCGCTTGATAACCTTTCAGAGCCTGGATTATCTTTGTTACGGGTATATTTAGTGAGACGGCGGCCGCCACAGCCGCAAGACAGTTGTAAACATTGTACAGACCGGGGAGTTGCATCTTGACTACCAATAAATCTTTGGGAGTAATAATTGTTGCCTTGAAGCTATATTCGTCTAAAAGTTCAATTTTTTTCGCGTAGAACCCCGGAGAAGGCCTTTCTTCACCGCAAGAAGGACATTTATATTTACCAAGGTGAGAAATGTAGATTGTTTCGTATTTTAGCTCGTTGCCGCAAACTATACAGTTTACGAAATCGGCAGCGTGCGGGAGGGCCTGCAGAGAGTGCCTTTTGTCCTCAACTCCAAAGTAAACCACTTTAGCACGGGTGTTTTTACCCAAATGGGCAACCGATGGGTCATCACTATTCAAAACTAGGGTTGTATTTTGGTCAAGGTTTTGCAAAGCTTTTCGCCAGGTTTTTCTAATTGAGTCCACTTCGCCATATCTATCTAGTTGGTCTCTAAAAAGGTTGGTTATAACAATAATTCTCAGGGTGGTTTGCGCAACTACCGGAGGTAGTGTCGCTTCATCCACTTCCAGTAAAGCCAGAGGTTTTTTTGAGCCTGGGAAAAAAGGGGTTTTAGCAATTAAACTGCCGATTAGACCACGCAAAAGGTTTGAACCCTCGCGATTATGAATATAAGAAGTTCCGTTTTTTGCGAGAGCCGAACCAATAATTCTGGACGTAGTCGTTTTACCATTTGTTCCGGTTACGATGACTATATCGGACACATATTTTGTTAGTTTTTTCAAAGATTGAGGGTCGATACATTCCGCAACCAGACCTGGAGCGGCTGTTCCACCCCCTCCAGAAAGTCGCAGCGTTTTGTTAATAAAAGAAGAAGATAGTCTCGCAGCAAGGAATCTAGGGTCCATGTCCCCTATTTTAGCAAATTTTAGTTAGATTTGGTTAATTTGCTTCATGTAGACTGCCACTCGCGCTGCCCAAGCGGGATTTGCCGCGTACCTTGGCCCGATTCGAAACGGGTCAACTGAACCGGAAGGTGCGTAACGGTAACGGATTCCAGAAGCCACTTTGTTCGCAGCGTCAACCCAGTTTTTGAAGTAAGCAGCACCGTTATTCCAACCGTACGGATTGTAAGACCCAGTGGGCACCATAATCCCGTATTGAGATTCAACCCCGGAAATAGCCGGTAAAAGTCGCCAATCCAAATTGTACTTATCGGCAATTCTTACCAACTCCCTGGCATATCTAGTCATTGGTGACTTACGCGCATGTAAATATTTAGCTAAAATTTTGGCGCGGTCGTCCTTTCGAGCAACAACTTTGGCCACAAACGCTATTGTTTTAGATTTTTGGTTAGGTGAAGGTACCCTGTTTTGAACTACAGTTTTAGACTGAAAACTATTTGAAATTGTGGGACTGGCAACTAAAATTGGAAAGGTCATTAGTGCCATGGCAGACGCCCGAAGATTTAACTTCAACATAACGCCCCGACGTGAATCGGGGCATCTAGTAAGACCGCCAGCTCATGGCGTCCTGGTTCGCTGAGCTTTCAACCCATCGAACTAAAAAAGCCTTCGACTTGCGAAGGCTCATGCATTATAACAGAAAATTTACCGAAAGTCAAGTTTTACGTGTATTACTGCGTCAATTCTTCCATGGCGAGCCGAATTTTACCTCCCCAGTTTTTATCCGAAGCGTAAACCGGATTTATTGTTTCTGGAGTTTTAAGGCCTTTGTCCAAGTAATTTACCCGGAGACCCTGAGCAACAGTAAAAATAGCGTCTTGCCAGTTTGCGAAATTAGCTCCAACTTGGGAACCATCCACAACACCCCAACCAAAGGCGTTGTAGCTGCCGTAGGGAGTTTTCTTCCCAAGGGAGGATTCTTGGTATGCTATTGCTGGAAGTAGCTTCCAATCCAGGTTGTATTTGTCGGCCGCTTCAATAAATACTTTTCCCATCCCAGTCATTGGCGAGCCGTTTTGCTGTAAAAAATTGTCCACCAAAACCACCCTACCGTCCCCAGTGTTAACAGCGGAAAGAATTTCGCGAGGTGCCGCTATAATTCTACTTGGAGAACTAAATATATTCCTTGAGGCGCTGGCCAGCACTAAATCCAAATTTTTTGTTTGGGAGACTTTCCCGAAAATTGAAACAACTCCAAATATAAGAAATATAGCAACTAGTGCCCAGCTTAAAAAAATTGAGGATACAAAGAGCAGTCCTCTCATGTAATTAAATACTAGCGTGTATGGAAAAATTTGTCAAAAAGATAATGTTTACCACCGGAACGGACACTTGGCCCACGAATTGATCTCAGAACGCAATGCGATCTATTAGAGCTTTTTGAGTCTGTTAACCTTCGGGGCCCCAGTCCATTTCTTCTACCTCGACTAGGCTGTCTCTAAACCCCTCAGGAACTCCACTTTTGGCCTCATCCAGGGAATGGGCGTGAACTATGATAAAAGAGCGGTGGGAGCCGCCTTTAAAGCAACTCGAGTAGAAAGTAACGTCTTTTAACGTCGATCTGAAACTTTCTACCTCTTTCACTCTATCGTCATGCTCAGATTCTTCATGAGCTTCTGATGCAACATAAATTGCCATGTTTTAATATTAATTCGAGTTTTGGTAAATAGCAATACCCATTTTTTATACATGGCGTAATAATTAAACTGAGGCAAAAATCGTTGGAGCTCCAGACAGGGCGTTTAGTCCACGAAATGGTCGCAAAACGCGAAGCGGTTTACTTGGACTTATTGAGGCTGTTAAACAAATACATTAGGTAAATGTCTCTTGATATAGTATAATATTAAAATCGAAAGGAGGTACAGTAGGTTTAATTAACAAATCTATCTAAAAATACTATGAACGGAACAATTAAAACAAAAACGGATAAAGGGTTTGGATTTATTTCTCGTGACGGAGAAACTAAAGATCTTTTCTTTCACTCTAATGATTTAAGCGATGTTTCTTTTGATGCGCTTGAAGTTGGAGCACCTGTTACATTTGATGTTGTAGACGGTGAAAAAGGTCCAAGTGCAAAAAATGTAAAACTTGCCTAATTACGTTGACAACGCAATACAAAAAGCCTTGCTTCATGCAAGGTTTTTTTGTGTCTCTACTTATCTTTTTGTAAATTAATACCAACCAAGGGCTTCTGGGCTAAAGTACGTGGAGCTCCAGACAGGGCGTTAATTGAACTTTTGGAGGCTGTGAAGAAA
Source organism: uncultured Gammaproteobacteria bacterium (assembly GCA_965231125.1). Lineage (GTDB taxonomy): Bacteria > Patescibacteriota > Microgenomatia > Woykebacterales > RBG-16-39-9b. The sequence goes on along the minus strand of OZ246414.1, from coordinate 611,329 downwards.
ATCCCCTATCCTACTCTAGTGCTTCAAGAAACCAATTATTTTCTAAACTCCTGAAGTGCTATTATTTTATCAATGCTGTCGCATAGAACCAATATATTCATTATTTCATTGCTGTCTCTTTTCTAGCTCAGTTGCAATTTCATCGTGGAATGTCTGTGTAATCCCCCCTGTCTGAGATGGTACAATATGGCTTATGGACAAAATGACTGCTCAAAACGACAGTTCAGTCAAAGACTATATTGCTTCACTTGATGATGAGCAAACCGTAAAAGATAGCCTTGTGCTAATTGAAATGATGCAGCGAATAAGCGGGCATGAGCCAAAAATGTGGGGTATAGGCACTATCGGGTTTGATACTTACCACTATAAATACGACAGCGGGCACGAAGGCGACTCTCATACTATTGGTTTTTATCCAAGAAAGGGTAAGATATCCGTTTACCTTATGGACGGCACGGCACGCTACTCTGAACTTCTGGCTCGCTTAGGCAAACACTCTACGAGCAGGGTTTGTGTATATATCAAGCGGCTCAGCGATATAGAACTGCCAATCCTTAAACAAATAGTGAAACAGTCTTATGAGCACGTAAAGTCCTATGACGGACATATGCACCGAGCATTAGGATAAGCGGAATAAAAAATAGGCATTTCTGCCTACGTTCTGCCCACGTTTGAATTGAGGCTAAAGTTGCTGGAGCGCGAGACCGGATTTGAACCGGCGGCCTCTTCCTTGGCAAGGAAGCGTTCTACCGCTGAACTACTCGCGCACGCGAGCTAAAATTAACCGCTGAACATTAGTCCGGTGTTTAGCCGGACGCAGAGCGCGAAGCGATCTACTCGCGCGAGTAAATGGGAATATAACAAAATAAGTATTAAGGATCAAGTATTAAGTACTAAGTTATATGTTAAATTCTTACTTCATCCTTAGTAATTCATACTTAAATCTTAGTCTTCCCAATACCCGCTTCGGATTCTGTTCAGAAGTCTTCTTCCTTTTTCGGCATATCGGTAAAGCCAATATTTCGGAGAGATGGGTAAGTCTTGAGCTCTAATATAAGAGTATTTGTACCCACCGAAGCCGCGTTTGAAAAGCGAAAATCCGTACCAAGGGTGGCCCGGACGAAAGTTTTTATCTTTGACTACCCCCCAAAAATTATAGATTTTCAAACCTCTTCTTTTCGCCTCTTTAATAATTTCCCACTGTAAGGGGTAACCGGCCGATTGCGCCTCTGGCGCAGAAGCCCCGTGCAGGTAAAAGGCTGCTTCTGCGTAAAAAGCCACGACCGCCATCGCCAGAATTTTCTTACCTTTCACAGCTTTAAAAATTCTCATTTGATTATCGGCAGATAAAATCTCGAACTGTTTTATGTAATATTCCTTAGGGTGATTGACAAAATTTTTCCGGGAGGCGGTCTGGTAAAGAAGATCCGTGAAATATTTTATGTCCGATAGTTTATCGCTAATTTCCACCTTGACTCCTTTTTCGGCTTCATGCCTCACTAAGTATCGAGTTGTTTTTCTCATGTCAGCAAGTAATTCCTCTTCGGGTTTATCTAACCTTAATAGCCAAGCGTCTTCTACTTGCACAAAGGTAACAGCCGGTGTAAATCCCCTATCTCTAAAGATTTTTCTATTCTCGGGAGATTCTTCCAGAAGTGGGTCCATTTTAATGAAAATACAACCCTCACCGAGCGCGATTTCTTTTGCTCGCCGGATAATTAAATCCAGAATTTTTAATTCCTGCCAAGAAAAAACCGGTCCTCGAGGAGCATATAAATAATTTCCAACTTGAGTTTCATGTTTAATTAGCAGGCAGATGGCAACTAACTTTTTTCCTTCTAAAACTCCGAGCCGAAATATCTTGCGACCCAAAGATTCATTGAATACTACCCAATTCCAGCTTTGAAGAAAGGTATTTAGGTTAGAACTAAGGGAAAACTCTTCCCAAAGGTCTCTATCTTTTATTTCGTCGATGGTGAATTTCATACACTTCCCCTTCGAACAATAACTAGTAGTTATTTATAAAACCAACCACTTCCTGTACCTCGTCATCTTTCATCCCGACATAGTTTGGCAGGTTAATAGTTTGCGAAGCAATTTTTTCCGCTACTGGGCAGGTGCCCTCGTCGTAGTGCATTTTAGCTATATCTGCCCTTGACGGGTAAATTGGGCTGCTGTACCAATTTCCGAACCAAAAATGGCGTTTTTTAGCCTCCTCAAAGATAGGAGTTGGGTTTTCGTGCAAAACTACAAACCTCAAGTAAATTCCTTCGTGGTGAGGTAACAGTCTAAAAGCGCCGTTCTTGATATTTTTTTCGTAAAAGTGGGCAATCTCGTTTCTTCGCTGGTTGATTTCATCAATTTTAGGAAATTCTAGCAAAGCAATTTTGGCAAAAGTTCCGGGAAATGCCGCTGGGTACCAAGGCGGTTTTTCCCCAGAGAGTTCTTTACTTGAAGTAACCACGTTGAAAAAATCCTGACTGTTGAGAAAATTCAACAAGCCGGCACCAAAACCGCTAAAAAAGACTTTTCTAATTAAGAGCCGCCAAGTAAAAAAATTATTAAATTCTTTTAAGTAGGTTATAAAAGAAGGGTAGCTAAGGCCTTTGGTAAACTCATCAATTGCTCCAATGAACCTTTTATTGTTTACTAATATAGCACCACCGGAAAGCGAACTGATAACTTTTTCTCTTCCGAAAGATACGATGGCGAAATCCCCAAAAGTTCCGAGCTTTTTACCTTTATACTCAGCCCCAAGGCTGTGGGCGCAGTCTTCGATGACCAAAAGGTTGTGGTTTTTGGCGATTTCCAACACTTCTTCAATTGGCCCCGGCCGCCCGAAAGTATGCTGCAGTATTATTGCTTTTGTTTTTGCAGTTATTTTTTCCTTGAGACTTTCGGGATTAACATTCAAAGTTTCTTCATCTATATCGGAATAAATTGGTGTAGCACTGGCCCACAAAACCGGGTTCGGGACGGCGTTACAAGTGTAGGCTTGGATTATAACTTCATCTCCCTCACCAATACCGGTGGACTTTAAAATTGAGTAGATGGCAGCTCTTCCAGAATTAATTGGGAAGACTCTTGTTTGAAAATATTTTTCTAACTGGGTTTTTAATTCACCGGCCGGTGCGGGATTTGTCCAACCGGCCGGTGCGACAAGACCTTTTAATAAAATTTTTGCAGTTTCTGTTTTACTCATGGTAGTTGGCTGCGGGATCAGTATGCCAGTGCATCCTGCGTCCTTCGGACTAAGGATTCTCACTTTGGCTCGGGGGCAGGGATTCGAACCCCAATTCACAGATCCAGAGTCTGTTGTCCTACCATTAGACGACCCCCGAATAATTTCTCTAACCCAGCAAAACGTGTAAATTCTAACAAAATGAGGTAAAATAATCCACTCAAATTGAACTAAACCCGTTGATTTGGTAGAATATCTTAGCTAAAATGCCGCGGTGGCGGAAGAGGATGCTAACGCATCCTGCGACCACTTCGCCAATTATGACTTGGCTTGTGGACTATGGTAGGCGTGCAGGTGTGGCGGAACTGGTATACGCGTACGGTTCAGAGCCGTATCCCGCAAGGGTTGGAGGTTCGAGTCCTCTCACCTGCACCATATTATATGCGGACGTGGCGGAATTTGGTATACGCGCATGCTTGAGGTGCATGTCCCGCAAGGGTTGGAGGTTCAAGTCCTCTCGTCCGCACCAAATATTACGAGGGTGATTAGCTCAGTTGGAGGATAGCATTCTCCGTAACCAAATCCAAGTGATTTGGGTACTCTCAAATGCTGCGACCACTCTTGCCTGCTGGAAGGCAGGTCGTGGACTAAGAGCGTCTCGTTTTAGAAAAATCCTGGGCACTTAGCTCAGTTGGTTTAGAGCGTCTCGTTTACACCGAGAAGGCCGGGGGTTCGAGTCCCTCAGTGCCCACCAGGATTTTTCGCAAGGCGCAAGGCGACTTATACCGAGAAGGTCTGGGGTTCGAGTCCCTAATCACCCACCAGAAATAAATTACATGCCGAGGTAGCTCAGTGGTAGAGCGTGTGCCTGAAGAGCACAGCGTCGGGGGTTCAATTCCCTCCCTCGGCACCATGGATTCGACACAGTGTTATTTATTGCCGGGTCGTCTAACGGTAGGACACGGGCCTTTGAAGCCTGTTATCTAGGTTCGAATCCTAGCCCGGCAGCCAGTAAAGAGAAGAAAGAGGTTGGGAGGTAGCGCTTTCCGCGCCTTTACCCTGAGGAACGTAGGGCGCCTCCGCGGAAAGCGCGTCAAATCCGCCTTTTTTGAAACTTGCGGACAGCCGCCGATCCATTAAAAAGAAGTTCGAGCCGACAGTTTTTGCCATGATAGATAAATCATGGCAACTATTTTTTGCGCGCGCGATTTTGTGCGCTGATAGCGCACTATTTACGAATTCTTGGAAAGGTTCGAGCCACTCAGCGCCGTTTTGGAAAATATCCTTGATTTTGGAGTTAAGAAGCGACTTTGATTCTACTAATTCGTTTTTCTTCTTTTGGTAATCTTCTGAACTAATTATCTTATCGAGATATCCCTCAAGCAAACGGTCTGTCTTTTCTTCTGTTTCTTTGAGTTGAAGTTGATAGGTCAAAACAATACCGGAAGATTTCTGTTTTTCCTCGTTTGCGTCTTTATCGGCCCACTCAAGAAACTTTTTGGCGGCGAACGGCGGCAAAGATGCTCGCAAAACATTTTCCCTTAATTGCTTTTCAATTTCTACCTTTTCAATATATTTTTGCGAGCAAGCACCTTTTTTCTTGGAACAACGATAGTAAATATATTCAGCGGTTCTATTAGTTCGCTTGTAATACTTAGTGTGTTTTTCCGCCGTAATTGCGCCGCTACATTCGCCACACTTAATCAAACCTAGAAAATCAAAAAGGTGTTTGTTATTTTTAACCTTGCGGCTTTTGCGTTTGACTACTTCTTGGCACTTATCAAAAAGTTTCTTGGATATTAGCGGTTCCTGTTTTCCTTCGTAAAGTTCGCCGCAAAATCTCATTACTCCGTAGTAAAACGGATCAGTCAGAATTCTTTTGACTTTATCCAAATGAAGTTCGTGGCCGGACTTATTGAAAATTTTGTTTTCGTTGAAAAATTTGCGGATGTCAGCAAATCCATAGCCGCCGGTAGCAAAAAGCTGGAAAGCTTGTTGCACATACTTGGCTCGTTTCTTATCAACCTCTATTTTCTTGTTAATGTTTAGATAGCCAAATTGCGCTTGGTTAGGCCACTCACCGCGACGAAGTTTTTGGCGATTGCCTCGTTTTACATTTTCGGAAAGATTATCCACATAATATTTGCTTTGACCAAAAGCAATATTAAGCATAAATTTACCTTGCGGAGTATTCTCAAACCAGAAACTGGGAAATTTTAAATCAAGTAATTTTCCGGTATCCAATAAGTAGATAATCTTTCCGCCATCAACAGAATTTCTTGCAAGTCTGTCTGGATGCCATGAGATGATACCGGCGGCTACGCCGTTTTCTATCTTTTCCAAAACCTCCGCAAATTTTTGTCTTCCTGGCTCTTTGGCAGTTTTACTCTCAGTAATGAAAGAAACTATTTTTAAATTCTCCTTTGCGGCGAATTCCTCAAGTTCTGCAACTTGTGCCTCAATAGACAAAATTTGTCTGTCCGGTTCATCTGTTGATTTTCTGCAATATGCGATATATTTAATCATATTTCTATCTTATCTCTTAAAAGTTCTTTAAGCGAACGATAGTGAGCAGGGCTTCTTTCAAGAAGCACAATTTTTTGCGTTTTTCTTCCTTCTTTTTACGGCGGCTGTCCGCAAGTTTCAAAAAAGGCGGATTTGACGCGCTTTCCGCGGAGGCGCCCTACGTTCCTCAGGGTAAAGGCGCGGAAAGCGCTACCTCCCAACCTCTTTCTTCTCTTTACTGGCTGGCGGTTTACGAAAAATGTCGAACTTCATTTGATTAGCTCGGCCTTCGGCCTCGCTTGCTCCAGCGCGGCGACCCCACCCGCCGCGCCTCCCAAACTGTCGGCTCGAACAATCCCGATGAAATCGGGATTAAAAAGAAAAAAACGCAAAAATTTTAAAGAACTTAAACAATTACATCCCAATCATCAAGATAACTAGAGACGTCTTCGAACTTGGTTCTTTCTGAGGGTGTATGAATATTTACTACCTTGTCATTCAAAGAGATACATATCGAAAAATCTTTATTCTCTTTATTAAACAAAATAAGGCTTTTGTTAATGAGTTCGTGCATCTTCTGATAAGGAAGAAAAAGAACATTTTTCCCTTGGCCGCGTTGAAGTACAAAAACATAGAACATATTGCTGCTTTGATTTTTTGAGAAGGAACTAGTTGTAATTGGAATAGTTCTACTTGCTACTTTATCGAAAGAAATATTTTTAACCTGGAAATAGAAAGTTTTGCTATCTTTGATTGCAATGACATCCACTCCTAAATCAACCGGTAAAAGACTTGAGTTATAACCTCGATACATCAACTCGGCTACGATGTACATTTCTGCTGCCCTTCCCCAAAATACTGGTCTGTTTGGAAATTCTACTAAATATACTTCTTTGTCATCTTTGGTTGTTTGTGATTTGGATTCGTTAGTTGCTAGTTCATAAGCCTTTTTGATATTCCCAAACCTCTTAAAAATTTTTTCTGAAAACCTACCATCCCTCTTGACGTCCATAACAGTCGGCTTTTTTCCAATTTTCTTTCCAAGCCCCAAAAGATAACTAAGTAACTCTTTATCAGAAATGCTCATTTTGACAGCTAAGGGTGTAGGGTCCAGGCCGGCAGCTTTTAATGCAGGTGCAAGTTTCTTAAAATGAATTGAAATGTAATATTCCAATCTTTTAACTGATCGAATATCCTTCTGCCTTAATCGAGGAGTATGTAATTTAATAGCTAACTCTTTAAGTTTATTTATAACTTCATCTTTGGTCATAGTTACTTTCAAGTCGTAGAGGTATATATTTGAACCAATTATAAATAGTTTTTCTTTTGTGTCAAGGGTTTGCGAGATACTATCTATTTCTATAGTAATTTTGTGAAAAAATTGATAGAATACGAGTAATATGACCGACGGAATATTCGGACCATTTGAAAATCCAGACGACATCAACAAATATTGGTATCAAGTTACTGAAAAAGAACTAGAAGAATACATAGAGCGAGCAAAAAAGGACTCAGAAGATCCCGATAACTCGAAAGAGGACACTAAGATTTACAAACAAGACGTAGAAATGTGGTCTAAAGAATTAAAGGACTTGCGTAGCTTTGTTGATGATTATGCAAGGAGTATTGAAAGATATAAATTTGACAAAAAAATCTTGCAACGAATTCAAGACGATTGGCAAGATTACAATTCTTCCTTATATGCGGATTATTGTAGGATGAAGGCAAGTATATTAGATTCTGACACGTTAAGAGGTGAAGGCCTAAAAGCTGTTAGAAACGAGGCGAAACTGGAAAAGATCAAACGCGAGGAAATAGAAAAAAGAATTAAAGATCTTCTTTCAAAATAAGTTTACACTTATTGGCACTTTTCCATTGTTAATCCTAGGAAACTAGGAATAGCATGAAATCTATTATGTCTCTTGAAAATATATATGGATATTAAAACTATACATATAAAAAATTATGTACCAATTTTGAATGGTAACGCTGTCAATACTAGTGATGTTCCAAAATTAAAAGCGTTGGTTAAAGAACTATACGACCACACACTCAAAGATGATCCAAAATTTCATTTTTTCTTTGAGCCAGAAATTATTTTCAGAATTACAAAAGAAGAATGTTTGACGAAAGCAAAAAGTTTTCTTCAAAACAAGAACATCGCATTTGAAGAATATGCTTATCCATTTGCACCAGAAGGTAAATTTGGTGAAGAAAGAGACGGTATAGTAGCAAATAACCTAGAGCTTTTTCTGCCAATCTTACATGGGCATTCAGTTGCTGCAATAACTATGAGCGAAGATGATCATTTTAAATATCTCGAAAGAGTTATTCATACAGCATTTAATCCAAAATTTTATTCCCATGAGCAAGAGGGAAATAAACTTGCAAATCTTGCGGTGCTAAAGCTAGGAGTAGACGGCGTAATTAAATTGCTTAAACCCTAGCTCGCCCGAAGGGCGAGAAAATCGCGCGCGCAAAAAATAGCGGGGGCGCGGCGGGTGGGGTCGCCGCGCTGGAGCAAGCGAGGCCGAAGGCCGAGCTAATCAAATGAAGTTCGACATTTTTCGTAAACCGCCAGCCAGATTGTGCACCTCTGAAACCACACGCTTGTCTTCCAGAAAACTGTTTGGTATAATTTCGGTAATGCCCCGGGTGGGGCATTTTTTATTACTAAATTGCAACATATGGATACTGATAAAGAGAGAATTGAAAAATCCGTGGCTAAGTATCAAATTGCTATTAACAAGAATACTTCTGAAAGTGAGATTTTGTGGAGTAGATATAACGCTTTATTAGTTTTTAATTCCATTCTTATAGCAGCCATTGGCTTTACATATAAGGATCCATTCCCCTCGATAGTTATAACTTTTCTTCCAATTGCCGGACTGATATCATGCTACTTGTGGTTTACTATGACTCTTCGTGGGTTTCAATGGATTGATCATTGGATTGATTCGGCAAGAGAAATAGAAGAAGAACATTTGTTGGAGGGTGCAGATTCAAAAAAAGTTAGCCAGTTAGATCCTATTGCCAAGGGAAACGAAAAGAAGAATAAAATAGTTGGTTGGCCACGAACCGCGGGGGCTTCTTACGTTTTGATATTAATGATAGCCATACTATATGTTATTTTCTTAATTTCCAGATTCTGTCAATTATAACGACAGTTGTGGTATTGACCTACATTCTCAGCCAAGATGTGCATGACTTATTAACATGGAAGGGATTTAATATAAACAAATATATATTATGAACATTAGTAAATTATTTTTTCTATTTCTTTCTTTCTTTATTGCTTTATGGTTGATTGGCGATGGGGATTGGGTAAAAATGTTATTAATAATTTTTTATACTTTTTGGCTTGCGGCCCCAATACTAATTGCAGAAGATGAACTGAAAGAATCAGTGTTAGGTTATATTGTTTGGGTAGTCATTCAGGTTTTTATATATAGGTGGGCTTTGGGTCCCCCAGAAGGTATTGGAATTCCCCATTTTTAAACCATGCCTGAGAGTCGGGTCGAAAATATGTTGCAAAACAACCTTTTTGCCAGAGAAAATTACCTTTTTTTCGCGGATAGTAACTACCTAGCAGCCCGTTCTTTACTCTTAAATAACTTCCGAATACCCGGGATAGCAATTGCAGAGCAAGCAGCGGAGCAGTATTTGAAGTTAAAAATTTACGAGCTTTTTGATGAAAAAACCATAAAAGAACTGAAAATCGAAGATAAGCATATTCTAGTAGAGATCTTTAAGATAATTGAACCCACTATGAAAGAGAACAACCTAACCCTCAAGCCCTTAAAGCACTATCAAGGTTTGTTGGAAGTTCTATACAAAGCTTACAAATTTAGATATTTTGACGAGAAAGGGGTTATGGGAGAGCTTAACAAAGGTAAAATCGTAACTTTGGGGTTTACTGATGAAAACTTTGATAAATTTGATGAAATGTGTTGTGAGCTACGAAATTCTGTTTTTGTCAAAGGTCAAGGTGCTTGTCCGGTCAATTTGGCCTTCAAAGATAAAGAGTTTTTTAGAAAAAGTAATGCATCTACAGCAGCTCTTCATCAAAAGAATAAACAGTACGGTAACTTTAAAGCTCGCGGTACTTCACTAGTTGATTTGTTTAAACTTAGCTAGCAAATCTTGGGATTTTTGATAAACTAAACCAGGATAAGGTATAATTTCAAACCATTTGGCGTTTCGGAAATCCTCAACCAACGCCAGCCATATAATTTTATTGAATTTCCAACCAAATTTTTGAATTTTACTTACAGTTAGATAGAGACAGACTATTAATGTTGTTTGGGTAGTTGATGACAGTTCCTGCACCAATATTGAGACTATCCGCACCTCTGTAAAAATTTGCGTAGAGAGCACCGGTGAAAGTGGCTTTGTGGGCAATAGAGTAACCAAACTGATTAGCCACCTTAATTGTTCCGTTTGGAGCATAAAATATTCCTTGGTAAACGTTGTCTGCCGTGTAATTTGCACCATCTAAATCAAAGGCAGGCTGCCCTTTACTGTAATTTATGAAAAGTATGTACTTATTGGGGCGAGTCCCCGTCGCAAAAATATGAAAATTATGGCCGGCTCTTGGGTTCGGATAGTGGATGGTACGAAATGGAAGGGGAGAGCCTAACCTGCCTGGACTCACTTCTCGCGCTCCAGAAACAAAAACTGTACTTGCAGAGCAGGTTTTCGAAAGCTTAATTACCGATCCTGTTTGCATGTCGACTCGTTCATTTACCCAAATTGGGCCCGTTACGGTTAATTTACAACCTGTTTTAAGGGTCATCCTTCTACTAATGTATATTGGTCCTAAGCTTACCTTCCCGTCACAGGTAAAATCCTGCAACGTACCACCAGCTTCAGCTTGAGCTTTCCAATATGTTCCAAATGGATTATATGGATTGCGGTTATCATCTGGCAAGGGGAAGGCGTATATGACTCTTGTGGTTGTTTTTTGGAGAATTTGAGACGATCCGCCCCAAGTAGTCTGCTGACCTCCTTCACCTAGAGTTTCGCGTGCGAATATAACTTCCCCTAAGTTGGCGGTACAGATGCTGGGGGAGAAGGCCGTAGCATCACAATTAAGAATACCAGGTGAAATGATATCACCGCCGTTAATTGTAATAGGCGCACGTAATGTCATCCCGCTTGTACCGGAAAGCAAAACATAGGGAAAATGCAGTTGTCTGACCGACGCAGCTAGTGTGTGGCATCCAGGAAAAGTGTTGATCCTACCTGCTAAGTATTGTCTAATTAACGCTACATCAACCGCAGTAATTTGGCCATCAACATTAACATCGGCACTGAGGCGGTCCCAGAGTGAAGAGTATGAATTAATTCCGGCGATATGGTCTAATATTGCTACAGCATCCCTATCACTTAAAACGTTGTCCTTAACTGCATTTCCAAGCGGCCAACACGGCCCAGCTAGCGACGGGACATAGGTTTGTGAGGCACCAATGTTGGGTGATGAAATTACGTTACCTTTTGTATTTAGAGCGCTTACTACAGTAATTACAATGAGGATAAAGAGTATTACTATACCAATTATACTGATTAGGTTCTTTCTTAAATCTACCTTGGACATTGAAAAGAAATTTATATTAAAAGCATAACAGCTGTTGGCAGAGTGCGTCAAGATGTACTAAAAATTCTTAAGCTCTTCAACTTATTGATATTCGGGCTTAAAAAAAGTATAATTTCAATCGGTTTGTAAGCTAGTGGTATACGCAACGGGATTTAGCAATTTTGGGGCGAGTGGCGGAACTGGTATACGCGACGGACTTAAAATCCGTTGGCTGTAAAGCCTTGGGGGTTCGAGTCCCCCCTTGCCCACCATTTCAGACTTTTCACCACGAGCTTCGCTAATTATCTTGAATGGTAAACCTAATTCCAGAGTTCCAATAACTCCGTTGTTATAGATCACACCTTTCGGGTAAAGAAGCTGTTGAAACCTCACTTTGTGTTCCAAGGGAGCTTCTAACCAAATAATGGAGACGTTTGTAAGTATTGTTTCGGCAAGGTTTAAGACCAATTCTATATCTACCTCATCTGTTCTAGCTTCGTTTCTTACCAATTCTTTGTGAGCAATTTCATCATTAACTTTCCTAATTTTCTCCTTGAAATCATTGTCCTCAAGTACCCTTTTAGCGTTTTGTTCAATTAGGGCGTCTTTCAGCTCCCTAATCTGTGCCAACTCATACTCCAATCTTTTAACCTCTTTGAACTTCTCATCATACTTCTTTTGCCAAACTTCCCTTACAACTTCCTTAAAGAGCTTTATATATTCGCCTGTAGGTTTAGTCGCCTTGAGCAGGGCCAGAAAAGTCTTATCAATGTCCTTCTTAGGTATTGATCTTAGTGGACAACCCTTTGTTGTGCAGTGATAATAGGCGTATCTTTTACTTTTGCCTTTTGACCAACTACCTGTAAGAGACTTTCGGCATTTTGGACAAAGTAAAGAGCGTCTCAGGATAAAATCTGGGTGTATTCTAAGCCTATGTTCTTGGGTAAATCCCTTACCTTCTCTTAAACGCTGTACTTTATAAAAAGGGTCCTTGCTGATAATAGCCTCAAATTTTCCTTCAATGTCTACAATGTCCAAACTTGGAACATCTATAATCCCGACATAAAGTTTATTAACTAAAATCTTTTGTATTGTCTGTTTAGACAATTTACTTCCTTTTTTAGTCCTAAGACCGAGCTTAGTCATAAAATTAGCTAAACTTTCATAGGTATGTAAACCAGTTGCATACTCCTCAAATAGCCTTTTAATTAAATGTGCAATCTTTTCATCAGGAACAATGGTACTAACTTTGTTGACAACCACGTTTTTATAGCCTAAGGGGGCCACAAAGGCCCACAAACCCTGTTTTAGCTTCTCCTTCATACCAAGAGTTACTCTTTCAGCCCTAATATCATTATCAAATTGAGCAATAGAGGAGAGGAAATTTTCCATAAGTTTCCCTACGGGCGTATCGTCTATTGGTTCGGTGGCGGAACGAAGTATTACGCCATATTGAGCAAGTATCGCCCTTATGGCTTGGTGGTCTTGTTGGTTTCGGGCAAATCTATCTAACTTGTGGACGATTAGAACATCAATTTGACCTATGTTTTCCTTGCAAAAATTGAGAAGTTCAGTTAACTTAGTCCGACTGATAACTTTGGCTGATTCTCCTTCCTCAACAAAAACCTTCAATACTTCAAATCCGTTTCTTTCAGCGTATTCTAGGCTCTGTTTTTCTTGGAAATCCAAGCTATAGCCCTTAACTTGTTCCTCGGTGGAAACCCGACAGTAGATTATTGCTTTCATCTTTTTGCCTTCAGGCTTAATCATCTGTCCTTCCCTTCTCAGAGTCAATAATCCTAACGCGACTTTCGAACACCTTTTTAGCAATCAGGTTGGTTACCATATCAGCCAAGGGATAGGTTTTAGTCAGCAACATTTCGATTTCCTCATTTGTTAAGTGAGAGTACTTTTTACCTAGTATTTTTCTTGCTCTTGATAAGCTCATCATAACTAAAAACTGCGGCCACTCGGGAAGCCGCAGATTTCAACCCGAGTGAAATTTTGCAACAAAAAAACTGCCCCAGAGTTTAAGTGATCTAACGATCAATTTATCTCAAGGACAGTTATGTCCGAAATTTATCTATGGAATTTTATCTAAAGGAATTTATCTATCTTATGGGGCTATTAAGTTTTCTACACTTAGATTAACACAACAAATAAGCAATATGCAAGAAATACCACTCTCTGATCTCATCTTTTCTGGATTAGCTGTACCTTTGGGGGAAATCTACGTGTAACCACGTTTAGCTGACTTTTCAAAAACAGTTTTTATCTCATCTAACCTTTTTTCCCAATCAATGTCATTTTTAACTACCTCGACTTCTGCCGTATCTAACGCCTCCTCGATTGGTCGAGGTATACCGACAGTTTGCATAACCACCACCAAAAGTTTACTAACTTCAACATAGTCTCTGATCGACTTACTTCTCAGCTCTGATTGCAGACCACTAGCTATTTCCTCGTCAGCTCCGATATTCGCTCTTTCATAGGTGTTTTTGTTAAGCGTCACCACGTTTTTGGTAAAGCTGTAGTAATCCTCACCGAGGGCGAGGAACTTGTTGGCAAGCTCTCGGCTGCCACTTCTCATAATGGAACCAACATCAGGATTTTGGTCTAAGTATTTCTTGCGATAGTTATCAACTGAGACAGGGCTAGGGTGAGTTTCATTTGGATACTTTGAGTACAGCTCGTTTACAATAGCTCGGCTACTCCATCTCTTTTCAATAATCCAGTTGTCAATCTCCTCTTTGTGAGGGGAAGCGTGGGTAATTGTCGGAAACTGGGACATCTTAACCTCGAGTGCCTTCCTAAGCCCCTCTGAACGAGCCTTTTCTTTGTTTGCTACCCCATCATCAATCATTACTTTAATTATAGCCAAATCCTTTGCAAAACATAAAGGAGTCAGGTTCGCAAAGTCCTTTACACTAACGAAAGCAAAAACTCGGATTTAGGTCGCTTTTTGAGTAACGTAACAACAATTGTTGACAACCCAGCAACCTAACCTTTATATTAAACTTAATGCCTGAAATTCCTACCCAGTCAAATCCAAATCAGCAAATGTCTCAAGGAATCAATTGGAAAAATATCCTTATCGGTGTTGTTGTAGGTGCCACTTTGGTAGGTGGAGGCTTTCTTGTCTACAACGCTTATCAAGCTAAACCGAAAGAATCAACTCCCACAACTACCAAGACAAGTACTTCCTCGGCTAACCCAGCACCCCAAACTTCACCACCAGCAACCAAAGACGAAACTGCTGATTGGAAAACCTACGAGGGGAAACTAGTTAATTTAAGTTTGAAATATCCTTCCAACTGGACTGTTAGTGAGGACGATAAAGGAGTGTATGTTGGTGAGTATAAAGAAGGGACAGGTTATATTAGCCAAAGCAACCAAGAGCCTGAGATTATCTTACAAGATTCGGCAAACAATAGGATCCTTAAAGTAATTAGACGTGGAAGTTTTATTGGTTCTTACTCCGAACCAAAAGAAGTAGATGTAATAGTTTCTGGAATTTCAAGCAAAAAGAGTTATTGGATTTTAATTAACTTAAGTGAGAATGGGTCTAAACCTACTACATCCGTACCAACTTATTCTACAATACAACTGAGTGTAAATGGAACAAGTTTCCTTATATATGGTGAATGGAAAGAAAAAGACACAGAAGCTGATAAAATTCTTGATCAAATAGTCTCAACCTTCAAATTCCTCGATTAGTTAGTTTCTAATAAAGTCTGGTAGTTAGATTTATAGTTGTATTTAGCCTCAAAATAAGGTAAGGTAGTTAGGAATTGATATTGTTTTAGGTTTTGGACCAGCGAGTTCCAAGCCAAATTCGTGAGGTCCACCAAAATGCGCAAGAATTTATATAGATTCTTTAAATCCGTTGGTGGCACCACCTTGCGGGTTCATAGTCTGGAAGACGCAGAATGCGAAGCTTTCGATTCCCGCCCTCGGCCCAAAAAATTTATCGGGGACTAGCTCAGTTGGCTAGAGCGCTCGCTTTGGGAGCGAGAGGTCCGCGGTTCGAGTCCGCGGTCCCCGACCACCTACTTTAATTTGACTAAGATGGTCTAGTCGTGAACTTCCGCGCCGATCCAACTTGTGATAAGATTTTAGAGACTTCGAATAGCAAACAGCTTTTATGATAAGTTTCTTTATTTCGATTTGGGACACATTTGTCTATAAACCAGCCTACAATTTGGTCATTTATTCGTACCACCTTAGCCCTGGGCCCAATTTGGGAGTAGCGATTATTGGAATTGCAATCCTCATCCGCTTTATCTTCCTTTACTTTACGTTGCGCGGTTATCAGCAGGACGCCGTTTTAGAAAAAGTTCAACCGGAAATCGACCGCATCGAGGCAGATCAAAAACTTTCTTCAAAAGAAAAATACCAAAAAATTTCCAGTATCACTTCCCCGCTTGGGATAAATCCTTTTTACGAATCCATACCGATTTTCGCGCAGGCTATTTTTTTGGTTGCCCTATACCAAATTTTTCAGGTGGGAATAGCTCACCCAGATTACAAAGATTTGTATGGATTCGTTGCGCCACCGACATCGATAAACACAAATTTCTTTGGATTTAATTTGGCCCAACCGGCCTTGTTGCTTAGTCTTTTAGGATCCGGAGTTTTATTAATTGAGAGAGTCTGGGAGTATAATGAAAAAAAACATATCCCCGCCCCCCAAAGCCTGTCCCAAAAATGGGATCCGTTGATTTTACCGATAATTAGTTTTATAATGCTCATGTTACTGCCAAGTGCAAAAGCTGTGTTTATCGCTACGTCGGTGCTGTTTTCCCTCGCTATAAAGGCAACTATGCATTTGGCTCACCCTAAATCCTGATGGCATCATTTGATAAATTAGTTATCTCTTTTTTGGTAGATGAAGTCGCTGGCGGCTTTTTTGTTGACGTTGCCCCGGGGCACATCGCCACTGTGTACGACCGCGGCCGAGGGGTGCTAAGGCACACCTGGGGCCCTGGTTTGCATTTCAAAATCCCCTTCTGGCAAAAAGCAAAAATTTTTAACTCGCAAACTCTTGAGTACACTATTCGGCAGGATTTTAACGCTGACGAAAACAAAGAGTTTTTAGGAGACGACCCAATTACCGGGACCACACGGGACAACATTAGTATAACTATCGAAGGCACAATTTTAGTGCGGATAAATAAAGATAGTATTGTGGGGCTTTGGGAAAATATTGGCGAGCATTTTGTATCAAAAATCATCCGACCAGTTTCCCGAAGCCGTGTCCGCACCGCGACAAGTGAGTTTACTTATCAAGAGTTAAATTCTACGGCTCGGCACGACGCAGAAAGAAAGATTAAGGAGCTTTTGGAAGCCGAACTGGGACCCAAAGGACTAATAGTTGAAGGTGTTCTCCTCTCCGATATTTCCCAAACAAATTTGACTTAAAACCCACGCCTTCAATTTATGGAGCGTTCCAGAAGCCTTTGTCGGCAAGAGATTGTGACGTGCCTGGGGTAGCTGAACCCGTACCACCAACCGGTACACTGTCGCCGCTGTTGTTGTAAGCGTCGAGGGCGCTTGCAGAGGCAAGAATCGCACTCGCTGGGCCGCTAGCATAGACGGCATCAGCGGTAGCGATTATAGAAGTCGTGGCCGCTGAGCATCCGAAGGCTGCACAGTTGAGTTTCGCGGCAACAAGTTGTTGTAAGAGCTGCATGCGCGCCTTATCAAGGTCAGTTCGTTTTGAGCCATCAGTCTTCTTTGGAATGCTCGAGTAGAAAGCACCGAATATTTTACCAATAGTGTCCACCGGCCCTTTGTGTGATCCTCCATTTCCAATTAGCATTGAGCCACTAAGTGGGGCCGCATTGAAGACAGAGGTGGTGTAAGCAGTGTGCGTCTGCCAGAAGCCGAGGGTCCGTGTTGCTGGTTGGGTTACTGAGAACGGCTCACAATCGCTGTCGTCACCAACGTAATTATCGTTGCCGGCGATACTGGCTTTGTAGGAATAGTTGCCAACTGTTAGGGGGCTACTGTCAGCGGAACGAGAGCCGCCCGAATCAGTGCCGATATTGTTAACAGCAGAACCAGTGGGCGTGCAGGTTCCATTAGTAAAGAAAGTAAAGGTGATGGTAGGAGTCGCAAAACCACCAACACCGCCACTAACCGAGGCTTGATCGTGGACAATAGAGCCGGCTACGACAGAACTGTTAGTTATATTTGTATCATTGCTGTCGTGGACATGGGAGGTGACTGTCAGCTGGGCTTGGTTAACCGTAAACGGTTCGCAGCCGCTGTCGGTTCCAAGATAGTTGTTGTCGTCGGCTACAAAAGCCTTGTAGGAGTAAGAACCAGCGCCCAGAGCAGACGAAGCTGCTGAGCGATCGCGGCTCGCGTCTCCCCCATCAGCTCCAGTATTCGATACGTCAGAACCGTCCGAACAGTTCCCGTTGGAATAAAATTTAAACGTAATAGCTGGAGGAGTAAACCCACCGACTACTCCACCGGTTACCTTGGCCGTGTCGTGGACAACAGAACCAAGCGCTACCGAGCTGTTGGTGATGTCATTGTGGCTTGAATCGTGGGCCTTGCTTTCCATCTTAAGTTGAGACTTGTCAACCGAAAACGGTTCACATTTCCCAGTTGAGGAATTGTAGTTGCCATCACCACTGTATTCTGCTAGGTAAGAATACGAGCCGGCCGCCAGAGCGCTAGTTAGGCTTGATTCGTCACCTACATTTACCGGTGATTTGACAGTGAAATTTCCTTCACAGTTGCCGTCGGTGTAAAAGCGGTAGTTAACTGTTCCTGTTATGGCGATACTATCTACTTGAGTTTCTACTGTTGCACTGTCGTGAACAATTGAACCAAGCGGCACTGATTTACCAGTAATATCGTTGTGATTCGAATCATGAACCTCTGTGACAGTAGACGTGTCAGACCTATTTACGGCCAGTGGTTCACAGTCGGAATCGTCACCAATATAGTTTTCGTCACTTGCGGCACTGGCTCGGTAAGCATAATCACCAGCAGCTAAAGCCGCGCTGTCAGCTGACTTAACTCCACCATTACCAGGATCGGTGCCGTCGTTGGATACTGGAGTTCCCTGAGAACAATCATTGGTATAGTTGCTCGTGAAAGTGAAACTTACTCCTGGAGTTGCAAAACCATCTACTCCACCAGTGACTGTTGCTGTATCGTGAACTACTGATCCAAGAGGAACTGAGGTAACCGGATCATGGGATGCGTTGTGGATTATTGTTTCAACAGTGAGTCGGGCTTTGTTTACGGTCAGAGGTTCGCAATCGCTAGTTGCCTCCTTGTAATTATCATCACCGACGTAGTGCGCCTGGAACGAATAGGAGCCAGCAGCAAGAGGTCCTTCTGGATCGGACGGATGAGCTGTTCCCGGATCTGCTCCATCAAGAGCGACCGTGCCGGCCGCGGAACCTTCCTCTTTGCAATCCTCATTGTTATAGAAAGTAAAGGCAACATTACCACTAGGTTCAAAACCGGTTGCTCCAATACCTGTAACAGTGGCTTTGTCGTGAACGGTTGTACCAAGTGAGACTGAGGTGACCATTGCTTCGGAAACATCATGAATTTCAGTCACAATTTGAGGAGTGGCCTGATTGACTTCAAGAGGTTCACAACCGCTGTCTGTACCAAGATAATTATTATCTCCAGCAACAAAGGCTCGGTAGGAGTAGGAACCGGCTCCTAGAGACGAAGAGGCATCCGAACGGTCGCGAGTCGCGTCGCCTCCATCTGCACCGGCGTTATTTACACTGGTGCCATTACCATCACATGTACCGCTTGTATAGAATTTAAAAGTAATAGACGGCGGAGTGAAACCATCTACCACCCCACCTGTAAGTTTCGATGTGTCATGGGCGATAGATCCAAGTGGCGCCGAAGTTACCACATTATGATCTGAATCGTGTACTTTACTTTCCATCTCAAGTTGAGATTTGTCAACCGAAAACGGTTCACATTTCCCAGTTGATCCTTTGTAATTATTATCACCACTGTATTCTGCTAGGTAAGCATAATCACCAGCTCCTAAGGCACTGGTTTCGCTGGATTCACTACCGACTGCAACAGTCTCATCGGAAAATGATTCATCAGGGCAGTTACCGTTAGTGTAGAAATGATAAGTTATATCTCCAGTTATAACGAAACTACCGACCTGGTCACCTACTGAAGCATTGTCATGAACTTTTGATCCAAGGGAAACAGCCGTATTAGTAATGTCCTGATGACTTGCGTTGTGCACGTGTGTTGTAGCAGTGGTGTCCGCTTTATCTACAGTGAAAGGTTCACAACCGCTCTTCAGAGAATCCGGACCGTAGTTGGGATCAGTAGAGCCATCGTAGAAAGCACGGAAAGCATGTGGTCCTGCTGCCAGTGGACCTTGGCTATCGGAAGGATGAGCAATACCAGTCCCAGTGTCAATGGCATGCGAGCCAGCGCTAGTGCCTTCTCCAGAACAGTCACTATTATTGTAGAACTTGAATGTAACAGGGTTAGCTGGAGCAAAATCGGCATTTATTCCGCCGACCGAAGCCGAGTCGTGCAGACTTGCCCCAAGAGAGGCGTTTCCTACCAAAGCTTCATCGGGATTATCAGTGTGGACTGTGGTAGATAAAATTAGTGTTCCTTGGTTAACAGTAAATGGTTCACAGTCGGAGTCGTCACCAATGTAGTTGTCGTTGCCCGCGACGCTAGCACGGTACGCATAAGTGCCGGCACCTAAAGTAGCACTGTCGGCAGACTTGGTAGCACCGCTTTCAGTTCCATCGTTTGCGACCGCATCACCTTGGTCGCAGGTGTCACCATTGTAGTTGGTTGTTAAGGTAAAGGTAGGAGTAGGAACCGTGAAGCCTCCAACACCACCGGTAACGGTTGCAGTGTCATGAAGGACCGAGCCTAATGGCACGTTGCCACTCGTAATGTCTGCGTGGCCAGCATCGTGTACATTCGTGGTAACGGTGAGTTGGGCTTTGTCGACAGTAAAGGGCTCACAGTCACTGTCGGTGCCTAGGTAATTGTTGTCACCAGCGACGAAGGCTTTATAAGAATAGGAACCAGCGCCTAGAGCAGCTGATGCAGCTGAACGATCGCGTGTCGCATCGCCCTCATCATCTCCAGTGTTCGTCACGCTAGTACCATCTCCTGAGCACTCATTATTAGTATAGAACTTAAAGGTAATTGCACTTGGAGTGAAGCCGCCAACTGCTCCACCGGTGATCTTGGCGGTATCATGCATGATCGATCCTAATGGGACGGAGCTGTTGGTTTTATCAACGTGGCTTGTGTTGTGAACTTTACTTTCCATTGCCAGTTGCGACTTGTTAACCGTGACGTGTTCGCATAAGCCGTCGGCACTATTCCATTTTGTTGTATCACTACTCGTATAGTGTGCTTTGAAAGAGTACGAACCTGATCCGAGGGGTCCCTTGGAAAATCCTGTTGCATCTACTGCTCCACTAGAGAGGGTAAGGGCGCCTGATGTGTCTGCTGGATTTCCAGAGCAATCCCCGTTGTTGAAAAATTGGAAGGTTGCGGTACCAGTTGGTGTACCATTGGCGCCACCGGTGTTATCAACCGTAGCCCTGTCATGAATCGTGGAACCTAAAGCAATGGTTGTATTTTGTACATCGGTTGTGTGGTTGCCGTCGTTATGAATGGCTGTCGTCACTGTCGGGGAATCTGGGGAAACAAGAATATCTGCACCCTTGATTTGGTTGTCTAAACTACCGCCGCCGCCATCAAGATTTACATCTTTTATATGGTATGGCCCACCACTGATATTTGAAGACCCCTTGCCAGGTCCCCAGTTAACACCCGTAGTGTTATCGGTTCCACCGACTGCTAAGTGGCCATCGAAATAGATCAGTATGTCACAACCAGGGTCCCCTGGACCACTCGGACAACCGGCTAAAGTGAAATTGAGGGTTAGTGTTGCATCACTGTCTCCAGTATCACCATCTGCCGCAACATTGTGCGTAATAGCACTGATGCTCGTCAAACTTATGGTTCCTTGATTGTATACACTAATGCTTCTTGCTCCATACGCAGTTTCTTTTGCGGTTTGACTAGAGCCAGCACCAGTACCGGGAGCACTGTCCTTGCTATCAAAAGAATCACTAGGTATAGGTACAAGAGTTCCCAGAGTACCAATTAAAGCGGTGCAAGAAGTCAGATTCGCCCCGGTCAAACCCTGACAGTCATTGAAAGTGGTAATGCCCGGAGTAAAACTTCCATTACCCTGATTCTTGCCGGTAATGAAATCGTAGGCATGAATCCCCCCCTTTGTGTAAGAATAACTGAAAGCAATAGTGTGCGCTCCATTGCCAAATCCACCATCGAAAATTCGTTGAGGGACTGACATGCCTTCGAAATATGAGGAGTTACTGGCCTGAAGAATGGATCCAATCCAATCGCATGCGCCAGCCGTCGGATTCTTGTTGGCGCACTGGGCAAATTTAGCAGGATTAGGAGAAGGAGGAGGAGGAGCTGAAAGAGTAGAAATAGGATTGAGAAAGATAAGAGTTACAGCTGAAATTATTAACGTTAGAAGTAGAAATCTAATTGTAGGCTTAATTTTAGTCGTTGTTAACATTATTATATTGTAAGAACTAGGCAGGAACTAAATTAAGTAGAAAGTCTTAGGGCAGGAAAACTTTCCCAAACGTAACATCTTTTTACTGTTCTGTCAAGATGTGTACCCTCAAGACCTTAGTTTCTATCTGGGGTAGTAAAATTTAAGGCTAAAAACCTGGGATCACTGGATAGACAAAGTTCGTACCCAGTTCCAGGACCTTCAACTAATAAATCCTATACCAAGCTACTGAAATTTTCAATAAAGGTAAGAGAGGAAAGCGAATTAGGAAATAATTTGGTATAATTGGCTAAAACTGATTCAGCTACTAAGATAAACCTGGTTAGGAGAAAGGTGGGAATCCAATGACTAGCAGGAAGAAGGGAAAGGTTAACAAAACCGAGCTGCTTCAGATCAAGTATCGCAATTGGCGGTGGTGGACTGGAAGTCCAGATCAAGACCCACCTCATGGACTGGCTACAGGATTAGTAGTGAGTATTCCAAGAAATGGAGCTAAGAGTTCAGCCCTCAAGGGCTCATCAACGCCGACCGATACTAAAATGAAAAGGTAGGGCAACATGGCACCGATACTGACAGAATTGTGTCAATTCGGTGCCTAGTTCCTAAGTGGATCTCTGGCGGGGGTTTTCTTAGGAGGAAATGCGACCCCACTTCACTAAAGTTGCGAGGGGTCGTTTTTCTTTTAACGATAAATATCTTTGCGTTGGGCTTATTTTTTATTATTCTCAAACAATTTAGGAAGTATCCAAGTTAGTGTTTTGGGATGTACTATACCAATTTCCTTGTAGTTTTTAAGTTTAATAAGGTCTTGATCAATTGAGACAATCAGTTCTGCCTTTCCTTTCAAAGCAGCCTCAAGAATCTTATTGTCATCAGGATCGTTTGAAATTACATCTATCTTTTCAGAAGGGGTAACAATTTCTGAGATTTCACGTAAGGTTTCAATATAAAGAGAAACTTCTTCTTCTTTCCAAGCAAATTTAGATGAAAGTTTTTCAGCTAACTCTGTAAGAATTTCCTCGGAGACGATAAGATAAAGGTGACGACTAGCGGCAAGCCTTAAGATTTGATCAGAAAGACTACCTTTTAGAGCAGCTGCAATTAGTACGTTCGTATCTAAAACAACTCTCATTACCCAGCAATTCTCTCAATATCCTCAAAAGAATCGATTCCCATAGCAGCTGAGGTTCTATTGCCAATATCTCTTATAATGTCGAGGTTTTTATTGAGTCGGTAGACTCGTAAAGCCTCACGTATCAACCCACTTTTAGTTGTGGACTGGCTTTTAGCAAGCTCCTCTATTTGAGCTTCTTCTTCTTGGCTGATAGAAATGTTTAATATTGAAGTTGATCTAGACATATGTTCTTTAATTATTACTCAGTAATACCCAAAAGTCAAGGGGTTTTATCTAATTGGTGGAGAAAAGGTTTAGAACCAGTAAACTTAAATTCTGGTTTCTCTTTTAATGCACGGAAAACTCTATCAACAAATTCCGGTTTGTATTCGCCTTCTTTATCCTTTCCAGCAATACCTATTACGAAGGATCGCAAAAGCTCAACCTCTTTTTCTAGAGTAACGTTTTCCATAACTACAACAATCTTAAATCTTATACACATTAAAAGATTAAAATTCAATGTTCTTTAATAATGTTCTTTAATGTGGTAACTATATTGCTATATCAATAAATAACCGAATTTGACTCGGTGGGGTGGTGGACGGGGATCGAACCCGCAACATTCAGTTCCACAAACTGATGCTCTACCATTGAGCTACCACCACCATGGCACGCCCAGAGGGATTCGAACCCCCGACCTCGTGGTCCGAAGCCACGCGCTCTAATCCGCTGAGCTATGGGCGCAAGTTAAATAATTTGGAGCGGGAGACGGGATTCGAACCCGCGACCTTCTCCTTGGAAGGGAGACACTCTAGCCAACTGAGCTACTCCCGCACGTGCGTAATTATATCAGAACTCCTCTTTGACTTCAATTAACTTGACCTTAGCTTGAGAATAATAGTGATAACTATTGCTCAAGCGCAAGATATTTGAACCTGAAGACGGTAGTCTGAAACTTTCATAATATCTTATAGGATTTGACTTTCGGTTGGATTTGTGATATAATATGAAGTGTAAAACTGCCAAATAAAGGCGGTTGATGAATGATGAGCTTGTCGAAGTATTCACTAGACGCTTTTTGTTAAGCGACTATTATAGGTAGAAAGGAGGTTGAACGTGACAGCGTTCCACCTTACTGAGCGGGAAGGAGCGGTTTTAGCTTCTCTAGTAGAAAACCCGCAAGTACTGGAGGCGTCAAAAGGCGGCATGTTCTCCGAAGCGTATAGAAAAGTCTGGTTGTTGATCAGGACCCTACCAGAAGTCAAAAGGCTTCCGGTAGGAGAGTATGACAACAGCCCAGCATTCAAAATCGCTTGGAGGATTGTCGAACAGAGCACTCCGAATCCCGAGAGTTAGCGCAGAAACCTCTCGGGAATTCCTAAGCAAATCTGGTTCATGGT
The DNA here is from genome assembly GCA_965231125.1 of uncultured Gammaproteobacteria bacterium. Taxonomy (GTDB): domain Bacteria; phylum Patescibacteriota; class Microgenomatia; order Woykebacterales; family RBG-16-39-9b. The sequence goes on along the minus strand of OZ246414.1, from coordinate 586,954 downwards.
GAGTAAGTCGAACCAAGGTTTTCTTAGGAGGAAGTACAAACTTTGTTTGTACTTCTTAAGCTCTTTACAAAATATTCAGTTGAAAACCCTAAATCTTGTGATTGCCAATTTGTTTATCGATCCTGAGTTTATCGAAGGATGGTAATTAGATTGGCAATCATGAGCGTTATTTATGACGAAAGGAGTCAACTGTGGATCTTGAACAGAGAATCAAACACTTCGCTGCAGAGGCACCTCCGGACGAGGACGATTTAGTGGAGTTGAAGAAATCTTGGGAGCAGTACACGCAGCTCTACAATGAGCTCCACCGACAGCCCGCACTAGATGATGGTGAGTTCGATCGCCTGCTGAAAATGCTAGAACAGAACAAGCATTATCAGACGATGGAGCGTTACGACACCTACTACGTCGACGAGGGGCTAGGGCTTGTCAAAAGAAGTCGGAAACAAGATCGTGATTTGGGCGATGATGTCGATGAAGCAGACGACCCCGTAGCCCATTCAACGGTTCTGTAAGCCAACAACTGAATAAGTAATGAGCGGTCAGGGTCGACAATGTGTCCACAAGACACTAGCCCTGACCTATCTCTTAAGCAAACCAAGTAGGTTGGTTTTCTTAAGGGACACAAACTAACACATCTGAAACGAGAGGGATAAAAATAAAGGAGGTCTCGAGAAATGGTATCTTATCAGCGACCAGAAGGCTGCAACTACTAGGAACCGAAGTGCATGGGAAACAGGTTCATCGACGGTCGCAACGCGACCATCGCCTGGACAAAACACCTGGCCAATTGTGACGCAGATACGTGCCAGGAAGCCTATGGAGTCCTACTCATTGACGAATGGCGTGGGTTTCGTTAGCGTAACTACTCCAACCGACGGCGGTGCAAGGCAAAACCTTTCACCGCCATTTCTTTTTCTGGTTCTTAAGCGAAATCTTACGTTCCGTTTGCGTGTCTTTGTTCGTCAATTACTTCTTCCGGAGCAACTTCGCCAGTTAAACTTAAAGCGTGAGCCTCACCTTTTTTTGCCGCTTTTTTCGCCCAAGAAAAAATTTCTTCTTTTCTTATTGTTGCCAGACAGACTGAGGAATCGGCCGCTCCATAATAGACAAAATATTCATTTTTGTCTTCGGCAACTCCACAAGTAAAAACCACGTTGGGGACAAAACCGTTTTTTTCGTAGGATTCTTCCGGTTCGAGCACTGGGTCTTCAGCCCGGGCAATGATAATACTCGGGTCGTGAAGATCCAAAAGGGCGATCCCCAGCCGGTACGTCAAATTGTTGTCGGCACCATGGTAAAAAAGAATCCAACCATAGGGAGTTTTTAATGGTGGGGCTCCAACCCCCACTTTGTTGTTGTCCCACATACCTTTTCTTTGCTCAAAAACTGGCCCTCTTTCCTTAAAATGGCGAAGGTCGTTCGCAACGGCTATCCGCACCTTTGGTAAGACTCGGTGGAGTAAAACATAGGAGCCATCAATCTTTTCCGGAAAAAGAGCGGCGTCTTTACTATCGATATGACTGATGATAACCCCATAGCGGTTGTAAGAAGAAAAATTTGTCGTTGTGGTCAAGCTTACCCGCACCCGCCAATCCTTTATCCGGAAAACTTTTTCCCCAATAATAGCCGGTGGATAACTTGAGCTAGCGACGTAAACGAGATAATAAATATCATCAATTTTACTAACTCTTGGGTCTTCTACCCCGTAAGTTTCGTACTCGCTGTTTGGATCCGGTTCAAATATTGGGTAGGGTTTTCTTTCCGCGACCTCGTCTGGTTTGGACAGGTTTGCTATTCCCAGTCGGGAGATACCATTTTTTCCCTGCGCCCGATAAATTAAATGGAGCTTTCCTTGATATTCGGCTACGGCCGCATTATAAACTTGTCTGTCTTCCCAACTGTGCGCCGTCGTTTTTAAAATTGGATTTTTTGGTGAGCGGACAAGCTTCATCTTATTAATTTATACCAAGAATTTGAATTATTTTCGAGCCCTGATTTTAAAGGTGAGAAAACGTCGGCAACCGCGGCTTATGCCGCGGGGACGTCATTTAAAAGCGGTTAAAACTTTTTTGTAAGCCTTTTCATATTCAGAAATCATTTTTTCCAGGGAAAACTTTTGCTCGACAACTTTGCGGCAGTTATTTCTATCGATTTGCTCAATCTTTTTAATCGCCTCCTTCGCCTCTTCAAAGTTGCTGATCACAAAGCCACACTTACCGTTTTCAATTATTTCGGGAATTGAGCCTAGCTTCATCCCAATTACGGGAGTTCCATAAGCCAGTGCCTCAATTAAAGCAAGGCCGAAACCTTCGTTGTAAGTGTTTAAGTGCAAAAACCCCACAGCATTTTTTAAAATATTCCTTTTTTGTACCTCCGAGACAAGACCTAGATACTTTATTTTCCGGCCAAGAAAAGGTTGGATTTCCCGCTCAAAAAAACTCTCATGGGCCTTGTCGATTAAACCGGCTATTTTAAAATTCAGGCCAAGGTCCTTGGCGGCTCTTACCGACAAATGAACCCCTTTGTCTGGTGAGATGCGGCCGACGTAACAAAAATATTTTTCTGGTTTTGGGTTAAACGGGTACTCGCCGACCGGGATTCCGTGGTAGATATTGGCAAGGTAATTTAAATCCGGTGCGTGGGCTCTGTCCGCCATGCTTATGGAAACGTAAAAAGTATTTTTGTATTTGCGGTAAATTTGGGAGACTTGAGGAGAAGAAAACCCGTGAATAGTGGTGATTACGGGAGTCTTTACTAACTTTGAAAATACTAGCGGATACGCATCGTAATGGTTATGGATAATATCGTAATCACCCGCTTTTTCAAAAACTGCACTGGAGTGTAAGTACTGATATACTTTTGATTCCAAGGTCGGGTCTTCCATCAAAGGCCGAGGGCATACCGAGCTCAAGTTTCCAGAAGTTTTAGAATCCCCAGTTGCGTACAAAGTAACCTTGTGGCCTGCCTTAACCATTCCCTCGGCAATGTAACTCGCGACAAGTTCCCAAGGACCATATTTACGAGGCGGTGTCCGCCAGTGAATTGGGGAAAGGAGGGCAATTTTCATCCTACAGGAAGGTGTATCTGGGCGAGCTGGATTGTTGCTAGAAGATAACAGATATTTGATTCCGCCCCCGTATTTTTGTTTACCTCTCGCCTGCCCAAACCATCGAAACAAGCTCCATCAGCGCGGACCAGGGATTTGTTTAAAATATTGTTTCCAAAAAACCAGCTGTAATAAAAGTTCCCTTTATGTAAATATTTTTCGTTGCTGGTAATTTTATAAGCACTCAGAGATGCCAAACATAGATAGGCGGCATCGATTGGTTGTTGATCAAAATACGGTATTTCTTTACCAGGAGCCCACCAACCTTTGTTACCAACTAAAACTGGCACACCGTTTAAGTGGAGATTCCTGTAAAGAAATTCCAAAGATTCTAGGCCAATCGCAAGGAAAGTTTTGTTGCTGATTGCTTTGTGGGCTTCCAAAAGTGCCCAAGGCAAGAGGGCATTGGCATAAACTAACTTATCTTCAAACCACTGCCAGCTATCGGAGGAGTATTGTTGGTATAAAGCAACAAGCTTGTCACCCAAAATTTGGGTGGCGTCTTCCCCATTTAGTTTTGCTAGCCCCAGGATTGTGTAAGCGATTGCCCGAGGAGAATCACTTTCAAGTAGTCCTATTTTTAGACCGTCTAAGCTCACGCCAATTCTTGAATCTTCCGGCGACGTGGTGAAAAATTCTGCCAGAGACCAGAAGACCTCCGCACTTGCCTCAGAAAAATTATCAACTTTGCCGGAAAGAGCCCCGTCCGCCAACCTTAAGGGGTCAACCCCTCTTCCATCAACAATACTCTGCAGAATTAGTTTAAGAAATTTTTCGGCTAAAGCTCCCTCACCAATCTTCAGGGCCAGTACCAATGCTCTTGCTTGATCTTCAATTGCGTAACCAGTACTATAATTTTTCTCGTTCTCCTTAGTAAATTGAATTATTCCGTTTTCGTCAATCAGACTTTTGAAAAATTTCAACCCCTCCCCTGACTTTAAAGTTAGGTTCAATTTTTTATATACACCCTCTTTGGGAAGGTTATTTGTATCCGTCGGCAACATAGTTGAAAACTTGAAAATACTGATAAGCCACATTTGTCCAGGTCATTGTTCTTCCTAGCTCGTAGACTTTTTTCTCAATTTCTTGTCTTTCCTTTGGATTTAGATTTTTAATTAGGCTGGCAATTGACCGGCTGTCAGCGAACGGAACTATTAAACCGCGACCTTGCGAAAGAACCTCTTTAGCGTAAAGGTACGGGGTCGAGACACAGACTTTTCCCGCTCCAATCGCGTAAGCCAAGGCTCCGGAGGCCGCCTGTTGAGGATCAAGATATGGAGTCACGTAAAAATCGCTGGCACCAATGTAACTCACCAGTTCGTTTAGACTGACATATTTATTAATAAACTTAATGTGCTCTTGCATTCCTAAATCCTTAACTAGCTTTTCCAGTTTTTGCCGGTAGGGGTCTTCCTGAGCCTTTTGGAGGTAAACCGGATGAGTTTCGCCAATAACTAAATAAAGGAAATTGGGGATTTTTTTCACAATTTCCGGTACGGCTGAAATTGCATATTCAAATCCTCTTGAAGGGCTGATTAAGTTTATACTAGACATGACGGTTCGATCGGAAAGCCTAGTCCGTGCCTTCCATTCTTTGGTATCAAGCACTGGGAAATCTGGGACACCGTGGGGTATAACAACAATTTTATCGACATCTACGCCGTAATCTGTGGTTAGTATGTCGGCCGCGGCAGCCAGCATTACAACCACGCCTGTCGAGACCTTGCAAAGATTTTCAATAATATTCCTTTGCTTGACAGTGGGGTTTTCCAAAACCGTATGAAGGGTTGAAATAATAGGGACTTTAAGACTTTTGCTAAAATTTAAAACCAGTTCTCCGTCCCTAGGGCCGAAGATTCCAAATTCATGCTGCAGGGAAACTACATCTAGATCAATTTTCTTGTTTAAGCTGGTGGCGGCTTCCAGATAGTTTTCTTGATCGTCCTCTTTGATGGTGGAAATTACTTCGTGGGGATAGCTAATCTGCTCACTAGATTTGTTATTTAACGCCACTATTTGAGCAACCCGTAAGGGGTTCAGTGCGTTTATACCGTTTGTAAGCTCCTTGGTGTAAGTGGCAATCCCACATTTTCGCGGTACGTAGCTAGAAACATACACGGTAGTAACTGGCTTTGATCTTTTTTTAACTTCCTTGGCAATATTTAATTTTTCACCAAAAAAAGTTGAATAAGCTGGTCTTGTCATTTTAAACGCCTTTCGTTAGGGCCAGGCTTTCAGGCAGGGACTAAAAATTTACTACATTTGGGGGTCTTTGTCAAAAAATTGCTCGTTCCAGCCTTGTTAGCAGTATCTTGACCGCTCTGCTAAGATATGCTATGGTTCAAATTCCTATGAGCAAAGAACACCAAAAATTACCTCTACTCCCAGTTAGAGATGTAGTTATCTTTCCGCACGCATCGGTTCCTATTTCATTAAAGAGAGAAAAATCGGTGGCGGCTCTGGAGCAAAGTCTCAAGGGGGACAAGAAGATATTTGTTGTCATGCAAAAAAATAAAGATACGGACTCCCCGAGCGACAGCGATCTTTACAAAACTGGGACAATCACCAAAATTGTTCAAGTTCAAAGACAAGCCGATGGAGTGATTAATATTTTAGTTGAAGGAGAAGTTAAAGCCGAGATCCAAGAGTTTTCCAGACTCGACCCGTATTTTGAAGTGGCCGTAAAAGTAATTGAGGAAACCCAGTTCCAACCCGCCGAAGTTGAAAAAATGGTGAGGCCTTTGGTTGAACAATTCAGGCAACTGATTTCCTACGGAAAACCAGTACCCGTGGAAGCCCTGCCAACAATTTTTGACCTTTCGAATCCTCACCAAGCCCTTGATTTGATTATTTTTAACCTAGATTTAAAATCCGCTGAGAAACAAGCTCTATTGGAACTAAAAGATGAGAAGGCCCGTGCGAAAGAAATCGCTTCCTTTATATCAAGGGAAACATCAGTTTTGAAAACCGCTAGAAAAATTCAAGACCAAACGGCTGAAGAAATGGGTAAGACCGCCAAGGAGGCCTTTTTACGTGAGCAGCTTAAGACTATCGAAAAAGAACTCGGAATAAAAGAAGAGCAAGAAGAGTTTGTTGAACTAAGGGAAAAAATAATGGCGGCAAAAATGCCGAAGGAGACGCAGGAAAAGGCTATTAAGGAGCTTGATAGGTTGCAGCGCATGCCCTCCTTTTCCCCGGAAATTTCTTATTTAAGAACCTACTTGGACTGGTTAGTGGAACTGCCTTGGAGCAAGAAAAGTGAAAGTAAAATTCATATTAAAGAAGCCGAGAAGATTTTAAACAGTGATCATTACGGGCTTACAAAAGTGAAAGAAAGAATTATTGAATATTTGGCTGTACAAAAGCTTACTGGTAAAATAAAAGGTCCAATCCTCTGTTTTGCTGGCCCTCCCGGGGTGGGAAAAACCTCGATTGGTCGCTCGATTGCAAGAGCTCTTGGCCGAAAATTTGTGAAAGTTTCCCTTGGTGGTATACGAGATGAAGCTGAAATCCGCGGGCACAGGCGCACCTACGTCGGGGCACTACCCGGCAGAATTATTCAAGGAGTAAAAGACTCGGCCACTAACAACCCAATTTTCATGCTGGACGAAATTGACAAACTCGGGATTGATTTCCGAGGTGATCCTTCGAGCGCTTTACTTGAGGCTTTGGACCCGGAACAAAATCATTCTTTCAGTGACCACTACTTGGAAGTTCCGTTCGATCTTTCCGACGTAATGTTCATTACGACAGCCAATGTCCTGGAGACAATACCACCGCCACTGCGAGACCGAATGGAAGTAATTGAATTCCCCGGTTACACTGAAGAGGAAAAATTTCACATCGCCAAAGTCTTTCTTTTACCAAAACAGCTAACTACTCACGGTTTGAGTGAAAAGTTGCTTAAAATCGAAGACACAGCCTTGAGAGCCTTAATTTCAAAGTACACTCGGGAGGCTGGTGTTCGTAATTTGGAAAGGGAAATTGCTACTATCTGCCGAAAGGCCGCCCGCGAAATTACGGAGAGTGCTCGAAAATCGGTCTTGGTGGAGACAAAAAGCTTGCACAAATACTTAGGGCCAGAAAAATTTGAGCCATGGGCAGCTGAAAAAAGAAATGAAGTTGGGGTTGCCACTGGGCTTGCTTGGACTCAAGTTGGTGGTGAAGTACTAAGTGTTGAAGCAAATATAATGCCCGGACGCGGCAACCTAATTTTGACAGGTCAATTAGGGGAAGTGATGAAAGAATCCGGTCAAGCCGCCCTTTCGTACACTCGTTCTAAAGTGACTGAATTTGGTGTTAAGGAGAATTTCTTCAAAGGTAGCGACATCCACGTCCACGTACCTTCCGGGGCCATTCCCAAGGACGGTCCAAGTGCTGGAATTACCATAACAACCGCACTGATAAGTCTTTTAACCAAAACCTCCATCCGTAAAGAAGTGGCTATGACGGGTGAGGTTACTTTACGCGGTAAAGTACTGGAAATTGGGGGGATTAAAGAAAAAGTTTTAGCCGCGCACCGGGCAGGACTGCGAACAATTGTCTTGCCAAAGAAGAATAAAAAAGATCTTGAGGAAATCCCGGCCAACACCCGCGCGGATCTAAAATTTGTCTTTGTCGAAACAATGGACGATGTGATTAACGCAGCTTTAACAGAACCACCGACCAAAATTGCCAGAAAAGTTCCTCCACCGGAATCAATTTCCCCAATAATCCCAGTTGCATAGATTGTATTTTAAAAAGAAAGAGCGCTCTGTGCAGAACGCTCTTTTTAAGATTCCGAGTACTGCCTCAGAAAATCTTCTCTTTTCCTGTCCTCCCGCCATTCTGGAAATCATTCAATTGCCACATTAAGCGCAGAGCCAGCTACATCAAGATGGAAGTAGTGGGGCAATTCCCAATCGTTAGCCTTTAATTCTGCTTCCAGTTCTTTTAGTACTTGAAGTACAATCTTCATACCGTACTTTTCAAATAGTCGGCAGAGATTGGCCTTCAGGTACGTAACCTGTGGAAGCACCGATGGAAAATCTGATCCTCCGCCATTCATCCAGCTAACCAACTTAGTCTTAATCCTGCGAACATCAGAGGGATCTCGTTCAATTTCGCCGCCAGTTTCTTCAACTATCCTTTGAACCTGGTCGTGGATATCACCTGGACCTGACACGTCTCCTCCTTTCTTCACTTATTCTCAGATGGCCTTGTGTTAGGCTCTCACTGCTTTCTTTGATTGAATTATAAACTTGTAATTATTAAAGTTCAAACATTACTAGATTACTGTTAAGAGATTGAAACATTAGCCTTGATTTGTTAGAATGTTTAACCAGTGTGGGCGGCTAGCTCAATTGGTAGAGCAACGGCCTTTTAAGCCGTGCGTTCAGGGTTCGAGTCCCTGGCCGCTCACCAGAATTTTATTGGCTTGGAATACAATGTAAAATTTCCGGCACTATTTTTGACAACAAATTTTAAAAAATAGATAATAAGAGAGATGGCTGCCCAACAACCAGTCCAACAAATGCCTGTTAACCCCAAGCCTGCTCCGGCAACGGTTAATTCGCCAAAAATTCCGAAAACTGCCAGTGAACCACACCCCGTAATCTCAATCTTGGGAATTACCCTTATAACTCTGGCAATCTTTGCTGGGGGTTACTTGTATCTTGAATATTTGCAAAACCAACATATCAAACAAGCTGCGAATACCGCGGCCCAAAAGCAAAAGGAAGAAGCGGATCTTGTCTCACTTCGCGAAAATTCAAAAAACGATCAGACTAGACGCCTTGACTTGGTTAATTTAAAACAAGGTCTGGACGGGTATTACAAAAAGTATAAAAAATATCCCAAGAGTTTTGAGGATTTAACGCCGACCTATCTGACTGTAATACCTTTGGATCCAGTGACTAAAGCCACTTATGACTACACACCAAGTAAGGATTTTTCCAGTTACAGTCTTTCAGCTCTGCTTAGTGACGGCAGCGTCTACAAAATCTCCGGGTAATTACCAACTTTGGTAGGGTTTTTGCGCCAAATTTACATTTAAGTAGCGATCATCTTTAGTAATTTCTAGCCCGATCCAGAGTGGCTTTTGAAATTTTTTTGAAAGACTGGGAAGTTCCAACTCGGCTATTATTAAACCCTTATTTTTACCGGCGAAAACGTCTACCTCCCACTTATGAGAGTTAAGGTTAACTAAGTAGCGGGTTTTAACAATTTTTAATTTCGAAAGGGTCATCAATTTTTTGGCTTCTTTTAAAGGTATTCTGTATTCAAATTCCAAATTTATAAAATTTTGCCGTTTTTTTATACCGATGTAGGCCTTACCAGATTTAATTCGAACTCTGACGGCCGGATCAACCGAAAAATAAGTCTGGCCTATTTTTTGCCCTCGGGATAGTTTGGGGAGTTTTTGAGGGTGAACTAAAAATCTTCTTTCAATTTCTCGGGTCATTTTACGAGTGTTTCCGGGCAGAAACTAGTTTTTCTTCTGATTTATGAACAAGTTTTCTTGCTTGCTCGGCCAAATCCGCCGAGACAGAAATAGAACTTACACCCCACTCAATTAAGCTGTCCAAAAGAGATGGGTAAGTTATAAGACCTTGTCCAAAGACCTCAGCGTAAAGTTTTCGCCGGCGGCACTGCCTAATAACCTGTTCAAGCGACCAAAATACAGCCGGGTCTGAATCGTTGTAGCCACTACCTAACTTTTGATTATCTCTGTCTACTCCCAAAGTTAAGGCGGTTAAATCGTTCAAATCGATTACAACACCATCGAAACCAAGGTCTAGAAACTTTTCTATCAAAATTACGTTACTTGGAACTTCGACTATCAAAAGTAGCTTGAAAGAATGGGACCGATGAAGTCCTGATGCAGCCACGGCCTTTATAATTTTGGATCCTTCTTTCAAAGTTCTGACAAAAGGCACGCAAAGCCAGAGATTTTTTAATTCAAATTTGTTTCTAATCTCCTTCAGAGCAGCCAGTTCAAGGCCAAAGGAAGATTTGTCGGAAAGAAATCTGGCCGCTCCCCGAAACCCTAAAGCCGGGTTTTCTTCCTTTCCTTCGTACGCGGCTGCTCCCTTTAAATTCTCATACTCGCTACTTTTGAAATCCGTGGTGCGGTAGATCACTGGCCGAGGTGCAAAAGCAGAACAAACAATCTTTAAATCACCCACTAGTCTATTAACAAGAACGCTTTCATTTTTATCTCTTTTATCTCTCAGCAATTTTTCCGGGTGCACACCAACTGAGGCGACTATGTTTTCAGCCCGAAACAAACCAACACCATCTACTGCCTCTTTGGAGGCTCGCGCTGCCTGATCTGCATCCGATAAGTTGACAAGAACTTTTGTTGCCGTCATTAGGATCTCTTCATCCTTAACCTGCCTTTTTTCCTCATAGGCGGCCGCCAATTTACTTAAATGGTGTTTGGATAAAGCTCCACGGTAAATATATCCCGATGCGCCATCGACACTAACCACGTGTTCATCACCGAAATTTATTTTGCCTACGCCGCCGACCCACGGTTTCCCCAATTTGGAAGCAACGCTTTCGGAACTTGCATTTAAACCGTTTTGGGTAGCTACGGCCGAAGCCTTTTTAAACGCATCTTTGTAGCTTGGGTGAAATTTGTTTATTACAACAACATCACCAACTTTAACTTTGCGCAAATCTTTTTCCGACAAAACAAACTTGGCTATACCAGAGGCAAATCCAGGAAAGACAGGTGTTCCCCGTGCCAGTACGGGTAATTTAATTTTGAAATGTTCGGACGGCGAATTAAGTTCGGTTTTGGTTGTATCTAGCGTTTCATTTCCGAGGATAAAAAACTTTCCGTCAGATTTAACCCATTTAATTTTTTGGGGATATAAATAAGCATCTTCAATTCTTTTGCCGATTTTTGCTAGTTCCAATACTTCCTCGTCGGAAAGTTTTTGCCGGCCTTCGTACGCTTTAGCTAAAGGTATTTTTTTCTCAGCACCTTTTACCGACACAATTTGCTCCTTCTGATCTGTGATTTTGTTTTCTACAATCACAAAATTTTGTTTGGTTATTTCGTAGTAATCGGCCGAGCCGTCAAGTAATTTTTTATTCATTTCCCCCCAGAGAGCTTTGATAATAATTCTCCCGGGCAGCTTTACCTCTGGATCTTCAGTGAAAATTACTCCGGAGAGATCTGGCTCGATTACCTCCTGAATCAAAACCCCACCGCCTAAACCTAATGGATCCGCGGGCTCCTTAAAATAATCTACCCAATACTTCTTAATCGCCGAGGCAATTTCTTTTTCGTTATTTACAACTACAGTATCACCAAAACTTTCTGATGAGGTTCTTTTGTTTGGGGAAGAGCTTACTAAAAGCAGAGTGTCTTTAGCTGAAATTTTTTCCACGGATTTTTTTATTTCGGTGGCAAGCTCGGTACTGAAGTCTTGGGAGAGAATTATTTTTCTTAGATTTTCAAAAACTTCTTGCCGCATACTTGCGCTCCCTGTAGCAAGCTCCGCGGCAAGAGCCTTGACACTTTCGGCAAGATTATTCTGTGAAATAAAATTCCTAAATGCTTCGGAAGTGATGACAAAGCCTTGGGGTATTTTCAAACCAATTTTAAGCGACTCCCCTAAAGAGACGGCTTTGGCTCCCGCAACATCAATATCTTCTTTATCTACCTGGGTAAGATTGAGAATAAATTTCATGGCAGACAAAGGAAATTCTACCAATCTTTATGGGTATTTACAAGGCGCTTTAACCGTGTTCCTGAAAAAGGTCATCTCTTAATTTTCTAAGGAACTCTTCAGCTGTCTCTTTGCCGCCAAGACCAAAAGCGAGCCCCCCAGCAATCGCCAGCATAGCCACCAAGCCCGTAAAGAGTATTTTTATGAGATCGGTGGCAACACCAAGTTGATTCAAGGCAGCAAGAGCCGAAAAAATTATAATGGCCCAGCGGGCTATTTGGCCAACTACCCCGGCTGCTTGGGTTCCTAAACCAGCCGCAGTTGCGGTCACTAAATCACGAGCTATTTTCGCAAAGACCGCTCCAACCGCAATTATGATTACGGCCACCACTACGTTTGGTATGTAGAGAAGAATTTGGGTTAGCACTTGATTAACTGCCCCGAGGCCGAGACGGTCGACTGCTGGAATTAGAAAGACCAAAATGATAAACCAACGAACCAGTTCCCCAATTAAACTGCTGGTCGTTACACCTTGACCAACACTCTTAAGAGCCTCTGGAATAACAGTCCGAGAAAGCAGATCCTCAAAGCCAATTAATTGCAGAATTCTGACCAAAGCATTTCGGACGACAACTGCAATAACCACACCGATTATAAATATTACTATTGCCGCAATTAAATTTGGGAGAATCTTGGCGGTATTTACTAAAGAATCGTTTAACGCCGCTAAAGACGCATCTGATATGCTACTTAACAACTCTGTCACCTCCTTTTCTAAATTATACACACAGACACTCCAATTATATAGAGTGTCTGTGCTTTGTTTCAACTAGTGTCAATCGGAGGACGTTATTTATTCCCCTTGTCCATGAACCTCTTTAGCAAATCCGCTGCTTGATCTCTACCACCAAGACCTACTGCCAAGGCGCTCGCTGCTATTGAAGCAATTACGATAATTCTAACCAAGTCTGACGGTACTTGTAGTACGGCAAGAGCTTGTAGAGATACAAAAACCACGATTGCGATAAAGGAGACATTCCCAATTACACGAGCCGGGTTATACCCGACAATTACGGCCACCACTTCGATCACTCGGTGGACAAACCAAGCAACTACAAACCCAATAAGCAGGTAGAGGGATGCCAAAATTACGCTAGGTAAATAACCTAAAACGTTGGGGACCACGGATCCGGCTCCGGCTACTTGTAATGAAGAAACAGCTGGTACTAAGAAGACCAGTATGGCTATCCATCGTACCAACTCACCAAGAAAGGTTGTTAAATCCACACTTTCATGAGATTTAACTACCATCTGATACATCGGTAGACTACTAACCGTCTTTTCAAAATTTATGGCGGAAAGTACTTCCACTACAATTCTTTTTAGAATATATCCAATCACAACACCAACAATCAAAGCGATAGTTGCAAATACAATGTTGGTGATGGCACCGCCTAAACCAGAAAAGAAGGAATTAATTGAGTTCTGGGAAAGATTTATATAGTCCTGTAGTGTCATTTTTTCACCCCCTTTCGAAGTTGATATCCTTATTTAAGCTAGTAATAAATTCCCCTAGGTAAAAAGACATCTTAGATATCGCGGAGGCAGCATGGACTTTACTATCAGTCTACTACTAAAATTTACATTTTGTCAACCCATTTTGGTGTATTAGCCACTACTTTAGGCTTGCTTGGCCCCCCTTGCCAAACTGCCATCTTTATTGTAAATTACCCAGTATGAACCAGACACTTTACTGGATAATGGGCAGTGGCGCTTTGGCTATTGTCTACGCAACAGCCTTAATTGGTGTTGTTCTACGAGCGCCTAAGGGCGAAAGCAAAATGCTGGAGATTGCTGCCGCAATTCAAGAAGGGGCCTCTTCATACTTGGCTCGACAATACTCGGTTGTCGCCGTTGTGGGAGCCATAATCTTTCTTTTAATTTGGCTTCTACTTGGTCAGGGGACCACGGCAGTCGGTTTTGGCGTTGGAGCAGCCGCCTCAGCCCTAGCAGGTTATATCGGAATGAACGTTGCCGTTAGGGCAAATGTCCGCACTGCTGAAGCTGCCAAAAGTGGGCTTTCTCAGGCTCTAAATATCGCCTTTAAGGGAGGGGCCGTAACCGGTCTCTTTGTGGTTGGTTTGGCCCTACTTTCGGTTTCTGGATTTTACTACCTAACTGGCGATATAAAAGCTTTAGTTGGTCTTGGATTTGGTGGCAGTCTTATTTCGGTTTTCGCTCGTCTTGGCGGGGGGATTTTCACAAAAGGGGCCGATGTTGGCGCCGATTTGGTCGGCAAGATCGAAGTTGGGATACCGGAAGATGATCCCCGAAACCCAGCAGTTATTGCTGACAATGTTGGGGATAATGTTGGTGACGATGCTGGTATGGCCGCCGATCTTTTCGAAACTTACGCAGTTACCGCAATTGCAGCGATGCTTCTGGGAAGTTTAATCTTTCCAGGAAATAGTAATGCGGTTATCTTCCCGCTTGCTTTGGGTGCGGTTTCGATTGTCGGCTCGGTAATTGGTACTTTTTTTGTTAGACTAATCGGGAAAAGTATAATGGGAGCTCTATACTTAGGCTTGATTGTTTCTGGCGTCTTAGCCGCTGTAGGTTTTTACTTTGTAACCAAGAATTTTTTCCCTGCCGACACCAAACTTTTTTGGACCAGCTTAATTGGTTTAGTTGTAACTATTGGAATGGTAGTTATTACCGAATTTTATACTTCGAAACAGTTTTCTTCGGTGAAAAATATTGCGCTGGCCTCGGAAACTGGCCACGCTACAAATATAATCGCCGGTCTTTCTGTCTCCATGAAAGCGACTTTTGCCCCCATCATTCTAATTGCGGGGGCGATTCTTGTCGCTTTTAACATTGCCGGCTTATACGGAATCGCAATTGCCGCCATGAGTATGCTTTCGATGACGGGAATTATCGTGGCCATTGACGCCTTTGGGCCCATTACCGACAATGCCGGTGGAATTGCCGAGATGAGCAATCTACCAGATAAAGTTCGAAAGATAACTGACGCTCTAGACGCAGTTGGTAACACCACCAAAGCAGTAACCAAAGGCTACGCTATTGCTAGTGCGGCTCTGGCCGCTTTGGTGCTTTTTTCCGCCTATTCCCAAGAACTTAACAGCCTTGGTAAAAACATTGCTTTTAAACTGGACGATCCAAAAGTGATTGTGGGATTGTTTATTGGTGGGGCCCTTCCTTATCTTTTTGGTGCTCTGGCAATGGAAGCGGTGGGTAAAGCAGCCGGGGCAGTGGTGAACGAAGTTCGACGTCAATTTAGGGAAATGAAAGGAATCATGGAAGGTAAGACAAAACCAGATTACGCTCGCGCGGTGGCAATTGTAACGGCCGCTGCTCAAAGAGAAATGATAATTCCGGCTCTTATACCCATAGTTGCCCCCATACTCGTCGGCAAACTGCTTGGACCAGAGGCCCTGGGTGGTCTTCTAGTCGGTACAATCGTCACTGGACTTTTCGTTGCAATCTCAATGACTACGGGTGGAGCTGCGTGGGATAATGCTAAAAAATATATCGAAGAAGGTAATCTTGGTGGAAAAGGCTCCGAAGCCCACAAGGCGGCTGTTACCGGAGACACGGTTGGAGATCCGTATAAAGACACAGCTGGTCCGGCAATAAACCCTATGATTAAGGTGATAAATATAGTAGCACTTTTACTCGTACCATTCTTAAGATAATTGCTGTGTCTTTGCGTCCCGATAAAATCGGTACTAAAGGACACTGCTGGGCCTGCATAGTTCGAGAACAATAACGTTAGTTATTGCTCGAACGCAGGACTTTTCGAGCCAGAGAACGGTAGTTCGAAGATCTCGAAAATCCAATAAACCCGATGATAAAAGTGATTAATATAGTCGCGCTGCTACTCGTTCCTTTTTTGAAGTGATAGGCAGTATCCTTGCGATAACTACGCCCGTTGCAAACTCGTCGGTTTGCAACTGTCTTCATTATCTAAAAAGACACCAACGGTCCGGGTTCCGTTTTTCTAAGGATCCAAAACTAGGAGGTGAGAGATGGCATTTCTTGACGACGTAGGCCCTGATATTTATAGGGATTGGGACGAATGTAACTCTGGTAACGCTTGGGCGGTTGCATTTTGGGTACTGTTTTTGATATGCGTCGCCACTGCTCTCTTTACTGGACTTACTTTGTACTTTTAACTTCGAGAAGAGTTGGTAGCGTGCAACCTCTACCAACTCTTTTTAAATGCAGCTAACACTGCTTTCAAAGTTTCTTCGGGGGTCGAATCGGTTGTATTGAGAACAAGGTGGAAAAGCTTCGGGTTTTCGTAATTTGCTTTTGAATAAATTTTTTTAAATTTCTCCCGAAGTTGCTTTCTTCTTTCTTCAATTTCCTTTAAAGTTTCTTTATGAGTGTGCTGGCGTTTCAAAATTCTCTTCGTTGCCACTTCTTTATCACAAATTAAAAGGATACGGTAAACATCGTCTAAATTCCGGGCTAGCCAGGCTAGGTAGTGCCCATCAAAAATGATGTGTTTTTCGTTGGTCACTCTATCCATGAAGCTTGCGTCTACTTCCCTTTCAAGCGCCTCTGGTATGGCCGCCTTGTCCCAAAGAGGAATATTATGTTCTTTGTGGTAGGATCGGAAAATATCCCCGATAGATAAAAATTTCCAACCAAGTTTGACGGCTAAACCTTTACCAAGCGTGGTGGTACCAGTACCAATATCCCCACAAATAACAATGTTTCGGAAATGTTTTTTCATTGAGAGGAATTATACCATGGAGTAATTCTTGGTGAGCCAGAGAGTACGTTATTCGAATGAATTTGTATCTAATTTTGTCGATTCAGTTTAAAAAAATACAGTATCCCGAATTAGTTTACAAGGAAGTAGCGTATTTGACTTTGAGGTGACTGGGTACTTACAATATAACTTAGGTTTGACACAGGAACAAAGATTGAAGATAATAGAATAAGTAACAAAAAACTAAATTTGGAAGGAGGTGCTAGTAAAAATATGTCAGAAGCATATTGTGTAAAGTGTAAACAGAAAAGAGAAGTTACAAATCCTGAGCAAGTTACCATGAAAAATGGTAGAAAAGCCTTGAAAGGTACTTGCCCAGTTTGTGGAACAAAGATGTTTAAAATAGGAGGCTAAAGCCATTAGTTTATTGTTTGAATAAAACTAATGCGACCTTGAAATAGGTGTCTTTTTTTGCCAAGAAATACAAATTCTTGGTGAGCCAGGAAGGACTCGAACCTTCAACCGATTGCTTAAGAGGCAATTGCTCTGCCAATTGAGCTACTGGCCCACAAAATGGTACCCCAGGAGGGATTCGAACCCCCGACCTTGACGTTAGAACCGTCCTGCTCTATCCGCTGAGCTACTGGGGCACATTGATGTTCAAAGTGATTATACCAAAAGTGAACCTAAATTTCAAAGTAACCAACTAAATTTGTATTTCGATGAGGTGTCATTAAAATTCCAAATAAATTAAAGGGCTCGACCTATAAAAAGTCAAGCCCTTCTGGAAAAATTTCTTTGAGCGCGTTTTCCACCCAACTCCACGGTTTTCGTCTACCACGTTTGGTGTAACCTTTGTTGAGAAATTCCTTGAACGAGGTTTCCTCGACTAGGTATACACCATGAAAGATCCTACCTCGAAGCCTCTGATCCCTAACCCACCGGCATACTGTACCTGAGGTTACACCAAAACGATTTGCAACTTCAAAAGTGCGCAGGTAGCCAGGCGGGGCGATGACTTCAATAATCGAATGGGTCATAACAACCTCCTAGTCGGTTTGTGCCCGGGTTTTGGGTTATAACCTTTTTCCTTGAACTCGGTTAAGGTGTTCCGGTGAATTAGGTACTTGCCCGCAAAAAGAACCGCACCCGGAATCTTACCCCCCTTAATTAGCCTTCTCGCTGTTATTGGGTGAATCTTTAGCTCCCGAGCGACTTCAGCAAGACCCAACCAGTCATCAAACTCTGGCGGCAGTTTGTCAGAGTTGTTTTTAGCCACCGCTTCCCCCTACTCTTCTAAGAGGCTTTCGACCCGGCCTTGGATCGTAGGTCGCCTTGAATCGAGACAGCGTCTCTTTATTGATTAAGTACTTACCGGCAAAGAGTGTTGCCCCGATTTTCTTTTCCTTAATCAACCTCCGCAATGATTGTGGGTGAATAGTCAGCTCTTTAGCCGCTTCTATAAGATCAAACCAATCGTCAAAAATAGAAGACTGCTCTTCCAAGGTTGTTCCCCTTTCTTTCCTTTGATTATTTTGTCTCTCCTAGCTGAACACCGATTTCAGTTTCACTTATAGTACATTAATATAAGTGCAAATGCAAAACGCAACTTTTTGGTAAGTCTGACTAAGCTTCTTTTTGCTCCCCGCAAGCCCCATAGTCTTGACTCTCAAATATATTTCTGATATAATCCCCACAAAACCGAAGACAGATCAATATTCCTTAGGGAGGTGGAGATGGATAAGCAAGCGATCGAGCGAGAGATAGAAGAGGCTAAGAAACGTGCGGAGGAAGCCGGTAGCACTTGGGAAACCCCAAAATGGATATTGAGTTTCTTGGACGCTCCATATAAAGCCGTTTCAGCTGCTTTAAGTCACCAGTATTATTTCGACAACCTAAACCCCCTGGATCTATGGGAGATACTGGTTGAGTGGGCAAGGATGTTAGGTCCAGAGTTCAGAAAAGTCCTTAACGAACAAGTCCGCCACTGGATTCACATGAAGCATTTTCGGGACGCAATTATGGTTTTGAATTGGGTTGGCCCGGATGGCACTTGCGAATCCCAAAAGGGAAAGCAATGGTGGTTGGACTATCGTACCAATAACATTCTCATTGGAGACCTGCCGGAGTTACCTAACGTATAACGAAAAAACCAAATACACGAGCCCCTTTCTGGAAACAGACTTGGGGCTCTTCTTTTATTTTCGAGCCGAAGGTCGGGGCGAGAAAACGTCGCCCGCCTGCCGTCAGGCTATGGGCGTCAGTCTTATTTTCTAATCTGTATTAAGAAGCTTCCAGCGGTGGTGGTAGATGACTAAGGACAAAGACGCCACTAACTTAGAAAATCCTTGGGGTCGAATTTTCCAATCCTTAATGTTTCTAAATCTATCCGCTGTATCAATCAAACTTGTCAAATTTATCCCTTGGATTCTCTTATTCACAATCCAAAAATATTTTGGATAATAGAGAAAAACTGCTGGCGCCTCGTCAGCCAAAAGTCGATTAAAAATTTCGTATTTTGCTTTTCTCTCCTTTGTACCGAAAGTTCTCCGGCCATCTTCCAAAGTTTTATCTATTGCCGGATCTGAAAGACCTGTAATATTTGAGCCGTTTGTTTGTGAGCTGTGCCAAAGACTGTACTGATCTGGATCGAGGCTCAGCTCCTGAACTGTCAATAAAGCCTCAAAATCTCTATCGGGGATTACACTGTCTTTAAGATCCATCTGGCTTTTGGTTAGTATTTGAACGTTGATACCTAAAGCTTTCCAGGAACTTGCGATCGTCTTAGCAACTTGGGCAAGCTCTGGATCGTCACCCGCAGTCAGGTTAAGCGAAAGTTTTTTTCCGTTTTTTTCCAGGAAACCGTCCTTCTTTGACCAACCTAACGTTTTGAAATCGGCCCTCGCCTTTTTAGGGTTGTAAGTAAAGGGGTTTTTAAATTTTGTTTTTGCCGAGCTTCCAAGCGGTAGTGAATTTTCACTAAATTTGAACTTATACTCGGGTAGGACCTTAGCGACAAATTTTCGTGGAGTAACTCCACTCAAATCTTGCCTAAAGTCCTTATTCTTCAAAAAGTCCTTCTTCGTATTGAAAAAAAGAACTACTTGTCTACCGCGCAAGTCGGCAGCGTAAATATTTAAGTTAGGCCAAGACTGCAAACCCCTTAGGTCAAAAAAACTCAGGCCCCCTAAGGCATCGATCTCCCCCATCTTCAGAGCCAAAATTGCATCACTCTCTGTTTTATAGGTTTTAAAGGTAAAAACTGCGTAGGAAGACTCTAAAGTAAATAAATTGGCTACTTCTTTAGTCACTCTAAAATCGCCGCTTCCGACTGGTCGATAATGAGACAAGGGTATATGTTTAGGCATTATTCCTAAAGTCGTGTTAAAAATAAAGGGCGCAAAAGGCTCCTTTAAATCAAACTCGACAGTGTAGTCATCGATTTTTTTTACCCGCACATCTTTAAAGTTCTCGGCGTAAGGTGATTCTGGCGAGCCTCTCTGCGTCAGTCCAATTGTATAAATTACATCAGCGGCGGTTATTTTTTGCCCATCCTGCCAATATTGGTCCTTTCGTAGGTTAAATACGTAGGAAGTTTTTGATGTGCGTGTAAAGCTTTGAGCAAGATCGGCAGTTACGTTTCCGTCTGCATCCAATTTTGTCAGTCCTCTGAATATTAAAGAATCAACTTCCTTTTCGGCCTGGGTTTTCTCGTACACTGGATTTAGAGTCTTAATAGTTCCGACAATACCTTCGTAGTAATGTGGCCTGGCAACTTGATATGAAATTTTGTTAATAAATCCAGGTAAGAATCTAAAGATTAAAAGTTTAAGCACAAGTACCGCAAGCAAAGCAACTCCTGCCCAAATTATTATTTGACGAAATTTCTTAGTAATTAGAAGCGCGATGAGACGGTAATAGAATCTTAGATTCTTAATCATTGACTAGATAACCAGCAATGTGAAGGATAAAGCAGCGAATAAAAAGGCTAAAACTATGGTTGCGTAGTGAAGGAATTTTTCAGCACCCCGCAAGCTTCGGTAAGATTCAGAACCACCACCAAAAACAGAGCCAACACCAGCACCTTTTCTTTGAAACAAGATTACGCTAGCTAAAGCGATAGCGTCCACAATTGTTAAAACAAGCAAAACATTTCGTATCACGGGAAAAGATTTTACCACAAAGTGTAAATTAGTGAAATAGCCAGCGAAGAGCGGTGTTTAGCCAACTAATTAAAACGGAAGCGACCACAGCGGAGAAAATTGGCGTAAGCTCGGCGGCTGGTAATGTAAAACCGCTAATTTGGAAGCCTTGAAAGGCGTAACCAACCACGGCAAAACCCTGCACCAGCACAGTATCAAGATAAATAACAATTGCCCCGCTAAAAAAACTAAAAAGCCCGAAGGTAAACAAATTTAGAGGCAGGGAAAATATTTTTAAGATTGGTTTTACTATCAAGGTAAGAACGGCGAAAAAGGCAGCGGAGACAACCAGTACTTGGGGCCTTTCAAACCTAAATCCTGGATAGTAATAGGCAACGATTAGAAACGAAGCAAAGGACACGACTGCAGATTTGGCAAGTTTTTTCACTACCATCAGATTAGCATTCTTCGGTTTCTACGTCAAAACGCTTCTTTCCCGCAGTTTCCGGTGGTAGGTAATAGCAAACCGATGGGCTTCGTCCCGCAAGCGCTGAATTAAATGAAGTGCTTTTGAGCCTTGCGGCAGCTTAATTGGTGTCGGTTGGGCAGGTACGTAGATCCACTCAAATCTTTTGGCCAAACCCGCCGCTGGTAAACTGAGTTTTGCCTCGCTTAAGGCCTGTAAAGCCGCGCTCAACTGCCCTTTACCACCGTCCACTAAGATCAAATCTGGGGCTGGCCAACTATTGTTAAAACGCCGCCACAGGACTTCTTTCATCATCGCCGTGTCAGATATACCTTTAACGGTTTTTATTTTGAAACGGCGGTATTGCGCTTTATCAGAAACCGCATTTGTGAAAACCACCATGGATCCGACAGCGTATTCGCCCTGAATATTTGAAATATCATAACCCTCAATTCTTCTCGGCAGTCCCTTAAGATTCAAAACTTTCTGTAAATCTTTAAGCTCTTCTTTCCTATAAGAGAGGATAAATTGTGGGTCTTCCGCGAACTTATCAATGTCACCTATTTTTTGAATGATATACACTAAACTCTTTAGCCGGTCATGCACTTGGGCGGCTTCCTCAAACTTTAGTTGAGCGGAGAGAGTGTCCATTTCCTTTTTTAAAGTAGTTAGCACTATTTGTTTCTTTCCCTCTAGGAATAAAACTATGCTTCTAATATTTTTTTTGTAGGCTTCTTCGCTAATCGCCCCAATACAAACACCAGGGCAAAGACCAAGATGATAATAAAGACAAGCTTTGCCTTGGTTTGGCTCACAGTTGCTATAAGGAAAAATTTTACGCAGTGTCCTTAACGTTGATCTCACGGAGCTGGCAGAGGGGTACGGTCCAAAATAAATTTTAGCTTCCGGTAATCTTTTTTTTCTGGCTGGTAAAACCTTGGGAAATTTGCCGTCAGTTAGAATGATGTAAAGGTAGTCTTTGTCGTCTTTAAGTTGAACGTTAAAGGCAGGTTTGTATTTTTTTATTAAATTTGCTTCAAGTATTAGAGCCTCAATTTCCGACGTAACCTCATACGTGTCGAACGTGTCTACTTGATCTATGAGTTGGTTTATACGGGGGTCTAGCGACTTTGCTGCATAATTTTTTAATCTATTTTTTAAATTTACCGCCTTGCCGACGTATAAAATTTCATTCTCGCTATTTTTAAGAACATAAACTCCCGGGGCGGTTGGAGCCTTATCTAAGCCGGAAATCATTATTTAGCCTTTCGGAACCGGCGGTAAAAAGGAAATGAAAAACCGGCCAGTGTAAGTATTAACAGCCCTACCAGCACAATTTGAGGACGATTAAAACTAAAAAAGGACGCAATCTCAACGTTTTTCGATTGGGTAAACGTTTTGACTTTTCCTTGATCGTATCCGTAAAGAGTGGCCTCTACGGATCCTGTTCCCTTATCAACCACATAATTACTCCTTACTTTAAAATCGACTTCGTATTGACTGTAAGGCAAAATTGTACCTAAATCTTTTTGCCCATCGCCAATCACCTTCAGAGAGTTGGTGTTTAAAACGATCTTTGCCGAGAGTAGTGATTTTCCAGAACTATTGTTTATTATTACCTTACAAGTCGTGGGGAACCCACCAATTACCTTACTTAGCGCTATTTCGACGCTGGGATTTGCCGAAAAGCCGAATTTCGAATCTACCGGATGGACTTCGAAATCTCCTAAAGACCCTTCGTTGGTCAATATGTCTGGTATTTTTGGATCTCCGCTAGAAAAAGCTCGCTCGAAGAGGGTAAAGTGATTGGCATCAAATTGATCGATATAGTTGACTTGTCTAGTTGAACCCCAAGTCGGATCCACCTGAAGCCACTTTCCTTGAGAAGTATCAAAATATTCGACCCAAGAGTGAAGAATTTTACTCCCGGCCGCCTCGTTTACCAGAGTCGGTGTAAGATTTGTACCATCACCAAAAGCAAACCCCACTGCCTGTTTTGCCGCAATTCCCTTGGCACGAAGCAGGCTAATAAAAAGGTCCACAAAATCACTAGTGAGGGCTTTACCAGAACTATTCAGAGCGGCCTGGGCGCCTTCACGTTTATTTAATAAATTATCCGTCGATTTTTGGTTAAAGGTGAGGTTTTCAACTACAAATTTGTAGATTTCGTGAATGTTAGACAGCTCACTTGCTTTTTTAATTATTAAGTCGGAATTAACGTTCCATGAGCTTGAACTTCCTAAATATTTATTTACGTCGAGGTTTGCTATTTTTGGACTAAAGTTTTTGTGTATTTTCGCAAAACCACGGACAACCACATTTTCCTCTTCACCACCTTTGAGGTGGTAATCAGCGAAATAGTTACCATCCTCATCCGTCTCAATTTTTACTGGTTGGGGGGATATCTCGCCTAAATATATTTCTTGAAAATCAGCATCGCGGGGAATTAAAACTTTTTCGTCTTTGCCAAAAATCTCTGAGTTTTTTAATTTATATCTAAAGAAAAACTTTACTACTTGATAATTGCCAAATTCAGCCACAATCGTTTCGGCTGGTGTGCTTTTTTTGTCAAAGAAGTAGGTATTTAAACTTCCTTGTTTTTTGGCACTTTTTGGGTGCGGGTAAACTGAGTAAATCCCACCGTAAGCCCTTGGAACAGAGATTCTTAGCTTGAATGAAGAGAGCTTCTCGGAAGTGTTTATCCCCGGAACTAAAATGTTCCACATTCTACCTTGCTTTTGCGCTAAATTTGTAATGGTGTATCTCAATGTAAAGCTAGTTACCTTACCCGTCCCAACCACTTTGTCAGTCAAACGGGCGGTGAGCACTGTGGAGCCTTTATACTTTTTGCTTGTAACCGTTATTGGCCCAAGAGAGTCTGACCCGGAGACACTTCTAACGTTGCTGGACCCAATATTTAAACTATATTCGGTTGGGTAAAGATCGGCAGTTAAATTTTTTAAGCTAATTTCTTGAGTAAAGTGGGCTGATCTGTTGTTCTTGAAAGCAACTTTTACATTGTAGGAGACGGAAAATGCAGAGGCAAGCGTTCTTCCAGTAAAGTAAACGGCAATAAAGAGAACTAATAATAGTGTGAGGAACAACCGGAAACGAAATGACATGTAAGCGCTATTATATTCAAACTCCCATTAGTGTTCAACCCAATTCTTTATTCTTGATGAAATTTCCTCCGGGGTAAACTGAAATTTTAGCAAATATTCGTTGGCACCCAAAGACAAACCTTTTTCAATCATTTCCTGCTCATCAAAATTAGAAAGAATTACCACTGGTGTGTTTTTGGTACCAGGTTCAGAACGAAGTTTTTTTAGGACCTCAAAACCGTCCATTTCCGGCATCTTAATGTCTAGGAGAATAAGTTGTGGCTGCCTTGAAGAAGCCTTATCTAACGCCTCTTTCCCGGATTTCGCGGCTATGACATCGTAACCGTCCAGTGTAAGTTTGAGACGATACAACTCTAAAAATTCCGGCTCATCTTCAACTATCAAAACCTTTACCTTTTCAGAGTCTTCCATAGAATCCTAAATTTACCATAGAGAAGGCTGCTATGCAATTGAAGTTTTCAAGGTTTCCTTCAAATACTGCCCGGTGTAGGATTTTTTGTTTTCCGAGACTTGCCGTGGAGATCCTTGGGCGACAATTTGTCCACCAGCGTCTCCGCCTTCCGGTCCCAAATCGATAATCCAATCGGCTGTTTTAACTAGATCTAAATTGTGCTCGATTACCACTACAGTGTTACCTAAATCTACGAGGCGGTGTAAAACGAAAAGTAAGTTTTCAATGTCGGCAAAGTGCAGACCAGTGGTTGGTTCATCTAAAATATAAAAAGTTTTGCCCGTACTTCGTTTTGACAGCTCAGTGGCCAGTTTAATTCTTTGGGCTTCTCCACCGGAAAGAGTTGTGGCCGCCTGACCAAGACGAATGTAGGATAGACCGACGTCCTTCAGAGTTTGAAGTTTATTTTTGATTAAGGGAACATTTTGGAAAAATTCAAGCGCCTCCTCAACCGTCATGGTCAAAATGTCCGAAATGTTCTTACCCTTATAATTTATTTCCAAGGCTTCTCGATTGTATCTTTTACCTTGACAAGTCTCACAAGTTACGTAAACATCAGGCAAAAACTGCATTTCAATTTTGATCACTCCGTCGCCTTCACAATTTTCACACCGGCCCCCCTTAACATTAAATGAAAACCTACCCGCCCTATAGCCACGCACCTTAGCGTCGGGCGTCTTCGCAAAAAGGTCTCGGATGTGGGAAAAAGCACCGGTATAAGTTGCGGGATTACTGCGCGGCGTCCGCCCGATTGGGGACTGATCGATATTGACTATCTTATCAATGAATTCCACCCCCAAAATTTCCTTGTGGGAGCCCGCTTTTTCTTTCGAACGATAAATTTTCTGCGCTAAAGATTTTCTTAAAATATCTTCAACTAAAGTAGATTTTCCACTTCCCGAAACCCCGGTTACACAAATAAAGCTACCTAAAGGAAACTCTACTGTTATTTTTTTAAGATTATGTTCTGCGGCGTCAACAACTGTAATTTTCTTTCCGATTTTACGTTCCCCTTTGCGGTATTCCCCGAGAATTGTTCTTTTCCCGGCCAAAAACTGCCCGGTGATCGAATTTTTACTCGCAATTATATCTGCAGGTGTGCCCTGCGCAATAACTTCACCGCCGTGTTCACCCGCACCCGGACCAGTGTCTAAAACCCAATCAGCTTCTTCAATCGTCTCTCGATCGTGTTCTACAACAATAACAGTGTTGCCCAAATCACGCAGATTTTTTAAAGTATCGATAAGTTTTATGTTGTCTCTTTGGTGCAGCCCAATTGAAGGCTCGTCCAGAACGTACAAAACTCCCGAAAGACCAGAACCAATTTGGGAAGCAAGTCGTATCCTTTGGGCTTCGCCACCGGCTAAAGTAACGCTCGTCCTGTCTAAAGTTAGGTAACTCAAACCCACATCAAGTAAAAATCTCAACCTAGCCTTTATTTCTTTCAGTATTTGCTTTGCAATCTGCTTTTCTTTTTCATCTAGCTCTAAGTTGCCGAACCATTCGTTCGATTTATTGATCGAGAAACTTGTAACCTCACTGATTGACTTATCGGCAATTGTGATGAAAAGGGTTTCTTTCTTTAGCCTACTTCCCCGACAGATTTCGCAAATTTCTTCCCTCATGTATTTTTCAATCTCGCGCTTTGTCCATTCACTTTCCGTTTCCTTGTAGCGCCGCAACATTTCCGGAACTACCCCCTCAAAGCTAGTGTGAAAACTAATATAGCGCCCAAACCGGTTCCTACCCGAAACTTCAAAAACTTCATCTTCGGAACCGTAAATAATGGTATCCAAAATTTTCTTTGGAAGAGAGTTGATGGGTGCACTTAAAGATATTTTGAAATGTCCTGCCAAAGCCTCTAACCTTCTACTAGACCAGTTATCGGAGCCGAGGAGTCTGCTCCAGGGCAGTATCGCCCCCTCAGAGATAGATAGATTTTTATTCGGAACTACTAAATCAGGGTCGACTGTCAATTTTGACCCGATACCGCTGCAGGCTGGGCACGCGCCATAAGGAGAGTTAAAAGAAAACGTTCTTGGTTCTAATTCCGGCAAGGAGAGGCTGTGCTGTGGACAGGATAATTTTTCCGAAAATAAAGTGTCTTTTCCGTTCATCGAGGCGAGAGCTACGCCGTCGGAAAGTCTCAAGGCCACCTCCACCGACTCGGTTAATCTTTGTTTATCGACCTGCCCAGTCAGCCGATCCACCACTACATCGATATCGTGAATTTTATAGCGACCAAGGGCGGGAGTTTCATCTATTTCAAAAACTTTACCATCGACCCGAACTCGGACGTACCCTTTTTTCTTCAGATCCTGAAAAACCTCATCATAAATACCCTTACGACCTTTTACTACTGGCGCCAAAATCAAAACCATCCCTTCGTTTCTTTTGTCGCCTTTGGCCCTTTTGTTCGCCAAACTAATGATTTGATCCACAATCTCTTGCGGTGTTTGGGCTTTTATTTCTTTACCGTCGACCGGGCAATGAGGCCGGCCGACTCTTGCCCACAAAAGCCTCATATAATCGTAAATTTCGGTGATTGTTCCCACTGTCGAACGTGGGTTGCGAGGTGCGGATTTTTGGTCGATTGAAATTGCAGGAGAGAGACCTTCAATCTGGTCTACATCTGGCTTTTCCATTAAACCCAAAAATTGTCTGGCGTAGGCGGAAAGAGATTCAACGTAGCGACGTTGCCCTTCGGCGTAAATAGTGTCAAAAGCTAAGGAAGATTTACCTGATCCGGAAATTCCAGTGATAACAACCAATTTATTCTTCGGAATTTCGACATCAACGTTTTTCAAATTATGTTCCCGGGCACCTCGGATAATGATTTTATCGTCCATAAGATCGTAAGATTTTACTCCCTTTTGCAAGTTTTTACAAGACGAGTTAGAGGGTCTTGACATATGTTATAGGGTATACTATAATCCCCGCCGTGGTTTTCAAATGTGTGTTGGGCCCCGGTACCTCCTTAGCCCATCCGGCCTGCGCACAGGAAAACCAAGGCAAGGAGTGCCGCGCGCTCCTTCCAAAATTGCCGGTCGAGTAAAAAAAACGCCAATCCCACCCTGCCACCAGGACGTTTTTCGACCGGCAAGAAATTTCCAAGGCTGAAAAGCCCTTGTTGACAATCAAAAAGGACGGAGATAGAATCTAGCCGCGTGGTGTGTTAATACCAGTAGTGGTGTATAACGCATTGCGCTAACGGGCCGACTTTAGCGCTCAAAAGGTAACGGTAGCCTTGTTTCCGTGCCACCGGATTTAGGGTAACCCGTAAGCTTGGGTACTGAAGCCGGCACCAGAACTCACCAACGTTGGAGCAGCGTCCTAACACTGCCTGGGCAGAATGCTCCCTAGTCACTTTAGTTCGACTAGTTCTGCTCAGCTTAAAGTTGTTGATTGACTAGTCTGGAGAGAGCGTGATGTAAATAATGGGGCTGGCACTACTACCCGCATGTGGAGCAATTACCCTTCGGGATTTATACTCAGCCAGCCCTCTAGACAACTAGCTCTCGCGAACCTTCACGAGAGCTTTCTTTTTCCCCTCATTTTTAAAATAGACTAGTTTGCTGAATTTGTCTTCCTGGACCCACTTTGTAGTTGGGCTTACAGAAGATTTGCGGGACATGTGGTAATGTATTACTTGCTATATCAGTTAATAATTTTTTTGTTTTACTTAATAGCACAATAAAAAAATTTTTCCTAGCTAATAACTACCACGCACTATCAACGTCGGGGCCTTGGCGGGCTGGATCGTTGGTATCCTGCTCTTCGCTTTCGTTCTGACATGGGCGTTCGCCGGCCTCAACTTCGCGTTGAGGGTGGCAACAGCGAACATCGTCGGTCGCGGTGAGGCGCACATTCGTATCCAAAGCGCGGACTTCCGCATCCCGGCATACAATCACTTCTTCGATCTGTGTGCAGCAATTCAAGCGGACGAAGCATCGCTCGATGCCCAATCTGATGAGCTTTCGGCTCTAACCCAGGGCACCCGTGACTACAACCGCGTTCTGACCAACATTGCGGGCATCGTGGCTGACAGACAGCGTGCTATAGCTCAGTACAATGCCGACGCACGCAAGGATTATACGATCGGGCAATTCAGGGATTCGAACCTGCCGTACCAATTGGACACGACGCAGCACAAGAAAGGGGAACAGACATCATGCGGAAGCTAGGAATTGTTCTCGGAGCGGGACTGCTGCTCCTGCTTGTGGGCACGGCGGCATCATGTGGAGACTCAAAGATCGAGCAGCAACGACAAGCGGCGGTCAACCAAAGGGCCAATGTGTTCGCGCAAGCGGAAAAGGTCGCACCCGCGCCCAATTCAGTCAACTTTCCGCTGCGTAGAGCCCTGGTCGAGTTCACTCAGCGGGAGGACTTGCTGAACCACCCGTGGTACGTCTACATCTTGGCGGACACGGGGAACGTCATCGGCTACTACGTGGCGAAAGACTCTGCCGGTCAACTCCTGCGACTTTCTATCCTCAACTCAAGAGGTGCAGCATGATCACGGTAATGCGGTGATCACCGCTCCCTCACTCGACGGTATCTACTATGGTGGCGGTGGCGCAGCGGCGGGTTGCGACGAGTGGTTCTTCTTCGACTCGGCAACGAACGCGCTGATCAAGATCAGAGGAGTCAAGTTCTTCACCGCTGACCAGCCCCTATCGCTGAATGCTGAGCCGATCACAGTAGCACCGGTCGTACCAACTCCATAGGCGAAAAGTAGTCTCAGCTCTACTGATTAATAACTGAGCGAGCAGCGCAACGAAAGCGTAAACCCAGGGTTATTACCGCATCTCAATTTGATTTGAGTGTGGTAGCCCTGGGTTTTTCTTTTGTCAGATTGGCTGGCCGGTTTTCTAATTCAGTGAAATTTTCTTTGCTTCTTTTACTGTAACTGTTTTGGGAATTTCTAGGGTTTGGTTTTTTAGATCAAATAGTTGGTCGCGGATTATAGCTGCTTTTTCAAAATCCAGTTCTTCGGCCGCAAGTTTCATTTCTTGTTCCAAATCGCGAGTCAATCTTTTAACTTCTTTTTTAGGAACTTTAGTAAAATCAATTTCGGCCACGGTGGTGGCTTCGGGAGCTATCTCGGCGAGGCGCTCGCCAATATCGTGGATTGCCTTCTGAATTGTTTCTGGAGTAATACCGTGCTCCTTATTATATTGTTCCTGAACGCTCCGCCTGCGGTTTGTCTCTTCAATTGCTCCTTTTATCGAACCGGTCACGTTATCCGCGTACATTATTACTCTGCCTTCAACGTGACGGGCGGCCCGGCCCGTTGTTTGAACCAAACTCGTTTTACTGCGTAGGAACCCTTCTTTATCCGCGTCCAAAATGGCGACTAGCGAGACTTCCGGAAGATCTAAACCTTCACGCAAAAGATTAATCCCCACTAAGACATCGTATTTCCCAAGCCGCAAATCCCGCAAAATATTTATCCTTTCCAAAGTATCGACTTGAAAATGAATGTACATTACTTTTATTTCCCGTTCGCCTAAATATTCTGATAAATCTTCGGCCATGTTTTTTGTTAGAGTCGTAACCAAAACTCGCTGTCCTTTTTTGACTCTTTTCTGAATTTCAGTGATCAAATCAGGAATCTGTCCTTTTGTAGGTCGCACTTCCACTTGGGGATCCACAATACCAGTTGGGCGGATAATTTGTTGCACTACTTGATCTGCAATCGAAAGTTCGTATGTGTCTGGTGTCGCCGAAGTATAAATTACTTGGTGTATTTTTCGTGAAAACTCGTCAAAAGTTAAGGGCCGATTATCCATGGCGCTGGGAAGCCGAAAACCATTGTCTATCAAAATATTTTTTCGTGCGCGTTCCCCGTGCCACATTCCCCGAATCTGCGGAAGACTCATGTGAGATTCATCAACGAAAAGCAAAAAATCCTTTGGAAGAAAAGGACCTGACGCCCTAGATGTAGATGAATATTTTACATCTCGGTCATCAGAACCTTGCTTTCCAGCTAAAGCTGGAAAGTAGTCCAGTAATGTGTATGGTGGTTCACCAGCCTGTCGGCCGTCAAAATAGCGGGAGTAATTTTCAATTCCTTTTACATAGCCAAGCTGCTCAAACTGTTCAACGTCGAAATTAGTTCTCTGGGAGAGCCTTTTCGCTTCAACATCCTTGCCTTCCTTTTTTAGTAGTTCCAACCGATCTCGGAGATCATTTTTGATTTGGGAAATGGGTTCTTCGATATTTTGCTGCGGCATAACGTAGTGTCTGGCCGGAAAAATGGAAATTTCTTCAAGAGCACCTTCACTATCCAAACTGGTTGGTGATAGCTTCTCTATCTTTTCGATAGAATCACCCAGAAAACGTACCCTTATAACCGTTTGCTCGTAAGCCGGATAAACTTCCAAAACGTCCCCTTTTACCCGAAAGTTTCCTCTTTGCAGATCCAAATCATTTCGCTCGTATTGTAAGTCAAGAAGCCTTCGCAGTATTTCTTTAATTCCTATTCTCTGGTCCTTAAACAAAGTTATTACACTCTGTCTGTAGGATTCTGGGGAACCAATATTGTAGATGCAAGAAACCGAAGCCACAATAATCACGTCCTTGCGGGTCATTAAGGATTTGGTTGCGGCGAGCCGCAGCCGGTCAATCTCCTCGTTGATATCGGCGTCCTTTTCAATATAAAGATCAATTTGAGGCACATAGCTTTCCGGCTGGTAATAATCGTAATAACTAACAAAATATTCGACGGAATTTTTGGGGAAAAATTCTCGGAACTCGGACGCTAGCTGCGCAGCTAAGGTTTTATTGTGGGCTAAAATTAAAGTCGGTTTGTTTACCTTCGCGATGACATTGGCCATCGTGAAAGTTTTGCCTGTGCCCGTGGCCCCCAGCAAAACTTGACTTTTAAAACCCTTTTTCAACCCCTCAACAAGTTTGTCGATTGCTTCCGGTTGATCACCAGTAGGTTTAAATGGACTTACAAGTTCGAATTTTTCCATGGAATAGATATTCTAAACCAAAATAAACTTTATTGAAATACTGTGGGTTGGAAAAGAGAAGACCGCAGACGAAACGAGGACGATGAGACACTCATCTCGACTGCGGCCAGGTGGTGGTCTAGCTTGCGACTTTGGCTTCATCTCCTGGGGGAGGAAAGGAAATCAGTAACGCAAGCGAACACCTAAACTAATTGGGCAGTTGCCCAAGTAAAAATCTAGTCCGCTGCGGGCGATCGGCGTTCGATTGCGCAGCGGCCAGGGTACTGCATTTCCAAGTTAATGGATACGAGAAACGATATGCACATCATTCCCCAACCCAGTACCAACTAAGATTATACCCTTCGAAGTCAATTTTTACCACCTGATTACTTTTGATTTCTTTCTATCCACTTAGACTCTATTGACACTTCTCCGAAAAAGGAACGATAATATAACCAGAAATTAAACGAATTATGAATTCACAATCACTGGAATTTTTAATTCTGAATTCTCAATTCTAAACTCTAAAATATGGCTCCCGTAATTTACAAAAGACAAAGAGATCTCCTGCAATTTGTTTCTCAATTCATGCAAAAACATGGTTACGCTCCCACACTGGCTGAAATCTGTGATGGTTTGGGGCTGCGTTCCCCAGCAACAGTTCACGAACACATCTCCAATCTTATGGAAAAAGGAGTTCTAAAGAAAACGGATGGCACTCGCCGCGGAATCGAAGTGATTGATCAAAAAGCAATGGGCTGGGTATCTTCCGCCGTTGAGCTTCCTTTAGTCGGTCGCATTGCCGCCGGCTCGCCAATTGAAGCGATTGAAGACCACACTGCTTCTTTGATGGTGCCACCAGACATGATTGGAGATAAACGGTGTTTCGTACTGCAAGTAAAGGGAAATTCAATGGTAGAAGCAGCTATTTTGGATGGCGATTTTGTCATTATTGAAGAATCGCAAACTGCGAATAACGGTGATATTGTCGTGGCCCTTTTGAACGGCTCATTTGCGACTTTAAAAAGATTTTATCAAGAGACAGATCATGTTCGCCTTGAGCCAGCAAATTCCACCATGAACCCAATCCTCTCACGTAATGTTCAGATAAGAGGGAAAGTAGTTGGCGTTATTCGCAAATTCCACTAAGAGAAAAATAAAAATTGGATAATTAAGACAAGAGCGCAAACACTCATTACCGCCGTTATTATCCAGCCTAAGTAGTTGCTCAGCTTACCGTTGGTCCGGCCACCCATAATATCTCGGTTGTTGCTAATGAGCATAATCATTACTAAAAGAGGTGGAGCCAAAAGGCCATTAAGGATCGACGCGTAGTAAAGAGCTTTTATCGGGCTGATACCAATAAAATTTATTAACAAACCAATTAAAGTGGCGACAATTATCGCCCCGTAAAAACCGTGGGCCTTTTTTAGCTTTTGGTAAAGGCCGGCTCGCCAGCCAAAAGACTCGGAAATTGCGTACGAGACGGAACCGGCCAAAACCGGCACGGCCAGTAGCCCAGTTCCGATAATTCCAGTGGCAAAAAGAAGATAAGCAAGATTTCCTGCAAAAGGTTTAAGAGCCTCGGCTGCCTGTTGCGGAGTGTTGATATCAAAAATCCCGTGGACATGGAGGGTCGATGCGGTCGTGGCGATTATAAAAAACATTACCAAGTTCGAAAAACCCATGCCGACTGCTGTGTCGATCCTCATATCAGTAATATCTTTCCGGCGTATTCTGGGAATGCCGGCCCCAAAAGAGCGGATTTTATGTTCGGCAACTTCTTCTTCAACTTCTTCGTCTGCCTGCCAAAAATATAAATATGGCGAAATAGTTGTCCCTAAAATAGCAACTATATTCAACAAATAAATTTGGGACCACTGTATGCTTGGCAAAAGTGTCGAACGGGCGATATTGACCCAGTCTTGCTTAACGAAAAAGACAACTAAGATATACGCAAAAAGTGAAAACGTAAGCCATTTAAGAACTTTAGCGTAAATATTGTACGAGAGGAAGATCTCTAAACCTAGGGTAAGAGCGGTTATTCCTAGTAGCCAAAAAATAAAAGGCACACCGAAAATCATCTGGGCGCTAGCTGCCATTGCCCCAAGATCGGCACCAATATTAATTGTATTGGCAAGAAATAAAAGCAAAACGGAGAACCACAAAAACTTTTTGGGGTAATGATGGCGAATAACTCCCGCCAGCCCTTTACCAGTAACTAAACCAATACGACCGCACATTTCTTGAACTACGGTCATGAAAGGGTAGGAAAATAGAGCTGTCCAAAGTTGGTTGTAGCCAAAGGCAGCGCCAGTTTGGGAGTAAGTTGCTATCCCTGAAGGATCATCATCCGACGCGCCGGTAATAAACCCAGGGCCAAAAATTTTTAAAATTGATTTTAATTTCTTTAACATCAGCGCGCTCTAACAATCTCTTTTGATTTGTGGTAAAAAAATAGGCCCGCTAAAATTATAGCTCCTAAAACAATAAAGATATCAAATTTTCGAAAGGCCGGCTCAATGTTCTGCCAGTTTTCCCCAAGCAAGACGCCTATATAAGTGAGGAAGGCGGACCAAATTAAGGACCCACCGAAAGTTAAAGCCGTAAATAGAGTAAGGTCTATTTTTGCCACTCCGGCTGGTAGCGAAATAAAAGTTCTCACCACCGGTAAAACCCGAGACAGCGCCACCACCGGCAGTCCAAAACGGACTAACCAGGATTTTGACAGGGCAAAATCCTTTTCGGAAATTAAGATAAACTTACCCCAAACTCTGATTAACTTTCGAATTACTACCTCCCCGCCCCAAAACCCGAGCCCGTACATCGACAACGAACCGATCAAATTTCCAAGTGCCCCTACCAAAACAACCAACCAGAAGTTAAATTTTCCGCCTGTCACTAGAAAACCGGCAAATGGCATAATTACTTCCGAAGGAATCGGAATACAAGCAGACTCGAGCGCCATTGCAATAAAAACTCCAAAGTAACCTAAAGTAGAAATTAGATTGGTAATTGACGAGCTTATGCTTGCAGCAAAAGAATACACCACTTTATTAATCTAACAAATTCTAAAGTAATAAATCTAGTATAATACTAAATCTATGGGGACCCTTTATATTGTGGCAACACCAATTGGCAACCTGCAGGATATAACTTTGAGGGCTCTTGCGACTTTAAAAAGTGTTGACTTAATTTTGGCCGAAGACACAAGAAGAACCGGTCTTTTACTTGCGCACTATTCAATTAAAAAACCTCTTTTAAGTTTTCACGAGCATAATGAAAATTTTAGGCAGACGCAGATAATTAACCGGCTAAAAAACGGAGAAAGTATGGCTCTAGTTTCCGACGCCGGCACGCCCATCGTTTCAGACCCTGGATTCAAATTAATTCGCGCAAGTATTCAGGAAGGCGTTAAGGTTGTCTCAATACCTGGTGCCAGTTCGGTACTCACCGCTCTAGTATCCTCAGGCCTGCCGCCAGATTCGTTTGCTTTTGTTGGCTATACTCCGAAAAAGGAAGGTAAAAGAAAAAAGTTCTACGAAAAAATAGCCGTTCTTTTAGATCAAGTAAACACTAGCGTAATTTTCTTTGAATCTCCCTTCAGAATCCAGAAAACTCTAGAAGAACTCTCTTCCATTTTTCCCGAGAGAGATTTAGCTGTCGGCAGAGAAATGACTAAGATTAATGAGGAATTCATTAGAGGCAAGGTAAAAGATATCGTAAAAAATCTTACCACCAAAAACTTAAAAGGCGAAATTACTCTTGTGCTAAACTAAAAGATTGCGACCGGTCATCACTTCTGGAGGCACAATGCCCATAAGGGTAAGGATTGTTGGCGCAACATCAGCTAAAACTCCGGATTGCAATTTTGGATTTGGAAAATCTTTAAGGGAGCCGGCAACTGCTAGAAACGGCACCGAATTTGCAGTGTGCTCCGTATCCGGCTCGCCCGTAGATGGGTTAATCATCTGCTCCGCGTTTCCATGATCGCCAACTAAGACGGTGGCCCCACCCAAGGCCATAGCCTCCCCCACAACTTTTCCGACACAGCCGTCCAAAATCTCAACTGCCTTTATGGTCGCATCTAAAGAACCTGTATGAGCCACCATATCAGCGCTGGCAAAATTTATAACGTAGAAATCGTATTGTCCGACTTTCAATCTTTCCGAAACTTGCTCGGTGATCTCATTTGACGACATCTCCGGCTTTGTATCGTAAGTTGCCACCCTCGGTGAAGGGATGTGAATTCGATCCTCCCCTGGGTAGGCTGCCTCCAAACCAGCATTAAAAAAATAAGTGATGTGGGCATACTTTTCCGTTTCTCCGATATGGAGTTGCCTTAAGTTCTTCGAAGAAACCACTGATGCCAAAGGATAGTCAATCTGAGGAGCCGGAAAGGCTACGTGGGTCGGCAAACCTTTCTCAAACAAAGTTATCGAAACAAAATAAAGATTTTCTAGCTTTCTTTCTCTTGGAAAACCCTGGAACTGATCTAAAACAAAAGATTTGGTTAACTGCCTAGCTCTATCTGGTCGGAAATTAAAGAATATTACGGAATCATTGTCTTTTATAGTGGTTACCTCACCCGTCGAAGAAATTACAGTCGGTTCAATAAACTCATCCGTAATTTTTCGCTGGTAGGAAATTTCAATCGCCTGCAGAGCACTTTCAGCACGGGCACCAACTCCTTTCACCATTGCGTCGTAAGCTTTCTGCGTTCTTTCCCATCTTTGATCTCGATCCATAGCGAAATAGCGTCCGGAGATTGTCGCTATTTTTCCGACTCCTAGTTCATCTAGCTTAGATTCTAGTTCCGCGAAGAGTTGAGTAGACGAGTAAGGTGGTGAATCTCTACCGTCCGTAAACAAATGGAGATAAACTTTTTCCAAATTCTGCTTTTTAGCGAGCCAAAGAAGAGCGTAGAGGTGTTCGATACTTGAATGCACACCTCCGGACCCGACTAAGCCCATCAAGTGGACGGCCGAGCCTACTCCCCTGGCGTGCGCAAAAGCTTCTAGAAAAACCGGATTCGTCAAGAAAGATCCGTCGGCTATGGCCATATTAATTCTAGGTAAATCTTGGTAAACAATTCTGCCGGCACCAAGGTTGGTGTGACCAACTTCGGAGTTGCCGGCTTCTCCGGGAGGCAATCCGACCGCTTCCCCGGCTGCCTCAAGCACAGTGTTTGGGAAAGAAGCAAAATAGGCGTCCAGATTTGGTTTTCTTGCCCTTGTTATTGAGTTACCTTGGCTAGCGGCGGCTACTCCCCAACCATCTAAAATAACTAAAAGTACCGGCCTTAAAGGATTTATCATAAAAAGTCTCTCGTTTAATCATAAAGGTCGCTTTAAAAGTTTTCAACCTACTCAAAACCACTTGATAATCTTGCTCCTGCCTGGTATGATACTGCGTTATGTCTGATCCAAACGAATGTAAGGCTCTAGTAATTTCTTGTATTGACTTTCGATTTATAACTAGAACTAGAGACTATTTGATAGATCGTGGTTTGAAAGATGCCTACGATCTAATTACTATTCCAGGAGCTTCTTTAAACGTAGAAAATATTACCCAGGGGGTAGAAGCCTCAATAAAGCTTCACAACCCAAAAGAAATATACATTTTTGATCACGAAGATTGTGGTGCGTACGGATCTGATAACTCAACCGAAAGACATAGCCACAACCTAAAGCAGGCAAAAAAGCTCCTGGAAGACAAGTACCCCCGTGTTGGTATAAAGACTTTAACCCTCGGTTTTGATAATATTAATGAAGTAATTAATGGAAGTAACTCTTATAGCTGAAAAACTTTTTCAAGTTGGTTTTTTACCAATCACCAACACTCTCTTAACTACCTGGCTTACCATGATAGTTATTTTTGCTCTTGCGTACGTAGCCACGCGCCGTCTCGCTTTAGTACCAAATTTTGCCCAATCTATAGCCGAAGTAGTGGTTCAAAATGTTTACGATTTAATTTTAGGATTGGCAGATGAAGGTCGGGCCAAAAAATTCCTACCTTTGGTGGCGACATTTTTTATTTTTATTCTTACAGCAAATTACATCGGTCTTTTGCCAGGATTTTCAACAATCGGTTTCTTTCAACACCACGGCGCCGAAAAAACATTTGTACCCCTTTTTCGATCCGTAAATAGCGACCTAAACGTAACTTTAGCCCTCGCTTTAATCTCGGTTGCTGTAACGCATTTCTATTCAGTCACAACTCTTGGAATAGTCGACTATTTAAAACGCTATTTTAGTCTAAACCCAATTAATCTTTTTGTTGGGGCTCTGGAAATTATATCCGAATTTACCAAGATTCTTTCACTATCTTTTCGTTTATACGGAAACATTTTTGCTGGTGAGGCTCTACTCGCGACGATATCTTCACTTTTTGCTTTCGTCCTGCCGCTACCGTTCATGTTTCTCGAATTAATTGTCGGTTTTGTGCAAGCAGCTATCTTTATGATGCTAACTCTAGTATTTTTGGTAATCTTGACTGAAAAGAACATTGCTCACTGAAAGGAGGTGTATTTATGGATATAGTAATTCACGGCGGTATACTCATTGCAATTGGAGGGCAGCTTCCAGCTTTGGCAATTGGTTTAATCGGCGCTAAGGCTATGGAAGCTATCGGCAGAAATCCTGAAGCTCAGTCAAAAATATTGCCGGCCATGCTTTTGGGAATGGCTTTTGCGGAAGCAATCGCAATCTATGCCTTAGTGTTAGCCTTCAGAGGCTAAATTTGGTTGTTTAGGAAATATGGGATTTCTTAAAGATTTTGGAATTAATCCAATATTACTTTTAGCTCAGGTAGTAAACTTTACTATCCTGGTACTACTGTTGAAAAAATTTTTCTACAAACCAATTTTAAAGATATTGGAAGAAAGAAAAACCAAGATAGAAACAAGTGTCAAGCGAGCGGAAGAAATAGAAAAAAAACTCGCGGAAACGCAAATGCGCCAAGAAGAAATAATTGGCTCGGCTGAATCTCAAGCAACCAAGATTATTGAAGAAGCTAAAGAAGCAGCCAAAAAATTAGAAGAGCAAATGCAAGAGCAAGCAGGCAGAAGAGTGGAAGAAACCTTCATTAAGGCAAAGGCTGACGTCTTACTTGAAAAGCAAAAAATGGTTTCTGAAGTAAAATCAGAAATGGCAAGCCTTGTTGCGGAAACAACAAAAATGGTGCTGGGCAAGGCTCTTACGAGTAAAGATAATGAAGAGATGATTAAAAAGTCAATGAAAGAATTAAAGTAATGAAATATTCAAAAAAAGATTTAAAAATTGCAAAAGAAATTCTTCAAGTAAGTTTGTCTAAGGAAGGTATCAACGAAACTAAGCTTTTCGCCTGGGTAAGACAGGTAAAAAAGGAATACCCAAAAGGAGCAATCAAAATTTTACTGGCTTTGGCGGATGCAGTTTCCAATTTTTACAAAAGTAATACCTTGGTAGTAGAAAGCGCTGAAAATCTTGGGGCAGGCTACTTGGAAAAGATTAAAAAAAATTTCGAAGCAAGATTTGGTAAAAAATTAAACTTTACTTTCAGCAAAAATAGATCGCTACTTGCTGGCGTTAAAATCCAGTTAAGCGATAATATTTGGGACTATTCAGTATCCCAAACTTTAGAGTCTCTTAAAAAAGTAAACTATGACTAACATCGTCGAGGAATTAAAAAAAGAAATTGAGGGTTTGCAAACAAAAACCCAGAAGAAAAACGTGGGCGTGATCACCGAACTCGGAGACGGCGTTGCCAAAGCAGAAGGGCTTTCGGATGTCGCCTATAACGAACTGGTGGAATTGCCAAACAATTTGAAAGGGCTCGCTCTAAACCTTGAAGAGGCAAGTGTTGGAATCGTAATTTTTGGTGATTACACTTCCCTTAAAGAAGGCGACGAGGTAGCTACAACCGGCCAGATATTACAGGTCCCGGTTGGTGAGTCTTTGGTAGGTCGAGTTGTCAACGCCCTGGGCGCTCCAATTGACGGTAAAGGTCCAATTAAGACTACCAAATCTTACCCCATTGAAAAAATTGCTCCTGGAGTTATAACCCGGGAAAGCGTCAACACTCCTTTACAAACAGGCTTAAAAGCGATCGACAGTATGATCCCTATTGGTCGAGGTCAAAGGGAACTAATTATTGGCGATCGCGGTCTTGGCAAAACGGCTATTACAATTGATACAATAATCAATCAAAAGGATTCTGGTGTGATTTGTATCTACGTCGCAATAGGTCAAAAAACTTCAAAAATCGCCCAAATTGTCGACACCCTCGACAAACATGACGCTCTGAAGCATACGATTGTCGTCTCGGCGGCAGCGGTTGACTCAGCCACAATGCAGTATATTGCGCCCTACGCCGGCTGTGCTATCGGAGAATATTTTATGGATTCTGGAAAAGACGCTTTAGTTATTTACGACGATCTTACAAAACACGCCTGGGCGTATCGTCAACTTTCACTGCTACTGCGCCGGCCTTCCGGTCGGGAAGCATACCCGGGAGACGTTTTTTACCTCCATAGTCGCCTTTTGGAACGGGCCGCCAAATTAAACAAGGATTATGGTGGCGGATCGCTTACTGCTTTGCCGATTATTGAAACTCAGGCGGCCGATGTTTCCGCTTATATCCCCACAAATGTTATCTCTATTACGGATGGGCAAATTTACCTAGAAGGAGATCTTTTTTACGCCGGCACGCGGCCGGCGGTAAATGTCGGGCTTTCGGTCTCGCGGGTTGGTGGTGCCGCCCAAATAAAAGCCATGAAACAGATTGCTGGGTCCTTAAGATTGGACCTTGCTCAATATCGAGAATTAGCCGCTTTTGCGCAGTTCGGCTCGGATTTGGATGAAGCCACTCAAAAAAAGTTGGAAAAAGGCGCCCGCCTCGTCGAAATTCTTAAACAACCGCAATATGCTCCGGTACCGGTGGCAAAACAAATTGTAATAATTTGGGCGACTACCAAAGGTTACTTAGACGATATTCCACTTGAAAAAATTGCGCAGTTTGAAACTAAATTTCTTGATTTTATAAGCGCTCGCCGCGGAAAAATATTGGATACTCTTGCGAAAGAAAAGCTTTTACCACAGTCTTTAGAAAAAGAGTTAGGAGAAGCTATTGAAGAGTTTAAGAAAGGCTTTAAAGTAGCGCAGTAAATGGCTAACACAAAGGAAATTAGAAAAAGAATTAAATCTATCGGCAACACCGCTAAAATAACTCACGCCATGGAACTGGTGTCGGCAGCAAAAATGAAAAAAGCCCAGGATTTAGCCAGTTCAGGAAAGCCTTATTCGGAGTTAATCAACAAAGTTTTAAAACGAATCGCAAACAAGATAGACCCGGAACTGCATCCGTTACTAGCGAGAGAATCGGGCAGCAGTACCGCCGTGATTTTCT
Organism: uncultured Gammaproteobacteria bacterium; assembly: GCA_965231125.1. GTDB lineage: Bacteria > Patescibacteriota > Microgenomatia > Woykebacterales > RBG-16-39-9b. The sequence goes on along the minus strand of OZ246414.1, from coordinate 545,914 downwards.
TTTCTACCGATCGAGGACTAACTGGTTCTCTAAACACGAATTTATTTAAAGAGGCGCAAACTTTACCGGGAGATTTAAAATTTCTAACCGTTGGGGTAAAATCACGAAACCACGTGGTTAAATCCGGCAGGGAGTTGCTGGCAGATTTCCCCTTGCCCGAGAAACCTTCTCTTGAAAATGTGCGGCCAATTGCCAAATTGGTAACTAAGGGGTTCCTGGATGGCGAGTTTAGCCAGGTACATATTTTATATACAGAGTTTTTCTCCACTTTGAAACAAGAAGCAAGGCTCTTGCAGCTGCTGCCGATTATCGATAGGGAGGCTTTGGCGCAGCTTGCTAAGGAAGCAGAGGAAGAAATAAATGAGCCACTCTTCGAACCAAGCGTCGATGGAGTCTTGGAGGCAATTTTGCCGCAATACATTCTGATGCAGCTTTACCAAACACTACTGGAAGCAAAGGCAAGCGAACACTCCGCTCGTATGGTCGCTATGAAAAATGCCACCGATAACGCCTTGGATTTAGTGGACGATCTAACACTTGATTACAACACCATTCGCCAGGCAGCTATCACTAACGAGCTTCTTGATATTACAACTGCCCAGGTGGCCTTGGAGTAATTATGAACAAAGGAAATATAACCCAAATTCTTGGTCCAGTAGTTGATGTTGAGTTTAAGGAAAATCTCCCAGTCATCTATACTGCCCTGGAAATAAATAAAAGGGACAAAGGAAAACTTGTTCTTGAAGTTCAATCGCATCTTGGCAACAATATCGCTCGCTGCGTAGCCATGGGCTCGACTGACTCTTTAAAGCGTGGTCAAGAAGTTATCAACACCGAAAAACCAATCTCCGTACCAGTCGGCGAAGAAGTTTTAGGAAGGCTTCTTAATGTAATTGGAGAGCCGGTGGACAACAAAGGGCCTGTCAAAGCGAAAAAATACTATCCAATTCACCGCGCCGCCCCTGCCTTAACCGAACAGGAAACTAAGCAAGAAATGTTAGAAACGGGTATTAAAGTTATCGATCTTATTTCTCCTTTTATAAAAGGCGGCAAGATTGGTGTTTTCGGTGGTGCTGGTGTGGGTAAAACAGTCATTATTCAAGAACTTATTAATAACGTTGCCAAAGAACACGGTGGTTACTCTGTCTTTGCCGGTGTTGGCGAACGCACTCGTGAAGGAAATGATTTGTACAATGAAATGAAGGAAGCGAAGGTGCTGGATAAGCTAGCTTTAGTTTTCGGTCAGATGAATGAGCCACCGGGCGCGAGACTTCGGGTCGCCTTGGCCGCTCTAGCAATCGCCGAGTATTTCCGAGATGAAAAAAATCAAGACGTTCTGCTTTTCATCGACAATATCTTTCGGTTTACCCAGGCTGGTAGCGAGGTCTCGGCTCTGCTGGGAAGAATACCTTCGGCCGTCGGTTACCAACCGACCCTTGCTGCCGAAATGGGAGCATTGCAGGAAAGAATTACTTCGACCAAAAAAGGCTCGATCACCTCTCTCCAAGCCATTTACGTGCCGGCGGACGATTACACGGACCCGGCCCCAGTTACAACCTTTGCCCATTTGGATTCAACCATTGTTTTGGAGCGCTCGCTCACAGAGCAAGGTCTCTATCCAGCGGTGGATCCATTGGCGTCCGCTTCCCGGGCCTTGGACCCCCAAATTGTCGGTCAAGAACACTACGATACCGCCCGGGGAGTTCAAAAAGTTTTACAAAGGTACCGAGAACTCCAGGATATTATCGCTATCCTTGGTGTGGAAGAGCTTTCCGATGAAGACAAACTAACAGTTTCGCGGGCTCGAAAAATTCAAAGATTCCTCACCCAACCAATGTTTGTTGCGGAGACATTTACGGGTCACGCAGGTAAATACGTGCGAATCGCGGAAACCGTAAAAGGCTTTAAGAAAATTTTAGACGGTGAATATGACAGTGTTGATGAAGGTGAGTTTTATATGCGAGGAACGATTGATGAAATCAAGAAGTGACGAGCATACGTCACGCGAAGCGGGTCACATGAAAGGGCCCATCGAAGAAGTTAAAAAGTGAACCTAACCATTGCAACTCCAGAAAGAAAAACTTATGACGGTGAAGTGGGCGAAGTGACCCTACCGACTGCTGACGGGGAGATAACTATCTTGCCGGGGCACACTTCGTTAGTGACTCAAATTCAACCTGGAGAGTTAATTGTCAAAAAAGAAGGCAAAGAAACAAATCTTGCCGTCGGTTACGGATTTGCGCAGATAAATGGAACCCAAGTGTCGGTCCTAACCGACTTGGCGGAAGAAGTAGCGGAAATCTCCGAAAAAGAAGCCGAGGAGGCTCGCAGACGGGCCGAAGAGGCACTTCGCAACAGAGGAAAACTTTCATCAGAAGAATACGCCGCCATAGCAGCTGCTTTACAAAAGTCGCTCGCTCGCCTTCGGGTAAGAAGGCGCCATTATCCAAAGAACACTCCCAAAATTTAAAACTTTTATTTGATCTTCGTCAAATCCTCATCGATAAAAACTGGTCGAACACCTAATATTTCTTCGTAAAGAGGGTGTTCTTTTGACACTCTGCTTAGAACAAAGACTGGTTTCCCAAGCCAAAACGCAATCCCCATTTCCATTAAGCCATTGCCGCCGATGTAACCGTCTATTCCGTTCTTTATCAAATTGACTATTAAGACAGCGTCGCTGCGAACAATTTTGTTGAAATGGTTTTTCATTAGAAACGCTTTTCGAGTGAAATCCCTTTCATCCTTGAGCCAGGTGCGGTATGTAGCGACGTTAAAGTTACCGGTTTTCTCCATCACTTTCGAAGTGAGTGGCACCGAAACTTTGAACCCTAATTTTTTAAGATCCTTTTCAACTTCCAGAACCTTAGCGTAAAAACTGGCGCTGGAACAAATCGCAATTCTTTGAATTTTTGTTTTCTTTTTCGTCAGAGGCACATTATACCAAAAAAGTTGCGGCTGGAGTAAAATAATCTTATGATCGACAAGAAAGAACTAATAACTGTTGTTGATGAAACCAATAAACCGGTTGGTGCAAAACCCCGTGATGAAGTTCATTCTAAAGGTCTTTGGCATAGAAACTCTCATGTTTGGGTAATAAACTCAAATGATGAAATTCTTTGTCAACGTCGGTCGTTAAAGAAGGATTCCAATCCGGGTCTTTGGGAGCCATTTTTTGGTGGACATCCAAGACCTGGTCAGGATTATATCAAAGTTGCAACTCGTGAGGTAAAGGAGGAGCTGGGTCTAAAAGTAAAGGAGTCGGACTTCGTGTTATTTAAAATTTACAAGGATACTCGTCATAAAGAATTTCAATCAATCTATAAATTACACTGGGACGCTGAGGTTTCAAAGATAAATTTTGACAAAGAGGAAGTGGAAGAACTTCGCTGGGTACCTATTTCACAGATTAAAGATACAATCGTGTTCAAGAAAGACACTCATTGGACTGTAATTGGCTACGAAAAAGAAGTTTTGAATTGGCTAACAGAAATGTAAAAAGGGCAGCTTTGCGGCTACCCTTTTTGCTTGAGCGTCTACCTTGTTTCCTTGGTCATCGAAAGTAGAGCTTGCAATTTCCTTCCCTCCGACCATTACCGACACAACAATGAGCTTGGGTGAGCCGTCATCCAAGACGAATCCAGTTCCAGAGCTTATTGAATAGCGAGTAGCTATATGGCCTGTCAGTAACACCGGTGAAATGGGATTGCCATATTCTGGCATAGGTTCATTTCCGTACCAAAACATGCAGTACACCCCTTGGTCATTGTCTGCGCACCTCGTGCCAGTTATCAACCGAGCGTTGCTTTCAAAAAAGACTTGGACCTCATCGTACTTGATTGGGTTGTCGGTTGGGTTCCCAATCTCGATAATCAGATCCGTCTTGTATTGAACCGATTGGTCAAGCGGATTGATGTCGGATACAACGTCCGTGTTCAAAAGGTTTATATCCAACTTTCCCTCTCCGCTACTGCCACTCTTGTTCTTAACTGAACAAGCGAGAGTTGTGAGAGCCAAGACAAGAACCACCAACCAAACTGCGTACTTCATTTGATCCCTCCAATCCTTTCTATTCGTCGATCTTTCTCCAAGCCAGGGCGTATTATACCCTGCAAAAGAATTGATGTAAAGACCTATAATTTTGCAAAGTTAGAAAATATTATTTAGAATTCTCAAGACGCATGTAGAGGCATTTGGCGCGAAGTCCCTCGGGCCATTCTGGCCAGTGGCGGTAAAACTCTCCTTTTTCGCGATCTATTTGAAATTCCCACTTTTTGTACATCTCGATAGATTTTTGGTTGTGGGCGTAGAGATTAAGACCAACGTTTTTGCCAGCCGCAAAAGCGAGAGCCTTTTTCCAAAGCTTCCTGCCAATTCCCGTGCCTTGATGCTCTACCGCGACGTAAAAACCCCGTAGCTCGCACTCTTTACCTTGATCCTCAATAGTAACTGATCCGATTAATTTTGAGCCTAGAAAAGCAAGCCAAGTTTTTTGCTTGTCGTTTACAACCAGATTGCCTTTTAAATAGTCTTGAGAATTTTTGGTGGCGAAAACTTCTTTTGAAAAACAATCTTTAGTTAAACCAAGTTTTTCGTTGACATACGAAGCCTCGTAAGTGCGTTGAAGTAAATCCGTGTAGTCTTTTATATCACTCGCCTTCGCAGGTCTAATCGAAATATCCATGTTAATTGAATTTTAGCATCTAAATGGTAGAAGAGCAGCGTTTAAACTTGAGGCTAAGAATAGTTTGTGTTAAAATATTTCAGTTCATTAATTCTTAGTTTGTTTGGCCCCGTCGTCTAGTGGTCTAGGATATCGGGTTTTCATCCCGAAGATCGGGGGTTCGAATCCCCCCGGGGTCACCAATACGGGCACCCTATGGTGACCGTCTTCCCTCAAATAGCTTTAACTGGCTTGCAAAAAGCTAGATTTTTCTTCTCTGAATTCGAACCGTAAAAGTCTTCTTTTTTGTAAAAACTTGTGCCTAAGAGAGGAGTCGGGATTCGAACCGCTGAAAAACGATTATTTTCAATTTGAACTTTTGGTTGCGGACTTTCTATAAGCATTCTAAAATAGAGCTAATGGCTTTTTTGTTTAGAAAAATTTCTTACAAAATATCTCTTCTAATATTTGTTGTTTTTATTCTCTTAGCCGCTACTGTCGCAAACTACACTCTGAAACTAAAGTCGGAGAATTCCTCTCGGCAACAAAACAAGGAAATTTTCCAATTAAAAGAAAAAATAAATAAAATAGATAAAAACACACCGCCTTTAGAGGAAGGTGGCGAGGCTAAAAAAGATTCTACTAATTCAACTTCTACAAGCCCCGACAGCACCAACAACGAAGAGTCACCAACCAGCACTCCTCCCACCAGCCAACCCCCAACCACACCTCCACCTTCGAGCCCACCACCTTCGACTTCTCCTAAAACAGTAACCGTGACCATTAGTAGTGGTGCGGTTTATTCCGCCTTAAACCTAACCATCAATAGCGGGGATACGATCAAGTGGGTGAATAACGATAGCCAAACTCGCTGGCCGGCGAGTAATCCTCATCCTATACATACCGACTACCCTGGGTTTGATTCTGGAGGGATTAGTCCTGGAAGTAGTTGGTCATTTAGGTTTGACAATAAAGGCAACTGGGGTTGGCACGATCATACAAGGCCTTCGATAACCGGAACCATTAGTGTCCTTTAGCTTCTCTGCGTTGAAGAAAAAGGTAAATAAAAGCAACAGCATTGGCAACCAAAAGCCCAAGTAAAAGCGAGTTGTTTGAAATGGGAGTAAATTTAATTAAAGATAAATTAATCCCAGCAGAGGCTGCAATAAAACCGAAAATAGGGCTGAGTCGATACGGAAGCAGAGAAGTCATCGGCTCTGGCACCATGAAAAGAGCAAAGAACCAGGAATTGGTCTCAAAGGCTGTCTTCAAAGCAGTGATGTCGTTTGGAATATAGAGCTTGATGAACAGATACTCAATCAAAACGTAGGTGGCGACAAAACCGATTACTTGTAGCTCTTTTCTTGCTCGCAGCACTGCTAGCATTCCCAAAGGGATCGTTAGCCAGATTAGATTGTCCCCCCACCAACCAAGGGGAATTTTAAACAAGACAGCAGCAACCACCAACCCAAAGGTAGCGGGATTAAAAATATGATTACGGCCTATCTTTATAAATTGCTTGCTAAAAATTGCCACCAGAGCAGCAAAAGCGGCGATCAATGGATTCACGCCGATAGGGAGTACCAGGGCTACTATCAGCCCAGTGATTAACCCAGCCTTTGGAAAGAAATATTTAGTCTTTTTTAGAAAGTTTATTCCAAGATCCAAAGAGATGGTTACAAAGGCACAAATAACTGTTTGAAGAATTACTTTTTCCCAACCTACGAATAACGCACTGGGAATTAGAAGTATTAGCAGAGTGGCTAGAATTATGTCCTTAGCAGCCAATTTTTTAAAAATAGAAAGCGACATTAACTAAATTATAAACGGATTGTAGTTGAGGTCAAGAAAGGTAGAGGTTCCTCAAACCGTCCAACAAACTATCAGTGTCAAGAAGAGCGATATTGGTAATTCTACTATTAGTTTACATAAAAGGGTATTGACAGTTTTGATATACACGATTAAAATCGTAGTACTTTAACAATTTAGAGCAAAGGTGTTTAAGTGAATCCTGGTGCAATTCCAGGGGAGTGCCGCTACTGTAAACCCAGAACCCAAGCCTTTGTAAGTTCCTCGAGCAAGGATTGTCATATCAATCTTTTAAACCTTCTTGTAGCTCGAGAAGGTTTTTTGATAGCCTCCTTTGCCTCGAGTAGAGAAGGCTTTTATGTTTTCTAAAGTAAAAAACATTGTGCAGAAAAACTTAATCTTAATTCCAACCCTTTTAGTAATTGGTTTGGTAATTGCGACACCGAAGTTTTTGGGTAGTGAGAAAAAGGCTGAACCAAAACCGCAAGGCAGTACAGTTACAACTAGCAACAAAACTCAGGAGACTAGCACTGCCGACCAACAAACTATTACTCCACCCACTACCAAAAACCAAGTTCAGGGAACTACTACCTACCAAACAACTCAAAAACAAACTTCCAATAAAAATTCGGCTAATTCAAATCCCACTCCAACCGCACCGGCTCCAGTTGAACAAACAGTTACTCTCAACATCAACACTGGGTCGGGCAATTACCCTTATCAAGTTAGCTGGTCGGCTGGGATGACGGTTTATGATGTCTTAGTTAAGGCTAGTAGTGAGAATAAATTTTCGCTCGTTGCCCGCTGGTACGGTGCGCCCTTGAATAGTTACTACATCACCGAGCTCCATGGGCACAACTGTGAGTGCTGGACTTATACCGTGAAAGATAAAGATGGGAAAGATGTACCAGGGAAAGGTAAGGGTGTTTCCTTGGATACTTTGAGCCCAGACAATATTATTACTTGGAAAACGACATAAAGGAGGTAAAATTATGTCTACTTTAAGAAAAGCTGCCTTGTTTACAACCCTGCTTTCTGCCACTTTACTAGCGCCTGTTTCTGCTTTGGCGGCAGTGCCCGATTATAGCAGCAACATTAGTTCCTTGGTTGCCTATTTGCAGGCTAATCAAGACGCTACCGGTAAAATAACCGGTTTTGGTGGGGAAACTAGTTGGACGGTGATGGGTTTAGCGGCCGTGGGAATTGACCCACACACCGTGCAAAACGGCGGTGTGTCGCTAGTCGATTTCCTGAAAAACAACCCACCGATCGATACTGCAACTACCGGTTGGGAGAGGGATTTGTTGGCCGTTACTGCTGCCGGCGAAAACCCGTTTACTTTCGGCGGTCGAAATTATGTTGCCAAAGTGCAAAGCTTCGCTTCCAGCAATCAAATTGGCTCGACAACCCTCTTGAATGACGATATTTTTGGAATTCTCTCCTTAATTTCTGCCGGACCGAGTGCCAACCAAACCATTATTTCCGACAGTGTTAATTTTCTGATCGCCAATCAAAACGCCGATCACGGTTGGAGCTTTCAAGTTAGCGGGGCCAGTGATACTAATGACACGGCCGTAGCTGTTGAAGCATTGAAAGCTGCTCAGGACAAGGGTTTTTCCAACACTGGGCTGGACGACGCGATTGACACCGGTACTGCCTACCTCTTGGGTTTGCAGCAAACCAATGGCGGTTGGGAGTACCAGAGCGGTTTTGGAACTGACGGTGCTTCAACGGCTTGGGTAGTTCAAGCAGTATTAGGCAATGATAGCGAAGTGGAAGACGGTCTTAACTTTTTGGTTAGCTTGCAAGATACCAGCGGCGGGGTGCAATATCAGGCCGGATTTGGAGCGGATACTTTCACTAGCGGTTACGCGCTGAATGCTTTTGCACAAAAGGCTTTTCCGGTTGGAGAATTTACTGGAACTTTCACGCAACCCTCTACAAATCCAGGAGACAACCAAAATAGTAATGACCAGAATAATCAAGACCAGAATCAAAACAATCAGGACAACCAAAATCAAAGCATTAATACTAGCCAAAACAACAATAAACAAGGTCAAGTTTTAGCAGCAAGTATTTTACCAGATACTGGAATTGCGCCTAGTTTGGATTCTTTAGTTCCAACTCTTGATTATAAAAACGAACCAATTAAAATTAACTATTTTTTGCTGGCTAGTTTGATCGCTCTGGAAGCTGGTTTAGTTTTGCGATTAGTAGCTAGTCGACTTGAAAAAAATACTGTAGGGTAAGGAGGAAAATGCAAAAAACTTTAGAAAAACTCACCGGCCCACTTATCTTTGTTCTCGCAGCGGTAGTATTACGTTTAGTTCCTCATATACCAAATTTTGCACCGATTACAGCCATGGGGCTTTTCGGAGGCACTTATCTAAGTAAGCGCTATTCGCTAGTTCTCCCGCTGGCCACTCTCTTAATCTCTGACTACTTACTTCTTTACATACATCCTTTCGGATCAAAGTTTATTGACTTCAGTCACATTTACCCACCCCAAGCGGCCCTTTACAGTGGAATTATCTATGTTTATGGTAGCTTCTTAATTTCGGGACTAATTGGTCTTTGGTTACGTTCGCATAAATCAATAAATAATGTTATTGCGGCCTCGCTATTTTGTTCAGTCCAATTCTTTTTAATCACCAACGCTGGAGTGTGGCTTGCTGGCAGCTACGACCGAGGCCTGTTTGGTCTTTGGGAAAGTTATGTTGCCGGCATTCCTTTCTTCCAAGGAACTTTGTTTGGCGACCTCTTCTACACCGGAGGTTTTTTTGGTGCGTATGAGTTAGTTTTACGGCTAGCTAAGAATAGAAACCTAGCTCTAACTACATGAAGATTGTTTCCACTCTGCCAACAGCGACAGAAATCGTTTGCTCTTTAGGTTTAACTAAGGAATTAGTTGGCGTTTCCCACGAATGTATCTATCCCAAAGAAGTTTTGATCAAGCCTCGTGTAAGTTCGACTGATATTGATTACAGTAGCGCTAGTAGTAGGGTAATTGACGCTCACGTTGAAAAAAAGATGCATGAGCACGCAAGCCTTTACTCCTTAGATAAAAAACTACTAACCTCCTTGGCACCAACTCATTTGATCACCCAAATGCTTTGTGATGTTTGTGCAATCACACCAGAGGATGTTAACGTAGTCATTCGCGATCTACCCAACAAGCCGGAGTTGATAGTACTCAACCCGACTAACCTTAAGGAAATTCTTGAAGACATTTTAAGGGTTGGGAAAACTTTGGAACGTAAGGTAGAGGCTCAAAAATTAGTCGAAAAATTGAGAACCAAAGTTGAGGATTTCAGATCTCAAACCTCTCACTTGGAAAAGCCACGCGTTTTTTGTCTGGAGTGGCTTGATCCTCTTTTTGCCTCTGGTCACTGGGTACCGGAAATGGTTGATGTGGCTGGCGGAGAAGAAGTTTTGGGAATTGCCGGCAGGCCTTCCAGGAAAGTTCCTTGGGAGGCTTTACTCGACAAAAATCCGGAGATTATTATCATGATGCCTTGTGGGTTTCCCGTAGAGAAAACAAAGGCCGAGATTAGAAGTTTAAAATTTCAGGGTTGGGATACTCTCACAGCAGTTCAGACGGGTCAAGTTTGGATAGTAGATGGGCCCAGCTTCTTTAACCAATCTGGCCCGCGTGTTATTGATAAAGGTCTAGAAATCTTAGCTAAAATTCTCCATCCAGAAGTCTTTGGTTCTCCTAATCAAACTGAAGCTCTAAAATTGCCTGAGAAAGTTTCACTACCTTTATGAAATCCCCACGACGTGTTCTTTTATCTTGGTCGAGTGGTAAAGATAGCGCCTGGAGCCTAGCAACTCTTAGAAAGGAACCCGGTCTTGAGGTGGTGGGACTCCTGACGACCATAAACGAGGAATTTGATCGGGTTGCTATGCATTCGGTACGTCGAGAGTTGCTAGAAGCTCAAGCAACGGCAGCCGGCCTAAAACTCTGGTCTGTGCCCATACCGAACCTTTGTACTAATGAACAGTACGAAAAAGCGATAAGTAGTGCTTTGGAGAAGGCCAAGAAAGCTGGAATTACAACCGTTGCCTTTGGTGACCTTTTCCTTGAGGATATCCGTCGCTACCGGGAAAAGAAAATGGCTGGTACTGGCTTGGAACTAATTTTTCCTCTGTGGGGTAAACCGACAGGTGCCCTCGCTACCGAAATGCTTGATGGTGGTTTGCGGGCAGTGGTGACCTGCGTTGATCCCAGGGTCTTGACAGAAAATTTCGCTGGCAGGGATTGGGATCAAGACTTTTTAAGCGACTTGCCGAAAGGAGCCGATGCCTGCGGAGAAAATGGTGAGTTTCACACGTTCGTTTACGCTGGCCCGATGTTTTCTCACCCTCTTTCTATTGAGGTTGGAGAAATTGTTACCAGAGATAACTTCGTTTTTGCCGACGTGTTGCCGGTAGCGTCTTCACTAAATTAAAGAGGTCATTTTGGTTAGATTTAAGAACAGTCAAATCTATGCTTTCAAAAAAAGAAGTTCGTCGTTTTAAAAAAGGAGATCTAGTTTATCATCCAAAATACGGGGTTTTCGCTCATCAAGGATACGAGTGTAGATTTCACGAGGAGCTTTGTTCCAACTGTCACAAATTTGAAGAAAAACTGGTTCCATCTGAGGCAATATCGTCTCACTGAGGATTAGTGAATTTTTAGAGCACTGTAATTTATTAGACGTTTTACGACGGACTCTACATGTAGGTGGTTAGTAAGGACACGTTGAAAGGTGTTGGTTAAAGATTTTATCTTCTCTAAAGTATTGCCTTACTAAAGAGCTTTTTCCTCTTTTTTGTTCATCTTATTAAAAAGGCGATTTTCAATTATATTATCAATCGTGAATTTCCCTCCATTGTTGATAACAAAGTAAAACGCCAGCGCCAACAGAACTACATGAGGCCAAACTGCCTCTTGGAAATAAACCACGGAGCCAAAATATAAAAGAAAAGTTACAAAAGCAGCAAGACGTGTTTCAAATCCAATAATTATAAACACTCCAACCAAGATTTGTGCCAAACCAGTTCCCAGCGAAGTAAGTAAAGCATCTTGCGGGAAAAGCCACCAAACCCTATCTAAATGATACTGGTTATAAATTTCGACAATTATTGCCGGATGCAAAAGTTTGATGGTGATAGCAGGGTACATAACTGATAATCCGTAAGTTACTCTGAGAATAAGAATTTCCAGATCTTTGTATTTTCTAATAAATTTTGAGATACCGAAAAGTTTGTTGTCTATTGATAAAAAATAAGACCCAAAAATTATTAAAGCTAAGTATTCTCCATAGTAATTAAAATAAGTAATCATATAGTCCCGATAAACAAAGGTTGCCACAACAAGGATTAAAATACCAAGCAAAGAAGTAATTCTGGTGAAAAGTCCAAAAAGCAGTAAAAATCCTAAGGCATACATTATTGGTATGAGCAAGTTACCTAAAAATATGCTAGTAACTGGAAGCTCTGGACCTAAGAAGGCGTGGAAGTAGGCGGAGGCAAGCAAGGAAACGGCAAGTGAAATTCGTATCAAGAAATGCCCAATATTTTCGAGTTTATACAGTTTCTGGTTAAGTAATTTTCCAAGTTTTGAGTATTGGAAGAAAAAATAAAAAGCTACTACGCTCAAAATTCCGATTCCTACAAATAGAGCTATTATCAAGTTCCCAGGGGTTTCTAAAGCCTTTAGAACGTTTGTGCTTTTGTCAGCAAATCCACTGCCAAGTTGATGTTTTGTCAAAACATACTGCTCGTGTGCAAATGCTGTTGTGGGAAATAAAAGGAAAAATGCTACAAAAATTAGCGGTAAGTACCCAGTTAAAAGTACGTTCTTCTTTTTTAGACTAGACATTAAACAAATTATAACTGAGTAGGAGAAAACGGTCGAGTTTTTCTATGGTGAAATTAAAGGAGTTCATGAGGCCAGAGGTTCCTTAAATCGCGTCTTGTTTGAAGTTAAAACTGAGAGGCGTCAGTATCGTTTTGGTCTAATTCAGACCCTAGACCGTCAATGTCTGATGAATCAAGGCTCTTTTCAACCGAGGTTAAATCTGAATCATTTTTGATGCTGTTATCTACCTGGGTTGTTGGCGGTTGAGATGTAGGTTGTCTAGTTACCGAAGCGTACCAGATTGCTGCTATAGCAATCAGTACCACTACAATACCAATCACAAGATAGGCGACTTTGTTATCTTTTTTTGGCCCCATCGCTGGAGTTGTTGGTGTCGTATTTGTATCCATTATTGGTTTACCCCACTACTTTTGGTGGCAGAATTTTCTGCTCCAGTTACGGAACGGACTGCTACAATTAAGTTTTTAATTGAAGTACGGTATTCCTTCAAGGATTTAATAACTGCTTGCATATCTTCTCGGAATACTGTCATTTGGCCTTTTGGATCTGCTGTACTACAACTGAAACTTGAAGAATCTGTTTGGGCACTGGTAATTTCAGTTGCAACAGCTGCCTTTTTTGTTGCAATATCAGCAACTAGCGAGTCGTAATTGGTGACTGTCTTGCCCTTTGGTAAGAGCGTATTTGTGTAGTAAACTTCAACTCTAGCGGCAATTGAGTCAAAAACCTTTTCCATATTCGCTGACCTATCTGCCATTTTAGTTGAGCGTTTTTGGATTGCAGCTTCCATTTTTTGACAAACAATTAATTTTGCCGCTGCCAATTTTTCTTTACCTATTGCCGAGCGGGTTGCGACATTTTGGGCTTGAGAGTTTGCTGCTTGTGGGTTAATTGCGAGGACTAGGGAAGCAAAGACAAATACAGATATTAGTAGAATGGCCGAGAAAAGGATTGGTTTGGCAGTTTTTACCATTGTTGATTAAATTATATAGCAGAGAATTCTGAAAGACAAGGTTTAGTTGCATCTTATCTTTGTACCGTTAGTAAGTCAGATAACTACGATTCTATCTCTCAAATTGTACTGTTTCTTTTTATACTTAGTTCGGCTAAAATAGCCACAACTCTTTTAGGCGAAACCCATTTGTTGAAGTTGTTTGAAAGACTGTTTCTTAAAGTAGGTAATTTGATGAGGGAGCTGACCAAGGCAACATACTCCACGTAACTTAGAACAAAGAAAAGAAAATATATCAGGGGTGAGATCAAAATCATTTTGATCTTACTTGGTAGTGAAACCGTATCCTCTGCCAAGATGTTCATTATTAAGTAAAATGTCATTACCACTAGTGAGGATAAAAGAATCAGTGGGTCACGAAAGATAATTGAAATAGTCGCAATAAAGACCAATATAATTGGTTCAAAAACGAAGGTTAGGTCGTTCCAAAGAGCAAAAGGCAGATAGAACCAGGACAACCCTTTAGTGAAATTTTCGTCAGAGGAAAAAAACATTTCTTTATTCTTTAAGAAAGTTTGATACCTACCCCACTTCCACCTTGATCTTTGCTTAATCAGATCCCTTATACTTACACAGGCTTGCGTGTAACAAACAACATCTGAAGCGTAGGTAACTTTAACTTTTTTATTACCTTCCCGTAAAATTTTCATTGTCAAATCAATATCCTCTGTAACTGTGTTAGCATCGTAGTAACCAACCTTCTCCAAATAGCTCTTTCTAAAGGCAGAACCAATTCCGCCAATAATATACTCAATATTGTATTGGGACTGTGCCCGCTTCATTTGGTAACAAATTAAATATTCAAACTGTTGAATTAAGTTCAATAGCCCTTTGGCTCCAGCTATTTTGACATTTGCGGCTACTGCCATTACCTTTTCGTCTTGAAAGTACTTGATAACCTTTTGAAACGCTGTCTTTTCCAAGAAAGAATCGGCATCTAAGCACATAACGAGTTCTCCTGTTGCGTGATTTTTCATTCCATTATTGAGAGCGTGGGCTTTTCCTAAGTTTGGTTGGGTCACAACTTTAAGATTGCTTAAATTAAACTGCTTTCTAAAACTCTCGACCACTTGAAGCGTTTTATCGGTTGATCCATCACAAACCACGATTACTTCCAATTTTTCCTGGTTATAGTCAGCCTCAAAAACAGAAGTAAGACACTTAGCTACACTCTCCTGCTCATTGTAAGCTGGGATTATTACACTTATTTTTGGTAAGTAGTCGTTAGGTTTGTTACGTTTACTTTTTACTCTGAGGTTATAGATATCAGACCCAATCAACATTAATGACAAGCGAAAAAGATTAATTAAACCTAAAGTCACCACAAGCACCGTTAGTATTGGGAGAGTAGTATTCATAAGTTACTTAACGAAAAGCTTGATGAGACGGGTGATGATAAAACTGCTTATTACTAAAATAGCCAGGAAAACAGCTACTGACGTCAGTATCTTTGCTGCCAAGCTATTAAAATGGGCTCCGAATATAACAAATATATTGGAACCAAGAATGTTTACTCCAATCATAAACAATATAGTTCTGTGCAACTATTAAAATTCACAAAATCGATAAATGCGAGAGCAGGGGAAGAACAATATAAAAAGGCAACTGTAAGGAATGTATCTAACCCAAATAACATATTTTACTTAGGCAGACTAGAAAGGATTATATCAAAAATAGCCTTCAAAGTAAATTATAGGATAATATCAGTGTCTACATTATTTAGAGATAAGAATACTTGTTTAATAGAGGTTGCAATTCGTATAATCCAGATAACTTAAATTAAGTCACGAAGTCCTTGAATCTGAACAGGAACTTACGTGGGTCACCATTTTAGTTGTTGTAGCAGTTTATTTAGTCACTTTTCTTTTAACCTTCGTTCAATAATCCAGTAGGTTACAACCCCCAATACCAAACTCAAAGCAAACTTCCAATATTTTCCAGTGGAGGCTTGCTCTAAACCAGACAAAATTGCGAACCAAACTCCATAGGCGGCTAAAATCAACCAGATGTGTTTTAACTTCATACTTTCATTATAGACTGTTTTCTCTTTCAGAGTGGGGTAAAATAAAGCTATGCTCCCAAATATTCTGCTCTTTCTTACAGGATTGTTGTTTCTGCTCTTAGGAAGCAGGGGGCTTGTTAGAAATGCCCTGATACTAGCAGGAAAGATTCGTATCTCTCCTTTAGTAATTGGTTTTACAGTTGTAGCGATTGGGACTTCGCTGCCCGAAATTTCTGTTGCCCTGCAAAGTGGTCTTAATCACACAACCGAACTTTCTCTAGGAGATATTGTTGGTTCTAACATTGCAAACATTGGTTTGATTTTTGGTTTAGCCTTGACTTTTCGCAGTATCTATATCGGAACATTAAAAACTCAAAAGAATATGCTTTTTTACCTCTTGCTAAGCACTTTATTCTTTTTCATTTTACTTCTGATGGGGCTTCAAGTTGTAACAGGACTGTTACTTCTTTCCCTAGGTATAGCAGCTATAGTGTGGCAAATCAGGCAAGGTGAGCAAGGTGCGTTGGACGAGGATAAGAAAGTGCTAAATGAACTTGGTAAAGACCATAGAAACCTACTGCTGGCGGTTCTCCTTTTAGCTTTGTCACTATCCTCCCTTCTTCTTGGTAGTAAGTTATTGGTAGATTCTGGAGTAAAACTAGCCTACCTGCTTGGCGTGTCTCCATTTTTGATTGGGTTGGTTGCAGTCTCTATAAGTACATCTCTACCAGAGCTCGTTATTACAGTAACTAGTCTTTTGAAAAAAGAAGATAAACTGGCGGTTGGAAATATCTTGGGTAGCAATATCTACAATATTCTTATCGGTGGTGGTATCTTGGGTATTTTTAATGCTAAAGGAATAACTAACCTCATCCCTTTGTTCTTTTTTGCAGTTTTTAGCCTAATTTTCTGTTTTCTAATTTATACTTATAAAGGTAAGAGAGTTCCTCAGTATTTTGGGCTAATATTATTGGTTGTTTTCGCATCGTATCTATTGTTAATACTGTTCAGTAAATGAGTTTTACTAAGATTCTAATCAACTTAGGTAGTTACCACTAAACTTATTGTTAGCTTCAAGTGGTTGAAGAAGGTTTAGACTTCGCCATTGTTGTAGAACCTGTACTAAGGTGTTTAATTGCAGAGTTGCTAGGGTCACCAAAGTGGACACCAGGAGTTGTAAATGTAATAATTGATTGATACAACGGCACAATATCGTAGCTCGAAATGCCCGGGTAGTTCCAAGCAATTCTGGAGGGAAAAATCGAACTAAGAAGGACTTTTTGTTGCTCTAGACTTGGTTCAATTGAATCTAGAAAATTTTCTTAAAAAATCTAAATGCTAAAACAATAATTGCTGCTATTAGTAGAAAATGGATTAAGTTTCCGGCAATATGGAGAATAAAACCAACTAACCATAAAACTACTAATACTGCTGCTATAAATTCCAAGATTCTCATTTTACCTTCTTTCTATTTCAGAGCGAGCATTAGTCCGAAGGACGCAAGGCGCGCTAGCGATCATTAGATTTTTAAGCGCAAACCCATAGGGTTTATAAACCAGGAGTAGTTGGCGGAGTCAATTGTTCGACCTGGGTTTGCAAAGTTTCCAATTGTTGACGTAGTTCGTTAACTTCTTGCTGCAAAGTAGTATTTTGGCTGCTAGTTGTTTGACCGAGCTGCTGCACCTCGGCGTGGAGCAGCTGCTGATATGCCTGAAATTCTTGATCGAGCTCGGCTGATTTTTGGGCAAATTGACTATCAATTTCAGTTTTTAAAGTATCGAACTGGGAGGCAGTAACGTAAGTACCTTCCGGTATGATCGACCAAGGTGGGTTGGCTATTAAGGTGTCGAGTTCGCTCTGGGTTGCGCTGCTGGCTTGTTCTATGCTCGTTACTACCTGGGATAAAGTTGTCGCCGTTGCAGTCAAACTGCCAAGCTGGGAAGTAAATTGAGAGAGTTGCCCGCTCAAGTCGCTCAAAGCTGCTTGGGTTTGCGTGCTTAAACTAGTAAGCTCTGACTGTTGGTTCGTAATATCAGCTTGAACCGCAGTTTGGGATTCCTCGACATCATACAGAAGCGATTGCACTTGTGTAAAGTTATTTGATAGATTGATTATATCAGAGGCGAGGTTCGTTTGTTGCGTAGCAAGTGTTTCAAGAGTTACTTGGGTTTCGGTTTGTAGAGCATTCAGAGTTGTTAACTGTCCTGTTAATTGGTTCAGTTCAGCTGTCTGTTGGGTTCTCAAAGTTTCAATCGAGTCTCGGACACTCTGTTGTTCAATTTTTAAACCATCAATTTGACTCTGTAGCTGCGTGGATTGCTCTGTCGAAGTAGTTTTGACTTGATTGACAAGTGTAGTTAGCGCAGTAGTACTAGTCCCGAGGGTTGAGAGTTGACTGGCTTGCCCAGTAATACTAGTTTGTACACTACTCAGAGTAGTCTGCAGTTGCCCAGCAGCTGCTAAACCTGAATCAATCTGAGCTTGCAAACGTGTCTCGATGTCTGTTTGATTGTTTTGAATCGTTTCAATAGAGTTGGTTAATTGTGTTTGCAAATCGGTTTGGGTAGTGTCTAGACTATCAATTTTAGTTTGAAAAGCATTGACCAACTGCTGATTGGTTTGCTCAAGCTTAACTAGTTTAGCTGAAAGATCAGTTTTTACAGACGTTGTCAGTTGTGTGGCATTACTAGCTGCTCTTAGTTCTAGTTCGGTTAAAGCGATAAGCTGCTCTTTAGCAACAGTTTCTATGGAACCAGTTAGTTGTAAATGGGCCGTGCCTAACCCATCGATTTGAGACTTCAAGGTAGTGAGGGTATTGGTTTGGTCGGCAGTTAAGAGAGTAAAGCTTTCTTTTAGCTTAGTAAGTTCTTCTGGCGTACCTGAAAAATTGTTAATACGAGTTTTCAAAGTAGTTAAGGTCTTGCTCTGAGATTCTTTGACGGTTTCCAGGCTCTTCTGCAATTCTTTCTGAGTAAGAGTAATTTGTGATTCTTGCTCTTTTGGACTAGATTGGATAAATCTCGCCTCGGCAATCTCGACTGCCATTTGGTTGCTTAAGGGACCGAGTTGATCGGCATTCCATCCGGGTGGTAGTACCAAATGAGTCACGTCCTCTTTTTCGCCGTCAACCAGTTCAGACTGCATACGTATTAGAGCTCGAGTGTGCAACTCCGGCTGAAGAGACGCACCGGTCATTAATTGTTGGTAAAGCTGACTAAGATTTTGTTGGTTGGCGGTTAAGCTACCCTTCCATTTGTCGAAAAGTGCTTGGTCATCACTATTAAGGTGAACATTATCAAGGCTAGAAATATCTGTTTGTAGTTGGCCGGCGAGTGTCATACCATAGACAATCGGTACTACAAATCGTTTGCTATCATTTTTTGGTATTTGCCGACCCGGCTTGTAAGTGGCTAAATAATTTTGGATATCCTGCTGTTGGGCAGCAGTTGGTCGGCTAGCTTGAATCACTGCGCTGATACGCTCCATTTGCTCAAATTCGGATACTGCTTCAAAAACGTTGGCTTGTGATGGATTTACCTGCTTAATAACATCTTGGTCGAGACTATATAGTATATCTGAGGGTAGTTTACCTGTATTAACTAAATCTTTAAGTTTGGTGTGGAACTCTCGATTACTGCTGACTTTGTTTAGTAGACTATCCACGTCAGTTTTAGAAAGAAGTCCAGCTGGAACAAGTTTAGTAAGCTGCGAAACATCACTAACGGAAATTGGCGCTTTACCCAACAAATCATTTACGACAGCCAAGTTTTGTTGGATAGTATCAATACTCGTGAGTACAGACAGTTGCGCTGCGCTTGGTGCCTGCAAGCGCAGAAGTTCTAATCTGGTGTAAATATCAACAGTATTTTTTCTAAATTTCTCAGCATCTGTTTGAGAAATCTTTTTATCTTGATCAACAGTTTGGTCTAATTGTTCGGTATTATTTTTGTAGGTTGATTCGAATTGTAGGAGTAGGTCATTAATTGTAGCAGCCGTTTTCGCCTCATCTTGACTAGAGTTAGTAGCAGCATAAACGTAGTTAGCTAGACCGTGGTTAAGTAGATAACCGATAGTCGATTCCGTTCCGGCTTGATCTGCTTGGTTAGCTATATAGGCTGCTTCTCGGACCCTACGAACCGCAAAATCTAGTTTTAGGCTATCACGTAAACCACTTGTTGGTGCCAAAGCGACTACAACTGCTTCTTCAGCACGTTTTATTGGATAACCAATTTGCCCAGGTGCGGCAGCAGCATAAGTTGGCAACGCCCAAAAAACTATAATTAAACCTATTAAGCCTACAAGGGCCCAGATTCTCCGAGAGCGTAGAAAACTAGATTTACTAAATTTTGTAAGAGGTTTTTTAACAGAATCTAAAAAACTTGTTGACTGAGACATGGACAGTTTAGAATTTTTAGGGCTGCTTTTATTCTATCACCTGCATTATTGTAAATGCTAGTCAACAATAAATTTAAATGCTACCTATATTCTATAGCATAAGTAGTGCAAATTAAAGTCAGGAATCTAAGTTATCTAATTTTAAGTTTCCCTCCTAGCATTTTTGGTGTAAGCTACAAAATTTTATTGAGTTAATTTGCTATAATTGCCCTATGGAAAAAGTTGTCGTTATATCTGGTGGGAGTGACGGTTTGGGTAAAGAAATCGCCCGCACTCTTTCAAAATCCCACAAAGTTATTATCCTCTCCCCTACCAAAGAAAAAGTGGAAAAGGCGGCAATGGGACTAGGTGTAGATTTTGAAGTCTGCGGTGTTTCCAAATGGGAAGATGTAGAAGGCGCAATCGAAAGAATTGTCGAAAAATACAAGAGAATTGATTGTCTGATTAATAACGCTGGGCTCTGGATTCAAGGAGAGCTTGAAGAAAATTCTCCCGAAGAAGTAGAAAGAGCCGTCGAAGTAAACACTACTGGTACTATTTTATTAACAAAAGCTACTATTCCGGTGATGAAAAAGCGCAAATCTGGGTTAATAATCAACATTATTAGCCAAGCCGGGTTTTACGCAAGAGTCCAGCGGTCGGTCTACACCGCTTCTAAATGGGCCGTTACTGGGTTTACAAAAGCTTTGCAACCGGAACTAGCAAAATACGGCATTGGCGTAACTGGCATCTACCCTGGCATGATAAACACTAAGCTTTTCGAAAAAGCCGGCTTTAAAAAATCCATGGAGAATTCTCTAACTCCAAACGAAGTGGCCAAAGTAATTGAATTCATTCTCACTTTTGACAACAAAATCATCTTTCCCGAAATTGGGATTAAAAACATTAACAATTAATTATTCCTCAACAACAATCTCAACTAAGTTATTCGGGTGGGTATAAAGAGATTTATAGGTAAAAACTGGCTGGTCCGGATCGACAAATTTCTTAAAAACGTGTAGTAGCTCAGCTAGAGTGTCTTTCTCGGCTAGAACTTCCTCTGGAGTTAGCCAAAGCAGCTGGCCATCAGTTGTCTTTGGATTACCAACCTCCCAATCCCCAACTACAACCTTAAAATGATATTCATCTTCATCGTCAATAAACCCGCCAACTCCGGCTGCCTTCAACTTTAAGTTCTTGGCAGCAGTACCAGTCTCTTCCATAAGCTCGCGTCTGGCGGCTTCTAAAATGCCCTCGCCTCTTTCAATTTTCCCGCCTGGCCCATTAATAATTCCCGGCAAATATTTTTTATCTTTGGCTCGGCGCAGCATCAACCATTTTCCGTCTTTTTGAATGAAAACAGAAACCGTGGATTTTATGTTTCGAGATTTTTCCATTTAAACCCTAGTCCTTAAGAAAATTAAAAAGTCTTTCTCTTTCTTCGTCGGGCAACTTTCTATAAAGAGGTTTTCGGTAGATGTCCGCCTTCTCGTAAAGCTCGTCTTCAAAATTTCTTGGATTCAAGTGAAAGTGAAAATGACTCACATGGGTTTGGCTGTTTTTAACGTAAGGTTTGTAATTTTGACGAATATCACATCCTAAC
The DNA here is from genome assembly GCA_965231125.1 of uncultured Gammaproteobacteria bacterium. Taxonomy (GTDB): domain Bacteria; phylum Patescibacteriota; class Microgenomatia; order Woykebacterales; family RBG-16-39-9b. The sequence continues at coordinate 524,585 of OZ246414.1, read as the reverse complement.
GCAAGCTTATCTAAAATCTTTTCTTCAAACTCGATAACAAAATCCATAATTTCTTTTCGCTCTTCTTCTGACAGTTGCAAAAGCTTTTGAACATGTCGCTTAGATATCACAAGAAGATGCCCTGGCATTAATCTTGGGTTACTAAAGATAACGTAGGCATGTTCGCCTTCTTTTAAAATCCTGTCTTCCTTAAAATCGCAAAAAGGGCAATCACTATTCATTTTTCTTTAATTTTTCTGCTACTTTGTTTTTAGCTTTTTCTCTATCTACTTCAATGGCTTGCTCAGGATAAGTGAAAAAACCGCTCGAAATTTCCATCAGCGGTGCGGTTTGATTTATATTTTGAATGAAATCCTCGTCGAAACTTCCCGATGTTGATGAAGCGGATACTATATCTGCCAAAATCAAATAATGATTACCGACATTTTTTATCCAAACCATCTTGCACTCTAAATGCATATTGCACTCAGCAATACGAGGAGGTGCAATTTTTTCAGATGGAATTTGTGTTAGATCAGCTACCTCTAACTCATTAACTCCTCGAGGTATAGGATTACCAGCATATTTATCCCCACAAATCCAAACCTGTTCTATTAGTTCTTTCGGTGGAACGTTCACAACAAATTCTTTTGTCCCGCGGATATTTTTTAATGTATCCCAGTCTTTATAAACCGCTAGCACCAATCTTTCTGGTTCAGTTGAAACAGAAGTTATGTTTGAAAAAGAGGCGGCGTTAACTTTGCCCTGTTTGTCAACACTCGTGACTATGTAAGCAATACGTGGGGAAATAACACGATGCGCTTTGTTTATGGGAAGTTGTACTTTTGAACTGGCTTTTTCCATCGCTAACATTCTAGCATTTTATGTATAAGAATCTCCACAATAAGTGAACATTCTTGCTTTTTAACTACGTAAAAAAGTAGAATTCAAAATATGAAAATAACAAAGGTACAAAAAGAAAAACTTGTTAGTGAGGCTAAAAAGGCGCTTAAGAACGTTTATCCGAAAGATAACCCGTTGGTTTATTCCGCCGCCGTATTAACTAAAAAAGGCAATATCTACTCCGCTAGTAATTATGGTTCAGATACTGCTTCTTTAACACTGCACGCAGAACAAGCCGCCTTGTCGCACGCCGCCGCCCACGGCGAAAGTGGGATAGTAGCCATCGCCATAACCAGCAATGAACCTGTTAGGAAAGGCGAATTTACCGCGCCTTGCCACATGTGTAAACAACTTCTTTGGGAAAGCTATCTACGTTCAAAAATTCCAATGCTAATTATCTTGGCAAATCAACACGGCGAGACTAAGGAAATTGCTCTAGATGATATGATGCCTTTCCCCTGGCCAGCAAGTTAATCTAAGCGTTCTTAAAAAAATAGTCGAATAAAGCTTTACTAATTCTGCTTCCGATTATTCTGTACTTATTGTCTGGTGTGTATAAGTGGTTATAATCGCTCGGCCCCTCATGATAGATAACTATTACAAAGCGGCGATTATTTTTAGTGTATATTAGAGCTGCATCGCTTCTTGTCGTGAAGTAATTATCATCTTCGTAGGTAATTGAGCCGGTTTTATTAGCGATCTTCCTTATTTTGTACCTTTTAATCCCTACATTTATCCATGTAGGTAAGTATCTCGGAATATCATTAGAAAAGAACTGATTTGAAAGAATCTCGATTATTTTTTTTGAAGTCTTTTTATCAAATAGTTTGTTTTCTTCTAATTTCTTTAGCGTTGTTGCAATTTCATAAGGAGTTGTCGTGCCCATTTTTGTGTTTTCAACTCTAAAATTTTTTGGAAAATCTACTTTGCCTGTCAAAAGCTTAGTTTTTTCTAACTGCAAGTCTTTGGAAATATAATCGTTAATGTAGTCCTTACCCAAATAATCTATCAAAACATTAGTTGCCGGATTATCACTCATGATTATCATGAGCAGGGCAATATTGTATAAAGACAAGGGATGCGAATGTTTAAAATACTGCAAGATACCGCTACTTCTACCGACCACGCCGATATGTTCTTTTTTGACATTAACAAGCGTCTTTAAGTTAACTTTTTCTAGCTTTACTTTCTGAAACAACGCAAATAGAATGAAAAGCTTTATAGTACTTGCTGTTTCAAAAACTCTGTTTTCGTTGAGTACAAACTTTTTACCTGTGTCTATATCCTCTGCATAAACACCCCAAGTTCGGTTGGTAGATTTAATCAAATTATTTATCTTCGACTCGATGTCTTTCATGCGAACTATTATAGCTTTTATTTATTTTTAAACAAGGATTCTTGGCTCCTAAACTGTTTGGTCTAGGAGCCAATTTGTGGGTCAGCTAAATCCTGGGTGCTAGACCAGCTCTACCCAGCAGTGATATCACCTCTCCAAAGTGTTGCTGCTGGTGGACAAGGCCATGAAAAAGCAGGAACAAGCCGTTCTTACCTCTCCAAAAAGCAAGCACCGAGTCGCGAACAGCATCTGAATGGAACCGTGCGGCTACCTCTTCCTCCCACTGAGTGTCCACCCGCTCATCAAGCACTTCTTCAGAAAAGTTTTGGGCAATCCATAAACCTTTCTGAAATACCGCGGATCGGTAATTCTCCAATTGTGAGAAACTTAGACTTGCACCAATCCGTAGTGCCTCAGTGTCGCTAATACCGGTTAGAACCACACCGCTTCGATAAGGCCTGGGTAGGCAGAGCCTAAACTCCCAACTGCCTACATCAAAAACACGGGCGTTACGAGTGATTAAGTACAAAAGTGTGTCTTCAGTCACCGCCGCATGGTAAAGAAGAAAGAGAACTCGCTGCACATCTGGATTAAGATGGCCTCGTACAGCATCGTCACTCATCTTCGCTAGCTGCTCAGTGTAAAGCTCCTCCTCAGATACCCGAGCGGTCATCAAACGTATGACCGGGTGAAAACCGTATATTACATCGGTAAGTTTCACGGCTGATCCCTCCATTCCTTTGTTGGATTTAGTTTTGTGATTCTTTAGGCTGAAGGAGATTATAGGTTATGGGTTTCTTATTTGCAAGAAATTAGTTTTAAGGCTTTTGCGGTGTTTCTACAATTGAAAGAAAGTTGTCAAAAAGTTTTTGGCACTCTCGCTCCATTAGAACCGCGTTTTCTGTGGCTTTTCTTAGCAATTCGCTTTCATCCAACTCAAAATCAGCGTGAATCCATTCTTTATCAACTTCAATTTGCTTAGCTATCATCTCCGGAGTAAATTCGAAATGAAACAAAAGCCCATAAGCGTTCTTGTAACAAAAGGCTTGGTTTGGGCAAACCTCTCCGGTTGCCAATAAAGTTACGCCAGACGGCAGTTCAAAAATATCACCGTGCCACTGCAAAACCGAGAGCGGCGAGGAGAATCCCTTGAACAATCTATCTTGGAGTCCTTGCCCTGTTAAATTTACTTCGTAATAACCTATCTCTTTAATCTTTTTACCCTTTTGGATATTAGGATAAACTTCCGCCCCTAACGCCGCTGCCAAAAGTTGGCTTCCCAAGCAAAAACCAAGAATGGGAATTTTTCCGACGGCCTTTTTTATAGTTTTTAACTCGTCTTCTTTCGAAGGAAAGGTGTCTTTCCCCTCATAAACTCCCATCGGCCCGCCCATTATTATAAGGGCGTCATAATTTTCGATTGTCGGAATCCTGTACGGTTTCCAAAGTTCGACAGTATCTAAACTGACCCCGCGAGAGTCCGCAAATTTTTTAATTAATCCTGTATGTTCGTGGGGAGCGTGTTGAAAAACCAAAAACTTCATGTGTGTATATTACATATTTTCATTTTAGGGCACAACAGTGGTATAATTTTTTTTTTGAGTTAAATATGGCAAAAAATCTCAACGACGAGCTGGAAAAGAAAAGGGCTCTGGAAGATAACATATCCGATGCGATCACAAGTTTTGTTGGCAGTATGCGTTTTGTCTACGTCCATACTATTTGGTTCGCCCTTTGGGTGTTAGTTAACATTGGTTTAATTGCGGTGCTTCATAGATTTGATCCCTACCCGTTTGGTCTTCTTACTTTAATCGTTTCGCTGGAAGCAATATTTTTGTCTACATTCGTTATGATAAGCCAAAACCGACAGGCGGAAAGAGAGGAGCAACGAGCCGAACTTGATTATGAGACCGATGTAAAAGCAGAAAAAGAAATTGCTTATATAAAAGAAGTTGTGGAAGCCTTAGCTAAAGATGCTGGCTACGAAATTAATAATGGCAAAGCGGTAAAGGAAAATAAAACCCAAGGTTCTAGTTAGAAAGACACATATTCATTCCGGATAAATCAAACATACAGTCCCCGTTTTTATTTAGAACGACCACTTTTGTGATAGTTGAGAATTGTTGAATAGTAGTCTCAATTTCCGCCTGAAGACGAGCACTATCCAGCTCCCCACCAAGAGAAGTTTCTTTACAGAATTTTACGGTCGCTTTTCCAGAAACAATTGATATCGTAAAACTGTCTCCAGCACAGCTACTACTACCCGAAACAGTTAGCTGGGTGTAATAACCTTGGGTTTTTTCGGCTGCCGTTGGCCCAGCAATAAGCTCGCTAAGGGAAAATTTTGCGACACCGGCATCCGTCGATGTTCGGCTCACAGCGAAGACTTTGGTTGGATCGCTATCCGAATCCGGGTGTTTTGAAAAATACACTTTCACCGGATACGTTTTACTGGTTCCGCCTGGTGTCACCGAGTTACTTGCGGAGGAAGTGGCAGTCGGATTCATATAGTTACTAGTCGGTGCTTTTGCCTGTCTTGCGCCCCGAAACATAAACCACCAAGCAAAGGCCACAAGTACCAAAACGAGTAAGGCGACTAAGGCCGCAACCGGGGTCTTTGTTTTTCGGCCAAGACTGGCCGGTTGATTTACCTGCTGCTCACTTGCATCCATGCGGCGAGTATAGCAGAGGGGGTTTGGCTTGTAAATATTGCTTGTAGTTTGAATTTAGACAGTAGCCAATTTTACCTCTTGACACTTTTACCGCCGCAGTGATATGGTCTTTTTAATGAGGTTGATAGTCTTTTCCAGAGTATTTAAATATAGAGCAGTTATACTCGGGGTAGCACTTGTCGGAGCCCTAGCTTTTTTCCAGTCAAATCAATCTTTAGCCGAGAATACTACCACCCCAAATACAGATGAATCGAGCAATCCACAACCACCCAACCAAGCAACCCCTAGTACACCTCAAACACCTGAAACCCCAAAAACACCAGACCCAGCCGGCACGTCAAGAATTAGTATTTCAATAAAATCTTCAGAGGAAGGATCAGATGCATCAGTGAACATAACGCCCGAACCACAACCCCCAATAGATTTTAAGAAAGAACTAAAAGATGGGAATTTAAGTATTACTTTACCAATGAGTGGTGACGGAAAATTTGAGGTCAATTTGCACTCAAATTCTCGTACGGATACGACATATGAGGTCGACCAAGAAACTAGTATTGAAAACTCGAATCATAATTAGCCGGTAACGTTTTCAATTAACTCAACCCTTTTTAATTTTCCGTCTTCGTCAAAATCAACCGCCACCACATCAATTCTTTCCGAATCAGGCAGATTTTCCTTGAAAGCGCGGTAGTATTCCCCAACTTTAGCAATCGTTTTTATTTTCCGATATGTTACTGCTTCTTCGGGTAAACCAAAATTTGCAGAATGTCTTGTCTTGACTTCGACAAGAACCAAAGTATCTTTGTAGTTTGCAATTATATCTATCTCCCCAAAACGGGCTCGGAAATTTTTTTCAAGTATTTTGAAGCCCCGATCAATTAAAAATTTTTCAGCAATTTCTTCACCTTTTTTACCTAAGGAAGTTTTTGTCATTGGGTTAGATAACTTAAATTAAAGGAGAGCCTGTGAGCTTTGCAAAGCTTGTATTTTCTGATAGCCTCTTGGTGAAAGGCTGTTCCGTAGCCTTTGTTAACACCAAACCCGTATTCTGGGTAGAGTCTTCCCAACTTTCTCATCAGGGAGTCCCGATAAACTTTGGCGACTATTGAGGCAGCAGCGATAGAGGCCGCTATTGTGTCTCCTTTTTTAATTGGCAGCTGGTTGTCCTTTTTGAGGTGTTTTATATAAAAAGCGTCAATTAGAATCCAGCTGGGAACGCTCGTGAGTTGAAAAATTGCCTTCCGAAATGCCCTCTGGGTGGCTTTACCAATACCGAGTTTGTTTATCACCGGCACTTCAACCACTCCCAAACCGATCGCCAAAGCATACTGGTGAATCAACCTTGATAGCCTTTCGCGGTGTCTTGGTAAAACCAACTTTGAATCGTAAAGTTCTTCTGCGAAGTTTATGTTTTTGGGGAAGACAACGGCGGCTGCCACAACTGGCCCGGCCCAGGAACCACGACCAACTTCATCGACACCAGCGACAAACTCTACTCCCTTTTTCCAAAGCTCTTTTTCGTATTGAAAGTGGGCGGCAACACGCCTCATATACCCAAAGCGGCTTTACCTTTACGGGAACGAAGAAAATACAGTTTTGCGCGCCGTGCCGGAGATTTTTTTCTTATCTCAATCTTTTGAATACTTGGACTGCCGGCGGGCCAAATTCGCTCTATTCCCACGCCAGCCGCACCAATTTTCCTGACTGTAAAAGTTTTAGATTCACCACTACCGCGAACGGATATAACCGCGCCTTCAAAAACTTGAATTCTTTCTTTGCCGGCTTCTTTAACTCTAACGCTGATGCGAGCGGTGTCTCCAGGCTCTAATTTTATTTCTTCTTTACGCTCTTCCATAAACCAAACTATTTTATACTTTGGGCTCTTGTATGTCAAATAACTACCTGTCAGCGAAAAACAGAAAAAAGAACAACAAAGATTATTAAGCTGACGGCTAAATACTCCAAGAGGGTTGTGGCCGTTAAATTTTTTTCTTCGAGATGATGCCAAATACCAACTACCAAGTAGAACAGACTCAGGGCAAAAATAAGAAAAATCCGCGTTCCTTCCTGCCTAACAACAAACAGAGTCGGTATTGAAACTAAAAAGACTACGGCCAAGACAGCGTACTGCAATGCATGGGAAAGGTGATATTTTTTCATAAAATTACTCCTAAGCTTTGCGCCATTAGAGTTACCATCAGTACCAAGATTACTACTGCGTGCATTCCGGAATGGCTGTTAGACCGAGTGTGTTCTTTACGAAAAATTGCCACTGAATCCAGGGCAAAAAGTGATCCTAAAACAAAAAGTAGGGAGAAACTTGTTTTTTGGCTAAGGCTCATATTTCTTACCAACTCGGCAAGATTCAAGCCCGAACCGACACTTAAACCTGAGGAGGTGATAACCGCCTTTTCCTTGCCAATAGTAGTGTGGCTTGCTTTACCTGTCGGTAAAACCAAATTATCATTAACAGAGGTACTCTTAGCCGACTGTGTATTGGTTGGTGCGGACGCTAAATAACTTACTGGTCTGCCAAAAAGTTGAACCACTAGGGTAGTTTGACTCCCCAGAAGCGTGCCGTTTTCTACAGCGACACCAATCTGAGTAAAGTTGGGATTTAAAATATTTTCTCGGTGCCCTTCGGTGGAAGCCATCCAACCGGCAACAACTCCAGAAGAAGTCTGAAAATCCCGAGCGAGATTTTCCCCAGCCCAGGAATATTTATAATCGACTTTATCGAAAAAATACCAAGGCGAGGTGCCATCTGGTGCAAAGTGGGCCCAATAATCTTTAGCAAACATGTTCTGCGCTTTAAGGGCGGCAGCCCTATCTAGAAGCGTACTTTCCTGCAACGCGGGGGCATTTTCCTTCACCCTTTCGTTGTTTGTTAAATTAACAATTACCTCGGAAGATATATTAGTTGCGTAGCCTAATATTTTGGGATTGCCACTTACTGCGTTAGTAACAACCTGAACTAAAGAGAGTATAATTACAAACCCAAAAAGAGCTTGGTGGCGAATTGCAAAAGGATGGTGATCATTATGAAAGTGTGGATAAATCCATCTCGCGAGCAGTAGGCCCATACAATAAGTATACTATGAGGCTAACTTAAGGTCAATTATCATAAACCTCTACCAGACTCCCTAACCCTTTTCCCAACACTCTGAAATATGAATGTCTACTTTCACCGGAACTTTTTTCAAAAGTTTTTCGCCCGCTTTAATCATTTGCTCCTCAACTAAACTGGCAACTTCCTCTACGGTATCTTCGGCGGCCTCGGTTACAATTTCATCGTGGACAGTGTGAATTAAGTAAGCGTCCAGCCCCCTACTTTTAATTTCCCGCTCTATAAAAACCAAAGCGTACTTTGTAATGTCGGCGCTCGTGCCTTGTATAGGCGTATTTTTCCCTTGTCTCTCCACTGCTCCAATCAATTTTTCGTAATCCATATCAGTTTTATCCGGTAAATTAAACATTCTTTTCCTTCCGCTCAATGTACGGATGTACCCTTGGCGAACTGATTGGCGACCAACATTATCTAGCCACTGCTTTACTTTTTTATATTTTGCAAAATAAACTTCCAGTAACTTTCTCGATTCCTCGACTGAAAGACCGATTTGATTGGCTAAAGAAGCTGGCCCTCTACCATACATCAAGCCAAAATTAATTGATTTTGCTTGGAATCTTTTATCTTTATTAACTTTCTCAATTGGCATTCGAAACATTTGGCTCGCTGTTAAAGTGTGCAAATCCGTATCTTCTTGGAATGCTTCTAGAAAAGCCGGATCTCCGCTGACTTCCGCCATTATTCTAAGTTCAATTTGAGAATAATCAGCTGTTATAAGTTTGTAACCAGGAGTCGCGATAAAACAACTCCGGAAACCGGAGTCGGCCGGTATTTGTTGTAAGTTTGGATTATTGCAGGCAAACCTACCTGTATCCGCCCCAAGCTGGATGAAATCTGGGTGTAGTCTGCCCGTGATAGGGTGAATTTTCTCAAGGATAGACTCCCCAAAAGAAGTGATCATTTTCTCGTAAGCTCGGTACTCTAAAAGTTTTTTTGCTAAGGGGTGAGCGGATTTATGTAAAGTGGCTTCGGCGGTATTGGGCAACTCAACCCCCATTTTTTTAAAAGCGGTGAGAAGTTGTAAAGGCGAGTCGAGATTTATTGTATCAACCTCATTACCAAAAAGATCTGTTTGAGAGTAAGGGCTTAAATGGCGCAAATCGTCTTGTATTTCTTTGTTAATTATATCTCTCTTCTCCCGCAACTCGGCTATATATTTTCGCCACTTTACTTGGTCAATTAACGATCCCCTTAGTTCCATTTCTGAAACAACCGGTACAACTAAAAATTCTAGCTTTGCTACTTCGATTAACCCTTCCTCTTGAAGTTTTTTGAACTGTTTCTCGAAAATTGGAATAAGAACTGAAACGTCACGGGCCGCATAATCAAGCTGTTCTTTGGTGAAGTTTACCTGGCCGGTATTATTCCTAGGATCTGTAAAAGTTTCCCGGATTGTCTTATCCATTTTTACACCTAGGTATTTCTCCGCAATCGTCTTTAGAGATATTTCCCGAGAGACCCCCATCGTCAGAATTCTTTCGGCAAGCATAGTATCAAAAACCGCCCCTAGCTTTACTCCCGCCTGGGCTTTTAACAACGAATAGTCAAACTTGGCGTTTTGAGCGATTTTTAGTGGTCTTTCCGACTCCAAAATGTGTTTTATTGGGGAGATATCTACTTTACCATTATCGATAACGTAAATATTATTTTTCGTAGATATTTGTAAAAGTAGTAATTTCGCGGTGAACGGATCAAATTTCGTACCTTCAGTGTCCAAACCAATAATGGGCGATTTTTCCAAATCATCAATTATTTTTACGAGACCGTCGGCAGTTGTGATTAAATCGTATTTTACTTCTGTGCCTACTTCGGCATTCATAAAAGTTTTTCTTGGAGAACCCTAGTTATAATTTGCGGACCCCCCTTGCCCTTAGTTTTTTTCATCGCCTGTCCAACCAAAAATTTTAACGATTCTTTTTTACCGGCTTTGTAGTCGGTAGATGCCTTTTCATTTTCCTCTATTACGCTAACTACTACCCCTTCCAATTCTTCTTCCGTCATCTGTCCTAAGGCCTCCTCCTCTATTATTTTAGCAGGCAGTTTTCCTTCTTGAAACATCTTAGCAAACACTTGTTTGGCTGTCTCTCGGGTAATCTTTTCGCCGTCTACTAAGAGAAGTAACTGCACAAGTGCGGCGGGTTCTATTTTTGCCTCTTTTATACTTTGCCCTTTATCATTTAAAAGCCTGGCCAATTCCCCCAAAACCCAGTTAGCAACTTTTTTTGTTTTTTGGAAATCGATATTGGTAGGCTCCTTTTTATTTTGTCCCAATCTGGTATAGTCCAAAACTGCCTCTTCATACCAATCGGCAAGATTTTTGTCTTCGGTCAACAAACGACTATCATAAGCCCCTAAAGCGTAATCCTTCTGAAAACGTTCTAACTTTTCGTCCGGAAGTTCCGGCATTTGTTTTTTTAGATTATCAACCAGTTCCGCGCTTATAGAGAGGGGCGGAAGGTCTGGTTCTGGAAAATACCGGTAGTCTGGGGAGGTCTCTTTTGTTCGTTGGGAGACTGTCTCACCTTTGCCTTCCACCCAACCGCGAGTCTCCTGAATAATTTTTTCTCCGGCGTCCAATTTCTTCGCTTGGCGGACGATTTCAAACTCCAGAGCCTTAGCTAAAAATCTAAATGAGTTTATATTTTTTATTTCAACTTTAGTTCCCAGCTCCTTATCCCCCTTGGCTCGAAGAGAAACGTTGGCATCAAATCTCATGCCGGCTTTTTCCATATCAACATCGGCCACTTCCAAGTAACGCATGGTTTGGTGCAGCTTCTTGGCGTAACTGCGGGCCCCTTCCGGAGAAGAAATATCCGGCTCTGAGACAATTTCCAGCAAAGGGACTCCCGAGCGATTAAAATCTATTAAACTGACCATTTTCCCAGCCACTTTTGTGTGGATTAACTTTCCGGTATCTTCTTCCATATGAGCCCGGTTGATTCTGATTTTTTTCCCCTCGACCAATATGTGACCCTGCCTCGAGACTGGTAAATCGTACTGAGAAATCTGATAACCTTTAGGTAAATCCGGGTAAAAATAATTTTTCCTATCAAATTTTGTTTCTTTATTTACTTGGCAATTTAAGGCCAAACCAACCTTGATTGCAGATTCTATTGCCTTTTGATTTATTACGGGGAGAGCCCCCGGAAGCCCGAGGCAAACGGGACAAGTGTGTGAGTTTGGCTCTTCTCCGAAATATTCGGCAATACCTGTACAGAACATTTTGGACTTTGTTTTTAGTTGAACATGCACTTCCAAACCAATTGTTGTTTCGTACTCCCTCATAACGCTCCTAAAATCTCTAAGCCTCTCTTAAATTTTTCCAATATATCTTTTGCTTGCGTAGTAGGTAATTCAAAATTAACGTTGTGAACCATTTCGTTGCGGATTTTGTGAGCGTACCAAAGAGCGTCGTAATCGTCGTATTTCCCCGAGAATTTTTTCTTGGCGGCTTTTAGACGCTCCCCTGTATTTTCGCCTCCCGGATAAATTTTTTCCAGGGCGTAACCCAAAGCTTTGTCCGCCTCCAAAACCGCCTCTCGAGCTGCCGCCGGGGATTTTGAGCTTAATTTTCCCTCCAAATCTTCCCACCGTTCAGTTACCAAATTTCTATCAAGACCACTCAAATAAGCCTCTTGCAGAGTCTTGTATTTCGGTTTTCCGCTAAAAAAATCTAAGATTCCCATCAGATTTGTGGTTTTTGCTTGCGCCAGTCTGTTGCTTGTTCGTAAGCGTGAGCAACTTTCAAAATTGTCGCCTCATCCCAATGCTTACCGGTAATTTGAAGCCCAACCGGCAATTCCTCGACAAAACCGCAAGGTACTGAGATGGCCGGTACCCCCGCTAAATCTTGAGGGCAAGTTAAAACGTCCGCCAAATACATTTGCAAAGGGTCGTCTGCTTTTTCCCCAATACCAAATGCTGTAGTTGGGGAGGTTGGGCCTACAATTACATCCACCTTTTCAAAAGCTTTTTTAAACTCTTCGATAATAAGAGTGCGGACTTTTGCGGCTTTCAAATAGTAGGCGTCGTAATAACCAGAAGATAAAGCGTAAGTTCCCAGCATTATTCTTCTTTTTACTTCCTCCCCAAATTTATCTCTTCCAAATCCGTAACGGATCCCGTCATAACGAGCCATATTTGCCGAAACCTCGGAGGGGACTATCAAGTAGTAAACGGCAACCGCATCCGTACTTCTCGGTAAGCTAATTTCAACAATCTCCGTTCCCGAATCTTCCAATTTTTTAATAGCGGCTTTAACCGTCTCGGCAACTTTTGCGTCTACACCGTGACCAAAAAACTCTTTAGGTACACCGACTTTCAATCCCTTTATTTGTCCATCTAGAAGTGTCGGATAATCCGGAACCTGCCTATCAATACAATTTGAATCTTTTAGGTCAAATCCGGCAATTTCTTTGAGCACTATCGCTGCATCTTCAACTGTTTTCGTTATTGGGCCGGGATGATCTAAAGAGGAAGCCATTGCCACTAAACCATAGCGACTAATTCTTCCGTAAGTCGGTTTCAAACCAACAATCCCGCAAAACGCGGCTGGTTGACGAATACTTCCCCCAGTGTCGCTACCAACTGAATAGACCGACATATCCGCTGCCACGGCGGCAGCCGATCCACCGGACGATCCTCCCGGAACCTTCTTTACATTCCACGGGTTTTTTGTTATCTTAAACGCGGAATTTTCAGTAGAGCCGCCCATAGCGAACTCATCCATGTTTGTTTTACCCAACGTGACGCACCTAGCATCTAGCAATTTTTCGTAAACTGTGGAGTCGTAAGGGGGGATAAAATTCTCAAGAACTTTAGAGGCGCAAGTGGTCCGAATTCCTTTTGTAACAAACACATCCTTAATAGCTACCGGGATTCCAATCAAGGGCGACACTTCTTGCCCGGTCGATATTATTTCATCGGCTTTTTTGGCTTGTTCTAAAGCTAGTTCCGAAGTTATAGTAATGTAAGAGTCAAGTTTGGGTTCAATATTGCTAATTCTGTTTAATATAGCAGTTGTTAGTTCTTTAGAGGATATTTTTTTATTTTTGAGAGCTTCACGGGCCTCTTTAATTGTTAACGAAGGCAAATCCATTATTATTCTCCAAATATATGATCCACTTTAAAGAAACCGTTGTGGGTATTAGGCGCGTTTATTAAAGCCTCTTCCTGACTCAAACCTTCCTCGGTCTCGTCTCGCCGCGTAATTGAGGTTTCACCTGTAGAGTGGGCCGTAGGAATAACAGCCTCGGTGTTAATCCCTTCCAGATGTCTCATGTTGTAATTTATTACTTCTGAGAGTTCTTTAGAGTATTTTTCTTCCTCATTTTGGGTAATATTAATATTCGCAAGCTTCGCTACATGTTCTACATCTCCTTTTGTTATTTTTTGACTTTTTACTTTTTCCTTTTGCATTATACAGAACCTTCCATTTCCCTCAGGGCTTTAACTCGTTCTTCAATTGGTGGGTGAGTATTAAACAAATTTGAAAACCAGCCGACGGCACCATGATCGTCCTTAAAAGGATTGGCAATGTATAAATGGGCTGTCGCTTTATTAGCCACTTCAAGAGGGTCTTTGTCGTTTGATATTTTAATTAACGCTTTGGCCAACCCTTCTGGGTAACGTGTCAGTAAAGCCCCAGAGGCATCCGCTAGAAGCTCTCGTCTTCGGGAAACCGCAAGTTGAATTAACGTGGCAATAATCGGGGAAAGTATTGCTAAAATTAAGCCGATTACCAGGAAAATTGCTCCTGCCTGCCCTTCGTTATCTCGGCTGCGACCCCGAACTCCCCAAAACGTCATTCTTAAGAAAAAATCGGCTAGAAGTGCAATTGTACCAACTAAAATAGAAACTACTGCCATGAGCCTAGTGTCGTAGTTTTTTACGTGGGAAAGCTCATGCGCGATAACCCCTTCGAGTTCAAGTTTTTCCAACTTACTAAGAAGACCACTCGTAACAGCAACAGCCGCGTGGGTCGGGTCTCGGCCGGTCGCAAAAGCATTTGGCGCGGAATCATCAATTATATAAATGGCTGGAATTGGGGTACCGTTTGCAATTGAAAGGTTCTCGACAATACGGTAAACTTCGGGAGAATCTTTTTTCTCTATTCTTTGAGCTCCCGAAAGAGCCAGAACCATTTTATCAGAGTAGTAATAGGACACAAGATTGGAAACTCCAACAAAAATTAAAGCAAACCCGACAAAACCTAAAATTCCGGGCCCTTGATAACCAAATGCTCTTGCAAAGATATAGACGACGCCAACCACAAAAGCTGAAAAAAGAAACATTATTAATAGTGTTTTGAATCTATTTGCCGAAATTTGATTGTAAACTGTCGGTACTGCACTCATAACAAGCTATTCTAACAAAATTATATAAACTTTACGAGTATTCTTCTGCTAATGTAATAACTAAAAGCTGATAAAGATGATATGTGGATACCGCGTGGTCGTAGTCGCTTGCGCGAAACCACAACCACGCGATTTCCCTTCTCCCGTTCACGTATTGACCATCTGAGAGAGTTCCTGATCAACATAGAGCTGGCCTCTCTCATCGGTGTAGAACAGTCTTTTGAAAGGGACTCCCAGCTCTCGGAATCTGTGGCCTCCCATTTCATGTCTCTCTACTACTACGTGGACAAGAACGACACGACAACCCAAACTCTCAACCGCCTCTATGGCTTTCAAGGCGGAACCGCCCGTGGTGATTGTGTCCTCAACCACCGCCAATCTTCGTCCTTCCCTCAACAGAATGCCACCATCCGCTGCTACTGAAGCCGAGACTCCGCTTTGTTCTTCAGATCCGTGGTCCTTAGGTTCTGGGCGAACGGAGAAACCAGGGATGATAAAGCCTCCCTTCTTCGCCGCCGCCCCAATCGCCTGTGCTATCGGCACCGCACCAAGAACCATGCCGCCCACACCTTGAGCGCCTGAGGCGATAACTGCTGGGGCCATGAGTTCCCCGATTATCTCGGCATAATCAGGGCGCTGAGTTACGTTGCGTAGTGTACAGTAGTAGTTGGTCTTATTTCCCGAGCTGAGGTCAAACTCCCCCCGTTTATCTATGGCATACTGCTCGATTGCCCGTTTGAGAAGTTGGATTTCTTCGATACCAACCATTCAAAACCTCCTTCTAAGCAGCTAGAATTTGTGATGCTGCCTTCCCAGCTGCTGCTCGCATTGCTTCTAACCCACCCGCCTTGTAAACAGCCTCTCCAAGTACGTAATGGGATTTTCTTCTAACAACCTTACCGGTCTCAGTGATGTCGCCCCCTTGTGTCACAAACCCGCATGAATAGATGCTGAAGTCTTCCCCATGCGTGAATTGGGAGAGCAGGCGTTGATATACTTCAATCTTGTCCGGCTTATTACCTGGCAGGAAGAAGTTCCGCACCCCCATACTAGCAGCGACATTGAACATACGTTCTGGAGCGTTATCAGCGATGAAACCACCCTCACTTACAAAGAATCCCTCGTGTGTCATCTCACCACCAACGATAACCGGAATTTTAACTTCCTGGAGAGCCTTTATCCAAGCCATCTCGGTTTCTACTCCTGCCAAGGGAAAAATAATCGCCGCATCGACGCCGGCCTCTGTCATTTTGTAGGCGAATTTTTCGCCGTTCCGAGGAATGTCGCAACCTGCCTTCTGGTGGTCGTAGATAACTTTCCAGAGAGGGTTAAATTCCCGGATTATCTGAACTACCTCCCGCAGGTTGTCGAAGGCCAGAGTAAACCCTGTCTTAATCGCACTGACCAGTTTGACTGGTTTGACTGCCTCAAGAAGATCGGGAAGCTCTCTGACTGAAAGAAGATCCGCCGCAGGGATCAAACTCCTATCTTGGGAGATTATTTCGGACATATTCACACCTCCAACACTACCGACGAGCCGCGGTTATTAAATTGTTTGGTTCTCAGAGATTATACAAATTGACTATGAGACAAATCAAGTAGTAAATAACCCTTTAGGTTTGATCAACTTAATTAAACAATGACGAACCATCAAGCCTTTTATCTATTGTAGATATAATCTTGCTTTATGGATTCGGCCAAAAGATTGGCACAGGAGACTACTTCTAACTTTTTAAATCTTTTCTCGGCTGGAACTGGAATCGTATCCGTAACAATAACTTTTTCGACAATATCATCCCCTAATTTTTCTTTATAATTACCTGTAAAAACAGCGTGAGTGGCGCAAACTATTACTTTCTTAACTCCAGCATCTTTTAAAATTTTCGCGTTCTCAACTATTGTCCCACCGGTAGAGATAAGATCGTCCAAAATTATAGCCGATTTTCCAACAACATCGCCACCCATGGTCATAGCTTCGGTTTTGTCCCTCTGTTCAAAAAAGCGGCGTTTTTCTACTACGGCAATTGGATAACCTAAATGGTAGGCAAAATTGCGGACTCGGCGGACCCCACCAACATCTGGTGAAACTACGACTGGATCTTTCAAACTCAATCTCTTTATTCTTTGGGCTAAAAGTTTTAAAGCGGAAAGATGAACTACGGGGACATTAAAAAAACCGACGATTGGTTCGGCGTGAAGATCTACTGTAATTACTTTTGTTATCCCAGAATCCACCAAAATATCCGCCGCTACTTTAGCACTGATTGGCTCCCCTGTCCGAGATTGCCTCTCTTGACGGGCATAACCAAAATAGGGAATGACTGCGCAAATTCGGCGTGCTCCTTCACGACGAAGAGCATCGGCAATAAGGCAAAGTTCTACTAAATTGGAATTTACCGGCGGACTAGTGGATTGAACAACAAAAACCTGAGCGTTGTTTACCGGTTCGTTTATCCAAACACTCCATTCGCCATCGGGAAAAAGATCGGATTTAGACTCACTCAAGCGTTTACCGATATTTTTTGCTATTTGCTTGGATAAATCAGGATGAGCAGAACCTGCAAAGATCTTAACTAAATTTGAGACCATCTTAAAAATCTACTTTGACAGGCTCTTTTTCTTCACCTTCAGCTTCAAAAAAAGCTTCTGGCTTAAAACCTAAGAGGTTTGCTATGAAAACACTCGGAAATACTTGAATCTTTGTATTGTAATCTAAAACATTAGTGTTATAAAACTGACGGGAGGCGGCAATTTTAGTTTCTGTATCGGATAATTCTTCCTGCAACTCCCTAAAATTATCTGATGCTTTGAGTTCTGGGTAAGCCTCGGCCACAGCAAATAGAGATTTTAATGCTCCCGTAAGCATATTATTTGCACCGGCGGCTTCTTTAGCGTCTCCGGCACTTAGAAGAGCACTTCGCGCTTGGGTAACTTTTTCGAATACCTCTTTCTCGTGTTTCTCATAACCTTTCACTGTCTCGACTAGATTCGGTATCAAATCGCTTCTTCTTTTGAGCTGGACATCAATACCACTCCAACTTTCTTTCACCCTCACTCGACTAGTAACTAAACTGTTATAGGCGCTCCAAATATAGGTTACTATAATTACAATAACTGCGACAACTACCCACATTATCATAAATACAGTATATCCTTTATTTTTTTATATGACAAGGTATTAATTACATCTTTCGCCTCGACCCAACCCCGCCGGGCGTTCGCCACACCGTACTCCATAAGAGAAAGCTGGTCAACTTGATGCGAGTCCGTACCAATGGAAAATCTAACTCCACAGCGTTTTGCTTCTCTTATTAAGTTATCAGGTAGATCAAGTCTGTCAGTAGAAGCATTAATCTCTAAAAATTTATTAAACTTTACTGCAGTTTTAAATATCTTCTCCCAATCGGCATCTATCCCTTCTCTTTCAAGAAGTAGACGCCCGGTCGGATGGGCAAATATATCCACGTAAGGATTTTCTAAAGCTTTAATAATCCTCCTGGTCATCTCTTCTTTTGGTTGGCGAAAGCTGGTGTGAATCGAAACCAAAACAACTTCATGTTTTGCAAGCACGTCATCAGTAACTTGCAAACTTGCATCCACATTTATATTAACTTCGAGTCCAGAAATTACTCGAATTTTATTTTGGGAGTAATTAAATTGTTCTATCTCTTTTAACCTCTTGTTAAAATCTGTACTTGGGTAAGAATGATCTGTCAACGCAATATACTCTCTACCCAACCTACTTGCAGCAAGAGCCATCTCCTCAATTGTATTTTGTCCATCGCTCCATACAGAATGAGTCTGCATGTCTCCTTTAATACCCGAAAGTTTAATTAACTTCGGTAAATTATGAGCTAGCGCAGCTTCTACTTCACCAGTATCTTCCCTCAACTCGGGTGGCGGGGTCTGCATATCAAAAAGAGTATAAACGTCGTCTTCAGTGGCACATTTGATACTCTCACCAGTTTTTATTTTTTGTATTCCGTATTCGGAAATAGAGTAGCCTTTTTCTCGCGCAATCGATCTCATGTGAATATTATGGTTTTTTGATCCGGTAAAATGATGCAAAAGTGATCCGTATTGCTCCGGTGGTTGAACCATTAAATCCACCCGAGTCCCGTCCCTTAAAGATATAGTGGCCGTGCGATCCCCGGACTCAACAACCCGGCTCGTACCTGGATATTTTTTAAAGTGTTCGATGACTTCTTTGGGTTCGTGTGTGGCGACTGAGATGTCTATATCACCGACAGTCGCAACCTTTCTTCTTAAGCTTCCTAATGAATCTGCCGCGACCGCACTTTTATCTTTTTTTAAATAATCAATAATTTTTTTTGCAGCCTCAGCCGCAACCGGAAGCAGTATTCGATCGGATTTTCTTTTAAACTCTTCTACCCCGCCAAGAATGTTTTGGAGATTTTTTTCACTGAACCCTTTTTTCGCGAGCCAGCCACTTTTAATGCGGCGCTCAAGATCCTCAATACTAACAACACCTGCATCTGCAAGTTTGTAGGCTGTTTTAGGCCCTACTCCAGAAACTTTAAGAAACTCAAACATACTCTCCGGCACGGAAGATAAAACTTTATCAAAGTGTTTTACCTTGCCTGTTCTGAACAATTCGCCAATATATTTCCGAATATGCTCACCAAGCCGAGGAATTTGATCCAAATTACCTTTCTCCCAAACCTCTTTTATTTCGCTACTGGTGTGCTCTATAGAATCCGCAGCTAAATCGTAAGCCCTCACTTGAAAAGGGTTGGATTCTTCTAACTGATAGACAGCCGAGACATTTCTTAGCAAATCTGCGATATTTTTGTTTGTAAATTCATTTTTCATCTTTTTTAATTATATCATTACTAACATTGACTAGGCGGGAGAAATTTGGTAGAGTACGTGCTCCTAGTGGGTCCGTGGTGTAGCGGTTAACATGCCTCTCTGTCGAAGAGGAGATCGCCGGTTCGAGTCCGGTCGGACCCGCCATAAATACCCCTTGACTAGCTAAAATTTTCCTGATAATCTAATAAATAACGTCCTTCGAAAACCGCCCATTCGCTTTTCTGCCGCAGCTATATTTACCAACTAAGGAGGTTTAGTGGGAAATCTTTTTAAAAATCGGTCGCCAGCTATAATAGTCATAATAGTAATCGTCTTAATTCTCATCGGCGCTTTCTTCATATTTGGCAGAAAAGAAGCCGGGAAAGTAACAGAAGGTGTAACTCATCAATCCCAGCAAACTAACAAAGTTAAGGAGAAGGGTAAACAAGAGGGGGTTGTTAAACCAGGTAAATTTCCTAAAATGTACACTGTAAAAAAGGGTGACTTTCTATGGAAAATTGCCGTCAAAAATTACAAAAATGGGTATCGCTGGACTTCGATAGCAACAGCTAATGACTTAAAAAATCCAAATGTTATTTTTCCCGGACAAAAACTCTCCTTGCCAAAAATTGCACCAAATGGAAAATATACTGTCGCAAAAGGCGATACTTTGTGGGGAATTTCACTAAAGTTTTACGGTAAAGGCTCTTCTTGGACAAAAATACGAGACGCTAACTTTGGAAAAATAGGCAAGCTTCCAAACGGTAACCCTCTAATCACAACCGGTCAAGTTTTAAACATCCCATAAACTTCTGGATTTATAAAAGCTTCCTTGTTAAAATAAATGCGAGTTGCACCTGTGGTGTAGCGGCAACACGCCTCCTTCCCAAGGAGGAGACCAGGGGTCCGAATCCCCTCAGGTGCTCCAGATGAAAGTTTAGAAATTATCACAAATTTTTACTAAATAGTCTATAATATAGAAGCGCCGATGTAGCTCAATGGGAGAGCATTCCCTTCGTAAGGGAGAGGTTGGAGGTTCGACTCCTCTCATCGGCTCCAGGAATATGAAAAAAAGAGCCCGTGGCGTAGTTCCACATTATACATATCTAAGATCAGCGAAAGATGAAGAAAACCTACCCAGCCGCCGAGTATTAATGATAGCTGTCGCTACGGCGGTAATTTTAGCTGTTTTATGGTTTTGGGGTACTAGTTTCATAAACCTACTTGGTTTTGTGGCTAAACCAGAACAATCTGACCAACAGCAGCAGACTCTAAACCTTCCAATAGAAAAACCCTCAATCAATACTCTTCCAGATTTTACGAACTCAGAAAAAATAACTGTGTCAGGCTCCACCTCACCCAATCAGGAAGTAACATTGGTAAGTCCAAACGAGGTGCTTAAAAGCCAGTCTTCCGAAAACGGAGATTTTACATTCAAAGACGTACTACTTAAAAAAGGAGTAAATTTAATTAAAGTTTTTGTTTTGGATACTTACGGTAATAAACTTGAAGAGACTACAAACATAACTTATGATAATACAGCGCCATCGTTAGAAATAACTCGACCTCAAGATGGGCAGGTTTTCTCGGTGGGTACAACTTCCATTGTTGTTGCGGGTGCAACCGAAGAGGACACCATCGTTTTTATAAACAATCTGCAAGTTATTATTAACCCAAACGGACATTTTAAATTCAACTACCCGGTTAACAAGAACACATCTAAACTTGAGATAAAAGCGACTGATAAAGCAGGTAATGTCAAGAAAGCTGTAATTAGTGTGGTGATATCTGGCTCAAATCAAGACAACTCCCCTACACCTCCTTAACTTTACTGTTTAGAGTAACAAAACTAGCGAGCAGCCAAAACTGGACACTAAGATCGTTCTTGAAAAACGGGACGTCAACTAAGCCGTGAATAAAAATATAAACTAGTGCAGCTAAAAACCCTACCGAGAGTAATTTATTTTTCCCCTCCGAATTTATCTTTATATAATTAAACGATAGCCAAAGAAAAGCAAGTAAACCCAGTGCCCCCAGCTCGGACCAAAAAGTTAGAAGAATATTGTGAGGATAAAAATAATTACTTTTTGGACATGTTTTAGCTTCAGTTTTTTGATATTTTTCGTAATAAACACTAAAACCGCCCAAACCCGTGCCGGTTAATGGATGGTCCGAAATTATATTTCGTGCCCCCTGCCAAATACAGTATCGATTCAAAAGGCTGTTGCTAGGAAATCTTTTTTCCGGAACTAAACCATTAATATTTAAGAAAACTAAAAGGCTAGCCAGAAAGTAAAAAATTACTAAAAGCACTGTAGCACGCTTAAAATACACTTTAAATCTGTTTGACAAAGATTTGTAAGTCAAGTAACCAACCCAAACAACCAAAACGGAAAAAATACCAACGATGCCTCCTTTTGATTGACTCAGTAGCACCGCAATAATCATTAAAATCAGGCTAACTATAGACAGATAAAAAAGTTCCTTTTTCTTTTGCTCGTTAGATTTATAAAAAGCGAGTCCAATGGCCAAACCTATTATTGGTCCAAGATACAAAGGCACGGCGTTGGCAAAGGCGTAAACGCTAGGTA
Organism: uncultured Gammaproteobacteria bacterium; assembly: GCA_965231125.1. GTDB lineage: Bacteria > Patescibacteriota > Microgenomatia > Woykebacterales > RBG-16-39-9b. The sequence continues at coordinate 502,809 of OZ246414.1, read as the reverse complement.
CCCTAGTATCTATTAAACCAGCTAAACCTAAATGTACCGCTAGAGAAATAAAGTTTAAAATGGAGAAAATTGAAACTAAGGCCCCAGAGATTAAAATTCCTTGCAGAGCCCAAATGAAACTCTGTTGACGAACCGATATATCCGTCACAACAACATAAACTAAGCTTCCTTCAACAAAATAAGCTTTCCAAAAACCCAAACCTCCCCTAATATCAGGTGTTGCAAACAAAGCTAAGGTTGCAACTATCAAAAAAATAATAAGCGGTAGATCTAACGGACTTTTTAGACGATCCAAAAGATTAGAAAATGTGTCCTTTCCGGATCTTACTAAATATAATTCCCAAAAGAACCAACTAAAAAATGAAGTTAAAATAAGAATTTCTAACAAGGTTGTGGGGACTGGTGACGGGCACGAAGAAAAATTTTTACATCTAATTACATATGTCGGTAAAAAGACAATTGTTATAAACGTAAGGGATTTAACTAGACGCATTTTCCTCACCTTTGAACTTAAAAAATGGGGTCATAATTACAAAAAGTAGAACAAAAATTAAAGCTTCGGTGATAACTGTAATAACTGCAGCAGAATTGAAACCGAATCTTGGAACAAAATATATATTAGTAGCAAGATTAAAGACAGCCGCAAAACCATAAACGAAAGGAAGAAGCTTTTCCTTATTCAAACTAATAACAGTCCACATAAGAAGTGGTGTTATATAAAAGAATACGTAGCCAAGACTTAAAATCCTAAGAGTACCAATCGACTGATTATAACTTCCAAACAAACCAATTATTTGGGGGCTTAATATCAAAACCAAAACAGTAATTAAAACACCCGCAAAAGCTAACATTTTAGAATATTTAAAAAAGTTGTTTCTGAGTAAAGGAAGGTTTTCATTCTTATCCCTTATTAAAAGTGGGTACACTGAGTTTACAAAAAAAGCCGGAAGAATTATACCGAATCCGAAGACGTTGTAAGCAAGGCCATAAACACCGGCCGCAACTTCATTATTTAGGTGTAATTTAGCTTGATAGTTTGCCAAATAGACAATTTGCTTATCGATATTAGCGACAAATTCGCTGAAAATTAAAGTTGCGCCTATTGGTAAAGCAATAAGCAACATCTGTCCCCAAAGATTAGTGTTGAACTTGACAAACGTACCAGTTGTTTGCGAGCCAACAAGAAAAAGAGAGACTAAAGCTCTTGTTGCACCACCTAACAAGTAGGCAACGACGACAAAGATTATACTAAAATGTGAGATTATAAAAAGGTAGGCGGATGCAAGAGTCATGATGCTGCCTAATATATCTGCGATTGCGGCTTGGTCATATCTTAATTTGGCTTGAAAGATAGCTAAACTCGTATTAAAAACTGAGGTGGTAACTATACTAACTGTGGAGATAATTATCCCTAGTTTAATAAAAGCCGAATGGTGTGTAAAACCAAGGACTGACAAAGCAATGAACACGGTAATAATCGAGAGAATCAATCTGAGAGATACTAAACTGGCAAAATAGTCTGATATTTTCCTCTCATCACCCGCAGCTTCGCGAATTAAAACTCCGTTTAAACCAAAATCCGCTATTACATAAAACAAAGCAACGTAAGAAGTTATTGTAATGAAAATACCTAAGTCAGCTTTAGTAAGTGTGTGGGTTATTAAAAGAGTAATTATTAAAGTTGAGGCTGTAGAGGTCGCCCGGGAAATAATTTGGGCAATTGTATTAGCACTTATTTTTAAAAGATCGAGACTCATGTAGGACAGTTTAGCAAAGTGGTATCTACCGAGCAAGGATTAAATTAACTTTACCTTTTCTTTGCCGGCACCACCCCTAACTTCGCCAATTAAGAAAGCGGCTTCTCCATTTTTCTCCAGAAACTGCCTAACTTTAATTGCTTGGTCTCTAGGAACAATTAAAACCATACCCAACCCCATGTTAAACGTAGAAAACATTTCTTTCTCCGAGACATTGGCTTTCTCTTGAATCAGTTTAAAGATACTGGGCAGACTCCAGGAGTCTCTCTCCAACGAAGCAGTCAGAGCATCCGGAACGACTTTACTCAGCTTTCCAAAAACTCCACCGCCAGTTATATGAGCAGCAGCGTGAATGTCAAACTTTGTCATTAAACTCAACACGGTCCTTACGTATATACGAGTCGGTTTAAGAATTTCTTTTAGTAGAGTCTTATCTTTTCTTATTTTAAGAGGTGGGAAAACTTTTCTAACTAACGAGAACCCATTACTGTGAAGGCCGTTTGACGCTATACCAACTATTTTGTCCCCTGCCCGTACTTTCTTCCCGGATATAAGCTTCCCCTGGTCAAACACACCGGTCGCAAAACCGGCAAGGTCGTACTCATCTTTTTTGTAAAATCCCGGCATCTCGGCTGTTTCGCCGGAGATATAAACGCAGGAAGACTCCTTACATCCCTTAACCACTCCTTTTACTACTTGCTGAAAAATTTTTCTGTCTATTTTACTTGTAGCCCGGTATAAGGAAAATGTAAGAGGACGAACCCCATAACGTACTAGATCGTTAGTGCACATCGCGACTAAATCAACCCCAATTGTGTCGTGTTTTTCAGCGGCGAAAGTGTTTAAACTGATGGAAAAATATGACGGTGCGATTGCAGAATTTCTCGAAAACAAAGCCAAAGTTGAGACTTTAAATTTAAAATTCTCTCAAGAAACAAAGTTAAGATACGGTGAAAATCCTCACCAGAAAGCAAGCTTTTACCAAAATGAAAATTCAAAAGACTCTCTTGCAATTCAAAAATTCAAGAAAATCCAAGGCAAAGAGCTTTCCTTTAACAATTTTTTGGACATAGACGTTGCAATATTTGCGCTAGCCTATCTGGGTGCTCGTAAGCCAGCGTGCGGCATTAATCCAAAAACTCTACCTGTTGTGTCACAAATACCAGCAATAGCGGCGAACGAGCCATTAGGGTTTTCTGGGTAGGTGCCGGTCGGCAATCCTTGATCGTCTACGTATTGCAACGCAATTTGTCCCCCTTGAATTATATTACTAAAGACTGTTAGATCTTTCGGAACAAAATTTCCTTCACCGTGGGCCACTGGCATTTGAATAATATCGATACCCTTGGTAAACATGCAAGGAGAGTTTTGGTTTATTTTAAGTCTCACTAACCGACTTTCAAACTTTCCGGATGAATTATCCGTCAAGCTAGATTCGATTGTAAAATCCTTTCCAGTATTAGGGAGAATACCTAGTTTTACAAGCACTTGAAACCCATTACAAACCCCCATAATTAACCTTCCGGAGAGTACAAATCTCGCAATCTGCTCCTCTAAATTTTTCCTCAGTTCGTTTGCCCAGATAGTGGCGGACCCTAGGTGATCTCCGTAAGAAAAACCTCCCGGTATAATAATCATCTGGTACCTCCCTAACTTTTTCGAATTCTTAAGGTCGTTCATATGCACCAAGTCAGGTTGTCCACCGGCAAGTTCGAAGGCTAACGATGTCTCAAAATCGCAGTTTGTTCCCGAGGTAAATAAAATCGCTGCTTTAGGTTTCATATTTTACTAAAAACTTTACTATAACTTTCTTCAATACTAGCCAGGTCTTGATTTATTGATTGATTTGATAATTTTATTTTAAAATCTTTTTCGGTTATCTCACCGACTCCTTCAAAATTTAAATCTCCAAAATATTTCTTTATCTTTGCGAAATTTTCTTCCCGTACTTCTAAAACAAACCGTAAACCGGATTCCGAAAACAGGATTCGCCCATCATTCAAGAAACTGCCTCTGGACAACCTTGCCAGATCTATCTTTATTCCTAAATTGCCCCCTAGACACATCTTCGCCAAGGCAACTCCTAATCCTCCCTTTCCGATAGCGAGAGCAGCCTGAGTAAGACCCGATCCAGTTGCCTTAGAGATTTTAGTTAACAGTTCTTTGGCGTAAAAAAGGTCGATCTCGGCTGGTTTATCACTTGCGTAACTGTGCAGGCGGTTAAAATATGACCCACCCATAGAACCGTCTCCCGAACCAACGAGGCAAACTAGATTCCCCTTCTCAGAAAAACTGGATGCGGTGAAGCTGCTAACATCTTTAATCGGCGCAACTCCCGTTATAAGTAAAGTCCCAGGTATGGGAATTTCTTTTTTACCAACTTTATATTCGTTATTTAAAGAATCCTTACCAGATATAAAAGGCACTTTAAGAATTCTAATTGCCTCTTCACAACCGGCTAAGGATTCGACAAGCTCACCCAAGACTTCCGGTTTGGACGGCGCGGCCCAAGAAAAATTATCTAAAAGAACCGCCTTATCTATGTCCGCCCCGCAAGCTGCAAGTTTTGCCAAAGACTGAACGATAACCCAATGTGACATCTTCCTTGGGTTAAGCTTTGTCAGGTGCGGATTAACAGAAATTGAGGCCACGACTCCTACCTTAGAAAAAGGACTAATTTGCCTGATAGTAACATCTGAATGAACATTTTCTTTTGGGCCAATTAGCGGACCTTGGACAGTTGCGCCTTGAACTGTGTAGTCATATTGATGTGCTAAAACCTGTTTAGAAGCAATATCGGGGTTTCCTAGCAATTTTAATAAGGTGCTGGACAAATCTGTTTTAAGGTTCTTTTGGGGAGTAAAAAATTTTTCCTTCCAAAACGAACTTCTTTCCAGTCTTGGGCAGCCACCATAAAGAAAACTCATACTTAAATCCGCAACTTTCTTTCCAGAATAATATAGCTCCAATCTCTTCTTCCCGGTGAACTCTCCGATTACAGTGACCGGCACACTATGTCTTTCGCAAATTGCGAAAATTTTACTTTTATTTTTAATTTTACCAACTACAATCATTCTTTCTTGAGACTCTGATATCCAAATTTCCGTGTAAGACAGACCATCATATTTTTTGGGTACTTTTTCTAAATTAACTCTAACGCCGATATCTGCACCGGTTTCTCCAACAGCCGAAGAAAGACCACCACCACCACAATCTGTTACCCAGGTAGAAAGACGCTTATTCTCAATTTCTAAAATTGCATCAAGAACCTTTTTTTCCATTATGGCATCACCAATTTGGACGGCCTGGGAAGAAATCTTTTCTGATTTTTCATGAAGACTAGAAGAAGAAAAAGTCGCCCCTTGAACACCATCCCTACCAGTAAAACCCCCTAAAAGAAAGACCAGATCCCCTTTTTTGGGCGGAGTCTTTTTAGCCTGCGACTTTTCAGCAACACCGATTGTACCGCAGTATACCAGCGGATTTCCAACGTAATCTTCGTGAACTATTAAAGAGTCTTGAAAAAAATCCGTTGGAATACCCATTTGGTTCCCATAACTCTTAGTCCCGGCCACCACACCAGAAAGAATAGCTTTAGGATGTAAAACACCCTTAGAAAGTTCGTTGTAGCTGATATTTTGCGGACCAACTCCGAAGCAAACTATACTGGATATCGGCTTTGCCCCTTTCCCAAAACCAAGTATGTCGCGAATAACTCCCCCTACCCCAGTTTCGGAACCACCAACTGGCTCTATTGCTGATGGATGGTTATGAGTTTCAACCTTGATACAAACCACCTTATCCCCAATCTCAATACCACCGGCATTGTCCTTAAAAGCCGAAACTACATGTTTTTTATTAAGCTTATTAGACGGATCTATAATTAAAGATTTTAAAAGATTATCGATTCTTTTGCCGTTATGAATAACTAAACCTTTCAGGCTTTTATGGCTACAGTGTTCCGACCAAGTCTGAGCGATAGTTTCGAGTTCTATGTCAGTAGGGTTCCTAGACAAGCCATAAAAGTAATTTTTAACTGCTTTCATTTCCTCCAAGTTTAAAGACAAACCTCCTCTAGAAGACAGTTCCATAAGTTTTTTATCACCTGCTTGTAAAATTGGAACTTTTACTAATTTGAACTTGTATTTCGGGACTTTCACAAAGGTCTTTTCACCGGCTGCAACCTCGTGTTCAATTATTTTTTTCATTAAAAGCCTCTCTTTAATTACTGCAAGAGCCTTCTTACCAACTTTTCCGTATAACAAATAAAGATTTCCAAACTTTACTCCTACTTGTGTTTTTACGCCTAAATCTGCAGCTGCTTTTTTTAAACTGTCCTCGCGAGGGTCGATAACCCCTAGGTTTGATACTGTCTCAACTTTTACAGCTTTTTTAGTTAATTCTCTCGGGATATTATTTAGAAAATACTGTTGGGTAATATCGTTATGAAGCACACCAGTCGCCAATTTTACTAATTCTTTTTCAGTTAAACCCGTAATCCAATACACGGTAAACTTATTTATTTGGCCAATTCCTTTTATGCCCAGGTTTTCTACATCTTTTTCAAGCTGCCAGTTCGAACCTTCTTTTGGGCCAACGTATACTTTAAAAATCTTCATAAAAAAACCGCTCCCTGGAGCAGTTTAAATAACAATATTGTAGGACAACTTCGAGTCGCATTCAACTGATTTGTCTGCATCTTACCCAAAGTATTTCTAAGCAAAAACCCTACTAACTAGTTTTAACAGTAGCTTTTTCTAATACTTCTTTGGATAGTTCGCCAAGATAATTTCCCTTTAAAGGGTAGCGTCCAGTAAAGCAAGCGGTACAGAAAAAGTTTTCCGGCAGCCCCGTCGCCTTAACCATGTTTTTAACAGATAGATACCCTAACGAATCCGCCTCTATTTCCTTCCTAATATCTTCAATATCATTACCATCAGCGATAAAGTCCTCTTTTTTGGGCATATCTACCCCATAGTAGCAAGGATTCTTCATGGGCGGGGATGTAATCCTGACATGCACCTGTCTAGCACCAGCTTCTTTTAATAACCTTACTATTTTCAGTGATGTAGTTCCACGAACGATTGAATCATCGATCAAAACTACTCTCTTCCCGGAAACAACCTCACCAAGTGGAGACAGTTTCATCTTTACCCCCAAATCTCTCATTCTTTGGTCCGGAAATATAAAGGTTCTGGCGATGTAACGATTTTTTATTAGCCCTTCGCGGTAAGGAATTCCTGACTCTTGCGAGTAGCCAATTGCGGCCGGTACACCAGAATCCGGAACGGGTATAACAATGTCCGCTTTAGCCGGGTGTTCTTGCGCTAGCAACTTTCCTAACCTCTCCCTTGTTAAATAGACGGATCGGGCGTTTAGAGTTGAATCAGGACGAGCTAAGTACACATACTCGAAAATACAAAAACTTGCTCTCTTTTTGGAACTGAATTTGTACGATTTCAAACCTTTATCATTAATAACAACCACCTCCCCTGGCTCAATATCTCGAATAAGTTTTGCTCCTATTTCCGGAAAGGCGCAAGATTCTGAAGCTAATACATACCAACCGTTTAGTTTTCCTAAACAAAGAGGTCGAAAACCGAGCGGATCCCTAACACCGATAAGTTCGTTTTTAGTACCGACGACTAAACTGTAAGCACCATTCATTTTGTACATGGTTGAAAATATTCTTTTGACAGGATTTTTATGCTTCGCATCCGCGATAAGAGCAGAAATAACCTCACTATCGCAAGTGGATTTGAACTTGACCCCTTTTTCTTCTAAAACTTTCTGCAGCTGGTTCGCGTTCACAATATTACCGTTGTGAGCCACGATAAAAGTTTCTTTTTTTCGATGTGAAACAAAAGGCCCAGCATTTTTTATATTACTAGTTCCAGTAGTGGAGTAGCGATTATGCCCTACCGCTATGTGCCCTTTTAACCGGGAAATTTTCTCCTCATTAAAAACCTGGTTCACTAGGCCCATTTTTTTGTAAAGTGAGTATCTTTTTCCATCCAGGACACCAATACCGGCACTTTCTTGACCACGATGCTGCAAAGTAAAAAGACCAAAGAAAGTAAGCTTTGCAACATCTTCACCCGGAGCGTAAATACCAAATACCCCGCACTCCTCCTTCGGTTTTCCATCCTCAAGCATAGGCATTCCTTTCTACATCACGCCAACCGATATCTGTTCGATAATGCATATTATTACCTTCAATTCTTATAAGTGAAATTGAACTGTAGGCTTTTGCGCGTGCTTCGATAATATCTTTTCCCTCACCAACAACATTTAACACCCTTCCCCCGTTAACAAAAAACCGCTCCCCTTTGCGGCTAACACCAGCACCGTAAACGCTGACTCCTTGAGCGTTCATTACCTCTTTAATACCAAAAATTTCCTTCCCTTGCACCGCAGAATAATCGTTTGGATAACCACGGCAGGCCCCAACTACACAAACGCGGGTTTTATTGTCCTGGGAAATATTTATTTTATCCAGTTTCCCATCAATACAAGCCGTAACTAAATCTACATAATCATTTTTTACACCGGGCAGTACCACTTGAGTTTCTGGATCGCCCCAACGAGCGTTGAATTCGATAATTTTGGGTTCCCCGTCCTTTGTAATAATTAATCCAAGGTAAAGCACTCCTTTGTAAATTCTGCCTTCTTTTTCCATCCCAAGCAGGGTCTTCTTAACCATCGTTTCTACTTTATTTATAACACTCTTATTTGCCACCAAAGCTGGAGCGTTAGCACCCATTCCGCCAGTGTTCGGCCCTTCATCGAAATTGTAAACTTGCTTATTGTCCTGAGCTACCTTTAGCAGTTTAAAATTTCTCCCGTCGCAAATAGCATAAACGGATACTTCTTCACCCTCCAAGCATTCTTCAATTAAAAAAGTTTTACCGGACCCGCCAAATTCTTTCATCCTTTCAACTGCCTTGTAAGCCTCATTTTTATTATCTGCTCTAATCGCCCCTTTACCAGCAGCAAGTCCGGAGGCCTTAACGAAAAAACTCCCCGAGGGGAGTTTTTTTATGTAATCTTTCGCTTGGTTAACGATGTTAAAAGTAGCAAAGCTAGGAATTGGAAGCGAGTGCCTTTTCATAAAATTTCTAGACCAGTCTTTACTCCACTCCAACTGCGCTGCCTTTTGACTGGGTCCAAATGTTGCAACAGCCTTACTTTCTAAATAATCAACCGTACCTTCCGCAAGAGGATCGTCTTGAGCCACATCAACTAAATCAATCTTTTCTTTTGAAACTACTTCCCAAATTGATTTTTTATCAGTTGGTTTAAAATAAGGATAAATTTTGATAGGCTTCTCTTCTAAAAAATTCATTAGTCCATTTCCTGGAACCACATATAATTTTTTTACCTGAGAACTTTTGCTGTATGCAGAAACAAGACAATGCTCGCGACCACCACCCCCCAAGACCAACACATTCATTGTATTATTTTCCCAATCTTTTCTCCAGTTAATTTTCCCTCGCAAAAAAGTTTTACGGCAGTTACTAACATTTTGTGTTCTTTTTTCTTTAGCCGGGTGTAAAGAGAATCCACCGTATCGTCTTTTTTTATTTCCTCAAAATCTCTAAAAACCACTGGCCCCCAATCCGCCGTCGGCGTTGCGAAATGGACAGTAGACCCTGCATATTTGTAACCGCCATTTAAAAAAGCTCCTATTGCGTTTTCCGTGTGCATCTGCTCGTTGGTCGGTGCTTCTTTGCCATCCGGGAAATAGACTTTTTTTCCGGGCGTATCCGGAATTAAACCGGGATGGATGTTTAAAACATAAGGAAACTGTTCAAAAAACTCTTTTTTTAAAATTAAAATCCAACCGGCGAGAACAACAAGATCTAGTTTGTATTTTTGCAAAAGTTTAGTTAGATCTTTTGAATATTCCTCCCGACTTCTACCTGATTCTTGATATTTTTTCCAACCAAATACTTCAGTAGGAATGCTGTGCTTCTGCGCTCTTTGTAAACCAAATGCTTTGGAAGTGTTGCTGACGACAACAACCACCTTTCCGTCTATTTCACCTCCCTTAGTAGCATCAATTATTGATTGAAGATTTGTCCCTGTTCCTTTGTCCGATATAAGAACGGCAATATTTTTCACAAATTCAAATGTGGGTACTGCCAACATTCGGCAATGTATTAATTACAATAACACAAAACTTTTTTACTGAAAAGATAACACTTAGTGTTTGAAGGATCGTACTTGCGTAAAAACCATCGGGACCTTGTGGTGATTGCAGAGATCAATTGTTTCCTGGTCACGAATTGAGCCGCCTGGCTGAATAATCGCCTCTATTCCCGCCTTTATCAAAATTTCTGGCCCATCGGAAAAAGGGAAAAAAGCATCCGATGCAGCAACAGCACCGACCGGAGTAGATTTTGACTTACCTCTATTTATATCAGTTGCCTTGGCTAAAGCAATTCTGCAACTTTCCTTTCTATCTTGCTGGCCGACTCCAGAAGAAATGAGAACACCTCCCTTTACAATACAAATTGCATTTGACTTACAGATCTTAACCGCCTTCCATGCCAAAAGTAGATCTTCAATTTGAACTTTTGTCGGTTTTGTCTTGGTAACAATCCTTAGATCCCTTTGGGTTATATCCAAAGAATCCGGGTCTTGATACAAGATACCACCGCGAACTTTTTTAAAATCTTTTTCCTTGGACAAACTTGGGTTTTTTAGAGAGGGGTTAATCAACACCCTCAAATCTTTTCTTTCTGATAGAATTTCTAAAGCATCTCTATCTACCGATGGAGCAACTAATATCTCAAGAAACTTTTTTTCTCCTTTCCTCCCCAACAAAATTTTCTTAGCCAGATTTTTATCAACCTTTCGATTGACTCCTATAATTCCACCAAAGGCAGCTTGGGGATCGCCATCGTACCAAGCAGATTCATAAGCCTTACTTATGGTCTCTTTAATTGAAAATCCGGCCGGGTTAGTGTGCTTAATAATGACGCACGCTGGCTTACGAGCACCCAGATAGGCTAGCGCAAATATTGCAACGTCTATGTCCAAAAAATTGTTAAAGGAAAGCTCTTTGCCTTGGATTTTCTTGAATTTTTGAATTGCAAGAGAGTCTTTTGAATTTTCATTTTGGTAAAAGCTTGCTTTCTGGTGAGGATTTTCACCGTATCTTAACTTTGTTTCTTGAGAGAATTTTAAATTTAAAGTCTCAACTTTGGCTTTGTTTTCGAGAAATTCTGCAATCGCACCGTCATATTTTTCCATCAGTTTAAACACTTTCGCCGCTAATTTTTTTCTTGTTTCAAAACCAACCTCGCCCTCCCTTTTCAACTGCCTTGTAACAAGGTTTGCATCTTTAATATCACATATAACAATCCTGCCGTTGTTAAAATTCTTAGCCGCCCCTCTAAGCAGCGTTGGACCACCGATGTCAACAAGGTCTAACGCTTTCTCCACGTCACTAGATTTAATGCCGTTCCAAACTGGATACAGATCCACTACAACCAAATCAAACTTTGGTATTTTGAGTTTTTTCAACTGCGTCAAATTCTCGTTTGTTTCCTTCGCTAAAATACCAGCGTGAATTTTTGGATGCAGTGTAACAACCCGATGGTCCAATATCGCGGGAAACCCAGTTAGCTTTTCAACATCAATTACCTCGATTTTGTTTTGAAAAAGGAATTCGGCAGTACCGGAACTTGCATAAATGTTAAACCCCAAACGAGTTAAATTTTTGGCAAATTTGATTACTTGAGGGGTTTTCTTATAGACACTAACCAAAGCGTTCTTAAACTTTGAATTTTTCATTTAAACGTTTTAATATCAACGAGCCTCGACAGTCTGATCTATAGAAGGACCTAGGGAAATTGTTGTTATCTTAACTCCTAGAAGTTGCTCAATCCGTCTGCAGTATTTTTTGAAATTGGCCGGCAAATCCTTATAATTTTTTACATCGGAAGTTTGCTCTTGCCAACCAGGTAATTCTTCGTAAATAGGCTTACAGCGGTTAAACAATGCTTCTGCGGACGGAACAAAGTTTATTCTTTTACCATTTAATTCGTACGCCACGCAAAGCTTTATTTTAGCCAAATTATCTAAGACATCTGCCTTTGTTAACGCAAGTTGGGTAAAACCGTTTGTCGCTACTGTATATTTACCTAAGATAACGTCAAACCAACCGCACCGTCTTGGTCTACCAGTGGTAGATCCGTATTCGTTCCCAAGCTTTCTGATTTTTTCTTCAGTCGCCCTGTCCATTTCGGTCGGCATATAACCTGCACCCACTTTGGTAACATATCCTTTAAAAACTCCGACAACCTTATCATCAGATGATGGCAGAACCCCTGATTCTTGATAGGCTCCAAGACGAGTTGTTATTGAAGAGGTAACTTTATCATAAACTCCCCAATCCACATCTAAGAGACTCCCTTGGGCTCCTTCTAATATAATGTTTTGATTTTTATTAACCGCTTTTCGCAGTAGTGTCTGCGTATTAACAACGTAACCCATAAGTTGTTTTGAAAGCTCCCAATAAGTTTCAAAAATTTCGGCGGGTTTTGGAAGCCTACTGCCAAACTTTCCCAACTCCCTACTTTTAATTGAGTAGATTTCACCGACCCTTGACTTAAATATTTTTCTATCTGAAAAATCCGCAAATCTTACGCCAAATCTAGACGCTTTATCGGAATAGGCTGGCCCGATCCCCTTTTTTGTTGTCTGGATTAGATTTTTACCGCGGTAGGCTTCCTGAATTTCTTCAACAAGAAAATGCCACGGCATTACCAAATGGGCTCTTTCACTGATGAAAATATTTTTGGTTGAGACACCACTTTTGTGCAAAAAATTAATTTCTTCAACCAAAGCTTTAGGATCAATAACCATCCCGTTAGCTAGAACACACTTTACATTTTTTTCCAAAATACCCGATGGGATTAAATGAAATTTAAATGTAGCCTTATCACTTACGATTGTATGTCCAGCATTGGCTCCGCCATTAAACCGGACGACGTAAGAAGGCTTATACTTTGAGGTAAGCCAACTAACAACTTTTCCCTTTCCCTCATCTCCCCACTGACCGCCAATCACCATCAATGTACTCATAAAAGATTGGCAGCAGCAGAGTCTAGTTCCATAATCACCGAATGAGGGTGGGATTCTCTAACACCAGCTGAAGTTACCTGCCAGTACCTAACACTCCAGAGATCGTCAATTTTTTTTGCACCATAGTAGCCCATTGCAGTTTTTAATGATGCAGACAATTTCTTCAAAACGCTGCTTACCGGACCTTTGTAAGGAACTTTGGCACTTATCCCTTCTGCAACTTCTTTTTGAAAATACCGATCATGGCCTCTGGCCTTCATTGACTCAAAAGAACCCATGCCCCGATAAGTTTTAAACTGTCTACCATCACTACTGACAATTACTTCCCCTGGCGCCTCGTCTGTACCGGCAATCATATTTCCAAGCATCACTGTGCTTGCGCCTCCCGCCAAAGCTTTGACAATGTCCGCTGGATAAACAATCCCACCATCTGCAACCAGCGGAACTTTATATTTGTTGGCAATTTTGGAACACTCCAAAACTGCCGTGAATTGAGGAACACCAACGGCTGCAACATCGCGTGTCGTGCAGATAGAACCAGACCCGACTCCAATTTTGATTGCATCGGCACCCTTTTTTATTAGGTCTTCGGCCGCCTGGGCTGTGGCAATATTACCTGCGATAATTTCCACTTTTGGAAACGCTTTTTTCAAAAATGGCAAGGCCTTCAAAACGTTTTTATGATGCCCATGGGCGGTATCGATAACTAAAATGTCCACTCCCTCTTTTACTAAAGCGCTGGCTCGAGATAACATATCTTCACCAACGCCAATTGCGGCCGCAACCATTAAACGACCAAACTTATCCTTCACTGCCACCGGAAATTCCTTTCCTTTTGTAAGATCCTTCCAAGTGATCAGCCCGCGGAGCCGGCCTTCCTTATCAACAATAGGTAATTTTTCAATCTTATATTTTTTTAAAAGTTTTTCGGCCTGATTTAAACTAGTACCGATTTTGGCGGTGACAATGTTTTCTTTGGTCATAACTTCAGATACTTTTTTGGTAAGAGTTTCTTCTAACCGAAGGTCTCGACTTGTTATTATTCCCTTTAAGTGGTTCTCGTTTACTACCGGGACCCCAGAAATATTATGTGTCTGCATCACATCAAGAGCCTCTTGAAGAGAAGATTGCGGGCTCAAAGTTACTGGTTCTTGGATTAGAGAGCTTTCGCTTCTTTTAACCAGTCTTACTTGGTTTGCTTGATCATCAATTGAAAGATTGCGGTGGATAACCCCAAGGCCCCCGGCCCGAGCCATCGCGATTGCCATTGGTGCGGCCGTAACCGTATCGGAAGCCGCACTAATAATAGGAATTTTTATTTTTATTTTTTTGGTAAGTTGAGTTTCTAAACCGACTTCTGAAGGTACAACGTCACTTTTTGCGGGTTCAAGAAGGATGTCATCAAATGTTAAAGCAAGACCTTTAAATCGAGCCGCCATTATTGATTATATAACAGGAAGAGAGAAGTTTGGCAAGAAGCAATTTGGTGGTCGTGCCTGGGTTCGAACCAGGGACCTTACGGATGTGAACCGTACGCTCTAACCAACTGAGCTACACGACCAGGTCCTTTACCAGCTGAGCTAAGTGACCTACGAACCACATTTTAGCAAATTTCCTTATTGAAAAGCAAAGCCGCGGGCCTTATACTTTAAATAACCACAATTTATGGAAGAACAGCACCCCATATGGGGATATTTTGTTGACATAATTGAAACGATTGTTGTTGCGGCCGCAATTTTTGTAGTTGTCTATTTACTTCTTGTTCAACCCCATCAAGTTCGAGGCTCCTCGATGGAACCCAATTTAAGTGATGGTCAATACATTTTGACCAACAAGATAAGCTATCGATTTAGTAACCCAAAACGAGGCGATATAGTTATTTTCAAGGCTCCGGTAGACCCCAACTTTGATTATATAAAAAGAGTCATCGGACTCCCTGGAGAAACAATTCAAATAAAGGGGAGTAAAATAATAATTAAGAACGACGCGCATCCACAAGGATTTTCCCTAAATGAACCTTATAGAACAGATGGTCCTACGGACCCCGGAACTCTTTTGGAAAATGGAAAAGTGTTCAAAGTAGATGCGGCCAACTATTTTGTCCTGGGTGATAACAGGTCGCAAAGCTTCGATTCAAGATCGTGGGGAGAAGTGCCCAGAAAAAACATTATTGGAAAAGCCTGGATACGTTACTGGCCACCAAACAAACTTACTTTCATTAAGGGAATAAATTACTAGCTAGTTAATTTTTTGTGTAGCATTTCAAGCTCTTTGTCCGTCTTGAAAATCAAAAGAAGCCGGCCACCTCTTGAAGATTTTAGAAGTTTCACTTTAACATTTGTTGAACCGGCTATTTCTTCTTCTATCCTGGACACATCCGGTGTGTGCTCGTAAGTTCTCCCGCTTCGAGGTTTTATCTGCGCCCCAGCCTTCATCCGGCGTACCATCTCTTCAGTAGCCCGTACTCCCAAACTCTCGGCCAAAACTTGCTTGTAGGCAGAAATCATCAAGTTAATATCTTCCAGACCTAATATCGCTTTCGCGTGCCCTTCGGCAATAGCACCAGAGAGAAGTCCGTCTTTCAAAGCATCCGGTAAATCCAAAAGTCTAAGTGTATTTGAAATATAGGGACCACTCTTTCCGACCCGTTGGCCTATTTCAGTACTTGTCAAACCAAACTCTTCGATTAACCGCCGGTAGGCTTGGGCTCTCTCAATCGGGTTAAGATCTACTCTTTGGACGTTTTCAACAATAGCCATCTCAAGCATCCCTTGAGTGGTTGTCTCTTTTATCACCACGGGTACTCTGGCTACCGCCGCCAGTTTTGCCGCTCGCCAGCGTCTTTCTCCGGCTATAATTTGATAACCAGCTGGAGTCTTTGCGACTATAATTGGTTCAAGTACACCATGCTCTCTTATAGATTCTGCGAGTTCAACGATACTATCAGGAAGAATTTGCCCTCTAGGCTGCAATGGATTAGGTTGAAGAGCGTCAATATCTATTTCAACTGATTCTATTTCTACTTCCATAAACTATCTTAAATAACCTCAATTATTTTTTTACCTTCTCTTATTTTTACTTTAACTACTCCTTGGCTCTTGGAGAAAATAGAATGATCTTTTCCCAAACCCACACCGGCTCCAGCCTGGAATTTTGTTCCTCTTTGACGGATTATAATTCCGCCCGCCTTAACTTTCTGACCGGAATAAACCTTAAAGCCAAGTCTTTTGCCGGCTGGTTTGGATCCTTGTCTTGCTTTTGAACCACCTGATTTTTTATGCGCCATAATTTTTCTTTTTAGACTTCTATTTTTTCTATTTTTATTTTGGTTAACTGTTGTCTGTGACCTTGGGTTTTGTGATAACCAGTCTTAGCTTTGTATTTAAAGACTCTTACTTTTTTGCTTTTTATTTGGTCCGTGACAACTGCTTTAATCTTAGAGCCCAGGAAAGGCTCACCAACTTTAACTTTTTTATCATCAACTGTAAGTAGTACCTTATCAAATTCTACAGGCCCTTTTTCATTGCTATCAACTTTGTCAACCAAAAGTTCCTGTCCCTCTGAAACTAAATACTGCTTACCAGATGTGGAAAAAACTGCGTACTTCATAAGGTAATAATATAGGCTTTGGAAAAATATGTCAACTGGTTCGTAATGTATCACGGGCGGATTTTTTCTCGCCGATAGAAACTGAATTTACTAATCCTAAGCAAACCATTATCGATATTAAGGAACTGCCGCCGAAAGAAACTAACGGTAGAGTAATACCAGTAACTGGAAAAAGCCCAATATTCATCCCAATGTTTATAAACACATGAATAACAAGCATTGTGGATACGCCGATGCAAATGAGCGATCCAACGGGGTCTTGCGATACTACCACCGTTTTTATAACTCGGTAAATTATGACCAAGAGTAACCCCACCAGTAAACTAACTCCTAGAAAACCTAGTTCCTCCGCTGTAGTAGCAAAAATAAAATCTGTTTTTTGTTCTGGTAAAAAATTTAAATGACTCTGGGTTCCTCTACCAAAACCTCTACCAAAAAGGCCCCCACTACCAACTGCTATGATCGACTGAACCAAATTGTAACCTGTACCCAAAGGATCCTCTTCCGGGCTCAAAAAACTAATCAATCTGTCTCTTTGGTAGGTTTTCAAAAAATGCCAGATCAGCGGAGCCGCCAAAAAAGCACTCGCAATAAAGATAGCGGCGGCGAAGAATCTTATACCAGCGGAGAAAACCAAAACTGCCCAAAGAGCAATTATTATAAGAGTATTGCCAAGATCCGGCTGTAAAAATACTAAGAAAGCAGGAACTGCAGTTAGCACCAAAGAAATTAAAATGTTTTTTAGATAGGTGGGCGGGTATTTAGAAAAAAACCAAGAAAGAACCAAAATAATCACTGGTTTCGCTATTTCTGATGGTTGAACAGTAATAAATCCGATATCTATCCATCTTGTTGATCCTCTCGTCACATGACCAATGAAAAATGTGAGAATTAGTAATAAAATAGTCAAAACGTAAAATACTAAGGATAGGTTAGAGATAAGTCGGTAATTTATATTCGTAACAATAACGTAGACTACAACTCCAAAAATTAAATAAAGAACCTGCCTGTTTACAAAACTATAATCTACTTTATCGGTGCCAACGGAGGCGCTGTAGATCATTAAAATACCGATTAAAGAAGATAGTACCGCCGGCAAGAAAAGAATCCAATCTATCCTATTCAAAAAATTTGGCATCAAAATTAGCCTTTAATTATACTAATGGACGCGCTTTTAACTAAGTTTCTTGCTAACGTTTCTCGTTTAATATAATCTTCGAAACTTTCGGGCCAGTCAGGCAGTTGCACGGTAACTAACTCATCAAGGCGACATCCTGCCTCTTTTCTTTTTTCTTGAATTTGTCTAACAAGCTGCCGGGCTTGCCCTTCTTTTTGTAATTCGTCTGTTATAGAGGTGTCTAAGGAAAAAGACGTCTCTTTATTGTACGCTATGTTTTTTACATTCAATTCTTCAGCCAGAATTTTTTCTAAGCTATCCGGTAATTTCTTAAACTCTTTACCGTAAGTAAATTTATTCAAGGGTTGTCTAACTTTAACACCCTCACCTTTTCTCAACGAGTGCCCTAGCTCGGCAAGCTTCCTAACTTGACCCATTTGTGTACCGAGGGTCTTATCAATAACAGACTCATCCACCAAAGGATAATCTACCAAGTGCACCGATTCTCCACCGGTTAGATTCTTATAAATTTCCTCGCTTATGAATGGAGTAAGCGGGGCCACCAACTTACTAAGCACTGATAGAATTGTGTAAAGAACCTGATAAGTGTTATTTTTAACCTCACCTGCGTCTGCCGCCGGGCCAATCCTATCTCTCACTCGGCGCACGTACCACGTAGATAAATCTAAAACAAACTTTTCTATTTTTTTTGAAGGGTTTGCCGCATCAAATTTCTCTAAATTTTTTGTGACGGAATCAATAAGAGAGTTTAGTTCTGAGATAATCCACTGATCCATTGGATCAGAAAGAGGTGCCTTTTCCGTTTTTGATGGTTGCCATTTATCGATATTTGCATAAGTTACGAAGAAAACATAAACGTTCCACAAAATTAGGAAAAATCGGCGCCGAATTTCATCGGCGGCGTGGTAACCAAAATTCACGTTGTGTTCAGGATTGCTTGTTAAGTACAGCCAACGCATAACGTCCACTCCGATTTTGCCCGCCGCCTCATTAAACTCAATTGCGTTTCCCTTAGATTTGTGCATCTCTTCACCCTTTTCATCACGCACCTGACCATGTCCCAACAACGTTTTGAAGGCGGCTGTTCCTTCCAAAGCAGCTGACATTGCAACCAGCGAGTAAAACCAATTTTTAAATTGTCCGAGAAAAGCCTCCGTGATAAAATCCGCTGGAAACCACTCTCGCCAATAATTTTTATCTTGAAAGTATTTTAGAGTGGAAAAAGGAACTATCCCTGCATCTAGCCAAACATTACCAACGTCGGTTATCCTAGATACTAGCTCACCACAGTTTGCACATTTTATTTTTACAAGGTCTACAAACGGACGGTGCGGGGACTTTCCCTCAAACTTGTCCCAGCCTTCTACGGCTCTGCCTTTTAACTCCTCTTTCGATCCTATTGTCTCAAAATCACCACATTTAGCACATTCCCAAATCGGCAACGCTAAACCCCAGTACCGCTCCTTCGAAATTAGCCAGTCGTGTAAATTGTTTAACCAGTCCAATTCCCTCTCGTAACCCCACGGCGGAATCCAATTTATTTCCTTGATAACTTCTTTCATTTGTTCCCTGTACGTCTTTTGCTCTAGTTTTGACTTTTTTAGTTCGCTAGAACGCAAGACGCCAATAGGCGGATTACTTTTGCCTTTTTCCTTCGACGGTTTGTCCACCGCTATATACCACTCATCCACCACTCGCCAAACAAGTTCTGTTTTACAACGCCAGCAAGTTGGGTAGCGGTGTTTGTAGTTTTCGGTTTTTAGTAATAACTTTCCGCCATCTTTCTTTTCAAGATAGTCAATTATTAACTCGGGATGTTTTTTCGCGTTTTGACCGGTAAACTCTCCCAAACCATCAATATAGTTCGCTGCCTCGTCGATTAACTCAATTATCGGAAACCCTTGTTCTTTGTGAAGTTTAAAATCCTCTTCTCCAGCACCAGGAGCAATATGAACCAAACCAGTACCTTCTACTTCCGTTACAATTTCCCCTCCATCAATCACACTATGTACGTAATTTTTAAGACTCTTTTGAACAAGAGTAAGGTCATCAAAGGGGGCTCGATATTTCCAACCTATTAACTCCCTACCCATTTTGTAATCTAAAGGCTCGTCGCTCCCGATAACAGCAAGGCGTTTTTCCATAACCCAAAGTTTTTCATCTCCTTCACCGTGGAAGGTTACATATTTTTCCTTGGGATTTATTGCAACCGCAACGTTTCCGGGAATAGTCCACGGAGTCGTTGTCCACACCAGCAAGTATTCATTTTGTCGGTCAACTAACGGTAATTTGAAGTAAACTGCCTTATGAACAACTTCTTTATATTCTTCCGTCAAAATCTCGTGTTGGGAAATGGCCGTCCCGCAGCGCGGGCACCAAGGAACGCTATCTCGTCCCTTGTAAAGCCAGCCTTTTTCATGAACATTTTTAAGATAGTGCCAAATAGCGTAGTTGTTTTCATCAGAAGATGTGTGGTAGGAGTTGTCCCAATCCATGAAATAGCCAAGGCGTTTGGATTGCTCAGTTTGGATAGACGAAAACTTTTTAACCCTTTCTTTACATAAATCAACGAATTTGGCAATTGACTCAAAGATATCTCCAGGAACAAGGTTTTCAATATCTTTTTTGGTACGAAGACCGAGCTCCCTCTCAACTTCCACTTCCACCCAAAGGCCCTGCTCGTCAAAACCATTTTGGAAACGCTGCCTGTAACCTCTCATATTGAAAAATCTTTGCCACAGGTCTTTATAAGTCCTCCCCCAAGCATGATGCACACCCATCGGATTATTTGCGGTTATTGGTCCATCGATAAAAGAGAATTTTTTAGAGGAGGCTTTGTTTTTCGCGAGATACTTCTCAACAATTCCCTGTTTATACCAATTTTCTAAGATTTTTCTTTCTAGTTCTGGAAAATCTACTTTCGAAGAAACATTTTTAAACATGACATGCTAAATTAAACCAAAAAATCGCCTGCTTAACAAGCGATTTAATTTAAACTAGCCACCTATCCACCAAATAATTCCTCCCCCGAGTGCTCGGGGGAACCAACAGTCCCCAACTGACTATTAAAACTCAAACTTCATTTGTTTGCGGGCGCGAGACCGTCCACCCATCCTCCCAATATCGGAATAGAAAACTACGCCGTGTTTTTCTTTAACCACTTCCCCACCCTTTTCGCCAATCTTGGAGTAGAAATCGGCTCCGTAGCTTCGCTTTGTTGACTGACCACCTTTGCGGCCAATTTCGGAATAAAATGTTGGTCCGTACTTTTTTTTAACAGCTAAACCGCCACGACGGCCCGCCTCTTCCGTCGTCATTGCCATTTACTTCACCTCCTCTCAAGTAAATTAGTGCCTGTAAATTTTCGTCTTAAAGAACTGGCTCGAATATTCATACGAATCGTTACAAGAAAATCTTACAACCCTGATTTAACATCTTTACAAATTTTTGTCAAGTAGCCCAGATTACATAAAATGGTACAATTTAACACTTGCCTTATGTTACTTTCTATTGTAATATTTTTAGTGATTTATGGATACAAAAGGAAAACCCTTGTTTACCTTGTCAGTTGCAGCCGAAATAATCGGTGTCCACCCCAGAACCTTAATGATCTACGAAAACGAACGTCTGGTAATTCCTCATCGAACTAAAACTAACCGGAGACGTTTCTCCCAAAAAGACATTCAAACTCTCCAATTTATCCGCTATCTGACCAACGGGAAAAGAGTAAATTTGGCTGGAGTTAGATGCATCTTAGAAATTTTAGGAAAATTCGAGAAGGAGGATAGAGACTCCCAAAAAATTTCCTTCCCTGATTTTGTTGAAAGTTCTATCTTCTGATCTATCAATCTTTTTTCTATCAACCGTTACTTTCTGGTCTAAATAGTGATAATAATAGTGTATGGTTTTGGGAATGTATAATACTCAATTTTATAGGGGATTATTTTTCCAAGCACGCTCTAATAAACGCCGTGTACAAAGGGTGGGGTACCAAGGGGCTAGATTTAAACTCGGGATGAAACTGCGTCCCAACAAAAAACGGATGATCAGAAAGTTCAATCATTTCAACAAGTTTCCCATTCAAACTCGTCCCGGAAATTACTAACCCTGCTTCTTCTAGCCTTTCTCGGTATTCGTTGTTGAATTCATAACGGTGACGGTGACGCTCGTGGATTACTTCTTTCCCATAGGAACCTCTTGCAACTGTGCCTGCCTTTAGCTTACACGGAAACGATCCAAGCCGCATTGTCCCACCGTACTCCTTACCTACAAGCAACTTTTCCTGCTCGGGCATTATATGAATTACCTGGTATGGTGCGTTCTTTCGAATCTCAGTGGTGTGGGCTCCTTCGAGACGAGCCACATTGCGAGCAAACTCCACAGTTGCAAGTTGCATTCCGTAGCAAAGCCCAAGGTACGGTTTTTTAGCTTCCCTAGCAAACTTAATTGCCTCTATCGTCCCTTCAATTCCCCGAGAGCCAAACCCTCCGGGAACAACAACTCCGTCCATTTCTCCTAAAACTTTTTCCGGGGACACTCCTTTCTCAAACTCATCGGAATCGATCCAGAAAAGTTTGGGAACAACATTCGCCTTCCAAGCTCCGTGTTTAAGCGCTTCAATAACCGACACGTAGACATCCTCGAGTTGAAAATCTCCGGTTGCAAAGTATTTACCAACAACGGCTATTTTTACTTCCTTTTTTAAGGAGTGAATTTTATCAACCAGTCCGCGCCACTCGGACAAATCTTTCTTTTTACTTTCTAGTCCCAGCTTTTCCAAAACTCTCTCCCCCATTTTTTGACTTCCTAAAATAAGGGGTACCTCGTAAATTGAGCTTACATCTGGGTTTGAAATAACGTCTTCGGGCTGGACGTTGCAAAAAAGAGCGAGGCGCTCTTTGCGTCTTGCATCCATAGGCAGTTCGGACCGACCGACTAAAATATCCGGCTGAATCCCCATCTCGTTTAAACTTCGGACCGATTGTTGGGCTGGCTTGGATTTCATCTCGCCAAGGCTTTTTGGGATGGGTAGATAGGCAACGTGCACGTGAGCAACCGTCTGGGGATTTTTGAGCTGAAGAATTCTGGAAGCTTCAAAGAAGAGAGAGTTTTGGTATTCGCCAACTGTACCACCAAGCTCAATCAACACTATATCGGCACCTTTGCTTGTGCCGGCAAGTTTAATCCGGCGAATAATTTCGTCGGTTATATGCGGAATCGCCTCCACATCTTCCCCGTCATATTCAAAGCTTCTTTCTTTCCTAATAACCTCTTGGTAGACCTGACCGGTAGTAATATAATTTACCTTCGAAAGCGACATCCCCAAGAAGCGCTCGTAGTGACCCAGATCTTGATCTGTCTCAATGCCATCATCAGTAACAAAAACTTCCCCGTGCTCCTGCGGACGAATGGTCCCGGCGTCTATATTCAAATACATGTCTATTTTTACTGGGGAGACTTTAAAACCTTTGGATTGCAAAATAGCAGCTAGTGAAGAGGTGGTGATACCCTTTCCGATTCCGGAAATAACACCACCAGATATAAAAATGTATTTCGTATCACTCATACATTCTTGCTTTCTCGTAAAACTCGAAAATAGAATATATACTTAGTATCCCGCCTAGACTTGACGTCTAGTCGAGGCTGGTCATTTTTTGCCATGAAAAAAGGCCTCCGTTAGGGGTCCGGCTCCGCCGGTTGGCGGATGGACGGATTTTAGGGGCCCACCATTATTTTACCAGTAACCAGGTAGGAAGTGTCAAGGGGTTTTTAGTGCTTGCCCCACGAAGCTTTACGCGAAGTGGGGTCAATATGTTACTAAAGGAATTTGAAGGTTGAAACGAGTTGATCGAACTCTTTTTGGTAATCGATACCTTTATCGTAGTACCAAATAGCAATTTTTTTCTTTGCTATGTAGTAAACGGTAAATTTACCATAAGTAGATTTATAAATACATTTAACTGCTGTTTCACCACCCAACTCTGTGTTTATCCTATCTTGCGCTGAGCAAGTATCGGCTGGTGAGTATGATTGATTTTGGACAATACGAATTAGAGGAACATTTTCAGTATGACAAGTTCCAAGATATCCTTCCGGACCGACTGAAAAATCTTCATCACAAGGTTCTACTAACCATTGGCTAGGGTATTTAAAAGAAACGCCCATCTTGGAATCTGAAAAGGTTTTCCAGTCAGCGGTTTCGGATTTTTTGGCGGAGGCAGTGGCGGATTTTGTGGAGACTTTCGCGCTGGGTGTGGAGACTTTGATTGGCGCGGTGTTAACGTTACTTTCCGATTTATTGAGAACAAGGTACCAATAGGCTCCGCCGATAATTCCTACGACTGCCACGATAATAACAACAGTTAAAATTACTTTCGACCAAGAAAATCCATTTGCGGATGTTTGTGGTGTGGGATTTTGGATTGAATTCGGAGTTTCAGGCATGGTTTTACCAAATTGATTAAACTGATTCTAAAGAAATTTCGGCGGGGAGTTTTATTGGTAGAGTTTTATTTGCAGCTTTTTTAGAAAAGTTAATAATAGTCAACCCCCGGACTTCTTTAGTTTCCGGGTCACGTCGAACAACTACCTCATCTTTTTCTTCATCAGAGGCGTCCACCTTTGAAGGCTTTCCCTTTGACACATACAACACGTCTGCTTCTTTATCATACAAAATGTTCAAAACGTTCTTAGAGATCATAAACCTCACCTACCAATCTGTTTGTTAAATATACCGTAAGTATAAACCAACGCTCGTTAGTTTCAACAGCAATCCTCAAATACTTTCCAGCTTCAATATTACCAAATCTTTTATGAAACAGCAACACTTTCTTGTCGGTTGGGCTAATTCTAATTTCATTGGGGTTTAACAAAACCCCGCTGAACTTATCTAGGTGTTCTGCTATTTCCGGGTGGAAGGCTAAAATGTGTTCCAAACGTTCATCGGTTAGTTCGATTTCTTTACCGAGTTTTGATTTATACTTAACCACAAAGAGATTTTAACATAGTGTGATTGGGTTGAAAATCAAAGATGTCATCCTGAACTTGGTTCAGGATCTAGATGCTGAAATAAATTCAGCATGACAATTGTTAGAGGAATTTGAAGGTTGAAAGAATGGCTTCAAAAATAGAAGCATAACTATTACTTCCTTTTGTTGAATACCTAAAATCAATCCAGAATTTTTTACCATTTTTTTCTATTGTAACTACTTTAACAACAACATCTGTTTTCCTTAGTGATGAACAACCAAGCGCTTTTTCGGGTTGTTTAGTATTACCATTGGTGTAGATAAATTCCATCGCTTCTCGGCCACCAATCTTGAGAGTCCTTTCCTCAACGCGAGTTGCGGGATCAGTAAATGGATTGTGTTTTCTTTGGTCATATACGAACGCAGAAAGACTTGTCTCTGTATCTACATAATCAGAGTCCGCTCTCAAAAAGGCCTCTCCATCTTGGGCAAAATGCTCAGGGCACCCTTCTCCCACGTAGTAATCTTTATTGCCAGTAGCGATATTGTACGGAGAACCGATGGTTGGGTCTCCTGATAGCCATGTCGGTGGGTATTTAAATCCAAATTGCGAGAACCCATCTGTTCTACCCTTGTATGTTTTCCAATCAGATGTATCGACTTTTTTGGCGGAGGGTGTGGCGGATTTTGTGGAGACTTTCGCGCTGGGTGTGGAGACTTTGATTGGCGCGGTGTTAACGTTACTTTCCGATTTGTTAAGAACCAAGTACCAATACCCACCGGCAAGGGCAGCGGTGACCGCGAGGATAATTGCGACAGTTAAAACTATTTTGCCCCAAGAAATGCCGGCACTTCCTGATTGATCCACTTTTGGTGCCGGTGGAGTTTGATTTGGAGTTTGACCAGGAACATCATCCATATTTAATATGCGCTAGAACCTTTGTGAAGGAAAAGGAAATAGGCGATAGCGTAAATAATAATTCCAACTATGATGTAGATTATTAAATAGCGCCAAAATTTGTTTTTGGAGTAGCCTTTTTCTGGTTTTTGGTACTCTTTATTCGGTTCTTCTGGCACCCTTAAAATATACGGGCGAAAAGCTTTTCTGTCAACTGTCAAACTTTACTAGAGGTTGCGGTGTTCGCGCAGTTAATAAGGAACGTTGTATGCGCTACTCGCGTTATTATAAATCGTCCCAAGTACTGAAAAAAATATTGAGCCGGCTAGTACCGGACCTATTAAGATGTTAATGGCGGCAAGAGCCGTCAACCAGACTAACCAACCCGTGGACAGAAAACCAGCGCTTTTGGCTTTTTTGAAAGATACATAACCAAGTGCTACCTGTAGCAGACCAAATAAAACAGGCAGTATTAGTTGGTAAATTAAGTTAGGCTCACTCGCCCCTACTCCGAGCCCTTTATACAAGACGGGGAGATCGCGGATAAACCCGTAGACAGAAAAACCAAGTAGTAAATTTAGGATTCCTGAGACTATTGTATACAAAGCATAAAGACGGTGGTGCTCTCTTTGCTTCCAAACCATGGCGATTCCAAGCGGAGGTATTAAGAATAGCGCGAGAATTACCGATACTACCGAGGATTTTTTCTGAGGTTTAGACTCGTCACTAAGGCTTAAAACTTCTTCAACGGTGGGTTCGGACATTAACTAAATTATAATCTAGAAGAGATAATTTAGGCAAATTAGTGGGGAGTAGGAATATTGGTCTTCCTCCACTAATCTTTCCCCTTTCATTAAAAATGGTGACGTGAATAGATAGTTTGTTGGCCAAATTATATATCCTTAGAAATTGCAAAGCAAGTAAGGAAAAATAATCAGTCGAGGAAATTGCCTGCAGTGAGTTACTCAAATCTGAAGGTTGAAAGTATATTGTCGTAAACCGAATCGTGGTTTCCCTTTGAATCTTTATTTACAAACTCAACGTAGTAACCTCTACCGCTCTTGTCAAAATATATTCTAGTACATGCGCACCCAGGCTCTCCAACGCTTGTTATATATTTTGCGGCCCCAACACCATCAATTGTAATCATTTCAGCTTTCCCACCCATTTGAGTAAGAACTTCAATATCACCCCACTCCTCATCTAAGACTTGGACTTCAAAATCGGCCAAGACTTTTCCAGTAGGACCACGTACTCCAATAACACACTTTAAATCTTTTTCCGTCGAAGATAAAACTATACCTCCAACTATACCAGGTTCTTTCTTACAATTATCTCGGGTGTACTTTTTGAAATCATTGTAATACCAATTATCTGGATATTTTATTGAAAACTTAGCATCTGTATCGGAATAAACCTTCCAACCTGCTGTTTCATCTTTTTGGGCTGAAGGTGTAGCCGTTTTGGTTGTGGTTGTTGTGGTTTGTTTGGGTTCTTCTTTCTTAGGTTGATAGGCGTTGTAGACTAAATACCCACCTCCACCAAAGAACTGCACCAATAACCACTCCAATTAGAATATTCTTCCAATTAAATCCCTGGGGCGTTGGTTGAGTTGGTGCGGGTTGATTAGTTTCTTCAGGAATGGTTTCATTATACAAAATAAATATACTGTCAACAAGAGAGACCTTTGACTAGAACTTTTTACCCCTAAGCTTGAATTATGTCTTTAGGCTCTTTTCTTGCAATATCTACCTTGTCAAAATGTCTATCAAAACTTACTAGCTGCAGGTTTAGCTTTTTCGCTACATAATAATGCAGTGAATCGTCAAAATCCAACTTTAATTTCTTGGTTAGCTGGGCAATTTCATACTCTTCCTCTAAATTTGTAGGGTAAATAGTCAAACCTTTAAAGTTTGATAACTGCTCAATAAAGGAAATTAACAAATCTATTTGACCTGAAGAGAACAATATAACCTCAATTGAGTGTAGTGTAAAAGTAGCTATAAAAGCATTGATTTTACCTTCTCCAAGCTGCCTCAAAAGAGTTTCAGCTTCATCTGCTCGTTCTTGGTCTAAAAGGAATTCTAGAAATATGTTTGTGTCAAAGAGGTACCTATTCACTTGGTCTACTTGCGGGCTCTCTGCCAAAGAGTTGCGATTTTATGCTGCAAGTCCACTGAGGAAATATCTTTGAAAGAATCTTTCAGGCCTCCACGCAAGGCGTCTATTCCTTTTCCACTAGTACTTTTACCTTCCACTTTGCGAGGTACTTTAATCAAAACATAATCTTTGGTTGAGTAAATCTCTGTATCTACTTTTGGCTTCATATTAGTGAAATTGTACCATCAGGGAAACTGTAAAACAAGATGGTTAAACCTGAAATCTAGCGTTGGCGCATAAATGCGGGGATGTCGAATTCGTCTTGTTCTTCTTCTTGCTTTCCTTCCCCACTTCCATCGGTTTTTCCTCCGGAAATATCAGGAAGAGCTTCAGCGGCTTCTTTGGCTTCGATCGATCGCAGTTTATCTTCCGAGAAGCCAGTGGCGATTACGGTTATTTTCACTTGGTCTACCATAGACTCATCAATAGCCGCCCCAAAAATTATGTTGGCATCAGAATTGGCAGCTGACGAGATAATTTTTGCCGCCTCATCCACTTCAAACATAGAAAGATCAGGTCCACCAGTCAAATTGAAAAGAATCCCCTTCGCTCCTTCAATTGAAACCTCAAGAAGTGGGGAAGCGATGGCGGATCTGGCGGCAGAAGAGGCTTTTCCTTCGCCGGTTCCAAACCCAATACCCATCAAAGCACTACCAGCGTTGGTCATAATTGTGCGCACGTCCGCAAAATCTACGTTAATCAATCCTGGCATTACAATTATATCGGAAATTCCTTGAACACCTTGCCCAAGAACTGAGTCGGCCACTTTAAAAGCTTCTAAAAGACTCATCTTTTTATCAACTACATCTAAAAGCCTCTGGTTGGGGATAACAATCATAGTGTCCACTTTGTCTTTAAGATTGTCGATTCCCTCTTCGCTGGCTAAACGCCTCTGTGCACCTTCAAAAGAAAACGGCTTTGTCACAACTGCCACTGTCAGGGCGCCACTTTTTCTGGCAGCATCAGCAATCGACGGAGAAGCCCCAGTACCAGTACCACCACCCATACCGGCCGTGATAAAAACCATGTCGGCATCGGCAACCACCTCAGTAAGTTTCTCTACGGATTCTTCGGATGCTTTTCGACCAATTTCTGGATCTCCACCCGAACCTAAACCGCGGGTGAGTTGTTCACCAATTTGGACTTTAGTTGGAGCTTGACAAGTAAGAAGCGCCTGAGCATCGGTATTTACACCGATAAAATCGACGCCCTGGATTTGTTGGAGACTAATCATGGAGTTTAGAGCGTTACAACCACCGCCACCAATACCAATAACTTTTATCTTTGCAAATCGATTAACTTCCGGTTTTATCAGCATAGGAAAAAGAGTACACTTAATTTAACACTTTTGTCAAATTTGTCAATCTTTAAGCCGGTTCAGGGGATAAGAGAACGCAGCCAAGAAATAATGCGCCTTAAAGAGCCCGGAAGATTTACACCCTTACCGATGGGTAAGCTAATACCAGAACCCTCACTACTAAGTTTTGCTCCGTAAAGAATCAAACCAATTGAAGCGGAATAATCTGGGGACGAAACCTCATCAATTATGCCACCAACTCCGGAAGGTTCGGCAACCCTGACTGGCATCCGTAAAACTTCTTTACCAACCACTTCAATACCCATAGTTTTGGCAGCCCCTCCGGTAATAACCAAACCTGCCGGCAAAAGCCCAGCGTAACCAGAACGTTTTATTTCCATGCCAATTAAAGTAAATATTTCAGTAAGACGTGGTTTTATTATTCCCTCAAGTAGAGTCTTTTTGGAAAGCACACCTAAATCCTCAGTTATTCCTAGCTTCGAAACATCTAAAGTATCAGATTTTTCTTTCGAGCCTTCTTCGGGCTCTTCTGCCGTAATTTTCTTAGGCTCTGAGGAGATAGCGATCTTAATTTTTTCCGCCGTTTCAAGGGAACTGCGCAATCCAATTGCTAAATCATTGGTGATATTCCTACCACCAATCGGTATAACCACTGAATGAGCGATTGACCCATCAACAAATAAAGCAACGTCGGTGGTTCCGCCCCCAATATCTACTAAAGCGACACCAAGCTCTTTTTCTGTGTCAGTTAGAGTGCTTTCGGCCGAAGCGACCCCAGAAAAGACTAATCCTTCCACATCAACACCAATCTGCTGAACACACTTAACCAAATTTCGCATCGAAGTTACAGCGCCGGAGATAATATGAGTTTCAACTTCAAGACGAACACCAGTCATCCCAACCGGATCTTTAATACCTTCTTGGGAATCAACAACAAAATCTCGGGCTATAACGTGAATTATTTCGCGCGATGAAGGTATGGAAATCGCTCGAGCCGCCTCGGTAACTCTAGCAACATCTTCTTCGGTAATTTCATTTTCACCGCCCGCAACCGCCACAACTCCACGGGAGTTAACCGAGCTAATATGAGATCCTCCAACAGAAACAAACGAGCTGCCTATGGAAACACCAGCCATTCGTTCGGCTTGTTCCAAAGCCTCAGACATTGCGGCTACTGCTTCATCGATATCAACAACTTGACCTTTTCTAATTCCTTTGGAGGCAACTGTGGCAACCCCAATCACCGTTGGAGTGCCTTCAGAAGATAAAGAAGCTACTACCGTCGCAATTTTTGATGAACCAATGTCTACTCCGACTATTATTCTTTCTTTTGCCACTTTTTACTCCAAAACTATCCCCCATTTATTATACAACCATGGGCAGTTGATTAGTTAATTATAGACAACTACAATTTTATCAAATCTCAGGTCTACTCGACTAACACCTCTCCTATTTATTTTAGCCTTAGTTAAAATATTTTGTAAAGTAGTAAGCTGAAAATTAATATTTTTGTTCAAAGAAAATACTACCGTTGTTTTTTGTTTAGAGACGACAACCAAATAATCGGCTGTCCTCCTCTTGACATTTTTGAGCGTAAATAAACCCGTTGGCAGATTGTTTAATATCTGCTGGGTCTTGTCGTTTGTCTTTGTGGGAGTTAATGAAGATGCTCCCTTAGGAAATACACTTCCCAAACTATCTCCAAAAAAATCGGGTGAAAATTTAAACACCCTACCCAAACTCCAACCCACCCCTAAAACAACTAAAATAACTAAGGCTACTTCGACAAAAAACAAAATTCTTCTAATTTTTGTATTAGGCTTATCAAAAACCAAATTCTTTCTTTTCGCTGAAAATTTTCTTCTTCTAAATTTAAACATTAGACGAAACTAATGCTTCTATTTCTTGGGCAAAGTTCGCCGCTGCCTTGTTATCCACTAATCTTCTCGCCCCTCTCGCTTTTGATTTAAAGTCTCTGTAGTTTTTTATAATATAATCGATACTATTTAAAAGCCTTTTTGGGGTGAGTCTATCTTGTGGCAATATCACAGCCGCACCCATGCTTTCCAAAATCTTGGCGTTTTTGGTTTGCTCATCGCCAGTTGCCCACGGTATCGGGATAAAAACCGCCGGTATCCCTAGGGCGGCTGCCTCGCTAACTGTATTGGCACCGGCTCTACCAACCAAAACATCTACTCTCGAAAAGATCTCGATTAATTCTTTGGTATTAAACCATTTTGCTATTTTATAGCGAGACGAGAGCTTTTTTGGTAGCAGGCGGCTCGCGGCTTTAAGTTTCTCGAAGTCTTTGTAAACCTCACTACCACCAGTCTGATGAATTACTTCGTAGTTTTTTAATAAATCGGCAAGAATATCAGTAACTGCTTCATTTATTACGTGGGAACCTTGGTTTCCACCAGTAATTAAAACTGCCGGCCGAGAAGTTCTCACTTTCTTTAAATTTAAGAGTTCGGCCCGCACCGGGTTGCCGACGAGAACACTTTTATCTTTAGGAAAATATTCTAAAGACTCTTTCCAAGCGACAGCGACTTTTTTGGCGAAAAAAGAAATTAACCTGTTTGCAAGGCCGGCTTTAACTGTCTGTTCGTGAGTTATTGTCGGGATTCCAAGAACCCAACCTGCTAAAACAACCGGGAAAGCAACGTAGCTCCCAAACGAAACAATGGCGTCTGGCCTTTCTTTACCCAAAATAATTAGAGACTGGACAAAACCGGCCGGGACCCTAGCTATGCTTGGTATTGTATAAAGGCTAAAACGCCGCTGAAGTCTCCCAACTTTAATTGGGTAAAACTTTATTCCCAAGCCAGGTACAATAACAGATTCCGCACTTGGAGCCTTATCCCCTTCGGTAGCTGTCGCTCTGCCTAAAAAAATCAGCTCCGCCTGAGTCTTCTCTAACTCATCGATGACGGCAAGTGCCGTGGTAAGGTGCCCTCCAGTAAGTGCAATCTTCATTGGTAGTATATTATATCATTTTATGATACAAGCGCGGATGTAATCTGCGCTTATACCACTAAAAAACTCTCCTAACTAATATTCTTTGAAGTAAATCTCGAAATGTTAAGGAGCAAAGCTACACCAACTACGGTTGATACCAAGGAACTGCCTCCATAAGAGATAAGCGGAAGCGGAACACCAGTTAAGGGTAGAAGAGCCACCATACCGGCTAGATTGATGAAAGTTTGAACCCCAATCCAAGACGCTATTCCGGCGGCTAAAAGTTTGCCAAATTTATCATCTGTTTTTCTGGCTATTTGAAAACCGCGAGTGACAACCGCCAAAAACAAAATAATTAGTATCGTTGCTCCGATAAAACCAAGTTCATTGCCGATAACAGCAAATATCGAGTCAGTTGTAACTTCGGGAATAAAACCGTACTTTTGCCTGGATTCCCCCAAACCAACACCCAAAAGGCCTCCGGACCCTAAGGCGATTAGAATCTGATTGATATGGTAAGAAGCTCCTTGGGGGTCGGCGTTGGGGTTCAAAAAACTTAAAAGTCGGGCCCGGCGGTAATCCGAACTTAAAATAAAAACTGCGGCTGCTAAAATGCCAGCCGGAATTAAAGTAAAAAAGTGGATTAAAGGCGCTTCTGCCAAAAAGTAAAGTATCAGGCCGGTTGCGGAGATAACCACAGTCGTTCCTAAATCTTTCTGGAGTAAAACAACCCCGGCCACGAGAGCGGTAACAAATATAAATGGTGCCAGTCTCGCTTTTTTTGAAAGCCAGCTTGCTAGGTAGATAACGTAAGCAAGTTTTACAATTTCCGCTGGCTGCAGAGAAAAGATCCCGCCAACACTAATCCAGCGCTGCGCGCCATAAATCCGCACCCCAACACCAGGAATGAAAACTGCAAGCAGTAGGGAGACAGCTCCCAAAATAATTAGTGGCGACAGCGTGTTAAGGATTTTGTAATTAATTTTGTAAGCGACTATTCCGGCGGCAAGAGCAGCCACAGCCCAAATTAATTGAAGGCGGGCTAAATAAAATGGATCGCCAAAATCCCGCAAAGCGGTAACCGGCGAGGCATCGTAAACCATTAAAAGCCCAAAGAGAATGACTAAGACGCTGGTGGAAAGAAGGATTATATCCGGGCGGTGTGTTTGAGATTTTGCTTTCATAGGCAGGCCAAAACTTAGTATATCAGTAATGTTACTCTAGGACAACAATTGGTGGGTTAGAGGGTTTGTAGGTTAGTGGGTTACAGGGTTAATTTCTTGTTTGGTTTCATACAATACGTACAATATACTGGTATATTGTACTTTTAGTGCTTATATGTTTGCAAAACGAGTTTTGCTTGTAGTATACTTAAAATAATGCCTGAAGAATCTAAATACCAACAAACGGCTCCGACACAACCTCCGCAAGTAAAATCTGGTCTAAATTGGTTACATATATTAATTGGCGTAGCAGCCGGTATGCTACTACTTGGAGGCGGTTTTTTCGCTTACGATGCTTACTCTTCAAAACCAAAAGAAACTCCAACCCAAACTCCAACAACCAAAACTGCTACCAATTCCGCTACCAAAAACGAAACTGCTGATTGGAAGGTATATACAAATTCAAAATACAAATATAGTATGAAATATCCTAAAGAAATAAATGTGCTTAATCAGGTGATAAGTACAGGTGCTACAACAGCAGATATTTCTGATACAAAGGATTCTGGAATAGTAGCATTTACTAATTGGAAGCCCAGAAAGAGTTTCGAGAAAGGACAGTTAAATATCAGTTATAGTTCTAAGGAAGATACATCGGTCATTATTGAAGTTAATAAAAAAGACAATACTTCAGGAGATCTAGAAGAAATTGCTCAAAAAACTTATGGCTTAAACAAGAAAAGCGCAAAGGAAATATCATCTCTAGATAAAACTGATGTCGCCGGCAGCACCGCTTTCCGTTACACATTCTCTGGTTCCAACTCCTACCATACGAGCAGTGGTTATGTACTTTTTGAAAACAAGTCCCTAACAATTCTTATAACTGAGACTAACGGCAATATCTTTGAGATAGTATATAGACCTTCAACATTAGCTGAGGAAATAATCTCAACCTTTAAATTCCTTTAAAAAGAGTTTACAATCCGTTTAAATTGTTCGCCCCTTTTTTTGTAGTTCTCGAACATATCAAAACTTGCGCAGGCGGGGGAGAGTAATACGATTCCACCTTTGGGGGTAACCTGAGTAGCGAGTTTAATGATTTCTTCGAAATCCCCTTTTCCATGTAGCAATTTTGCTTTTGGCTTGCCGGCTCTTTTGATTGCCTTTTCAATCTCCCCCGCTGTTTCTCCGATTAACACTACGTTAACCAAATGCTTATTATTAACAACTTCTTCCCCAAGCTCGGTATAATCCGAATTCTTTGAACTTCCACCCAGAATCACTGTCATTGGTTTCTCAAAAGATCTAAGTGCCGCGATTGCTGTTTCTGGAGTGGTCGAAAAGGTATCATTGTAGAAACTTTTCCCTTCCCATTCTCGAACGAGTTCAAGCCGATGCTCCAAACCTGGAAATTCGCGCAGAACGTTACGGATATCGCTAGCTGAAACTCCCACAACGGACGCAGTTGCAACCGCCGCGCAAGCATTTTCCAAGTTGTGGCGGCCGGGCAACATTACCTCACTAGTATTAATAATTTCCTCGTGTTTACCGCGGAACCAGCGCCAAATTTTGTCGTCTTTAACAAACACTCCCGGATCCTCTTCATTCGCGAGACTAACCCAAACTTTTTCTGCTTTCGAATGTTGCGCAAAAACCACGGAAGAACGATAGTCAGAGTTGATGACGGCTAAATCCTTTTCCGTTTGGTGAGAAACAATATTGTACTTCGCGTCTACGTACTCTTTCGAATTTTTGTGCCAATCCAAATGCTCACTTGTCACCATTAAAACCACGGCGATATGGGGGCTTTTCTCCATGTCCATTAGTTGAAAGCTGGACAATTCCAGCACTACCCAATCACGAGAGCCCACATCATCAAGAAAATCAAGTGGCGGTTGCCCAATATTTCCACCAACGAAAGCCTTGTACCCACCTTTCTTCAACATTTCGCCAATCAAAGTGGTAGTTGTGCCCTTCCCCTTCGTTCCGGTAACACCAATAATTTTTGCCCCGCTGTGGTCGAAAAACAACTTCATGTTGCTTGCAACCTCTACACCACGGTCTTTTGCTTCGAGAATTTCCGGAAGATCCGGACGAACCCCAGGGGAACGACTAATCATGTTAAAGTCGGCAAGGTTCGATAAGTAATTTTTTCCAAACGAAAAGCCGGAAGCAAGTTTTTTCGCCTCACTTAAAATTACCGAATCGATTTGGTCTTCCTCCTTTTCGTCCAAAACGGAAACTTGCGCCCCATGCTTAACAAGGTATTTAAGACTGGAAAGACCTTCAATACCTAAACCCAAAATAGCAACCTTTTTATTTTTGAAATCTACTTTATTCATAGCACAATATTCTCATAATTTAGGTGTTTTCTCTTTAAAACATTGTCGGTTGCTGCGCCATAAAGGCTATGCAATTTTTTTACTTTTGAATTCTTCCATCATCTTAAAACGTCATTCTCGCGAAAGCGAGGATAACTCCCAAATATATGGATTCTCGATTAAATCGAGAATGACAGCTAAAGATTTCAAAGGTGTAAAACTGCCTACCCTTCTCGATCATAACTTAACAAAGGCCAAATACAAACCGACAAAAGCAGAGAGGACCCCAAGGAGCCAAAACCGCATTGTTACCTTTGTCTCATCCCAGCCTTTAGCCTCGAAATGATGGTGAATTGGGGCGGCCAAGAATATTTTCTTGCCGTCTCGGGTTGCTTTAGAGAACCACTGGATTAAAGACGATGCCGCCTCAACCACAAAGACAAATCCAACGAACGGCAATATCAGCGATGCATTAAGCAAAAGGGCGATCACCGCCACCATCGCCCCAAGGGAAAGGGCACCGGTATCTCCAAGCCAAACTCTTGCGGGGAAAATGTTGAAATAAAGAAAGGCCAAAAGCGATCCGATTATCACGGCAATAAACAGCACAGTGTCGACTTCCCCTTTAAAAGCGGCTAACACCCAAAACGCGATTAAAGCAATTACTGTAAGACCAGTTGCCAAACCGTCAAGACCGTCGGTTATGTTAACTGCATTTGTTGTTGCTAATATCACAAAAGCCGAATACAAAATATAACCTACCCCCAAGCTTAAGGTAGCGTTAATTACCGGAATATTAACTGACGAAAAACCAAGTTTGTTGTAAAGAATGGAACCAATTAGTAAGGCGGCTGCGGCCTGAAGTAGAAATTTATAACGCAACCGCAAACCCCAAACGCTTTCCAAAGCAAAACCATAAAATTTCCGGGCATCGTCATAAAGTCCCAGCAGCCCGTACAAAATCAAAGTTATGTACAAGACAGCTGCCACCCAATTTAATCCAGAGATTTTAGTAACGATGTTATAACCAGGAACCACCTTGTAGAAGATTGCGGAAAGAATAATGCTGACCAAAATAATCAAAATTCCCCCGGCGTTTGGCGTGCCGACTTTCCAACTATGAAGCCGGTTTACAACCGAAGTAACCATACCAAAAATATCCCGCTGCATTTCCCTCTGTCTCTGAAACTTGAGTTTATAAAGTAGGTTGATAAACGGAATCGCCGTAACAAAAGTTACCGCAAACGATAGAAGTAATACAAGTAAAAGATTTGCCATATAAAGTGGATTTTATCACCTGCAAAGCTTGCAAGCAAACAATCAAAGAATTTAGAATCTAGAGTTAAGAGTTCTTGACCGCTGTACGAGCACGGCGTCTTAAAACTAGCAAAAATGCAAAGAGGAAACTGGAACTGACCGAGGCGAAGCCGAGAGAATTCCAGAGGATGTCCCGAAGCATTTTTGCTTAGGTTTTACAGCCAGCGCAGTCCAGCGGGAGTTTTGGCGCCACCTTTTTGAAAAGGTGGCAAGATGTTTATCGATAAACTTCGTACCGTTTAAAGGCAATTTCGTCCGGATCCACGTCTTTGCCTTCCAAAAGTAGAATTATCCTTTCAACATGTTTAAGAAGTGAGCCTTTTAAGTACCAAAGGTCTCCCTTTTGCAAAAGACTGTTAAGGACGCCGGCGGCCTCAAAAACATCTTTTGTCCAAATCACATTTTTCTTTTTCATGTGTTTCTTGGCTTCTTCAGCGGTAAATTTTGTGGACTCCCCAATACAAACAAGATAATCAAGCTTTATTTTTTTAACAAAGCGGCCAACTTCTCTATGACCTTCTTCATTATATTGTCCAAGCTCTCCCATCTCCCCAATAACCGCTATTTTTCTTTTTGCGGAAAGTTCATCCAATGTTTGCAAACCGGCGATAGTTGAAGCTGGATTGGCTCGCCGTGAGTCGTTTAATATCACTGTATTTTTAGGACCTGGTTCAACATTTAACCGGCCTTCAAGCGGTGTTAGCGCTTGCACCGCTCGAGAAATTTCCTTAAGGGTCATTTTTTGAGTAAAAGCCACCGCCGCAGCGGCCATGATTGTGTATATATGATGAGAGCCGATTAGCTTTGTTTTTATTTTTGTTTCTTCTCCCTGCACATGTAAAGTAAACTCCGTCCCACCAAAATCCACCTTAGCTTTACCAACCCAGATATTGCAGGCTTTTGCGTCTGTTCCGTAAAAAATAACTTGGGCAGAAGTTACTTGACTCATTCGTCGCACGTTTGGATCATCCCAATTAAGAACGGCAAACCCATTTTTCGGTAGGGCTGATACTAATTTCGTTTTCTCAACAATTATTTTATCTAGAGTCCCAAAATGGACTTTATCAGCGTGAACGGGAGAAATTCCGGTAACAACCGCAACCTTTGGTCGGGCCGTAAAAAGATGCGTGTTCATTTCCCCTGGATGATCCACACCGTATTCTAAAACCAACTTTTCTTGGTTATCCAAATGCAAAATTGTAATTGGAATGTTATGCAAGGTGTCCAAGTTTAAATCTGTCTGCAAAACTTTAAATTTATGCGCCAAAACTTGAGCAATTGCGACGGTGGTGTTAGTTTTTCCGTAACTACCAGTTATACCAATAACGGTAACTTTGCGGTGAGAGAGAAGCCAAAGCTTGGCTAAGATTCGACGAGTGAAATGAAAGTAAGGTGCAAAAAATCGCTTTATTTCCATGGTAGTTATTATATGCTAAGCGGTCAACGAAGTTTTTATAGATCTATCTTCTTTAAAGACCCTGGCAGCACCTGCCCCAGAAAATCGACGGCTACTTGGGAGACTCGCTCGGGTGCGTCGGTTACATAAAATTCGGATTTTACGTTTGCTCCGTCGTTAAGCAGATCGTTTTGCGCAAGTGTGTTTTTTAGCTCCAGTGCCGTTGGCTTTGCACTGTCAATTAATTTTACACTTGAACCGACAACTCCCTGGATGGTATCGCGAAGAGCGGGGTAATGAGTGCAACCCAGGATAAGAGTGTCTATCTCGGCGGGCGAAAGGCTAGACAAATAATCCTGAGCAATTATTTTTGTGGCTTCACTACCCACCAAACCCTCTTCGGCTAAAGGGACAAACAGCGGGCAAGCCTGCGAAACCACCTTAGCTTGCGGATTTAACTTTTTAATCTCTTTCTCATAAACGCCGCTGCCGACGGTTGCTCTAGTGCCAATAACACCAATGCGGCCTTCTCGGCTAACTTTTACAGCTTCCTTCACCGCTGGATTGATAACTCCCAACACTTGCACGGGCGAGTTTTTTTCCACTTCAACCAGGCAAGTAGCGGAAATAGTATTACAAGCGACGACCAGAAATTTAACATCCTTTTTTACAAGGAACCCTGTTAGTTCCAAAGCAAATCTTTCGATCACTTCTTTACCTCTAGTACCATAGGGTACACGAGCCGTATCGCCAAGATAGATTAAACTTTCATTTGGCAAAACTTCCAGTATTTCTCTCAAAACTGTAAGGCCGCCTATTCCAGAATCAAAAATTCCAATTGGTTTTTCTTTGGTATTCATAAAACTACACATTTAACCCACGTCGGGCCGACCTTAACTTTTCAAACCAATATATCACCGGATACAAATTACTTACCGGCAAATCGTAAGGCTTTGTGTATTCAAGTCTAAAACCACCGAAGCCTTTTTTAAACAAAGTAAGCCCGGCCCATGGATGGTTCGGAGAAGGGGTCGGGGCTATCCCCCAAAAGTTATAGTATTTTTTGCCGGCTCTTTTTGCTGCTTTTATAGCTTCCCATTGTAGTAAGTAAGATGCCGGAATTTTAGATTGGGTAGAGGCGCCGTGATGGTAAAAAGCACAGTCTCCGTAGAAAATAATCATCGCTGCCGAAAGAACTTGGTCGCCTTTCTTAGCTAGAAGTATTTTAACTTCTTTTTCTTTGGCAAAAACTTCAAACTCCTTCTCCAGATACTCATTAGAAAACGGTACAAAGCTATGTCTTCTCGACGTCTCCACCTGAAGTTTTTCTAATATTTTCACACCATTTATATCGCTCTCCTCTTCAATTTCAACACCTAATTTTACTGCTTGTTTTACCAAGTACCTAGTTGTTTTTCTCATCCCGGCAAGCAACTCTTCCTCTGCTTTGCTAATATCCAAAAGCCAACTAACTTGGGCATGGACGTGGGTTGGGGAAGGTTTTGCACCTAAACCCTCGATTATTGTTTTAACTTCCCCGGCGGGTACCAAAGGCCGGATTCGAATAAATTTTGCTTTTTCTTCTTTTGCCAATTTCTTCAACTCGCCGACAAAAAATTCTAGATTTTTTTTATTATAATCTGCCAGCAAAGGGCCTGCTGGGCAAAGAATAAATGTACCCCGACGGGCTTGCATTTTTATCGCCAAACAAACTCCAATTAGACTTTTGTGCTTAAAAAGGGCAAGGCGGAAAATCTTCTCCCCCATTACTTCGTTAAACTGGCCCCATTGCCAAGATGTTAAAAAATTATTCGGCTGCCAGTTCCTAACAAAATCCTCCCAAATTTTTTCGTCTTTAATTTCTTCAACTTTCATTCTCTTAAAATTTTAGTCTCTATTTTCCTACTAACGGAAAGGCGGCCAGTCGAGGCCCCTTCAACCGCCGGCAGTTGAATAAGGGGAAAGTTTTTTTCTGAAATTTTAATATTTGTGCCAATTGAGAAAGCGATTCTATCGTTCCCAACTTTTCCAAAACCGCCTGGTTTAAAGTCTCTCTTTTCCAGTCTCAACTTTTCATTTGAAGGGTCGGTGGGTACCCAAAGACCCTCCGGCGTCATAAACTCTAACCACGCGTGCATGTGCTCCCCTGGATAGCCAGCTAAAATTCCCGAAACTAACCTGGCCGGTATGCCCACAGATCGAAGCAAAGCGCCTAACAGACAATCAAACCCCCCGCAGTCGACCACATCTTTTTCTAAGGCATCAATTGAGGAATAGAGTCCCTCAATTGGGTTTCCATAATTTAGCTTATCAAGAACATAGTCATAAAATTTTTTTGCTACAGTCCGAACCGTAGCCTGCCCTCCGACAAGTTTCTTGGCAAGAGCCTCAATTCTTGGATCTGAAAAATTAAAAAAGGGGTCGTCCTTTGTATACAATTTGTATTGCGGATCGCCTTTATCGTAACCTGCTAGATCTCCCTCGATTCGGGGCGTCTTTCGGGGATGGACTACTACTTCGCAAGTTTCATTAAAATTAAAATATCTTCCAACAGAGGGGTTTTCAATCCTCCACCGGGCGACTTCGTTACCAAAAACTTCCTCCTCAAGAATTTCTGGTACTGGTTTTGAAAATTCAATTTTTAATAGGCTCTGGTAATCTGTTTTTAGAGGGAGGGGAAACCAAATTTCTAGAGTCGGGCATTTGCTCTTAACTCTTACTTCCACGTTAATGGTTAATAGATACGTTCTTTTTCCCAGAAAAGCAAATTTTTCCGCCTGTGAAACTCTTTGGGAATTTATCAACTTTTCAAAAAGAGAGTTCATAAAATTAGAGGCTAATCAATCTTTCGTATTTTCGCACCAAGTCGTTCAAGCCTTCCCTCCAAATCCTCATAACCACGCTCAATGTGCTCTACTCCAGTAATTTCACTTTTACCTTTTGCCATTAGCGCGGCGAAAACCAAAGTTGCACCCGCTCGAATATCTGTAACTTCCAGGCTTCTGCCGATAAGTTTTGTTGGGCCGAAGATTTTGGCTGCGTGGGGTAGTTTCTCTGTCTCCTTGCTCCACTCGAAACTATAAAATTTTTCCGGCTCGGAAACTGGCGGCGAAAAAAGTTCGATTTTTGCGCCCATTTTTTTGAGATAATCGACATAGGCAAAACGGTTTTCAAATACCGTTTCGTAAATCACCGAAATTCCGTCTGCTTGTGTCATAAGAGCGCACCACACACTTTGCCAATCGCTCATAAAACCAAGGTGGGGGCCAGTCTGGACAAATGTTGGTGAAAGAGGGCTTTTATAAAAAATTCGTAATCCTTTGGAAAGTTTTTCTAACCCACCACCGGCGGAATTTACTTTAGAAATGAAAAGGGTCAGGTCGGCGGCTTTCGCATTTTCAATCTCAATATCTCCCTGTGTCCCCAGCGCCATACAGCCAAAAGTAACCGCTTCATTTCTGTCTGGCAAGACCTCGTGAGTTGTCCCTTTTAGCAAGCCAACGCCTTCAATTTCCACTACGCGGTCTTTTTCGCGTATTACTTTGGCTCCCATTTTATTCAAAAATGAGATAAGATCGTCGATTTCTGGCTCCTCGGCGGCATTTTCAAGCCGCGTTTTCCCCTTTGCCAAAACTGCCGCTAAAATTAAAGCTTCTGTACCCGTGTGAGAGTTTTTGGGAAATTTGTAGACTGTGCTAACTAATCCAGAAGGTGCAGAAACTTCAACAAAATTATTTTGTAATTCCACCTGCGCCCCCATTTTCTTTAAGCCTTCCAAAAACCAGTTTATTGGCCTCTTCCCAATTTTATCCCCCACCGGAGTCGGAACTTTTCCTTTTTTAAACCGGTGAAGGAGAATTGGTAAGTACATGAAAGACGCCCGAGATTTTAAACCAAGCTCCTCCGGCACTTCCCAATTGCTGATTCCGCCACTTATCTGGACAGTGTCGTCAGAGATTTCCACTTTAGCACCCAATACTTCAATTATCTTACTGACCGCGATAACATCACGGATGTAAGGAACGTTTGTAATAGTAGATAAGCGATCGGAAAGAAGAGAGGCAATCATCAGCTTAAACCCAACATTCTTCGCACCAGGAATTTTCACCTTGCCCCGCAAAGCCGTCCCACCCTCAATGATATACTTAGCCATGAGACAATTTTAAGTTAGTCTGGGGTTGATTGCAAATTAAAGCCGCTGTTGTCAATCGAGGAATTTGAATGTTGAGAGGATTTGATCAAAGAGTTTTATTGTACTCTTTTTGCTTGAAAATTCACTTATAGCTACTACCACCTCATTTTTCACCTTATTTTTATATCTAATACTATAAAATTTACTTTCCCCTGAACTTTTATCAATCGTCAACTGCGCTTTCCGCCCAGCAAAATCTATTTGCTTAGTGGTACAAAACTCTGAGCAACTAGAATCCCAGTACCCATTTACATAAATCCTAACATGACTTTCAGAATCACCTGGGATAGTTAAATAGAAAGTTTCAAATGGGTAGATAACCCCTGATGCAATAGAGTCCTTACTGCCCTTTATTTGACTATACGCTTTGATAACAAATGTTTTTGGGTATTTTATTTCAAAAACCCCAAGTTTGCTAGTGTAAGTTTTCCAATCAGATGTATCGACTTTTTTGGCGGAGGTGGTGGCGGATTTTGTAGCTTGGGTGGCGCTTGGGGAAGCTGTGTTTGTAGACTCGTTAGGCAAATTGTTTGAGCTAGTTCTACCAATTACAAAATACCAATAGGCTGCGGCAATAGCCGCACTGACAATGATAATTATTACTAAAGCTAATAAAACTTTTCCAAGAGAAAAAGAGCTCTGTTTAGGAGTTTGTCCTTGGGTGGAAATAACCTGAACTGGTCGGTCTTGAGCAGTTGGATCCATCAACTTCATTTTGCCACAAACGTTGCATCAAAGTCAACATTCAACATACGGTACAGTATACTGGTATACTGTACTTTTAGAAGACTACCATTCACCAAGATAACGGACTTCTTCTTCCAAATCAACATTAAATTTCTCTTTTACAGTTTTCTTCATTAAATCAATTAACGTTTTTACATCGCTAGCTTTAGCATCTCCCTCGTTGATAATGAAGTTGCCGTGCTTTTCGGATATCTTGGCTCCACCAATCTTTGTACCTTTCAATCCTGCCTTTTCTATCAACTCGCCGGAATGATAATTTTCAGGGTTTTTAAACGTAGACCCAACTGTGGCCCCAGCTGGATGATTAATTTTTCTTACTAAAATGTCTTTTACTTTTGCTTCAATTTCTTGTTGGGGGGCTTGTTCTAAGTGAATTTTTGCACTTAAAATTACTTCGCCCGAGGTTTGGAAACGCGAAGAACGGTAACCAAAATTTGCCTCGTCTTTATGCAAAGTCTTAATTTTCCCTTCCCTATCGATTACTTTGATGGATTCAACTAAATCGCCAAAAAACATTTTCTTGCCGGTGTCTCCAGCGTTCATATAAATTGCCCCACCCACGGTGCCGGGCACTTTCATTAATCTTTCCATGCCCGTCAAACCTCTATTAGCGGTCTGCCTTATCAAAATATTGTTATCCACACCTGCCTCTGCCTCAACAAAACCGTGGGGCAAAAACTTTATTTTATTCGCGCGGTTGCCTATTACCAACCCTCGAATTCCCTTGTCCGAAACTAAAACATTTGCTCCGTTACCAACCACTGTGTAAGGAGTTTCTGATTCAATGGCGGCTTTCACCGCCTCCGTCATTCCCTTCTCACTTTCCGCCTCGTAATAATAGTCGGCTGCTCCGCCAACTTTCATTTGAGTATGAAGGCTCATTGGCTCCCCTATTTTTACTCTATTAAAACCTAGTTTTTTAATTAATTCTTCCATTTTGCCCTTCTAATTTTCTAATTAATCTTTGCGAAAGTTTATAGATATCACCCGCTCCCATGGCGATAACGACATCTCCGCCGGCCACATTTTTTGCCAAGTAAGTAGCCGCTTCTTCAAGACCACCAACATACGCCGCTTTTTTCCCTTTTATAGCGTTAGCTAAATCAAAGGATGTGACTTGTCCTTCGTCTTTTTCCCTTGAAGCATAAATATCTACTAATATCAATTTGTCTACCGAACTCTCCTCAAAACTTTTTACAAAGTCTGGAAAAAGGGCCTCTGTCCTTGAAAAAGTATGTGGTTGGAAAGCCACCCAAAGGCGTTCCTTTGGAAATTTTTCCCGGACGGCAGATAGTGTTGCCGAAATTTCTGACGGGTGGTGCGCGTAATCATCGAAAACTTTTACACCGCTCGCTTCTCCTTTGAATTCAAAACGTCTAGACGTGCCAGAAAACTTACTCAAGGATTCCTTAATTTGATCGTCTTTGATTCCAATTGTCTTAGCACAAAGGTAGGCGGCTTGGGCATTTAAAATATTATGTTCTCCCGGTATTTGCAGAGTTAAACTTGGAGACAAAGATGGTATCGAGGTACTTGTGATGTTTTTAACCCTAGCAAGTAACTCTGAAATGTTTTTACTTTTTTTCGGTTCTGTCCCTAAAATAAGTTTTGCTCCTTCCTTAAAACCTCCAACAAACTTTGCAAAGCTTTCCACGACCTGCACCTCACTTTGAAAGTAATCTGGGTGATCGTAATCAATATTTGTGATAACCCCGATGTTTGGATGATAATTTAAAAATTTATCCTCGTACTCATCTGCCTCGAT
The DNA here is from genome assembly GCA_965231125.1 of uncultured Gammaproteobacteria bacterium. Taxonomy (GTDB): domain Bacteria; phylum Patescibacteriota; class Microgenomatia; order Woykebacterales; family RBG-16-39-9b. The sequence goes on along the minus strand of OZ246414.1, from coordinate 458,008 downwards.
AACAAAATATTTGCTTTTTCCGGCCCGATAGTTTCTTCCCCATTTATTTACCAACGTGCCGACATAAACTGTAGGGTCTAGACCCGCATCTTCCAAAATCTGACCAATCATAGCGGTTGTGGTGGATTTCCCGTGGGTACCGGCGACGGCAATAAGAAACTTGTCTTTTACCAAAAACTCCGCTAGAAATTCCTCGGTGGTAAGAACCCTCAACCCTGTCTTTTTCGCCTCGGCAGTTTCAGAGTTTTGCGAATCTACTTTTTCGATAGCGTTCGATACTACCAAAAAATCTAAATTTCTTATGTGACTAGGGCTGTGCTCAAATTCTACTTTAACCCCAATTTTTTTTAGCTCGGCTATATAGCCTGAATCTTTATCAGTATCGCAGCCTGAAACCTCGAAACCGCCTTGCTTTGCTAAGGCGGCTGCCGCCGACGTACCGGCGCCACCAATTCCCGTAAAATGTACCCTCATTTATTCAACCTTTCCTGTAAATTATTGCGGGCTACCATTTGGTCACTCCACGGGTATTCAACCCCACCAATGTTCATACTCTTTTCGTGCCCTTTGCCAAAAATCCCGATAGTGTCGCCTTCCTTTGCTAAATTAACGATTGCCTCTTTAATTGCCGCGGCTCTGTCTGGAATCTCCCAAAAATCTTTATTCAACACCCTTCCTTCTTTTTTCAAACCAGCCGCAATTTGATCAATGATTTGTTGGGGATTTTCTCTTCTTGGGTCCTCGCTGGTCAGTATTGTAAAATCACAAAGCCTGCCGGCAATCTGTCCCATAATTGGTCTTTTAAAGGTGTCCCGCTCGGAAGCACAACCAAAAATGCAAATAAGGCTACCCGGTGTTCTTGACCTTAGTGCGCGGACCGCCTGTTCCAAAGCAGCCGGAGTGTGGGCGAAATCTACAACCACTTTGAAATTCTGATCCTCTTTAACTTCCTCCATTCTGCCCACAACACCAGGAAATTTTTTTAGTGCAGAGGTGGTAACTTTATTTTCGACATCAAAAATTTTGGCGACTGCACAGGCGGCAAGGCAATTATAAACATTAAAGATTCCTGGTAGGGGGGTTGTGACACTGATTTTCTTCCGCCCGCCAAGATTTATTGTAAAACTTGTATCGTCTTTTCCATCTTGAATATCAACGGCTTGTAGACCCGCTTCGTTTTTAACACCAAAACTAAGTAGCTTGCCTGAACCTTTTGTTGCTAGAGACGAAAATGATTTGTCGTCTGCATTCAAAACCCGATACTTAACACCCGCTAAGATTTTTGCTTTTGTTTTAACGTACGTCGAAAAACTTTTGTGGTAGTCCAAATGCTCGGCAGTTATATTGGTTATCACACCTGTATGAAAATTTACAAACGCCACTCTATTTTGATCAAGCGCGTGTGAGGTAACTTCGAGAACCGCAACTTCGCTGCCGGCTTTTATCATTAGCCTTAAAAATTTCTGAACTTCAAAAGGTGAAGGTGTTGTGACGTGAAACCCGGTGTCAAAATTGGCTTCCCCAATGATCGTCCTAGTCGTCGAAATCATAGAGACTTTTACACCTGAGGACTTTAAAATATGGTGAATTAGATTAACTACAGTTGTCTTTCCGTCGGTACCGGTAACAGCAATTATTTTAAGTTTCCTTGAGGGAAAACCGTATATCAAGGCGGCCAAGAAAGCCTGGCAAAAATGGTATATATTTTTAACTTCTTGGGGAACTAGCTCCCGCAAAGATTTCATAGCAGGCGCATTTTAACACAATAAGACTTAACACTTAAACTTTAATGCACTGATATACCCCAATATGGATAAAGTTTTTCCACAATATTGAAAAATGTAGGCTCGGCAGTTTCGGCACCATAGATTGGGAATGGGTTCACAAATTTTACAATCATAACGAATTTTGGGTCTTCCACAGGACCAAAGCCGACAAATGAGGCAACCGCCTGAGACGGATCGTAGTGTCCGGAAATTGCGACCTGAGCGGTGCCAGTCTTACCGGCCACTCTATAACCGCGCGGAATCAGGTGTCTCGCTTCTCCACCAAGCACAGCTCCAAGCAGCAGTTGCTTAATTATTTTTGCCGTTTTTGGTTTTATAACTTGACGAACGAGTTTGGGCTCAATATTAACATCCTTATTTTGACTGGAAATTTTTTTGACAAGATACGGTTTCATAAGTTTACCGTCGTTAGCAATCACCCCATAGGCTGAGGCCATCTGTAATGAGGTAACTGATATGCCTTGGCCAAACCCGGCTGTAACTAAATCTATATCCGACCAATTTTGCCTCTCTTTAACTAAACCACCTTCCTCCCCCTGAAGATCTATCGAAAGTGGCGCGCCAAAACCAAAATTCTTTATGTACCCAAGAAACCGGTCCACGCCAAGTTTTTGAGCAACGAAGCCAGCACCGACATTATCAGAGTGTTGCAAAATCTCCAAAATGGTTGAGTGGGGATTGTATTGATTATTCCAAGTTTCAACCTGGTAACCGGATATTCTAATTGGACCGGCACAAGGACAAATAGTAGTGGGTTTTATAGACCCCGAGTCTAAACCAGATGACATTGTCACCGCTTTGAAAGTAGATCCTGGTTCATAAACATCGGAGACGACCGAATTCTTATAATCGAGAGACCCAAAGGCTTGCCAAGAGGCTGGCGAAAAATCTGGATAATTTGTCATCGCCAAAATTGCACCTGTTTTTGGATCCATTATCACGGCACTTCCTACTTTGGCCCCATATTTTTTTGTGGCCTGCTTGATTTCTCGATCGAGAACATATTGGGCATTTCGATCAATTGTGGTGGTTATATCAAAACCGTTTTCGGGAAGAGAGCCATCTTCATTATTAGTCAAGATAGGGTTGCCAGACGCATCTAGTTCTTGCAAAAGTCGACCTTCCCTACCTCGCAACTGCCCGTCATAAAAACCTTCCAAACCAAAATAACCGACATCGTTATCACTCTGATCTTTACCAACAAACCCTAGCACTTGAGAAGCCAAATTTCCTTCTGGGTAATAGCGCTTTGATTCTTCTTCAAACCCCAAACCAGCAATGTTAAGTTTCGCTACTTTCGATTTTGTGCTTTCTGATATTTTTTTGGCAAGAGGTACCCAAACTAAATTTTTCGAACTTAACTGTCTAACTAGATCGTCCCTTTCATTGAAAAGCAATCTTTCTTTGTCCAAACCAGATAAGCGAGCTGGATTTTTTTGAGATTTTATAATTTCGGGAAGTAAGGCTTTTGCGATTTTCCTAGCGGCACTTTTCACCTTAGCCCCCGAAGAAAAAGTTTCCCTGAAGAAGGTCAAATTGGCATAAAGCAAGTAAGCCGGTTGGTTGCCCACTAGTAACGAACCGTCAGAAGCGAATATTTTGCCTCTTTCTCCAACTAGCAATGTGGTAACTTCATGTTGACTTGAAGCTTTCGCCTCTAGGGAGCTGTGCAAAAGAACTTGCCAATAAAGTAGACGGCCGCCTGTTACGATGGCAACGATCAGGAAAAGAATTTGGACAAATAAAAGCCGCCAACCTTTCATGGCCTCTCGGCAACTGGAGTCGGTGAGGATAACACTTCAACGCTATCTGGCAGAACAAACCCTAATCTCGCCGCTTTATTTTCTATTTTGGAGACAGATCCAAGTTCACTGATTTTATTTTCTAAATCTTCTTTTTCCTTTTCCAGTTTTTGAACTTTTTGGGTTGAGGCGGTCATCCGTACACCTGAGGTTGCTAATAAGTTTGCGAAGTATATATTTACACCAAGCAAAACCACTAAAACTAAACTGCCAAACCAAAGGAGCCGGGGAAATGGCAGATGCAAAGAAATACTTTTCTTTTTTTCGACAGTTTCTTTTCTTCTATGTCTCATGGGCAGGTTAGTTTAGATATAAGATTTAGGGCTTAGGACCTAAGATATCTTAAATCTGAAGTCTTACATCTTACATCCTCTCCGCTACTCTTAACTTTGCGCTTCGTGCTCTTGGATTTTCCTTAATCTCCCTTTCGGTCGGAACTACTGGTTTCTTGGTTAAATCCTTTAAGTTAGCGTTTGCCTTAATAAAATCTTTAACGATTCGATCCTCTAAGGAGTGGAAACTTATGACAACTAATCTTCCCCCCTTCTTTAATCTTTCAGTTGCCTTTGGTAAAGCTTCTTTTAAGTTGTTAAGCTCGTCATTTACGGCGATTCTTAAAGCTAAAAAAATTCTCGTCGCGGGGTGAACTTTTGTCGCGTGAGACCCAACCATTACCTTTTCTACAAGAGTCGCTAGCTGATCAGTTTGTTCTATTTTTTGCTCGGATCGGTAGGCCACGACAGCACGAGCAATACGTCGTGCATAGTGTTCCTCACCAAGTTTAGTAAAAAGTTCATAAAGTTCTCCTTCGTTTAAACCATTTATTAAATCTGCTGCCGTGACTGACAGCTTTGGACTCATTCGCATGTCCAAAGGTGCTGCGTTTTTAAATCCAAAACCTCGTTGCCTCGTGTCAAGTTGGTGACTTGAGACTCCTAAATCAAAAAGTACTCCGGCGACTTGTGAAACTGCGTGTTTTTCCAAAATTTTGTCGATCTGGCTAAAATTTCCTTCTTCCAAAATGAGCCTATCTGAACTAAGCTTATCTTTAACAAAACTTAGGGCTTCTGGATCCAAATCAATTCCGATAACTTTCCCTCCCGCTTTTAAAATTCCCTCGGTATGGCCTCCACCCGCCAACGTCGCGTCTACGTAAGTTTCACCCTGTCTGACATCCAAAGCGTCTAAAGCTTCCTTGTAAAGAACGCTTTTATGAAAAAACTTCATATTCCGGTCCCCGTAAGTTTTTCGGCAATTTCCTCTCCGCGAGATTCAACGCTTTTCCTAACTTTGCTCCAAGCTGTTTTATCCCAAATCTCAACTCTTTCCAAAACCCCAACCACTACAACTTCTTTTTTCAGATTTGCGTAGGCTCGTAAGTAGTCGGGTATAAAAATCCGGCCGAGTTGATCGAATTGGATTTCAGTAGCGCCAGAAAATAAATACCGGCTAAAAGCCCTTGCGTCTGCGGCTGTAACTGGAAGCTCCCGAACCCGATTACTAAGAGCTATCCAAGCTTGCCTGGTATAAAGAAAAAGACATCGATCTAAGCCTTTAGTCAGCACCGAACCTACGCCTAATCCTTCTCTAAATTTTTTAGGTACGGAAAGCCTACCTTTGTAATCAATGTTGTGTCGGAACTCGCCTAGGAACATAAGAAGTTTAAACAAGTCCCTAGGCAGGGATAAAGAGACCTGCTGTCCAGAAAGGCAGGCTGTGTGGAGGGGGAAGCCAGTGTGTTACACTATGCTCCACTTTTTACCCTTTTTTACCACTATTTATATAGTAAAGCTTCGGGTTAGCTTTGTCAAGAGGTTCCTTACTAATTTCCTCTTCAGTTCAGTAAATTTCCTGTAGGCTTGTAAACTCGCCTATTTTCAGATATAATTCGCGCATTATATGAGAAGTATTTTATACGGGGCAGGTTTGCAGTTTCGCTTCGTTTTCAACAAGAATTAAGCATGACACTTATACTCTTAGCGGGTGGTAAAAGCAAACGAATGTGGCCTTTAAAGACTGACAAACTACTATTAAGTTTTCTAGGGAAACCTCTTTTTTTCCATATACTTAAAACTTTAAGCAACCTAAAATCCTTTAATAACATTGTTATAATCGCTAATCCTGAGAATAAGGAGGCTTTAGAGAAAATTGCCGACGAACTCGGCCTCAGCGTTCAAATGGTTGTACAGAAAGAAGCAAAGGGTATGGCTGATGCACTCCTTTCTGCTGAAAAATTTGTTAGTGGCGAAATTGTTATTACTAATGCCGATGACCTAACAGAGGCAAAAACATATGAGAAAATTATTGAACTTTCTAAAAAATCTAATTTTGATGCAATTTTTACTTTCCATAAGGTCAAAGAATACTTTCCTGGGGCATATCTAAAAGTAGAAGACGGAAAGATCTTAGACATTGTTGAAAAACCAGAAATAGGTAAAGAACCGAGTAATTTTGTTAAACTTGTTGTTGATTATTTTAAAGATGGTAAAAAGCTTATTTCTTATTTAAAGAAAGCAAAAAGTGATAGAGACGATAACTACGAAACTGCTTTGACTATGTTTATTAAAGACAACCTAACAATTGGACTTTCCGAGTATAGTGGCTCATGGCTAGCTTTAAAGTACCCGTGGCATATTTTAGATCTTATGGAAATTCTTTTAAAACAATCTTCAAGAAGAATTAGTATTAAGGCAAATATCTCCAAATCAGCAATTATTGAAGGTCCGACTATTATAGAAGACGGAGTAAGAATTTTAGAAAATGCGGTTATAAAAGGTCCTTGCTACATAGGAAAAAATTCGATTATTGGTACTAATTCATTAATTAGAGAATCTATTGTAGCTGAAAACGTCGTGATTGGTTTTGGTACGGAAATCACAAGAAGTTACGTAGGAAACAACAGTTGGTTTCATACTAATTACGTGGGTGACTCCGTAATTGAAGGAAATTTGGGCATGGGCTCTGGAGCTGTAATATCTAATTTAAGGCTGGACAATAAAACAATAAAAACTGGTGAAAATAAATTAGACACCAAAAGAGAAAAACTAGGCGTAATATGTGGTAGTGGAGTGAGAATTGGCGTAAACGCTACAACAATGCCTGGTGTAAGAATTGGCACCAACTCTTTAATAGGACCATCTGTAATAATCAACAAAGATGTAGAAGAAAAAAGAAAGATTTTGTTAAAACAAGAATATGAAAAAACGGAAAATACTGTAAATACGAATTATGATAAATTCAGGTCAAAGTTATAAATTTGATTTTAAAAAAATTAATTTAGTTGCTCAAGAATCCACTAAGATCAGTAAAAAAATTCTACTTAAAAATTTCCGTAAGCTAGAAACGAATATAGATATTCATGTTGAAGACGCTATTAGAGAAGTAATAACTAATAGTTTTCCGGACGATAACATTTTAGGAGAGGAGAGAGGCCTAACCAAAAAAACCTCAGATTTTACCTGGATCATCGACCCTTTAGACGGAACGAAAAACTACAAACTAGGAATACCTTCATTCAGCACAAGTATCGCTCTTTCATATAATAATGGTTTGATTTTTGGACTAATTGATGTCCCAAAAAGTAACGATCAATATTACGCTATTAAAGATCAAGGAGCTTTTTTAAATGGAAAAAAAATAACAGTTTCCGATAAAAAAACCTTAAGCGATTCTATAGCCTACATAGAACCCCCACTTAATAAGCGCAATATTGAAAAAATGAATAAGTTGATCGAGAATTTTTTTAGAATAAGGACTTTCGGGCTTGGTAGTTTAGGATTGGCCTTTGTCGCCCAGGGTTCTGTAGAAACCTACATTGATCTCTCTGAAACAACAAAGTTGGTAGATGTTGCTGCCGGAATTATTTTAGTTCAAGAGGCCGGTGGGTATGTCGAATTAGATAAACCATTTGATACAAACATGACAAAAGTGAATTTCATCTGGGCTTCAAATAAAGGTGTTAAAAATAACTTACAAACTATTTTGAATAAAATATGAGACTTTATGAGTTTGAAGGCAAAAAACTTTTCAAGGGCTCTTCGATTCCAGTTCCTGAGAGTTTAGTTGTTTCCTCGGCTGACGAAATCGAAGGCTTAGACTTACCAGCGATTGTAAAAGCCCAAGTCCTCTCCGGAGGAAGAGGTAAGGCAGGTTTAGTTAAACCCTGCAAAGATATTGACGAGGTTAAGGTAGCTACTAAAAATCTTTTAGATAGCGACGTTGGTGGAGAAAAAATTCAAAAAGTTCTAATTGAGTCTTACTTGGTAGATAAGGCTGCTGAGTATTATTTTAGTATAACTTACGATACTTCGTCACGATCACCGATAGTACTGGTTTCCAAAAAAGGTGGAGTTGAAGTTGAGGAACTTGCAAAAGACAAAGGCGCTGTTAAAAGATTATCCATTGATCCTATTCAAGGACTGCAACCCTGGCAAGCAAGACAGGCTCTTTCCGAAGCAGGTTTTTCTGGAATTCATTTCCTCGCACTTACCAAAATCTTACTTGGAATGTGGGAAGTTTTCACAAAGTACGATGCCCGGCTGGTGGAGATTAATCCGCTAATTGAAACCGAAAACGAAGAATTTTTCGCTGCTGACGCAAAAGTAGTTTTGGACGACGAGGCCGATTTTCGTCACACCGATTTGGATTTTCCCCCAAGAGATGTTTTAGGAAAAAAGCCAACAGAGGCAGAAATGCAAGCGAAAGAGATTGATGCAAATGATCATCGAGGCTCGGCCGGCTCTACTTACATTGAACTTAATGGTGATATCGGAGTGATTGCCGCCGGCGGTGGTGGTTCGTTGGTAAACATGGACGCCCTAATGGCTCTAGGTGGAAAGCCAGCAAACTATACGGAGCACTCAGGCAACCCCCCGCGAGAAAAGCTTGAAAAGCTTTCTAAAATTGTTCTCTCGAAGAAAGGGTTAAACGGCGCCTGGTTTGTGGGCGCAACGGCAAACTTCACTGATATTTATGAGACTTTAGCCGGTTTTGTAGACGCCTTGCGGGAAATAAAACCCAAGCCAATTTATCCAATTGTTATCCGCCGCGGCGGCCCGCGCTACGAAGAGGCTTTTAAAATGTTAAAAGAGGTTGGTAAAAAAGAAGGCTTTGATTTTCACATCTTTGGACCCGAGACTCCAATGACAAGCACGGCAAAGGTTTTGGTTGACTTAGTAAACGAGTATAAGCAGTGAAGAGCATAGCTTTTCTAATGCTCGCGGGAATGTCGTAAAAAAAGGTGGGCTGATCCAATTTTTGAGGCTTCATAGGCACAAGCGCCGATGACTATACTTATAACTTGACTTAATTCGCGCGGATTTGAAGCCGAAAAGATTGCTGATCGGCGAACCTAAAATTAAAATATGAGCATACTAGTGGGTAAAAATACAAAAGTTTTAGTTCAAGGAGCCACTGGCAAAGAAGGCCAACGGGCAATTAAGCAAATGGTTGCCTATGGTACTAAAGTTTTAGCCGGGGTAACCCCTGGTAAAGGCGGCCAAGAAAGTGAAGGAGTGCCAGTTTTTGACACCGTTGAAGAGGCTCTAAATAAATTCCCAGAAATCAATACTTCATTCGCCGCGGTCCCAAAAATGGTAGCCAAAGATGCTATTTTAGAGTCGGTTGCTCACAATATTCCCTTGATAAATGTTTTAACCGAACACATGCCGATTTCGGACACGGCCTACGTAGTAGCCTACGCCAAAGAAAAAAATGTGCGGATTGTCGGTCCTTCATCGATTGGAATCATCTCTCCCGGAAAAGCAAAACTGGGCAGTATCGGTGGAGATGATCCCAATTTTTCGTTTGTGCGTGGTGAGATCGGAGTAATATCAAAAAGTGGCGGGATGAGCAGTGAAGTTTCTTATATCTTGAAAAAGGAAGGTTTAGGCCAATCTACGGTCGTCGGGATAGGTGGGGATATGATTGTTGGTTCAACCTTTACCGATCTCCTAGAATTATTCGAACAAGACAAAGAAACAAAAGCAGTGGTACTTTTTGGCGAGCACGGAGGTACTTACGAGGAAGAAGCGGCCGAGTTTATAAAAAGCAAGAAATTCACCAAACCGGTGGCCGCTTTTATTTCCGGTCTTTTTGCCGAAATGCTTCCCCACGGGCAGGCTTTAGGACATGCAGGTGCTATAATTGAGGCTGGTATGGGTCATCGATCCGACAAAGTTAAAGCGTTGGAGTCTGCAGGAGTGGTTATTGCAGAAATACCCGATGATCTCCCTAAACTTATCAAAAAAATGGTAAAATAGGATTTCTATGGCTACTGAAAAGAAGTGGAAAAGCAGTATAACTGGGCATTTTGAGGGAGTTCCTCACGTAAGAGGATATAAATTGACCGATATGCTCAAAAAATTAAATTTCACGCAAGCTATTTTTCTTATCTTAAAGGGTGAACTTCCGGACGAAAAAGAAGAAGCACTAATGAACGCTATTTTAGTTGCTTCGATTGACCACGGAGTTGAGGCTCCGTCTACTACTGTGGCCAGGATTACGGCCTCTTGTGGCGTTCCTTTATCAACGGCTGTTGCCAATGGCGTAGCCGCAATTGGCGAGAGCCATGGTGGTGCGATTGAGGCGGCGGCAAAAATTTTCCAAGATGCCGTCAAAAAGGACTTAAAAGCCGCCGACATTGTCGAAAAAGCTAGATTTAAGAGCGATAGACTACCGGGATATGGCCATAAAATTTACGAGACAGACCCAAGAACTCAAGCAATTTTGGAGGTTGCGGAAAAGCAAGGTTTTAAAGGACCACACATCTCTATGGCGTTAGAAATCGAAAAGGAATTGGAAAAAGCAGTTGGCCGCAAACTTTGTTTGAATATAGATGGTATAACAGCAGCCGTAATGAGTGAGCTAGGGTTTGATTCTGCTCTCGGTAATGGATTTTTTATTATTAGTCGAATCGCCGGCTTAGTTGCGCATGTACATGAAGAAAAAACAAGAGAGAAACCTGTGCGTAGAATCGAAGAAGACGAAGTCGAGTACGACGGCCCCAAACCCCGAGACCTAGCCAAGTAATATTTTTAAAAAATAATTCCGCCACCTCAGGTGTGAGTACAGTATACTGGTATACTGTACCTAGATAAAGATAGCTTTGTTGCTTGAATGGTTGGTTTGTGGAATAATTAATTTAGTGATCCTACTAAAGAACTGGTCTAATAACATCTTAATTTCTATCTGTAAGCTTTCAGACCTTCAATTTTTATTAGTAGCGTTGATTTCAAGTCTTATATTAGGCGTGATTTTCTCTTACCTTATTATTAACCTTTTGGTCCTGGCGCTGTGGTCTATTTCTGGTTTTCCCGATTTGGGCCTAGCAGGGATTGGTTTACTTCCGATTATCCTTTTCTTTCTAATATTTTTAAGTTGTGGTTTTGCAGTTATAATTTTTACCCTCTTGAAAAGAGCTAGAGGAAATTTTTTAAATCGAGATTAAAATTAGGTTTTTCTTAGGCGTGGGATCCATAAATTTATTGTTCGGAAAACCTTTTTTGTAATTCATCTGTAAGCCCGCTCACTTTCACCCTAGTTTGCTTTGTCGTATCACGATCCCGAATTGTCACCGTATTATCATCCAAAGATTGAAAATCTACCGTCACACAAAACGGAGTGCCGATTTCATCTTGAGCGAAATAGCGTTTACCGATGTTGCCGCGATCGTCCCAAGCAACTAGTCCAGCGATTTGAGTTTTGAGTTCAGAGTAAATCTTTCGAGCTAGTTTAACTAATTCTGGTTTGTTGGCAAGCAAAGGAAATACGGCGACTTTGTATGGAGCAAGGTGTGGTTTTAGTTTTAGTACGACTCTATCTCCGTCTTCTGAATAAGAATCGACTAAAACAGCTAACATCGCGCGACCGACCCCAACCGACGGCTCAATAACATAAGGAACAACTTTCTCTTTGGTCTCTTCATCAAAGTAAGAAAGGTCTTTCCCGGAAGCTTCCGAATGGGCTTTTAGATCGTAATCCGTTCTGTTGGCAATTCCCTCTAGCTCTCCCCAACCCATAAAGGGCCAATTGTATTCTATATCGACGCTTCTTGCGGCGTAGTGAGCCCTTTCACCACTTTCATGCTCACGGAAACGCAGGCTTTCTTTCTTCAAGCCTAGGGAAAGATGCCAATTCATTCTTTCTTTTTGCCAATACTCGAAATCTTTCTCTGCTTGGGCTGGATAAGTGAAATACTCAAGCTCCATCATTTCAAATTCACGGACGCGGAAGAGAAAGTTTCCCGTAGTAATCTCATTGCGGAAGCCTTTACCAATTTGAGCAATTCCAAAAGGAAGTTTTACCCGCATTGTGTCCACAACATTCCCAAAGTTTACAAAAATCCCCTGAGCAGTCTCCGGCCGCAAATAAGTTTCGGACCCAACTTCTTCTATTGGACCAATATGGGTTTTGAACATTAGATTAAACATCCGGGATTCGGTAAAGTCTCCTGGTTTATGGTAACCATCTTCGCATAGCAAAACCTCCAAGGCCTCAGGTGTAAGTGACGAAGTGCTAGTACTTGGATAAATTTTACCCATTAAGTCTTCATTTGCTTTATATAATCTTTGATAAACATCCTCGCGAAATCTCTTGTGACATTTTTTACACTCTATTAAGGGATCACTGAAATTTTTTACATGTCCGGAAGTGCGCCAAACTTCACTATTCATCAATATCGCACTGTCCAAACCAACCACATTTTCTCTTTCAACAACAGTGCTTTTCCACCAAGATTTTTTAATGTTGTTGGCAAGTTCTGTTCCCAGTGGTCCAAGATCGTAAATCCCGCCAACACCGCCATAAATTTCACTTCCAGGGAAAAGGAAGCCGCGTCTTTTGGTGAGGGAAACTATTTTATCCATCAACTGGCTACCGTTCATTTGGAAAAAGTATAAATGTTCTCTTGTTAGTTTGCAAACCATGATGTAGAATAACCACACCAAAGAGATTTCCTACCCCGCAGCTATTTAACAAGGAGGGATCAAGGATGTTAGTGCTCACAAGGAAGATCGACCAGGGAATTGTGATCTCCGGGAACATCATCGTGCGAGTTCTCGGCGTGGAAAGAGATAGAGTGAAACTCGGAATTTCAGCACCGCTGGACATCCCAGTTCTACGCCAAGAACTGCTAGATAGAGAGCCACGAGACACTGATCGAATACCCACCACCAATGCATAAGAGCAGTGTCGATAAACGAGCCAGCTGCTTTTGCAAAATCGCAGCTGGCTTCATTTCAAATTTTTAACACTTTCAACAAAATCGGCCGAATAAAGCTGCCTTTCCAAAATAAACTCCAAGTAGAATTTCGTAAGAGCCTCGAACTTTTCCATAACAGCAGTTGGTATATTAACCTTTGCAGAATCCTTTATGTTCTGACTTTGCATATAACGCGCAAGTTTGATGACTTCAACTGAGATCTCCTTGCTCAAAGTAAAATTCTGAGCGCACTTTGGGTGCAACACACCGCCTGCTTCGGGACTAAATAGATTATTCGAGGGTTCTAAGCTTTTGCCACATTTGACGCAGTGGTCAACCTGCGGGCTGTAACCCGCTAAAGTAAGTATTTTTAGTTCAAAAGCGCGGACAAGGTTTTCGACTTTTTTATCCTCAGCTTTATCTAAAAAAGAAAGTGTTTCTGCCAGTAGCTCAAATACTTTGAAATTTTCCTGCCCATCATGAAAAAACTTATCGACAAGCTCAGCAATGTGGTAAGCGTTACCGACTTTTTTTAAATCCTTTTTTAAATTTGAATAAGTTTCGACGGCTTCAGCTTCGGTAAGTATAGGTAACGACTTACTCTGGGCAAAGAAAAGTTTGGAGCGGTTGAGTAGTTCCACATTTCCAGCTCTTCGGGACTCAATTCGACGAATACCTTTCGCTAAAGCCGTGATTTTACCTTTGTTTTTGGTAAAAACCGTGATTAACCTGTCGGCTTCCCCAAAATCCAGACGTTTCAAAATTATTCCTTCAGAGGAAAAAGTCTGCATAGTCTAGCCACTTTCAGTGGCGCAGAACGCTAGAGTACCCTAGTACCCAAAGACGCGGAGCGCTTCAGCGATCTTAGTCACTTGGATTTGGTTACGGAGCGTTCTATATCTTGAACTTTATTTCCCTGTCCGTGGTCAAGTCGAAATTTTCAATATCTTTACCATTTAATCTAATAATCATTTTTGTTGATCCGGTACCAGCTTGCTTTTGAACCAGCAGCCGATACTCCTGACCAGGCATGACTTTAAAAGGCAGTTGATAGGTGAAACTAGTAACTGAGCTAGTTAAAGGTCCGGTCACGCTAAAGCTTGAATAAACCTCCTTACCCAAATCTTTGGTATCTTGAAAGTCAGCCTGAACTTGTTTATTGATTAACTTACTACCAATTGGTAGGTAAACTCTCATCCAGTTGCGATAATAGGAATTTAACCAACCAAGTAGTTGGTTATTTGGATTTGTTAGAGTAACAGAAACTTTCTTAGTTACTTTTCCATCCGACGAAGTAACAATATCTTGTTCAATTTTTCCGGTAATAAAAAGATTGGCCTTCAACCCACCGAAGTTGGAGTTGTTGACGTTAAGATAATCTCCATCGTACGGCTTTATCCTTCCTGCAAAGTTGAATTTTTCGGCAAGAGCTTGAGCGTCTTTATTGTGAAGATAAAATTGGAGGTGTTTTTGATCTAGATCCTGTAAAAATGTATTGAAAAGGGGTTGAAATTTTTCTGGCGGAGCGTTCAAAACCTTATTTATAATTTCATGCATAAGATCCCCAATAAATCCTTTTCTTTGGTTGCTGCGGCGAAATACTTTTTCTGCGTACAGCTCCAGTTTATAAGTAACGTCTGGAATACCATATTGATTATTTTCAGCCGAAAACGTGTCACCAAGGCTTGGTACAGTAATAGGTCCAGTAACCTCCAATAAACTTCTTACAAACTCAGTGTCTATGGAAATTATCCCGTCTACTTTTTGGGTATCTGGAACTCTGTTATAGAAACTTTCAAATGTCTTGGCGGAAACTAGAAAATCCGGAGAAAGGTTGGTGTCTCTTATAGCGTAATAGCCAATCCCAAGATACCTTCTTAACGGATCGGGAACTGGCTCACTGTGAGCAAGACGCGAATCAAGTTTATAAATGTCCTCACTTTTAATACTGGTTAGTTTGCCTGCCTTTACTGTACCGATTGCGTAGGCAGTTATGAACCCACCGGTAGCCCGCAGTTCCTTGTCGTTCTGGAAAAGGAAAAGATAAGTTTTAGGAGTTGGCGACCCTAAAACATCAGGAATAGTTTTTAAAGCGAGTTTAACATCTGGCAGGTCCTTTTGAGCCTTATCCAAATCTTCCTTCGCTTTAATTAAAGTCCCTCGCAACGGATAGCCTTTTATTTTAAGCCCCGCCGGGTAGCGGTACGGGTCCACTTGAGAAACTTCGTTCTCAATTTGAGAAAGTTTACCTTCTAGCTGATCTACTAAAGGACCAAGTGAGGGTATTACTTTGTTAACAATAAACTGCGTTTTTGCTTCGGCAGTAGTCTTAGATTTTTTTCCTCTCAAACCCAGCACATCAGAAAACGGCAAAATGCCGTCGGCAGTAATCTCACCCGCCTCAGATGCCAAAACAGCCGCCGTTATTAAATGGTTCGCATCGTTATAGTAGCCGTTAACAATCGGTATAAAGCGAACTATTCCAAGTTTGTGCAGGTTCTTTTGGGAACTCTCTAAATCATCTTGGAGATTAACAACGTCACTCTTAACTTTAACAATATTTTGCTGCTTTATATCTTCTTTGACCTTATCCACTTGAGAGGACGTGGCGGAGAGAGAAGATTTTAGATTGTTAACCGCCGGCACAATAACAAAACCAATATAGAGGACTATTAGTAAAACCAGAAAAATAAAAAAACCGGCTATAGAAAAGGCTACTTTTAGGAACTTCTTTTTAGGTTTTTGAGGAATATGTTCACCCTGCAGTTCAAGCTCCTTTATAGCCATCTACTGAGCTCCTTTTCCTTTAATTACGGCCGGAATTGTTTTTATCATTATTAGAAAATCGTAGATAATTGATTTTTTCTTAGCGTAATCCGCATCCAACCTGACTCTATCTTTAAACGAAAGTTCGGCCCTTCCTGATACTTGCCACGGCCCGGTGATACCCGGCTTGGCTTTTAAAGACTCGTGTATTTCATCCTGCAAGTGAGAGTGATCATTTTTTCTAGCTGCGAGTTCCTCCGGGTAAAGGGCCCGAGGCCCAACCAAACTCATGTTACCAACAAGAACATTTAAAAACTGCGGTAGCTCGTCCAGACTAGTCCTCCTAATAAAACCACCAACACGAGTTACACGAGGATCTTTATCTAATTTGAAACTATTTTTTTCGTATTTTTTGTAAAGCTCTCTAAAAGCTGGGTCTTTCTTAATTTTAACATGAGCGTTAGCAATCATCGAACGAAACTTGTACATTCTGAAAACTCGACCGTCTTTACCAACTCGGCTGGACTCTTCTACAAAAACCGGCCCACGCGAATCCAGTTTAATAGATAGTGCGGTGAGTATAAATATTGGTGAGAAAACTATTATCCCGAGACTTGCTCCAAAAATATCAATTGCTCGTTTAAGAGATTCGTACATTCCTAAAATTAAAAACGCAAAGGTTCCTTGTTAAAAGCCTTTGCCTCAGGGTAATTATATCATGCTTCGCATGATGCGCTCCTTCGGAGCTAATCATGCTTTGCCGGAAATTACAAATATTTATCTTTCTTTTCTTTTGAAATTTTGGTCACAAGTTTTTTTATGTCTTGGGAACGGTTTGCCGGGCAAATTAGAAGAGCCTCTTTTGTATCCACAACAATCATATCCTTCAAACCAATTGTCGCGATAAGCTTTTTCTCATCCGGACCAAAAATAAGACTGCCTTTTGTATCTATCCCAACATGATTTCCGCTGATAACGTTTGCACCTTTGCTCTCGGTAAGCTCTTTTTTAAGAACGTCCCAAGCGCCAATATCGGTCCAACCAAGATCGGCTTTAATGACCAGCTGCTTTCCTTTTTTAAGTTTTTCAAAAAGCGCAAAGTCGATTGAATTTTTTGGTATTCTAGAAAAAAGAGATTTTATTTGGCTCTCCGGTGCTTTTTGAATCTCTTTCAAAATCGAAAACACATTAGGCGCATGTTCTTGATAAACTTTCATAACTACCGAGTTTTTCCAAACTAAGTAGCCAGTATTCCATAAATAGTCTCCCGACTCTAGAAATTTTCTTGCTTTGGGAAGTGTCGGTTTTTCGACATGTTTAATAAACTCATAAACTTCAAACCCGCCAGTTGTGCTAACTTTCTTCTCAATCTGAATATAACCCAAATGCACGCTCGGAAAAGTCGGCGCCACATCCACCTTGACAATTACGTTTTGCTCTTTTGCCAGCTTTTCCGCCACCTTAAGAGCTTTGATAAACTCTTTATCATTTCGCACTAAATGATCTGCCCCCCAAATTGCAGCCATTACTTCGTCAGGAAATTTTTTACTTAAGGTGGCGACAGCTAAACCGACAGCTCCCAGAGTATCTCTCATTTCAGGCTCAAGGATTAAATTATCTTTTGAAAGTTTTGGTATCTGCTTTTTAACAATTTCGGTGTATTCGCGGCCGGTAACGACAAAAATATCACTTAAGGCAAAGCCTTTCTCCAATCTTTCAATCATAAGTTGAAATGGAGATTTTTTCCCAATTAAGGGTTGGAACTGCTTTGGTTTACTTTTTCGGGAAAGAGGCCACATTCTGGTCCCCGCTCCACCACAAAAAACACAGATTTTCATAATACTCTAATAAACACGGATACTAACACAAATTGGCAGGGACGACCTCAGCCGCCACTTCTATTCGCCCAGGACTCTTCAACAAAAAATTTAATTTTCTTTTTAAATTCTTCCTTAGAAAACTTTTCCGCTTGACCCGTGCAGTCTCTTGCATTATACCGCGCCGGATCAAATTTCTTTAAAACTTCAAGCAAACTGCCTGCCTCTTGTTTATCAAAAAACTCCCCGGTTTTACCTTCAACAACGGTCTCTAAAGACCCTCCGCCCCGAAAAGCAATAACTGGCTTCCCTGCTGCCATCGCCTCCACCGGAACAATTCCAAAATCTTCCTCGGTAGGAAATACCACCGCGGTGCAATTTTTCAACGTTTCTGTTAGTTTAGTTTCTGGCACCGCGCCGAGAAATTCAATATTTGAAAGGGACAATCTTTTTAGCTTATCTAGATCCTGTCCTTCACCAATAATTTTCAAGGGTTTTTTAAACTCGTTAAAAGTCTTAACAACAATATCTACTTTCTTAAAACTACCAAGCCTGCTTATAACTAAAAAATAGCCTTCATCTTTGCTTGTTCCTTTAAATTTCTCAACTTCCACTGGTGGGTAAATAACCACCGAATCTCTATCGTAATGCCTTTTGATTCTCTCTTTTGTAAAGGACGAATTCGCAATAAAAAAATCTACCTTTTGGGCTGCATCAAAGTCCATTTTCCTCAAGATCCGCTTAACTTGAGGGGAAATTGCTTTATAGACAGGTTTTAAATATTTGTCTATTGGTAATGTTTCCAGATTTGGGGTTTCGGTTTCATATCCCCAAAGAAATTTTGGAATTGAATGTAGGTAACATATGTGCAAACCTTCTTTTGGCTTAGAAACAAATTTTGCAGCGTAAGATGAAGAACTAATAATCACATCCGCCTGGATTTTCAAATATTTAAAAGCAAATGGGTAAATTGGGGCGTAATGTTTTCTTAAAGCTTGACGCCAAGGAAAATATTGAGTAAAAAGAGGGTGGATAAGCCCGGCGGGAACTTTGAAACCAAGCCTATCCATAAGGTCGTGTTCGTAAGAGGTGGTATAAATTGGGGCATCCTTCCATACCTGGTTAAGAGCCTCCAAGACTTTCTCTGCTCCACCATACTCCCGGAGATAATCGTGCACCAACGCAACTTTCATAGATAAAGGGAATTATATTCTATTAGCACAATGCCTGTCATGTGGTGCGTGCATTATACAACAAAGGAAATTAGATATATTGGTGAATTGTAGTTTCAAAAGTTCTCAGTACAATATATTAATATAATGTACTAAGGAGAGGAATCTTGACTTTTTGGTGGAAGAAATGAGAAAATTTGGCTAATGGATCCAACTGCTCCTGTAAATACGGCGCCGCCGCCACAACCACAAAATCCCCCACCCCAAGTAGTTAATACTACAAAAGGAGGGTTTTCTTGGTCAAAAGTAATTTTAACTGTTGTTATCATCCTAGTAGTCGTAGGAGTTATTGGCGGAGCCTATTGGTACTTGGTTATTAATAAGTCGGCGAGTAACGTTAACACCGCGCCCATAAAGGTTTCCACTCCAAGCGCCAAAACCGCCACAACCTCCGCCACCCCATCTGCCAAAAAAGATGAAACAGAAGGTTGGAAAACTTTAATAAGTGGGAAACAAGGTTTTTCTTTTAAATATCCAGCGGATAGTGTCGTATTTAATTTAGATGTTAAAGGGAACGTTGGCTTTGCAACTTCGCAAAGTCTATTAAAGCGACAAGGTGGTCCTCCAATGGGTACGATAGATAGAAAAACTACAGGGGTAACTAGTGGAAAAGAAGCATTTGATGCAGAAATAAACCTTAATGGGGATGTAAAATTTAAGAATGTTACTATTAATAATGCTACTGGAGTTTGTGTTACCGAAGAAGATAAATATAAGCAAATGTTATCTGATTGCTATCTCGGTTCTACCAATGGAAGTAGGATTGTTAGGATAGAAGTGAACACCAGTATGGGTGACAATCCAACTGAGAAGGAAAAGAAAGCCGAAATTGAAGATTTTGAATTGTACCAAAAAATCCTCTCAACCTTCAAATTCCTCCCTTCGACTTAGCTCAGGTTGGAGAAGCTAACTTTTTTAAACAGATTCATAAACCTTTAGGGTTTCTTCGGCCATTTTTTTCCAAGAATATTTTTTAACCTGCTCGAGTCCCTTTTTTGTTAGATTAATTCTAAATTCTGCATTCTTCATTATAAATTCAATTTTACTGGCCAAGTCTTTTGCATTTTTAGGATCAAAATAGGCAGCGGCATCACCATAAACCTCTTTGAAGACTTCGATATCGGAACAAACAACAGGCGTACCCACTGCCATTGCCTCAAGCCCCGGCAAACCAAAACCCTCGGAAAGGGAAGGAAAAACAAAGGCTTCGGCTAGTTTGTAAAGAGTGATCAGGTTTTCGTCCAGTATTAAACCGGTAAGTGTGAACCTATTCTCAAGACCAAGATCTTTGGCTTTGTCCAAAAGTCGGACGCCAAAGTAATCTTTTTTTGAGACATGCACAACACTCAAATTTTTTGGTAAAATCTCAAGAGCCGTCAGCACCCCTTCGAAGTTTTTGTACGGATAGGAATTTCCGACAGTCAAAATAAAAGGTTGGCGGATTCCATAGGTGGCTAAAACTTTCCTTTTCTCGCCTTCGGAAATCTCACGTTCTCTATACTCCAGAAAGATATCGCTGGTAGCTTCATGAGTAACAACAATTTTTTCTTTTGGTACTTTAAGAACCTTCGCCAGTTCTTTTTTAACGAAGTTGCTTGGAGTGATAATTTTCTTTGAGGAGGCTACTGCTCTCCTCAAGGTCGCCTCGTAAGCGGCTTTTTTTGCTAGATAGGCAGGATAAAGGCGGCTTTTAGAAATTTCCCTACCGTATTTAGTTAAAGTTAAATCGTGGATTGTGACTACAAATTTACCTCGCCAAAATAGCGGAACATTAAAGTGGGGGAAGTGAACTAGGTCCGGCTTTTCTTTAATCAAAAGAGGCGGTAAAAGGAGTTGTTCTTTAAAAGAGTACCAATGAGCATCAAGTAAAACTTTTCTAAAGTTGCCTGAGCCGGGGTTAAAGAAGTGGTAGTTTGCAGCCCGTAAGATAACTACGTAATCGTTTTCCCTGTCTAGATCCGCAAGATTTGTTAAAAGCTTATCAACGTACTTACCGACCCCGGCTCCTTCGCTGCCAAGGATTCTCGCGTCAAGTACAATCTTCATGCACTCTTTTTGAGTTTCTCTCTCTTTGCTAAGTCTTTAACCTGCCTCTTCCGTCCCATTGAGGCGGAAACTATAATTTTCAACCCTTTATCAAGGTTGACTTTAGGCTCCCAACCAAGCACTCGCTTGGCTAGACTATTATCAAGGGAACTTCGGTAAACTTCGTGTAGTTTGGCTGGTTCGTGTTTAGGTTTGGTTTTCTTACCAAGGGTTTTAGCTATTTTTTCTGCAAGTTCATTTATAGTAGTTTCTGTTGATGTGGCTATATTAATTGGTGTTAAAGTTTCGTTCTTTATTGAGAGTAAATTTGCTTCAACAACATCGGATACAAAAACAAAGTCGCGGGTTTGGTTCCCATCGCCGTAAATAGTTGGTTCCTCGTCAGATAAGTATTTTTCGATAAGTTTTTGGACCACTACCCCTTCACCTGGGGAAGATTGCCGCGGACCGTAGACATTCGAATAGCGCAATACCGCCACACCAAGATTGTAAACACGGGAGTAAAAATCGGCATAATGCTCCAGTGCCAGTTTGCCAAAAGCATAGGGAATGGCCGGAATTTTAGTTGTATCTTCCGGTGTAGGAAGCTGCCTTGGTTCTCCGTAAACTGCCGCGCTGGAAGCCACAACTATTTTTTTAACTCCATTCTGAACACAATTCTCAAAAAGTCGCAGTGCCCCAATAAGATTAACGTCGGCATCAAAAATTGGGTTTCGCAGCGAAGTACCAAGATCTATTTGAGCGGCTTGATGAAAAACATAATCTGGCTTTTCCTTCCAGAAAATTTCGTCCACCCTTGCATCTCTAATATCCACCTCATAAAATTTCGCCTTAGGGTTGAGATTTCTTTTGAAACCAAACGTAAGATTATCGATAACGACGACATCGAACCCTTCGTCTACTAATCTGTCGACTATATGCGAGCCAATGAAACCGGCTCCTCCAGTAACTAAAGCTTTCATACTACTTATTATATAGGATACAGTAAAGTTTATGGACCATTTTCCCTCTTTTTTACAATTTCCTTCAAAATCTTTTCTAACTTCTGCGCTTGTTTCTCTCGATTGAACTGACCTTCAACCAGCTTCCTACCTCGGTTTCCCATTTCTTCAAGAGTCTCTTTAGGCATTTTAGAAATTTCTACTATTTTGGACGCTAATGCTTCAGGTTCTTCCGCAGGCACCCAAAAACCAAATTTTTCTTTATCAATCAAACTTTTCATCGCCAAACTGCCACTTACTAAAATCGGCTTACCAGCCGCCATATAGTCAAATGATTTTACTGGATAGGTGTTGTCCAGATACCGGCTTTTCCTAACAAGCACGAGTCCAACATCAATGTTTTTTAATATTGGTAAGACTTCCTCGTACTTCATTGAACCCTCTATCTGTACGTTTTTTAAGTCTTTTAACGCGTCGACCAAAGATTCTTTTTTCGAACCATCACCAATAATAATGAACCGAATATCGGGAGCTCTTTTTGACACAAGCTTTATCGCCTGGCCAAAAGTTAAAATGCTTTGCTGTTCTCCTATAGTTCCCAGATACGCAAACATGATTTCGTTTGAATTTTTGTTTACGCTAAACTTCGCCTTTTTTTCAACAAGTTTATCGAACGATTCTACGTCAACTCCGTTAAAAACAACGTCCAATTTTTTAGAATCTAAAAAGCTATTGTTGCGTAAAATCAAATCCTTGGTTTCTTCGTTAACGGTTGCAATTTTTGACGCACTTTTGTAAGCTCTTCCTTCTAAAGCCTCCAAGATAGATATTGCTGGCCCAAACTTTAAGCTGCCCGTATCTACCAAAACACCAGGCCAAACATCTCTAATATCAACAACCAAAGGGCTTTTTTTTAGTTTTTTGGCGAGCAGTCCAATTGCAAAAACAAAAATTGGCGGGGAACTCGCCAAAACAACATCATAATCCTCATTGCGGAAGAGCTCGGTCGATGAGGATGCGGAAAAACTTAGGTAGTTTAAAAATCGTCTAAGGGCTCCAGTGTATTTTGTGGGGAAAATTAATGTTCTTTTAACCCTAATACCATCGACGTATTCTTCCCTTCTAGCATTTTTGTACCCGTCGTAAATATTCCCATGCGGATAATTCGGCGAAGCGCATAAAACCGTCACTTCGTGGCCAAAACTCTTTAAATACTTGGCAAAAAAATAGGCTCTCGCACTTGCCGCACCAGATTCTGGGTAGAAGTATTGGCTGATAATTAAAATCTTCATTTCTTTAGAACCCTCTCGTAAACCTCTAACATTTTCGGAGCAGCCTTTTCCCAATCGTAATTTTGAACAACAAACTCCCTACCAGCTTTGCCCAGTTTTTCTCTAAGAGCATTGTCTTTATAAAGTTGCAAAAGTTTATTGGCAAGTTCATCTACATTCTTTGGTTCAACAAGAAAACCAGTCTTTCCATCGAGAACAGTCTCAACAAGCCCACCAACTCTAGACGCTACAACTGGTAAACCGGATGAGGATGCCTCAAGTGCAAAAACCCCGAAGGATTCTCTTATTGATGGCAGCACGGCCACGCTCCAACCTCCTAAAAGTTTTGCTAAACCCTCCTGCTCGACATAACCTAAAAAATCTACCTTACTTTTGATTCCCAAACTACTGGCCAAAGAAACCAATTTGTCTTTTAACGGGCCTTCCCCAACAATCTCTAGTTTTGATGAAGATATTTCACCGGCAATTTTGGCAAAAGCCTTTATCAGATATTCCAAACCGTAAATTTCTTTTAATGACCTAGCTGTGCCAATTTTAAAAACCCCACCTTTTGAATCAGGAGAAGGATTAAACAGATGTGTATCAACACCAAAAGGAATAATGTCGATAGGTGCGTTTTTTACAAACTTTTTTGTCTCCTGCGCCATTACCTGGCTGGAGGAAGTTATTGCGTCAGCCTTACCTAAAGAATATCTTAGTAGACTTCTGTGTATCGGACTTTTGTTCGGAAAACTAAATACATCCGACCCCCAAACAGAAACTATAAATGGGTGAAAGCCGGAAAGTGCTCCTAAAAGACCGTAGCTGGAAGCATAGTGAGCGTGAAGAATATCTGGTTTTATTTCTTCTAAAGTTTTTTTTATTTTGTTAACGGTTGTTAAATAACCCAGCTTAAAGGGCAGTCTTGATGGTCTGAGATCAACCACCTCAACTTCATTGATCATCCCAGGTACCAGACTTAACACATACACATCGACACCATGATCTTTAAAAAGCCGAGCCCACTTTATGGTATGTGAGCTATTTGCTGCCGCGAGTAGACAAACCTTCATTAGCTGATCCTTTATAAACCCAATTCAGACAGTGCAAAAAGAGAAATGTTAATATCCAGAAAAATGTATCATCAATTAAAGCTCCTCGGAGCTGAGTGTGAATTATAAGTGCAAATAGAGAAAATAATATTGAGAGCGCAAAAAACCTGTCATATAACCCAAGATTTGATTTTAACAATCTAAGAAGATGCATCAGTAAAGTAACCACGAAAACGGTAAGCCAAACAATACCAAGAAATCCTAATTCAGCTCCCAAAGTTATGAAGCTAGTATGAGACAAAGAAACCGGTGTATCTTGCGATTTGCGAATAACAGATTTTGGAATATAATCAAAATAATCACTTAAAAGGGCATGACGATAATTCCCTACTCCAACTCCAAAAGGATTGTCAATCATCATAGCAATGCCAGATGATATTAAATACTTTCTTCCTTCATTCAACGGCAGAGCATAGACAATTTTTTCTATTTGATTCTTATACCTAGCGCTTAACTTACTTTTCCCGTTCCCTCCCGAAGAAGGGTTGTTTAACACTATCAAATCCTCTTCATTAAGACTTGCCAAAGATCCTATTCGCCTTCCAACATCAAGCATTCTATCTCTAACATTCCTCTCGAAAGTTATTAGTGAAACCGACGTTATTACAAATATAAGTGTCACGGCAATTAACTTAGATTTTGGTTGTTTTGTTAACCAAAGGGTTAACAAGAATATCGCTAGAACAAGATACAGAACAAAAACAGCTCCTCTGGAAAAAGTGAGGTATATGGCAATTGTTTCTAAAAACAGAGCGACTAAGGAAACCTTCTTAAAGGGATCATCTTTTTTTGATGTCAAAAACAAGGTTATTGAGAATAGAATTGTGTAAATCAAGAAGGTTGCAAAAAAATTTGGATCTTTGAAAGTAGCATTAATCCTTCGAAATCCACCAAGATATGAATCATCGTATGCTGGATACCAAAAATAAAACCCGGTGATGTATTGAATTATGGTAACCACCGATAATAACAATCCACCAAGAGTGAACATCTTCCAGATATTTTCTATTGTCTTTTTTTCGAGTAAATAAAGTAGAGAGATTCCAAATGCAACAAAAAACGAAATCTTTATCAAAACTCTAAGTCCAGCCAAAGAAGGGTGTAGTGCAAAAGAAATTAGTATAAGCAAAATCAAAGCCAAAATTAAATATCCAAAGAAATTTGCTCTTATTTTTCTTTTTTTAAGCTGGTAAGGCGCTGATAACAAAAACCCGGTAATTACGAAGAACATCAAGATCCGACCAACATCCACTATCCGGAATTGACTCCCTAATAAATGGATATTAAATAGTGTCTCCGACACTTCTATAGTAAGAGAGAAAATCGCAAGAGGTATTAAAATTGCAAATCCCTTTTCCCACCTTTTGCCGAATTTCTCTGACTTCTCAAAAACCAGCTTAATTGTTTTATTTCTATTAATACGACTCAATATTTTTTCAGGCATTTTTAGTTTGCGAGCTTTTTATACGCTTCTACAAGTTTCTCACCTTCCGATTCCCATTGAAACTTAGACTTGGACCTCGCAGCATTTTCCTGAAGTTTCTTTAAGTAATCTTCGTCCTCAATCATTTTGTTTAAGGATCTTGCAATTTCCTCTGGTTTTTCCGAATTAAAAACTACTCCTGCTTTAGATTCATCAACAACCTTATGTAGTTCCGGAAAATCCACCGTAGCAACAGCTAAACCCGCATTTATATATTCAAAAATTTTGTTTGGAAGGTTGTAATAATTCTGAAGTGATACATTGAGCAAAGGTATTATACCAATATCGGCCGATGAAGTATAGGCATAAACATCTTTAAGCGGGACTATGTTATGGAAAAAAACTTTGTTTTTAAGATTATTTTTATTAACAAAATCTTGCAAATATCCATCTAACTCGTCGTTTCCGAGAAAAACTATTACAAGACCATCACTCAGTAATTTTGCCGCCTCAAGCAACTTTTCTACCCCGTGTTCTCTAGTCCAACGTCCCCGGTACAATACAATTTTTCTCGTTCCAATATCTTTGAATTCCTTCCTAAAAAGATCATATTTTTTAACATCAGTAGACTCAGGAAAATTTTTAATGACAGTAGGTCTTCTTATTTTATAAAGTTCTTTCAGCGCGTCAGCAATAGAATCGTTAACGGTTATAACCAAATCAGCTGACTTTATAAAAGCACTTTCTTGAAAGTTCTTAAAAAAATTCATCAATTTGTTGCGGTTTTTTACTGAATCTCTTCTGTCTGGCCAAAATTCATGAGAATCATACACAAGTTTTGCCCCTGTTATCTTCTTTGCTAAGAACCCAGCGAGAAGAGTATCTCTATCGTTAGCATGATAAACGTCTGCTTTCTCAGCTACTAACTTAGTCAGTCCTTTAATAAACCCTAACATACGCGAAGGTATAAAGTGAGGCGAATACTTTTTTATCGCCGGTCTCTTAACTATAAACCCATCGATTTTTTCCAGTGGGGGTAAATTTCTCTCGGGGTTCGTTGCATAAACCACTACATTATAACCACCTTTAGCCAAGGATTTAGCTTCACGGTAGACTCTACCATCATTTGTAAAAGGATTACCAAGTATCGAACAAACCTTTTTCATATTTACCTTCAATTTAGTCATAAATGAGCATCTTAATACACCATAACGGTTAATAATTCTAAGTTTGACAAGGAAGAAACTCCTTAAAAACAGCAGACTTTAATAGGATAAGTCATCATAGGTCTAAGCGGACTTTTCAAATATTCTTGCCACAAAATTATGGTTCAAACCATCTACATCAAAATCACAAATTTTTTCTTCAACTTGCTTCATACCTATAGTTTCAAATACCTTTTTATAGTTTCGAGGAAAGTGCCTCCATGAGCTTTGCTTCTCGTCCTCAATTGTGATTATAAATTTTTTTGTTGTTCTAACCATCTCTGGAAATATAAATTCACTATCGGGATGTATGTGTTGAAGAACAGCCATCGTGAATACAACATCAAATTCTCCATCCTTAAAATCTTTTATCACACTCTCAACCGGTTTATTATACATTCTAGAACCTTTAACCATCTCAGGATAATGGTGTTTCATTAACTCCAAAGCTTTTTTACTAATTTCGATGCCGCTTAGGTTTTTAAAACCTGAAGAAAAAAGTTCATTTAAATTTCTACCAACGTTGCATCCAATCTCCAGAATGTTAGAATTTGATGTAACATATTTGTTTAGTAAATTTTTTAAAAATTTACTTCTTCTAGATCTTGAAGCCTCTAGCGGACCTCCTTTTGTCTTGGCATAAGACGAAGCCAAATTACTACCATCCCAAGGGTCACTCCAATATTGGATAAGTTCATCTCTTTTCTTTACCTGACCATCTGACACTTTTGCAGATTTCAAAATAAGGCTCTTGTATAAATTACCTAATTTAGGCTTAATCTTGCTGAATAACATAAATGCAATACCTTGTTTACTTAATGGACTGGGATTTGTATGAACCCAAAAAGTTCATGACTTGTTTTACCCTTACAAGCCCAAGTAAATTTATGCCTACCAAGTATACCACAATCAAAACAATTTTTATTATAATCGTAATCCACAATGAAAGAGAGAAGGTGTTGATGTAAAGGCCTACTATTACCAAAATAATACTAAGAACAAAAACCTTTGTAAGTTTTATCCATTCAAAGTTAATTGGGTAAATTTTCAAGGACAATATATACGCAACAAAAAAGAAGATAAAATACGAAACCAATGTCGCCCAAGCAGCACCTAACATCCCGTATCTTGGAATTAAAGCAAAGTTTAGAAGAATGTTAAACACTGCTGTTAAAGTTGTCGCTGAAGCAATCTTTCCTGTTTTTTTCTCCTGAAATAACCCACTGATAGCCATGAAATACATACCCTGAAAGAGATAACTAAAAGCGATTATGGGAATGATTTTATAAGCCTCAAAATACTTAGGTTGGGTCATAATAATCACAATATCTCTTGAGAAAACCGAAAGTGCTAGTGCCACAAGGCAGGTAAATATGAAATAATACGTTATAAGAGGAGAAAATATTTTAGGCGCTTTTTTACCCTCTTTTTTTACTGTTTCAATAAAAAAAGGTGACCAGGCAAGGTTTATGGAGTTTACGACAATACTGATTATAAATCCCATATTGTACCCAATTGAATAAAGACCAACCTGGGTAAGGTTAGTCATCCGCTCTAGCATCACTCGATCGATAAATGTGAGTGCCCAAGCTGATATTGAATGAGGTACTAAAGGTAAACCGAACTGCAACGATTCTTTAAGCTTTTCCCTTAAAAAGGCGAACTTCATTTTGTTTCTTATCCAATAAATATAGAAGGCGAAAAATAATATACCTCCGATCAAAGTCGCATTAAGACTCCCTAATACTCCCTTTCGCAAAATCACAACAAAAAATATTATTAAGATTGTGTCCACCAAAAACCGTGAGATAGAAAGTAAAGAGTAAAAGAGAGTCTTCTTTTCCATTCTAAGCAAAACGTTTGGAAAAAAATCAAAGGTGGAAAAAAACGCGATCCACACAACGATAAGAAGATACGGGTAGAAAGGGACGTCCTTAAATATGAGGCCAAACAATGGTTTACCGAAAAAGGTTAGAATTAAAGAAAAAGCTAAGGCCGCAAGAAACTCAAAAATCCAAATTGTTCCGATATATTTTTTTCTTTTGGTATCACTTCTAAAATCATAATAAAATCTTCTTAAAGGGCCATTTTGACCTAGTTGGTAAATATTTATTAACACTGAGCTGGTAACATTAGCAATAGCCAAAATACCATAATCGGCTGGCGTAAGGACCCGCGTATAAATTGGAATTAAGAAAAACCCCAAAAATCTTGGGATTAGACTCCCAAATCCGTATATTACAGATTGAGAAAAAATATCTTTAAGGTGATTTTCTACAGTAGAGCTTTTCATTTTCGCAAAGTTAATACCATCTATTGGACACCATAAGCTTTAAACCAACTTCTTTTATTCTATCAGTAGCGAGAGCGTCCAATTTATAATAATGGTCTTTAACAAACTTTTCCCGCTCTTTTTCTCCCACTTTCCTGCCCTTGTATAGTACCTTGCTCAACTCGTCCCTTAACTCTTCACCCGAACCTACCTCTAAGATAACACCATAGTCTGAGTAATTAATGAATTCAGGTATACCTGCAACTCGAATTTGAATCGCTGGTCTATCAAAAACAATTGCCTCAGATATAACTGTGGAAAAAGCTGAAACCACTACATCCGAGGCTAAGAGCAGTTCGTAAAGATCCACATCCTTCGTTACAAGAAAATTTTCCTCCCAACTATTTTTCAGAAAATCATAAAATCCGTCGTTTTTTTCTGCTGGATGAAGCTTAACAAAAATGAACTCGTCCTTTTTCATCTTTAAATTGTTTAAAACTGCCGATAAATAATTTCGTGCCCCTTTTTGTGAAATTACCACTATCAATTTTAGACTTTTACTAATACCCATTTTCTCCAAAAACATATCCTTGGAAAAATTTTTATATTTTGTAAGGGTTAAATCCATCCTCGACTGGCCAGTTGATACAACCTGACTTTCTCGGTAACTACTGTCTTGGGTAAGTATTCTTTTTGAGTAGTCCCCAAAAACAGTCATCTTGTCAACCAAAGGAATTTTTAAAGTAGTATCTTTTGGATAAATATACTGCGGATGGTATTGATGAATTATCCCATGTTGAACCCCAACAACTGGGATTTTTGAAGATTGTGCCGCTACAACCAAAGGCCTGCTTGAACCGTTCTCATTAGTGGTTATTAAAAGAACTGGCTTTTCCTTACTAATAATAAACTCGGCGATTTTTGCTTTCTCTAATTCCGTGCCAAAATCAAATTCACTAAGCCTAGTTAAAATTGCTTTTTCTAGCAAGGAAAGTTTTCTTTTGGACATATATTTTAGCCAGGTTTCCCAACTTTCAATCTCGTCTCTACCTTTGGTTAGATTAATTAGTTTAAAATAAACGTAATAATAAAACCAAGAAGTTTGCTGAAAATTAAAATTTATTAGAGGTTTAGTTTTGTACATATAAATTGTTTTTGTCTGAAACTTCCCGGTTTCAAATTTTTCCTTAACAAAACCTATCTGAGTATCGACTAGACCCTTTTTTAGCGAAGGTAAGTGTTGAAGGTTGATTACTGGAGAAACAAATAAAATTTTCTTTTTATTTTCATTTGGAGAAGGTGCAAGAAAGTTTTTTATTTTTTCCAAGAAAAAAAGTAGTAAGAGCGCACTGAATTTAAAAAAACCTCTCACTCTTCCCTTTAAAGTTGGCTCAGCCGTGAACGAAATTTTTTCTTCACTGGATAAATTTTCTATAGTAGCTTGCAACCAACCATGGAGTATTGGGTAAACAAACCAGTACAAAGAAGTATTTTTATAGATTAATGCCCCATCTGGACGATATTTTAGAGTAAATTTTTCAAGTTCGTGCCTTGCTCTATCGAATCTCTCTTTAGCTTCTAAATCTATTTTTTTAGGTGTTCCCATTTCAGCACTTCATCCTCTTTAATTTTTTTCTTCGCCTTCATACCGAGAGCTTTGCTAATATCCTTCGGACTTATACCTGTACCAGGCCTTTTATGGGTAACCATTTCAGCTTTTATTGTTGCTCCGGACGGAATATCAGATTTAGCAACTAAACTTCTTCGAGCATACTTGCGCGATATATTTTCACTCTTAAGAGGCTCTTTTTTACCACTGCCCCAAATCTTCTTAAGAAAATCTAGATTCTCTCGCAGCTTTTTTAGATCCTCTGCATCCATAGCGTGATAGTGATCATTGCCCGGCAAAGACTTATCCAAAGTAAAATGTTTTTCAATTACGCTTGCTCCGGCTAAAACTCCAACCGTGTTGACCAACATCCTCTCATCAGGCAAAGTGTGATCTGAATAGCCAACCAAATGGTCTGGGAACTCTTTTTGAAGTTGCCTAATGGCGCCAATATTTGCATTCTCATAGGCAGTTGGGTAGTTTAAAATACAATGAAGAATTACTATTTCATTGTTTCCTTCTCCCTTCATAGCTTCAACCGCCTCTCTAACCTCGTCAAGTGTGGCTGCTCCAGTCGAAAGTATAATCGGCTTCCGTTTTGAGGCAATATATCTCAAAAAGGGAGTATTAGTAATGTCTGCGGAGGCAATCTTAAAAACAGGTGTAAGTTTATCTAAAAGATCAACCGCATCTTCGTCAAACGGTGTTGACATGAAAATAATTCCCTCTTTATCGCTGTAATCGGCAAGTTCTTTGTAATCTTTTTCTGTGAGTTTATCGAACTTTTTAAAAAGCTCGTACTGTGATTTGGTACTTTCTTTCGTGGTGTCCCAATACGCCGGAGAGTATTTTGAGGCGATCTTTTCTGCTTTATAAGTTTGAAATTTAATTGCATCAGCCCCCGCTCTTGCTGCCTCTTTAATCATCAATATTGCAGCCTCAAGTAAAGAGATCCCCAACTTCGGTGCAATATCGTAATAATTAACTCCAGCTTCGGCAATTATAAAAGTGTCAGAGTCTTCTGAAATTGTTTTTTTACCAATTTTTATTGTTTTCATTTTTATTCTCAAGCGGGCAGAGTTTTGATAAAACGTTTCATCTCTTCAAAATTCTTATCCAGTTTAGCTGGCAAGCTTTCGAATCCTTCAAAATTTGATTTTATCTGCACTTCCACCCTATCTAAAATTTGATCGACTGAACTTCTATCTACAAATAAATTTTCTAAAATCTTGTTGGTAGAAATCTTATTAAACTTTGGTACGAACATATTTATTTTATCAGTAAACCTCAAGGTTCTTAAATTCATAGCCGGAACATCTGGTAAATCCAAGCTTTTTGATAGTCCGATACCCCTACCATCTTCCCAAAGCAAAAATGAGGGTTTTCTAATGCTTAAAAAGTAAATCTGGGCATGAACCCTATAACCAACGTGAAAATCACAATCATTATAGAAATCTATTTTTTCGAGACCATAAGCAGCGTTAATTGTTTTGTACCCCTCCCCCTCTGCATAATTTTTTAACTTTTGCAAAGAATCTGCCTGCGCGCCTGAAGTAAATTCATCCTTCTCCCAACCTCGATGAAAAACAGCGTAAAGCTGTACATTTTCATTGAATTTCTTCAACAGTTTCTTTAAGCCCGTTAGAAGCTGCTTATTTTGCTGATAATAAATAGGATCCTGGGCGGTAGTAACCACCACTTTTCTTATATTAGTTGGGATATCTAACTTCTTTCCAATACTACCAAGATCATACCAAGTCGGACACCCAGTCATTATTACGTTATTTATCTCAGCTCTCTTCAAAATTTCCTTAGTTAAAATGTCCCGGCAACTTGAATAAGGAATTTTTGAGTGAATAAACTTCAAAGCATCCAAAGACTGGCTAGAAAAGGTAAAATTTTCAGGGCTTGCCGCTGGTTTTCCAACCCATCCAAGACCAAAGGGGATAATCGGTACCTTAATTCTTGAAAGATCAGGCGTTAATGGAAAAACCTTCGGATAAAAAAACTTTGAATACCCTGGCCCACCACAGAGAATAACTGCCTTCGCTTTATTTACAATATCTAACTTTTCATCCAGAGGTTCCCAACGATTAAACTCCACAAAATCTTTCTCCTTCGTAAATTCCATTAAAAGTTTTTTGGCTCTTTCAAATATAAAGAAATCACCAACATTTTTCTTAGCGCCTTTAAGCAAAATGTACATGAGAGCCCTTTCCTTCTTTCTCAGTTAATTTTTCCAAAATAAGACTTACTACTCTTTCTTTACCGCCCTTCAAATCTACATCCAAAAGTTTTTTACTCATATTGTTTCTTAGTTTGTAGTCCGTGAAAACTCTACGGATTGAGTCAGCGATTACAGCCACTGTAGCGTTTTGCCCTAATCCAAGGTTTATTACTCCTTTATTGTGGTAAGAAAAGAGATGACGCATTTCGCGCTCATTTTGGGACATGGAAATTATTGGGGTTCCCAGACTAGCCAGTTCATAGACAGTTCTGCCGTTTGATGTCACTGCTAAATCCGCCCCATACATATATTTTGAGATTAGTGGCGTGTTCTTGATAAGTTCTATGTCAAAGCCATTGGATGTAAGTTTTTTTATATACTCAGAAAGACTACTTTCAAATTTGTAACCCAAACCAACGACGATAGTTATCTTGATATTTTTTAGACCAATCTTCTCGATGGATTGGAGTGTTTTTTGTGTTAAATTTTCCGGATCGCTACCTCCAAAAGCAAGTAATATTTCGCTAGATTCTTTTTTAATTTTTTTAGGCGGCCAAATATAAAATTCATCCCGCAAACAAACGTACCTATAACCGCTCACTTGGTTTTCTTCCGGATTTGTATTTTCATACATGTCGTTTACTACCAAATCGGCAATTTCCGAACCTTCCCCTAAATCCTCAAAATTTACTACTAATGTGGCTAGTTTTTTTAGCCTGGCAATATAATTTTTATTGGTATCCAAAATGTCGTTTATTATAATATTAGGCTTAATATCGTTTATGATTGCCAAAGCCTCCTCTTCAGTCTCAAAAGTTACGTATTTAAAATGAAGTTCCTTCATCTTATCTATCCCAAGAGTTTTACTTTTGTTCAATAAAAAGGTGATTTCATGAGGGTAAAGATTATCAGCTAAAATTGAGGCTCGGGAAATATGTCCGAGTCCAATTTTCTGGTCTGCGTCAACGCGAAACACAATTTTTAGTTTTTCTAGCCGATACTGAGCAATTAGCCAATCTTCGTAGCTATCAATATCTACCGATTCTTCTTCGGGCACCTCAAAAATAGATAAATTTTTTCCTAAGCGGCTTTTCTCAGTGACTATATTTCTCTGACTAATAACCACCGCGCCAGTTTCTTTAAATACTGGATCAAGTAATTGCCGATTTTTTCTTTCTGGATAAAACGGCTTAATGCGAGAACCTTCTTTTACCCAAAACAAGTGTCTTTCTGGCTTCACGCTTATCAAGGAATCGAACCTGCCTTTTATCATCTGCTCGATTGCTTTATTCAAATTTTTAGTCGACAAAAGTGGTGAGGTAGGTTGAATTGTAATTACCAAGTCGAAAGTTTTTTTATCAGATTTCTCAATACTTGTAACCGCATGATAAACGACCGGATCAAGGGGGACCGAATCTTCGGCTAGATCTCTTGGTCTATCGATAACTTCCGCACCAAAAATCTCACTTACTTGTTTTATAACAGGGTCATCGGTGGTTACAACAACCTTATCAATAAATTTGGATCCCAAGGCTGTCTCAATCACGTAACCAATCAGCGGTTTGCCAGCAAGTAGTTTTACATTTTTCCTGGGAATTCCTTTTGACCCGCCACGAGCCGGTATTATTGCAAGAATTTTTGGTTTCATTGTTTCCAATTTTTACCTTAACTTAACCTCTCTGCCCTTTTTTAATGCCTCTTCGGACCCTTCAAGCAATCTAACAACCTCCAAACCTTCACGGCCGCCTGTCTTTGGTTTTTTCTTTTCTTGTATCGATTTAACAAACTCTTTGCAAACTTCTGCCAAACCTTCGGTTGACTCAACTTTTGGTATTTGAATATCTCCAGATCGATATACAGGATTGAAAGGGTCTCCCCGCTTACTATCAATCTTTACACCATAGTCGTAAACCTTAACTGGCTCACTTGGATGAATGTGATCGTAAACTATCATCTTATTACTTCCACCAATAAGCATCGTGCGCATTTTTACCGGCGAAAACCAGCTAACATTTACATGAGCAACAATAGACTCTGGGTACTTAATCATTAAGTAAGCCACTGATTCTTTATCATCATCTGGATGTTTTATCCCAAAAGCCGAAAGCGAAGTTGGACGGGATCCAATTAAGAAATTTATTATTGAAAAATCATGCGGAGCCAAATCCCAGATAACATTTACATCGCTTTGGAAAAGTCCTAAATTGACTCTGGTTGAATCTATATAATGAATTTTGCCAAGCTCGCCTGAATCAATCAGCTCCTTTATCTTCCTAACTGCCGGCGTGTACACAAACGTGTGATCCACCATTAGGGTCAACTTTTTTTTATCGGCTAATTTTATTAATTCTTCAGCTTCTTGTGAGGTCTCTGTCAAAGGCTTTTCGATAAGTACGTGTTTTCCAGCCTCCAAAGCTTGTTTTGCCAAGCTAAAGTGGGTACGGACTGGTGTCGCAATAGCAACGGCAGCGATACCCTTAGAATTTAAGATCTCTCCGTAATTACTGGTGAGAAGTTTAATCGAAGGGTAATCTTTTTTGATTATTTGTAACCTTTCTTTAGACAAATCACAAACGCCGGCAACATCGGTACCTTGTGTTTTGTAAAAATTTCGAACTAAATTGGGCCCCCAGTAACCCAAACCGATAATTGCTACCCCTATATCTTTAGCTTTAATCTTTGGCGCCATTTTTTATTACCTCCGCTATTTTACCCAATTCCTGCCTAGTTAGAGATGGGTGAGACGGCAAAGAAAGGATTTGTTTATGAATTTTTTTAACTACATCTAAACTGCCTCTTTTATAGCTCTTAAACATATTCTCATCACTTAAAAGGACTGGATAATAGATTCGCGCGTCCACACCAGACTTATTGAGTTTAGCAAGCAGTTGATCTCGATTAATCGGATAGTCGTTTTCGACAACTGCCGTGTAAAGATAAAAGACGTGTCTATAACCTGCTGGGACAAACGGTGTTTTTATCCCCTTTATCCCGTTTAACTTTTTAGTTAAGTAGGCGGCGTTTTCGATTCTTTTTTTATTGAACGCTGGGAGTTTCTTGAGCTGGGCTCTACCAATAGCAGCAGCTATGTCAGTCATCCGATAGTTAAAACCTAACATAACATGCTTGTACCTACCTTTTTGACCCTGGTCTCGTAAAATTTGAATTTCTTCTGCGAAAGAGCCTTTATTAGTAGTTACCATTCCACCCTCACCAGTGGTCATGTTTTTTGTAGCGTAAAAAGAAAAGCAGGCAAGATCGCCCAAGCTACCAGTCCTTTTTCCACGTATCTGCGCACCGTGCGCCTGGGCTGAATCCTCGATCACGATAAGTTTGTGCTTTTTTGCGATTTTATTTATGGCTGGCATGTCGGCCGGCAGCCCGTAAAGATGAACAGCAATTATGGCTTTGGTTTTGGTAGTAACTACCTCTTCGATTTTTTCTGGGTCAATGTTTAAACTATCTGGTTTGACGTCCACAAAAACCGGCTTTGCACCCACTTGAACGATTGAGGCAGCTGTAGCAATAAAGGTATGAGGAGTGGTGATAACTTCATCCCCTTCCCCAATCCCAGCCGCAAGTAAAGCAAGCTGCAAAGCCGTCGTGCCGTTTGAAACTGCAACTGCGAATTTGGTACCCACAAAAGCCGCAAATTCTTTTTCGAACTTCTCGACTTGTTCGCCCTGGGTCAAACGCCCCGACTTTAACACTTCAGCGGCTGCCTTAACTTCTTCTTTACCTATCGTCGGTTTTCCTATTGATATCATACTTTTTTAACAATTTCTCCTTTCTTGTTGACATAGCCGACAAGTTTTGCTGGATTGCCAACAACCAAGCCAAAATCGACAACATCGTGGGTGACGACGCTTCCAGCACCAACCATACACCACTTCCCTAAAGTGATACCGGGCAAAACAGTGGAATTTGCACCGATAGAGGCGCCTTTCTTAACGAGTGTTTTCGAGATAGTCCAATCACTACTTTTTTTATTCGTACCGTCTGGGTTTACTGCCCGAGGATGTTTGTCGTTAGTAAAACAAACCTGCGGGCCGATGAAAACCCAATCTTCAATAGTGGCCCCCTTAAAAATTGACGAGTTAACTTGGATTTTTACGTTGTCGCCGACTGTCACTTCCTCGTCAATGTAGACTCCTTTGTGAATCATACAGTTTTTACCGACACGAGCCTTGTCTCGAATTTTAACATCATTCCAGATTTGCGTCCCCTCACCAATTTGGGAAGATTTGGCAACTTCAGCACTTGAATGAATTTTTACTTTTTGTTTGTTAAACATTCCCAACCCCCTTATAGATAAAACCTTTTTTGGTAGCTTCGTCCCTTGAAAAGAAATTCCTGCCGTCTACGATAATCGGCCTGTTCATTGTTTTCTTCAGATAATCAAACGTCAGTTTTTCGTAAGGCGTGTGTGACGCCATTAAAACTAGTGCATCGGCGCCTTTTAGAGTCTCCCTAAGGTTAGAATTAAACTCGTTTATGAACGGATCCTGGATTCTGATCTCCCCAATTTTACCTTTGAGTTCTTCTGTAAGAGACTGAGTTGGAGAGTTTCTTGAATCATCAGTATTCTCTTTGTAAGAATAGCCCAAAATAGCCACTTTGGCCTTTTTAGCCTCTATTTTGGCTTCTTTTAAAGCTTCATTTAATAGGTAAGCAACATTTGCCGGCATATAATCGTTTATTTCTCGAGTCAAGCGAACAAAATCGGAAACAAGTTTTTTAGCCTCTGGAAGACCTTTTCCCTTTGGTAATTGAGCAATTTTTAAATACGGATCTTTAGGAAAACAGTGGCCACCAACACCCGGACCTGGATTCAAATACGAACCCCAATAACCAGGGATTTTTCGGATAGATTTTATCACTTGGTTAACATCCACTCCGTAACTTTGGCAAAGTAGAGCAAGAGCGTTAGCCTGAGCAATAAGAGTGTCACCAAAAGAATTTTCCTCTGTTTTAATGACTTCGGCGGTGAGAGGGTCCACAACATCCAGTTGTCCTTTAACAATCGTTTTATAAAGTTGCCTCATTACCTGCCCTGTTTCTTCGGTTAACCCACCAATTACTCGAGGGTAGTTTTCCAGTTGAAGCAAGATTCTGTTTGGTTTTAATCTTTCCGGGCAGTGGCCAACGTAAAAGTCTTTATTTACTTTCATTTTTGAAGATTTTTCTAAAAATGGGACAACTAGGTTTGTTGTTGTTCCCGGTGCAATTGTGGACTCGACGATAACAAGGCAGCCTTCCTTTAGATTTTCACCAACTGATGTTAACGCGGCTTTTAAGGACTTGTAGGTTGGAACGCGCGTCCTTTCATCAACCGGTGTATCAACGCATATAATTACCACGCCACTTTCTTTAACCAGCTGGTAAGTGGCCGCGGCTTTTAGACCACCCTTTTTCACTGCTTCGCTGACTAGTCGACCGATACCTTTTTCAACGGTGTCCAAAGGCGAAATGCCTTTATTTATCGAATCTACCTTTTTTTTATCAAGATCAACTCCAATAACTTTAAAACCTACTTTGGCTAGCAAACAAGCAACCGGAAGCCCAACGTAACCAAGTCCAATCACAGAAATTTTGGCTGATCTATCTTTTATTTTTTTCTTTAAATTTTGCATCATTTTCTAATTTTGAGTGTTTATTATATCAAAATAATGCATTAACTCAAGATCTTGAGCAATCATAATGATTGACAATTTTGGCTGACTGTTTAATAATTGAAACGTATCAAGAGCTTGGGATATTGTACCGAGCAGCAACCCTAAGGAGTTGGGTGCTTACTCCGACATCGGAGGATATGATCTGTTAACCAGATAATCCAATTAAACTCTCCTTAGCGAGAGTTTTTTAAATCTAAAATAATGAACTATAAAATTTTCACTTCTGAATCAGTTGCGGCCGGCCATCCAGATAAGATTTGTGACCAAATTTCCGATGCTGTTGTTGATGCGGCTTTAGAAAACGACCCAAAAAGCCGTGTGGCTGTTGAGACTTTAGTAACTACTAACAAGGTTGTTTTGGCAGGAGAAGTAACTACGAATGCAAACCTTAAATTTAATAAGATTGCGAGTTCGGTAATAAAAGAACTAGGCTATACCAATGGTAGGTTTAATTTTTCTTATAAATCCCCTATTACAATTCTAATTCACAGGCAATCACCAGAAATTTCTTTAGGAGTTGATTCTGGAGGAGCAGGCGATCAAGGCATGATGTTTGGGTATGCAACGAATGAAACAAAGAACTTTATGCCGTTACCCATTTCAATAGCTCATCGGTTGACTGAAAAGCTCGATCAGGTTCGTGAGCAAAAAATAATCCCATATTTGCGACCGGACGGAAAAAGTGAAGTTTCAGTATTGTATGAAAATGGGAAGCCGAAAAGTGTTGAAAGAGTTGTCTTAGCGGCAGCCCATGACGAAAAAATAGATAATAGACAGCTTAAGGAAGATTTGTTTAAGTATGTAGTAAAACCCGTGCTTGAGAAGTTCGGCTTTAACTTAAAAAAGGGGCTTCTGATAGTCAATGGGGCCGGTGTTTGGACGACACCAGGCCCTTCCTCGGATACTGGTGTTACTGGCCGAAAAATAATTGTTGACTCTTATGGGGCCTTCTCTAGAGCCGGTGGAGGTGCGTTTTCTGGCAAGGATCCAACTAAAGTTGACAGAAGTGGGGCTTATGCGGCCCGGTTCCTTGCTAAAAACATAGTTGCTGCTGGTTTAGCAGATAAAGCCGAAGTGCAACTTGCTTATGTCATTGGTCATAAGCGACCAATAGCAAAGGATGTTGACACATTTGGTACAGAAAAGAAGTCATTAAATGTGATCAAAGATCTCGCTTGGAATTTGTTGGATTTATCGGTGCCTGGGATTATTAAAGGGCTAGATTTGCTTCGCCCCATTTACAAACAAACAGCCTCTTACGGACATTTTGGAAGAGAAGGCTTTCCTTGGGAAGTTATTGTTGATTAACAACTTTGATTGACAAAAAATCGAACATTAGATATAATGTCTTTAAGCTTTTTCAAAATGAAATCAAAAACAAATCTTTTTTTGTTGTTAGTACTTTTTTTGTTCCTCCCTGCAAAACCCGTCTATGCATACCTAGACCCCGGTAGTGGAAGCTATATGTTACAGTTTTTTATTGCTGGTGTAGTTGGAGCTCTCTTTACGGTGAAGTCTTTTTGGCTGCAAATAAAAAATTTCTTCAGCAACCTTTTTTCTAAGAAGAATAAAAAAGTAAACCCTGCCTCTTCCCCCAAGATAGATGACAGTAAATAAGCTGGAGGCCTCTTTTCGCGATCCATCTGGCTTTGTCTTCGCTTCGCGTGGAACACTTTTTCGGCAAATCAATGAAAGTTACAGAGAAAATTACGAGCATCTGATAAAGGCTGGTCTTTATAAAAAACTAGTAGATTTGGGCCTTTTGATTCCCCACAAAGAAGTCGAAAAATCGACTTCACCAAATAAAAACGCTTATAAGATTATTAGGCCTGAAAGAGTCCCTTTTATCTCTTACCCTTACGAATGGTGCTTTGGCCAGTTTAAGGACGCGGCCCTCACAACCTTAAGGATACAAAAAATTGCACTTGAGCATGGAATGATCTTAAAAGATGCGAGTGCTTTTAATATTCAATTTCTTGAGGGAAAACCCATCTTAATTGACACTCTCTCATTTGAAAAATATAAAGAAGGGGAACCTTGGGTTGCGTATAAACAATTTTGCCAGCATTTTTTAGCTCCACTTTCTTTGATGGTTTATACTGATATTCGTCTTAGCAGTTTGTTTCAATTATACATTGATGGTATCCCTTTAGACCTGGCCTCTAAATTGCTGCCCATAAGAACTAAATTTAAACCTTCTTTATTTATTCATATTCATTTACATGCAGCAAGTCAAAAAAAGTATTCAGATAAAACGATAAAAAAAGACTCAATAAAAGGAAGAATGAATAAAAGATCGTTTTTAGGCTTAATCGATAATCTTGAAGGCGCAATAAAATCTTTAAATTGGCAGTCCAAAGGGACAGAATGGGCAGATTATTATCCGTCAAACAATAACTACTTAACAGACTCATTGCGTTATAAAGCAAAACTGGTGGAAGAATTTTTGGGAAAAACAAATCCAAAAACTGTATGGGATTTTGGTGGGAACACTGGATTATTCAGTCGTATTGCTTCCGATAAAGGGGTCTCGACAATTTCTTTTGATATAGACCCGGCAGCAATAGAATTAAATTACAAAGAGATGGTAAAAAGAAAGGAAAAATACATACTTCCTCTTTTAATCGACCTAACAAATCCAAGCCCAGCCATTGGTTGGGAAAACGAAGAAAGAGAAGCATTCCTGCAGAGAGGACCAACCGACCTAGGTCTTGCGCTGGCTTTGATCCATCACCTAGCAATTTCAAATAACGTTCCTTTATCTGAACTTGCCAGTTTCTTCAGTAAATTCTGTAACAGCCTCATAATTGAATTTGTACCCAAAGAAGACTCTCAAGTCCAAAAACTCCTTTCAACTAGGAGAGATATTTTCCCTAACTACACAGAAAAAGATTTTGAGACAGAATTTGGTAAGTTCTTCTTAGTGAAGATTAAGTCAGATATAAAAAATAGTAAGCGGCTTTTATACTTAATGGTTAAAAAATGACAAACTTTAGGAAAAGCCTAGGAATTGGCGCGCTAAGAAAAGTTAAGCTTTCACTTCCACTTTACCCCTTCCTTTTTGCGATTTACCCAATTCTCTTTATTTATAGCATAAATCTTAACGAATCTTATCTGTCGGAAACTTTTTCACCAATTCTAATTTCCCTCGGAGTCACAATTTTCATCCTTTTCACATTAAAATTTACCCTTAAAGACACGCAAAAAGCAGCTTTAATAACCTCCGCTAGCCTTATTTTCTTCTTTTCGTATGGCCACATATTCAATCTTTTACCAGAAGTTAGAATGCAAGGACATCTACTAACTCGTCATAAATTCCTTGCTCCGGCGTACCTAATTTTGTTTTTAATTCTTTCATTTCTCATTTGGAAAACAAAAGCTAACTTGAAAAGTTTATCAAAGATCTTAAATATTATTGTAGTTTTATTGATACTAAGTTCTCTTTACACGATAGGAACCTTTGCTTTAAAAAATGGACTTAATGTGTCTGAAAAAAACTCAAAAAATAAAACTTTAAGTGTTAGAGGGCAAAGAGGTAAAAATTCACCCGATATCTACTACATTATCTTGGAAGATTATGCAGGAGCTGCTTTTTTAAAAAGCTTATACCATTACGATAACAATAAGTTTTTGGGTGATATGGCAAAAAAAGGTTTTTACGTAGTTGATAATAGTAAAAGTAATTACTCTATAACCTTGCTAAATCTTAGTTCATCTTTAAATATGACATACCTGGACGATCTTTCTAAAAAACAGGTGAGCCAGAGAGAAAAATTTAAGATTTCTTACAAAATGATAAGAAACAGCGCTGTTTCTAAATTTCTTAAATCGAGGGGTTACACTTACATAGCAATTGGTACATTCTGGGGCGGTACAGCGGATAATCCATATGCCGATGAGCTATACGTACTCGGCCAAAGAAGTGAATTTATGAGACTACTTTATCAAACTAGCGCACTTACCTTATTTGAAAGATTCAAGTTTGACGCAGCGGATTCAATACTTTACGCATTTGATAAATTAAAAGAGATTCCAAAAGACTCTAGACCCACATTTACGTTTGCTCACATAGTATCACCCCATCATCCTTATCTATTTGATCGTTATGGTAATAAACTGGTCGCGTACAGTAAGGGCTTAGCTGACGATGAGGGGCGTTTTAATCAGCGGAAAGAATATGTAGAGCAAGTTATCTTTGTAAATAATAAAGTGGAAGATATGGTTAATTCTATTTTAGCAAGATCTAAAACTCCACCGATAATAATTATTCAGTCAGACGAAGGAACAGCTTCGCAAAGACAATGGTTAACCCCACTTGATAAGTTAACCGATCAGCAAATATACGAGAGAATCTCTAACTTAAACCTTTATTATCTTCCAAAGGGTGGGGGAAAAATCCTTTACCCCACGATTACTCCGGTTAATACATTTAGAAAAATGTTTAATTATTACTTTGGAACGAAATTCAAAATGTTGGAAGATAAATCTTACTTCTCAAATTATAAAGATTACTACAAATTCATTCCAGTTCCCAAAGAGAGTGATTAGCTTTACCCGAAAACACCGCTAAATCTAGTTAGGTGTAAGATATCTAGCGCAGAGCAAAGTAAAAGAAAATTTTATTTAACTGTCACGGATTTTGCTAAGTTACGCGGTTTATCCGGGTCCAATCCCTTCTCCAAAGCCATATAATAGCCAAATAGCTGGGCTGGGACCACCATTGGAATTAGAGAAGCTTCATGGATATCTTTTACTTCAATCCAGTAATCAAACACTTCAGACTTCTTTGGACCAATGCCAATTATTAAACCGCCTCGAGATTTAATTTCAGTAGCATTAGAAATAATCGATTGATAAGTCTCATCGTTGGGTGCGAAAACTATACAAGGTGTTCCTTTATCAATCAGAGCTATTGGCCCATGTTTCAATTCTCCACCTGCCAGCCCTTCCGTGTGCACGTAACTAACCTCCTTCATCTTCATGGCCGTTTCCAACGCCAAGGCGGACGAAATACCCCTACCAATGGTGTAGATATGTTCCTTTGCAGACAAAATTTTAGCTATTCCTTGTAGTTTTTTTAGATTCTCACTTTCCAGCAACCGTTCCACTTCTTCGGCCGCCGCAACCAACAGTTTCTTGGCTTCTTCTATCCGACCTTGAAGTGCAAAAGTGGTCATTATCAACAAAGCAACCTTAGCCGTATAAGCTTTGGTTGAAGCAACCGCCAGTTCTGGACCGGCCCCAAGCAAAATCTTAATATCGCCCATCCGGTAGATTGTTGAACCTAAAACATTTACAACCGAGACAATTTTAGCTCTTCTTTTTTTTGCAAAATTTAGGGGTTCGACCACATCGATTGTTTCTCCACTTTGCGAAAGAGCAATCACCAAACTCTTGTCGGTTAGGAAATTTTCCAGATAAACAAATTCTGAAGCAACGGCCGTGTTAACGTGTCGATTAGCCTTGGAAAATAAGTAAGTTCCAGCCAAACAAGCAAAGTAGGCGGTTCCAGAGCCGATAAAGAAGGTTCCTTTAGCTTTATCAATTTCCAAAGCCAATTTTTCGGCTTGAGATACCAAAGACGTTGAGATATTTTTTATAACAGAAGGTTGTTCATTTATCTCTTTTAAAAGGTAGTGCGGGTATTTTCCTAACTTGTTATCAACCACACTCCAATCAAGTTGTGAAATCTCCGGTTTTATTTGTTTGTCTGATTTTAAATCGAAGATTTTAATGCCAGAGCTGTCTATCGCCGCGAGTTGATCGTCTTCCAAAAATACCACCTTTTTTGTATGTGGCAAAAGTGCTGTCGCATCCGAGGCTAGAAAATATTCGTCTTTTCCAAAACCAAGAACAAGGGGGGAGCCGTTTTTTGCAACTGCAATCTCCCCAGAAGATGAAGCGACTGCAACAGCGTTTAACCCTTCTAATTTCTTGAAAACTTTCCTTAAAGCGTCTGTTAAGTTGCTGCTACGATACTCTTCTTCTACCATGTGGACGATAATCTCGGTATCGGTTTCGCTTATTAACCGGTGTTTTTGGGATAAGCCTTTTGCAAGTTCACGGTAATTTTCAACAATCCCGTTATGAATTAGCGCCAGGCTTGCGTCGCAAGAAAGATGAGGGTGGGCGTTTTCGACGGTTACTCCACCATGCGTCGCCCAACGAGTGTGGCCAATTCCTAAATTGGAACCGGGTAAGTTCAGCTTGGCGGCGCCTATCTTACCTGGTACCTTATTCATACTAAACTCACCGTTATCGATAACCGCTACTCCCCACGAATCGTAACCGCGGTATTCCAAAACTTTCAAACCCTCTAGCACAAGGTTGCCGGCTTGATTGTTTTTTCCAACGTAACCAAATATCCCGCACATAAGTTTAAACCAGTTTTATAATAGCCTGCGCCAATTTATTTGAATCGTGGCGAATAAGGCTTCGTTTTAGTAAATCACCTT
This sequence comes from uncultured Gammaproteobacteria bacterium, assembly GCA_965231125.1. Taxonomy (GTDB): domain Bacteria; phylum Patescibacteriota; class Microgenomatia; order Woykebacterales; family RBG-16-39-9b. The sequence continues at coordinate 413,169 of OZ246414.1, read as the reverse complement.
CTGCTTTTTTGATTGGATCTTTAGCTAAAAGATCGGTTCTAATAATTTCACTTTTACCGGTTGCCAAATCATCCCTTACTGGAAAATCGTTTTCTTTTTCGTATTTTCTTAAGATCTCCTCTGGTAAGGTAGTGTCATTTATCAAAACATAATCTAGGCATGGGCTACCGAGATATTCTTCTAAAGTTTTTACATGATCACTTGCTTTGAAACCATAAGTCTGGCCATATTTGGTCATTAGATTAACTATATAAACTTTTTTAGCTTTAGATTCCCGAATCGAGCGAGCCACCCCCGACACCAAAAGATTTGGAACTAAACTTGTATAAAGGTCACCTGGTCCAATAATAATAAGATCCGCCTTGTCAATTGCCTCTAAAGTGTGATCAAACGGTTTCACCTCAGGTTCTAGACTAATGTCTTTAATTTTTAATTTACCGTTATGTTTGGGCTCGTCGATATTTCCTTCGCCACTTACTTGCAAACCATTCTCGTATTTTGCAACTAAATGAGCACTCTCGACAGTTACGGGTAAAACTTTGCCCTTAATATTAAGGATCTTACTTGTCTCCGAAATTGCCTTATCCATACCGCCCATAACTTGGGCAAGGGAAGTTAGAAACAGGTTACCAAAACTATGGCCCGAAAGGCCCTCGCCTTTTTCATAACGATAATTAAACAAGCTGCGTAGCACCGATGTGTCAGCGCTCAGAGCAACCAACGATTGGCGCACATCCCCGGGCGGCAATGTGCCAAATTCGTCACGGAGACGACCAGAGCTACCGCCGCTATCCATCATGGTTACAATGGCGGTTAAATCCACATCAAATTTTTTCAGGCCAATTAACACCGTGTAAGTGCCAGTTCCACCGCCAATTACTACAATTGAAGGGCGTTTATTTTCCATAGTTGCCTAGTATATCGATAAGAAGGCTGGTAATCAAATTATCTACCCAAATTGTCTCTAAAAAACTCGACTGTTTTCCTCAACCCCGTCTCCAAATTATTCTTTGGCGTCCAGCCAGTTGACTTTTTTAACTTTTCACTTGAGGCGTAAGTAGCCTTCGCATCGCCCGGCCTTACGCCTAAATCTTTCATTGGAACACTGTAACCGGCTATCTTAAAAATAGTATTTACCACATCCTTAACTTTGGTTCCCACTTCCGTGCCGATATTGAACACTTGAGCGCTACTGGTATTGAGAGTATCGATATGAGCCTTTGCTAAATCCTCAACGTAAATAAAATCGCGAATTTGCTCTCCTTTCCAATACAAAGGGATAGGTTCTTTTTTAAGAGTAGCTTTAACGAAATTTGGAATGGCGTGAGTCTCGGGGTTGTGCAATTCGTTCGGCCCGTAAGGGTTAAAATAGCGCAAAATAACTAAATCTTTGCCTGCCCTAGCCCAGTTTTGGCAAAGCTGTTCCATCTCAAGCTTGGTCTCACCGTACGGGTTTGTCGGCTTTTTCAAAGGAGACTCTTCCGTTAAAGGCAGTTTATCGGGCTCGCCGTAAACTGTTGCTGAAGAAGAAAAAATCAGCTTTTTAACGCCTTTGTCGGACATTGCCTCCAGAAGCACTTTAGTCCCACCGACATTGTTTTCCCAGTACATTTTTGGCTTTTTCACACTTTCTGGCACTATTATAAAGGCGGCCATATGAATTACAGCGTCTACCCCCTCAAGAGCCTCCGCAAGAGCCGCTTTATCTAAGACGGACCCTCGCACAAACAAAGCCCTGTGATCAATCAAAGACTCGTAACCACGAGAAAGATCGTCATAAACCACAACACTATGACCTTCATCCAACAATTGTTTTACTACATGGGATCCAATAAACCCGGCCCCGCCAGTAACTAGTACTTTCATAAATTAAATTTAAATTTTCTCCCTTGGCTTTTGCATCGTAAATCCTCTTCGGTAGCGTAAAATTAAAGAGCTTACCATAAACTCAATAATATCACTTGGACCAAGTTTTGTGTGTCCAGCGTGCCTTTCGACGAACTCTACCGGTACCTCTTTTATTTTAGCGCCTCTTATGTACGCCCTGTAGAGAAGGTTCATTTGAAATGAATAACCTCTCACTTTCAGGGAATCCAAATCGATTTTTTGTAATACAGAGGCTCTTATGGCCCGAAATCCGGCCGTACAGTCCTTAACGTTATCGATACCAACAATATAGCGTGCAAACCTATTGCCCCAGCGAGAATTTGCTACCCTAAAAAAATTCCAATTTTCCGGGATCTTCCCTCCTTCAACGTACCGACTGCCGATGGCAAAATCGGCTCCTTTTTCAATCTCAGAGATAAGTCTTGGAACATCCGCAGGATCATGAGAAAAATCGGCATCCATACTCACAATAACATCGGCCCCCAGTTTATTTAAAGCATGCTTCATCCCACGAATATAAGCCTTACCGAGCCCTTCTTTTTTACCCGTCAAAAGGTGGATGTTGCTTGCTTTTCTGGCCGTCTTCCCAACTTCCTTTGCTGTCCCATCGGGAGACGTGTCGTCAACAACTAAAATATGAGTCTCGTGGGGAATTTTTTCGAATTGTTCTTGCAAAGCAGAAATAAGAGGACCAATATTTTCTTTCTCGTTATAAGTTGGTACGACAACAACTATTTTCACCCTTTAAGGATAAATTAAGGGTCCGAGGTTGTCAAAAACCATTTTTTATTGAGGCAGGCAGCCAATGTAGTTTATATACTTCCCACTCTGGTGAATCTCGTTAAAATCTTTAGTGGAAAAATTATAGCTACTCAAGGTTTTGGGAGTTACACTTGGATCGGTTGGCGGGTTTGCTGGATTTTGTAAGGTAGGCGTATTAAAAATTATTGAATCCTGACATAAATCAACTGCAGAAGATGCCAAAGAATCGCTATTTCTATTTTCATCATGAAACCAGGTGGACCCGGAGGAAGTGTAAATCACTCTACTAACATCCGGATCCACCGAGACGATTTTGGACAGTGGGTGTTGAACTGTTATCTCTTTAATAGTAGAGCCTGAGTTAAAATCGACCACTCGAAGAGTTGTAGAATTGCCCAGCAAAGCTTGGGTGGACAACGGAACAATTTGGTTGCGGCTAACGGGGTCTCCAAAAGTTTTAATCATCTCTCCTGTAACCAAATTTAATTTCCAAACCCCGGAAACTTTTTTAAGGCTATTGGTAAAATAGACAAATTTGCTATCCAGGCTCCAAGCGAGGGGAAAAAACGCCTGATATTTCTTTGGGATGGAAGCTGGCGCTCTAAAAGCCTTAGTTTTACCAGACGCCAGGTCAACTATTTTAACTTGACCATTTTTTTCTTCCTTTGCAATTTTAGCCCCGTCTGGAGATACTAAATCCGTATCAGCGATTGACACTTTTGCCTTCTGGACCTGGCCGTCTCCTAAAATAATTTCTTTTATATCAGCGCACTCAAAATAAAGTTTAGCGGGGCTAATAAGCTTAAAGTTAAAACCGGTCCGCGGAGAACATAGGGTACTTTTTTTGGTGGTATCCTCTGTTGCAACTGGCCGCTTATCGTAACCATTTGTAGTTGCGGTGTATATTGAAAAAACAAACCCTTGATGGGTCGCGCCCGATTTTACAAAACTCTTACTCGAGTACGTGGCGAAAACCAAACCTTCAAATTTGTTTTCGGTTGTTACTCGTTCTAAGTTTGGTCGAGTCGAGGCAGATTCCCGCTTGCCAGACCTGTAGATAACATAAGCAACTAGCAATATTTCAAGTATCAACGCAACTGCAATAATCAAGACAGTCCAATTCTCAAATTTTTTATCTATTTTTGTGCGCGGTGGGAGTTGTTGAGCAGTATATTGTGGCATGGTTATGTCCTCATTATCAAAAAAATGTGTCCAACTTTCAACCCAGCACTTGTTCCCAAAAAAACCCCGGCTCTTTAAAAGGAGTCGGGGTTAGGGTAACACCCGGGAAAATCTTATCAGCAATTTTTTTCTTGTCAACCCCCGAATTAGTTAATAGTTACTAGTACTTAGTTATTAGATAAAAACAACAGGCGGTAGATTATTTGGCCTTAAAGTGGTAGAATGATGATCTTTGTACTGGCCAATAACTATGAACTAATCACTAATAACCAAACATGTTTAAATTCCTAGGCAGTTTAATCGATTCAAACGAACGCGAAGTAAAAAAACTCGCTCCTTTAGTGGAGCTAACAAACTCACTTGAGAAGGACATAAAAAAGCTCTCGGACGCAAAACTGCGCTCCCAAACCGAGGATTTTAAATCTCGTTTGGCAAAAGGTGAGGTGCTCGACGATCTTCTCCCTGAAGCCTTTGCAACGGTTCGGGAAGCAGCTCGTCGAACCATCGGCCAGCGGCATTTCGATGTCCAAATCCTAGGCGGCATAGTTCTTCACCAAGGTAAGATCGCCGAGATGAAAACCGGTGAAGGAAAAACTTTAGTTGCTACTTTACCCCTCTACTTAAATGCCCTGGAAGGAAAAGGTGCTCATTTAGTTACGGTAAACGACTACCTGGCCAAACGTGATGCTGAATGGATGGGTCCAATTTACCACCTGCTTGGTTTATCCACTGGGGTGATTAATCACGAAAAATCCCACCTTTTCGACCCAAACCCAGAAACTCAAAAAAATGAAAACGAAGATTTGAAAATGGACCCAGTAGAGAGCCTTTCCCCGGAGGAAGAAGGCTTGGGAGTTGGCAAATTTCTTAGAGAAGTAACCAGAAAAGATGCTTATGCTGCCGATATTACCTACGGCACTAACAATGAATTTGGTTTCGATTACCTGCGCGACAATATGGTAACAGATCTGAAAAGTATGGTCCAAAGAGATTTGCACTACGCAATTGTGGATGAAGTAGACTCCATTCTAATTGATGAAGCCAGAACCCCGCTTATTATCTCCGCTCCGGCCGAGGAATCCACCGAAAAGTATTACGATTTTGCCAAACTTGTCGATAAACTTGTCGAGAAGACGGATTATGCCATTGACGAAAAATCTCGAACCGCCAACCTCACCGAGCTTGGTATTTCCAAAATTGAGCGCTCCCTTGGCGTGAACAACCTTTACGAAAAGGATTTTGACACGGTCCATCACGTTGAAGAGAGTCTAAAAGCAAAAACTCTTTATCACAAAGATCGCGACTACGTCGTCCGCGAAGGCGAAGTAATAATTGTGGATGAATTTACGGGTAGGCTTTTGCCGGGCCGTCGTTACAGTGAAGGGTTGCACCAAGCAATTGAGGCGAAAGAAGGGGTTCAGATCCAAAGAGAATCTCTCACGCTAGCTACTATTTCTTTCCAAAATTACTTTCGTCTCTATAGCAAGCTTGCCGGCATGACCGGTACGGCGGTAACTAGTGCTGAGGAGTTCCACAAAGTCTACAAGCTAGATGTTGTCATAGTCCCAACAAATAAGGAAATGGTGCGGGAAGATGCCCCCGACAAAGTTTACAAAACTGCCTCGGCAAAATTTGAAGCCATTTCGGATGAAATTAAAGAAAGGCACGAGGCCGGTCAGCCAATGCTCGTCGGCACCACTTCAATTGAAAAAAACGAACTCTTGTCAAACTTGTTAAAGAGACGAGGTATCCCTCACGAGGTGCTAAACGCAAAAAATCACGAAAAAGAAGCCCAGATTATCGCTAAAGCCGGTCAAAAGGGAGCGGTAACCATCGCCACCAACATTGCTGGCCGCGGGGTGGATATTAAACTAGGAGAAGGCGTAAAGGAACTTGGTGGTTTGCACATTATTGGTACCGAACGTCATGAGGCTCGTCGAATTGATAATCAGTTGCGGGGCCGGGCTGGTCGGCAAGGAGACCCAGGTTCTTCTCAGTTTTATGTTAGTTTACAGGACGATATTATGCGCATTTTTGGCGGCGATACGGTAGCCAGCATGATGAACACCTTGAAAATCCCAGACGACGTGCCAATTGAGGCGGGTTTAGTAAGCAAGGCTATCGAATCGGCTCAAGGAAGAGTCGAGGGGCACAATTTTGATTCCAGAAAGCAGCTTGTGGAATACGACGACGTAATGAACAAACAAAGAGAGATAATTTATTCGGAGCGCAAAGACATCCTTTCCCTAACAAACCCTGATAACGCTGACAAAGAAAAGGCTCTCGTGCGTCTTCGAGAGATGGTTCTAGAAAAAATCGACTCGGAGATTGAGACTCTTGTACCCCTCTCGCAAATGGAAGGAACAACAATTGATTACGAACGGATCGCCAATGAATCATTTACCATTTTACCATTTGACCCACCTTCTCAAAAAGAAATAAGAGGCCAAATTGAGGGCCTTGCCTCCGAAGAAAAAATAGAAGAACTTTTGAAAGATTTGGCCCACAAAGTTTACGAAAAAAGAGAGGGAGAATTTGGGCCAGATCTTTCCCGAGAAATCGAAAAATTAGTCCTCATCTCCGCAATTGACACTTTATGGATAAATCATTTGGAAGATATCGACCGGCTGCGGGAAGGTATTGGGTTGCGCGGTTACGCAGGACGCGACCCACTAGTGGAGTATAAAGCGGAAGCTTTCAAACTTTTTGAGGCTCTTATGGATGCGATAGATTACGAAGTAGTCCACCGAATTTATAAAGTCCAAGTGGCTCCTCAAGAACAGGTGGTAGGGAACAGCGTCCAGGGCACAGAAAATAGAACTTCTCCCCAAGCAAATAAGCAAAACCTAAACCCTAAACCCTCAACCCTTCCCCCTTCCGAAAAAATCGGCCGCAACGACCCCTGCCCCTGTGGAAGTGGGTTGAAGTATAAGAAGTGCGGTTTGATTAACAGTCCCCAACATAAAGGATAAACCACAAAGTGGTCGCAGAATTCGAGAATACCCAAATTACTTTGAGTGTAGCGAAATGAATTTGGTTATGGGGAATTCTCTAAACATCCCAACCCATCAAGAATATTTGGCCAAGGCTAAAACCTAAAACGCCACTAACCTCTAATTAATCAATCATTGAAACCTCCGTAAAATCCTATAGGAAAAATTGACAATAGATGATATACTACAGAATGTTCAGTTCGCACCTTTAAAATGACTAAAATCAAGTTATGTTCATCCGGATTCGAAGATAGCAAGGAGTAGGCATTGGCCCATAACATGATAGGAGGGAACAGGTGAGGTATATCGTTAAAGCGGCTGCTTTGGTCATAGTTCTGGTACTTTTAGTACCGAACACAATCCTCGCCGCCGGGGATTACATTTCAGACGCAGCGCAGGCGCTGCAACATGCGGCCGTCTACGTGGCTCCGGGCACTGAGGGAACCGACAACGACACGGCTGGCAGGTTGCAGACCAGGCTGAACAAAAAGGACAACATTGTCTTGGTCATGCTACCGGCTGCGGCCGAAGCAAAACTCGGAGTGGATATCCCAACAATTGCAACTGCTTTGTCCAAAGAGCTGGGAGACCAGCGAATTATCGGGCTTGCCGTTGGCAACAATGTGGTCGGATATGCACCAATCCTACCTGCGGGTGTCGCTGCTGATCAAATGAGGCGCGCAAGAAGTGTCTCTAACGATCCAATAACAGCGCTGGGCACGTTCGCACAAAACATACACCTCTGGGAAAGTGAAAACCCACTGCCAACACCAACGCCAAAGCCTCCACCGCTTGATTCAACTGAGGAGGGGGGTTTGTCTTGGCTTTGGTGGATAGTTATTGCCGTCGTTGGCTTTTGGGTCGTTTGCATTGCATTGCTTACGATCCGCAGCATGGTGACTCCAACAAGCACGAGAAGAACTCACTTTAAGGCTCCTGACCAAGTCAAAGACCTATTAGCAAAAATCGCAAAAGAACGCGATCAGATCCACGACGCAAGTCTCAAGGATACGCTGTACCAAATGTGCTTGCACATCGAGAGGTACTTTGCGAAAACCAGCAAGGACAAGAAAAGCGACGCTCTCTTCTTTAGGGATCGTTTGACTGAAGTCTCTGACGTCCTCACCAGTTACCTCGATATACAGCAAAACGAGTACTATTACGAAGACGCAAGAGCTGAACTAGAGAGAGGTGGGGCATCGATTGTCGACTTCTCCCAGTACGTTCTTGATCGGATCAGACACGACAATACCGTCGATTTGACCGAGTACAAGGTCAACACCAACATCCTACAGGCTCAGCGCTATCGAAGTAGCACAAGTAAAGGAGGAGAAACATGACCACTGACCAATTCGCCGCCCAAGTTCCACAAGAACCACCAATGACCAATCAGGTAACAGAGCTTTCTGCTCTGTCCACATCATCAGAGACACGACAGCGACTCAGCTGCAAGGATCTTCTGCTTGGTGAAACTCGTCAAAGAGCAGAAGCAGAAGCTACCAAGGTGTTACAGGATATGCTGTCCAACACGCAGGTTCTGGCTGTTTACGGAAATGATGCTCTAAAAGGCGTTAACGATTTGAATGACAAAATGCTGCGCGAGCATCACCCGGAAGATATGTCAGAGCTGGAAGACATCATGAAACAGTTCAAACGGAGAATTCGCGACATTGGGCGGAAGTACGACCCAAGCCAGCCCAAAAACCGAGAGAAGTATGAAAACGTCAGAGGACGTCTTCTCGGCTTTTTCCACCTTGGCAAAACTTTCCTCGAGGAGCTCATGGACGATGTACGTTCCATGGACAAGACGTTCGATTGGGCCGAAGAGAGACTTAACGGCAAGCAGCAGCTGGTCCTGAGAAACGTGTCCTACTTCGACACCCTCTATGACCTTAACGAGAAGGAACTCGGCAACCTGATATATGTTATCGCCATCATGGAGATCGCCCGCGATCGAGCGGCTGAAAAAGCGGAAGCCATCCCAGTAGGTGACGCCAATGCGGGTGACCGTGGTGGGGAGCGAAAGTCCGAGCTAGCTGATCTTGTCTCTCTTCTTGAAAACAAGATCGCCTACTTCAAGGTTCGACTCTTTCTTGCCTGGTCATCGGCGCCACAAATTCGCCTTATGCGCAAACTCGATGTTGGTCTATCGCTTCGCATTGACATGGCCGAAGCCGTAGCGATCCCATCCACTAAGGGAGTCTTTGTGCAATGGATCGCTCTGGGAGAAGCCGAACAGGCACAACAGGTCACCCAGGCCGTGGAAGACCTCCTCAACGAAGCACTGACTACGTACTACGACGCCGCAAGCGTCGTTGTACCTGAGATAACCAGATCGCTTGAGACACCGCCTCTTGACCCCCGTACTGTGGCAGCGGTTGTCCAGTCTTTTGAAACTCAGGCGGATGGAATTATCCAAGCGCTTGAGTTGGGCCGGCAGAAACGGGCAGAACTCGAACAGGCAATCCTTTCCGGTAGGCAAGCTTTCAATGACGCAACCGGGAGGGTGAATGAGGCGCAACTCGACCAAGTCCTGGCAGTTGCCCGAGAAGCAGAATCTCCGCTGGAAATCGCCCATTCCGTTCCGTCCGCCGCGCTGCCTTCAAGCAGCCATTCTAGTCAGGAGGAAGATCATGCTTAGGTCACGGAATCGGTTCGGCATGTCGATAGCGGCTCTGTTCGCTATCACAGCCCTACTACTCATCGCCTGCGAAACCAACACTGCCACCACAATCGCCAGTTGCGCCTTCGTGGTTGGTGACGGTTCACAGGACCACGACGCGAAACTGCACCGGATCGTTTTCCCTGGTCAGAAGACCAATGTGGGAAATAGCGAAAAAGTCTCCTATGTTCCGTGCAACAGCCGGAACTACATCATCAACGACGGCAGCGTGGTCGATGCCAACGGACACCAAGTAGGTGACCGCCATACGCTGATTACCGCTACCACCTCAGGTGGGGTCAATATCACCATTGCCGCACGAGCCCTCTGGACTCTCAACGAGGACGAAAAGGCGATGCGCGACTTCTACACTGTCTGCTTCAAGTACAAGTGTGCTGGTTCCGACTCAGGTGGAGATGCAAACTTCTCCACTGAGGGGTGGAACGGCATGCTGGGAGAAAACTTCTCACCTGCAATGGACGCTGCTGCGAGGAAAGCCGCGATCGAGGTGGATGATACCATCTGGGATAAGCACAGCCCTGAGCAGTACAAGCTTCTCGCCGACAAGATGTCTGAAGCCTTTGTCGATGCAGTGCGGGCAAGCCTTGGATTCCCTGAGGATTTGTTCTGCGGCTCCGGCAACTCCACCTGGAGCAACCCAGACGAGCCCGGCAATGGAAAGTTCACCTGCTCACCGGTCCGCATTGAGGTCGACGACGTCCAGGCGGCTCCAGTTAACCCGAATCAGAACACTGAAGGCCAGAAAACCCAAAATGAGCAGCGACTCCAAAACGCGATCGCTCTCTATGGGCCTGATGCGGGATGGTGGCTTGCGCTTCTAGATGCCATCGACAAGTGCAGCAAGTCTGCCGGCGTCAACTGCATCATCAACCTTGGTGGTGCAAATGCTCCGGTGCTGCCAATCCCTTCGAACTCGTTACCAGCCCCCGCGCCCGCTGCAACACCGAGTCCGTAGGTACTTTTAGGTAAGGTACACACTAGCCCAGGATCGAATATTATATTCGAACCTGGGCTAATTTTTTGACTTTTATTACATTAAAGTAGTGTATAAATTTACTCTCTTCGCTTAATAACCACAACACCTCAAACGTTGTGGGCTATAGTCCGAAGGACGCAGAGCGCGAAGCGATCTATAAATGCTCCGCAGCATAAAGCTTAGCTGTTGACAACATTAACTACATAGTTTAGTATGTAGTTTACTATGTCTATAGTTCCAAAGTTGACTTCAGTAGCAACGATGCAAAGAAATTACAAAAAGGTAATTGAAACAGCTAAAGAAACAAAAGAGCCGGTGGTAATTTTGCGTAGAAACAAACCGGAAGCGGCAATTGTGGATATTGATACGTTTGAGGAACTCTTCAAAAAAGCTGAAAGTTACGATGAACTTCGGGCGCTAGAAACAATCGCGCAGTCAGAAAAGGAATTTAAGAGCGGAGAGGCTGAAAAATTCGACTCACTCGCCGATCTTGTGAATGAAGATTAAAGAAACCACTCGAACACCAGCTTTTAAAAGAGCATTCCGTAATCTACCGAAAAGCATCAAAGTGGAAACGCTAAAGAAAGAAAAGATTTTTCGGGAAGATGCTTTTGATACTAAGTTAAAGACCCATAAACTAAAAGGAAAATTTAAAAATTATTATTCTTTTTCAATTACCTACTCTTACCGAATTGTTTTTAGATTTATAACCAAAGACAAGGTTCTTTTTGTAGATTGTGGAGATCACTCCGTCTACAAATAGCCCGACACATCAAGAAAATAATACTAAGATTGAATCCTAAATTTTTCCAAACTTTGCACAAATAAACTATCCCTGAGCAAGCTACAGCTACGAGGAATCTGTTTGACCATATTTGGAGAGAGTTATTTTTGGTGAACGTATTCAGTCAATCTTTTTAAGTTTTCCACCGGTGTGTTCGGCAATACACCATGCCCCAAGTTAAATATATACCCCTCTCTCTTTGGCAATAATGTAAATATCTCGTCAACCCGCTTTTGGATAAAGGAAAAGTCACCAAGAAGTACCGCTGGATCGAGATTTCCCTGGATTGCCTTTTCATAGCCTATCTTTCGCCACGCTTTATCTACAGATACTCTCCAATCAATACTCACCACATCACACTCAACAGATGAAAATGGTTTGAGAAAGCTTGTTGTGTTAGTACTAAAATGGATTAATGGAACTACACCATCATGGAGTGTAGAAAAAATTTCTTTTGTAGCAGGCAAAACATATTCTTCATAATCTCTTTGACTTAAGCTCCCAACCCAACTATCAAACAGTTGTATCGCTTGTACTCCAGCATCTTTTTGGGCTTGAAGGTATGCTGTGATAAGAGCTGAGAGTTTTCGCATAAGTAAATACCAAGCTTCTCTTTGGTTATACATGAAAGATTTTGTTTTAATAAAGTCTCGTGAAGGTTTTCCTTCGATTAGGTAACTTGCCAGAGTAAAGGGAGCGGCAGAAAAACCGATAAGAGGGGCCCGTTCTTTTAGTTTATTTCGCAATATACCAATCGTTTCTAAAAGATAAGGAATATCATTTTCGGGTTCTAAAAGGCGTAATTTTTTAACATCCTCAAGTGATTCGAGCGGATTTTTAATTACCGGGCCTATATTTTCTACAATCTCAAGATCGACACCAACACCAAGAAGTGGAATCATAATATCTGCATATAAAATTGCGGCATCCACGCCGAGAATATCCACAGGTTGGAGTGCAATTTGGGATGCAGTTTTCGGGTCCTGAACAATATCTAAAATGTTGCGATCGCCCTTTAATTTCCTATACTCAGGCAAGTATCTTCCAGCCTGACGCATAAACCAGACAGGAATATGAGCAGTTTTTTTGCTAAAACAGGCATCTAAAAAAGTTGTATTCATAGATAGTCTAAAATCTCTCCTGCGGATTTATAGATGCAGGTAAAAATTGGTGTATCTTTGAGGGTATATGCACGTACTTTATCCGACCTAAGTTCCATAACTAAAGTTTGAAAATCGGATAAACCATCTGTTTCATAGGAAACGATAAATTCATTATCATCAACACCGTATGAATAAAGAAGAAGTTGAGTGATTTTTGGGTGTTTTTTGCCAAACGTTACGTGTCCTCCCATAAGATTCCTACGAGTATCGTAGTCTAATTGGTACCATTCTTTAGTTTTTGAAAAAGGATAAATAATCAAATACTTACCTCCTTTGCGGTCTGTTTCCAAATACCCAGTTGATTTTGGAGAATATTGGGTAGGACGGGTTAACCCAAACAGAGTGTGAGTAATGGTAAGGCACTTGCCTAAGTTGGTTTGCATTAGCGTATTAAGATGATCTTGGAGATCCTCTAACGAATCGGATTGAAACCAAAGCAAAATGTTCGTGTTTACCTTTAAACCGATCGTGGCATAGGTATTGATGATGACATCTTTTTTTATTTTCAGTATCTTAATAAACTCTTTTTTATAACTAAGCAGATTTTTTTGTGAAAGATCGCGCAACCCAGAATTAGAGGCTAAAAAAATGTAATTATGATACTGCATACGTTTATAAATTCTACACTATTTCCTTGAGTTTTTTTATCATCCCCTCGGTGGTGAATGTGTCAGCTACAAACACAGACGTAAAACCCTCTTTTTTGGCGGTTTTTTCCGTTACTGGGCCAATAGCAAGAACTGGAACCGATAAGACAGATGGATTTGATTCTTTATTCAGACTATTAAAAAATCCGTGAATTGTTGATGGGCTAGTAAAAGTAATATATGCAATCTTGTGCTCATTTAAAAGTTTCTCAAACCCCTGATTGGGTTTGACTCGATATTCGGTTTTATAAATAGGAATATTTGTGACTTTTGCGCCCCTCCTAGTTAAGAGCTTTGTTAAGGTTTCGCTTGCAATATCGGCACGTGGTAGCAGTATATTTTGTGCCTTTACTTCAGGAAATTCTTTTGCTAACGCCTCTGTTGTAAATTGAGCAGGCATAAAATCAACTGTTAAACCATTAGCCTTAAGCTCTTCAGCAGTTTTTGGTCCTACTGCACCAATTTTTTTATGGTTAAGGAGTGATGGATTTACGCCCAACCCATCCAAAACATCCAGTAAATAGCGGACGCCGTTTTTACTTGTAAATAGTATCCAATCAAAAGTATCTAATTTTTTTACTGCTTCTTTTTCAACTCCTGTTAACGTGTTTTTTTTAATTTGAATTGTTGGATACAAAAAAATCTGTATGTTTATTTCTTCCAACTGTTTTGAAAAAGTTTTCTCATCTTCAAGTGGGCGGGTAATAACAATATAGTTATCGGTCATTTTCTTTGGTATACCAAGGTTTGCACTGTTCTATTAGTTTATCTGCTAGAGCAGTCCCCAATTCAACAGGCTTTGTAATATCACCTTCTATTGAATCTTTATCGACATTTCTACCATCTAAGGAACCAATAAAAGCATAGATTACAAGTCTCTCTCCATCAATTTCGGCATATGAACCGACTGGCATTTTACAACCACCTCCAATTGCATCTGAAAAGGCGCGCTCTGCTTTTACTGCAATTACAGTTTTCTCGTGATTAAGCTTTTGAAGTAATGTGTTCAGCTTAATACTATCTTTTTTAGTCACCAGTGCGAGTGCTCCTTGTCCAGGTGAAGGAATAAAATCAACTGCCTCAAAATATTCTGTAATTCTTTCCTCAAGCCCAAGCCTTTTGAGTCCAGCAACAGCCAAAAAAATTGCATCATAATCTTCTCGTTCTAGTTTTTCCAGCCGCGTAATCACACTTCCTCGAAGACTTTTGATAACTAAGTCCGCTCTTCTGTTTAAGATTTGTGAGCCTCTCCTAGTGCTGTCTGTTCCAATTATTGCACCTTTTCTAAGTTTGTCGAAGGAGACTCCAGTTTTTGATACCATCGCCTCTCTTGCATCTTCCCGCTGCGGTATTGCAGCAATAATCAACCCTTCCTCTAACGTTTCGGGTAAATCCTTCAAGCTATGAACAGCTAAATCGATCGATCCCCCAAGGAGACTTTTATCAATCTCTCGGGTAAACCATCCTTTCCCAATACTATCAAGCGGAACCGGGCTCATGTCTTTATCACCTTTTGTGGTGATAACTTGTACAATAATCTCGATACCCGGCAAAAGTGCCTGTAGTTTATTTTTCACAATGTCAGTTTGAATTAAAGAAAGTTTACTACCTCTTGCTCCGATTATTATTTTATGAATACCCATGCTATTTGAAAAATATCTTACAAAATTATTGCAGGAAATGAAATAAGCAAATATACTACTCATACAAATGTCTACTTTCCCAACTACCCGTCTTCGCAGGTTACGACAAAACGATCATTTTAGAAAATTAGTAAAGGAAACAAGGTTATCCGTATCGGACTTTATTTATCCACTATTTATTTCCGAGGAGGCAAAAAAACCACAAGAGATCCAATCTATGCCTGGTATCTTTCAGTGGCCATTAAACTCTGTTGAAAAAGAAGCAGAACGTGTTGCTAAACTTGGGATTGGTGCTGTTTTACTTTTCGGAATACCTACAAAAAAAGATGAGGTTGGTTCCCAAGGGTATAATGAAGATGGCATTATCCAAAGAACAATCCGTCTTCTGAAATCAAATATACCAGAGCTGCTAATTATTACAGATGTTTGTCTTTGTGAATATACCGATCATGGCCATTGTGGGGTTGTAAAAGACGGCGTTGTGCAAAACGACGAATCGCTCAAATTACTTTCTCAGATGTCGCTTTCTCATGCGCGGGCAGGTGCTGATATGGTTGCACCATCAGATATGATGGATGGACGGGTTGGTGCGATAAGAAAAATTTTAGACAATAATAATTTTACTCGAGTACCAATCATGGCATATTCCGCAAAATACTCTTCCGGATTTTACGAACCATTTCGTGAAGCAGTACAATCAGCACCGCAATTTGGGGATAGGAAATCATATCAAATGGACCCAGCAAATGTACGCGAGGCCTTACGCGAGATAGAGCTTGATATTGCCGAGGGAGCTGATATTATCATGGTTAAGCCAGCACTTGCATATTTAGATGTTATTGCAAAAGCTCGGGAGCAGTTTGATCTCCCGATTGCTGCCTATAATGTCAGTGGTGAATATTCTATGGTAAAAGCTGCTGCAAAAAATGGCTGGATTGACGAACAGCGAATTGTTATGGAAATCTTAACAAGCATTAAACGAGCCGGAGCAGATATTATCATCAGCTACTTTGCTCCGCAAGTTGCTCGATGGCTGCAAAACAAGTAAATTTTACTTATTGATTGTTATACCCAACGATACTATGGTCATAAAGAAGAACGCCACAAAACAAAAAGTGGGCGTCCTCCTGATGACTTACGGTTCACCAGCCTCACTAAACGAAATTCCCGGTTACCTCAAAAGTATCTATGGTGGACGAGAGTCAAGAGCCGAAGTCATTGCTGAATTTCGTCGACGCTACAAGCTCATTGGCGGCTCACCCTTAATACCAACCACACAAAAACAAGCCGCCGCTTTGCAAAAAGAATTAAACAAACAACATCCGGACGGACCAACCTTTCAAGTTAAGGCTGGTATGCGTTTTTCCAAACCGTTTATTACCGAAATTACTCAGAGGTTTACCAGTGATACCGAAGAGTTGATTGGCATAATCATGTCACCGCAATATTCACCGATTATTATGGACGGTTATAGAAAGGAGTTGGAACAAGCAGCTGCAAAATTAAACAAAGCTAATTTCGAGTTAAAAATTGCTACAGGCTGGCATTTACAACCACACTTTGTTCAAGCATTGGCTCAAAAAGTACAGCAAGGATTAAATAATTTACCAGAAAACACCCCTGTCCTTTTTTCTGCCCACAGCATGCCAAGGCGTGTAATTGCTAAAGAACCGGATTACATTAATCAACTCAAAGAAACAGCCGCCGCCGTAGCAAAAGCAGTCGGACTGCCAAATGAAAGATGGGTGTTTTGCTATCAAAGTGCAGGACATACACCGGAGGAATGGCTCAAGCCTGACCTTGCTGATATTATGCCAGAATTACGAGAAAAAGGACACACTCATGTACTCATCGCTCCAATCCAGTTTTTAGCTGATCATCTCGAGATTTTGTATGATATTGATATTGCCGCCCGCGAACAAGCAGAAAAACACGGTCTCCAGTTTTCTCGGACCACATCCCTAAACGACTCGCCATTATTTATCCAAGCGTTAGCAGCAGTAGTGAAAGAAACTTTACTGTCGAAACAGTAAGTAAAGATTAAAAGTAATTTTTTGGCATCGGTGAGCTAGATGACCAAGACGTTTTGTTGTGCCTCACTCTAATTTCCAAACTAAAATAAGAAACATTCGTCCCCGAGCAGAACTCTTTTACTCTCAACCTAATGTTGTACCACTAAACTAGCACTTCAAGAAGTGCGGGTTAATCAACTCGCCAACTCATCAAGGAAGCTAAGCTTTCTCAAGAAAATTTAGCCAAAGATAGAGCCTAAAATATCATCACCTCTATTAAAGCTTGGCAGATACGTAATTTCCTTGCTACGAAAACAAGAAAATGTTAAAATGCTGAATAGTTTTCGGAAGGAGGAAACAAGTGGAAAACCCGGCGGACACACCGGAGGAGATCATCGGAGAAAAGATCCCACTTGAGGAGGCGATGCAACTTCTTTGGCCCGGCGGTAGGGCCATAATTGCTTGCGGGCATGCTTTTGTTGGGGAGGAAGGACACCAAACAACAGTCGCTAACATCCTGAAATTGTCTGCGGACGAAAAAACTCTACTCGGCTGGGCTTACCAACACCGACTCACGCCGGATACCCCGAATGATTATGAACACGAAGGTTTCAATAGAGTTGACGGTCCGGGAAAAGGCCACGCCAGGCTTCCAGATACTTTTTTCGCCTGGATTTCCGAAATTAACGAGTCCGTCATCCTGGAGGAAAACGAACAAAGAGCCCGAGAGATCATCGATTGGGCGCTGAGCCTGGGTTACGACACTCCTCGCCCAGGTCTCCTAGCCTGAACACACAGTCACGACAATCTAGGTCCGAAGATTCCCCTTCGGGCCTTTTATTTTGAACTTTATATGAAACAAGTATCTCAAACTTTGCAGTTCAGTAGATAGACTGACACATAAATAAACTTCAGGAGAAGTCTATTGGATAAGAAGCAATTTAGGGGAGATCTTTTTCCTCGTTTACTATACTAGCCAACTTGTTACGTGCAGCAACTATCGCTGGTAAGACAAAGGCGAGATAAACTAACCCAGAAACGCAGGCTGAGACCAAGTGGCCAGAGCCTACTACTAAATAAGTCCCACTGGCCAAAGTGGCGGCAACCAAAGCGTAAGCTATGTTCAACCCAGACTTTGAAGGTTTGAAGAAGAGATATCCACTGTAGGCTAGGCTTGTCAGAGCAACCACTATATGAAAAAGTAATATCATTTAAAATTATTATACACCCTCTAAGGTAAAACTCCACCCACTGAAATCATAATCGAGAATGCAAATATAATTACCAGTGAGAACAGAAACATTTTGCGCGCCCAGGCCTGATCATTGGTCGAGCGAAAACCTCTGACATCTAACCAAAGCCACGCCAAGGATAGAAAGAGCACAGTGACTAGATAAGTGTAGCCAGTATAGCCAAACACAGTTAGCGCGGCGGTCGCAACAGTAAAAGCAAGGATATAAAAGAGCATTTGGATCTTGGTCTCTGGAATACCTTTTTTGACCGGCAATATTGGGATTCCCGCATCAGCATAATCTTTTAATCTGTAAATCCCAATCGCATAAAAATGCGGCATCTGCCAGAGAGCTAAAATCAAAAATAATAAAGCCGCGCCCACGTCAAAATGATTAGTTACAGCTGTGTAACCAGCAACCACAGGTGTTGCACCTGAAATACTACCAATGATAGTCCCGTAAATTGAACTGCGTTTTAAAAAAGTATACAAGACCACATAATCAAAGAATCCAATTAGTCCGACAAATGCCGTCAGAAGGTTGGTGTACCTCACCAAGACCAAAAACCCTAAAACTCCGAGGAAAATTGCGTAAGTAATCCCGGCGCGAAAGGAGACTAACCCCTTTACGAAGGCACGATTTTTGGTTCTCGCCATAAGAGAGTCAATATCGCGGTCAAAATAGTTATTAAATACACAAGCAGAAGCAATAACCAAAGATGTTCCCAAAAGAGTTGCTAGTAGTAACCAGAAATTTATGTGACCCCTTGATGCGAGGAAAAAACCGGCAGCGGCGGTTACAAGATTCCCATAAATAATTCCGGGTTTGGTTAGTGCGTAATACGTTTTAAGCATCTTCAAAAGTTAGTGGTAGATTCCTTCGTTTTTGAGAATGTAGTTATTGGTATCGCCTGGGCTCATATTATGATAATTTAAATTACTCATAATCCACAGTGACCCTATTATTATGACAAGGATAATAGAAACTGTGGATAGAAAAATAGCTTGCTTCCAGCGCGGCTTTGATTCTTGCCCAAGATGCAAAAAGAAAATTAGCTGAACCATGAGTTGAACAAGCGCTAAAGCGGTGATGAAAGCAGTTAATATCATTCCGCTAAAGAGCTTGTTCACCACAGAAAAATAGGCCGCTAGAGTAAGCAAAATCGAAAGCGCAAACCCAAAGACATATAATTTAGTTGTTCCTTTATCGTTCATGCCGTTAAATATACTATCGTAAATATGAAAATCCACACAATATCCAAGAAATGCCAAAACAAACTCAAAAGGGTTAATTTGCGAGTGTTGGACGAGTTAAGACCACTTATTACAACTTTTATCAAAAGGACAGCCATCCAAACTAGGCCAGCCGTAATGTGCAGTCCGTGCGTGCCCACTAGTGTAAAGAATGAAGACAAGAAGCCGCTCCGTTGCCAACTGTTACCCTCAGCGACTAACTTTCTGAACTCAGTTAGCTCCATCGTTAAAAAGGCTAGCCCCAACAAAAAGGTTATACCAAACCAGAAAATCACCTGGTTTTTGTCATTGCGATGGGCAGAGAGTATTGCAAGACCAGCAGTAAAACTACTAGTTAGCAATATTAGAGTCTCGATTAAAACATTTGGCATGTTGAAGATTTCACGACCCCCTGGCCCGCCAAAAGTGTTATTACGAAGTACTGCAAACGTAGCAAAAAGAGCTGCAAACACTATAAGGTCGGTCATTAAATAGACCCAAAATCCGAAGATGGTTTTATCATTCGTGTCGTGTTTACCCACCCGAGGTTCTCCCCTCTTCAATTTTAGCAACTTCAGCGGCCGGTATTACATATTCAGTATCTTCATCGAACGTCCGGATGATGACACAGATTATCGCACCAATGATACCAACAAAAACAAGCCAGATAATGTGCCAGACAAAAGCAAATCCAATAAGAAAGACAAACCCGGCAACATAAATACCCATTGGAGTATTTTTTGGCATAACAATGTCTTCATAGCTTATGCTTGTCACTTGGTTCTTGTCACTGGTCTCTTTTTTCATCTCCCAAAACGCATCGCGGCCGTGTACTTCGGGTATAACCGCAAAGTTGTAAGCTGATGGAGGAGACGCAGTTGACCACTCGAGTGTTCGACCGTTCCACGGGTCTCCGGTAGTATCGGTATTTTGTTTTCTTTGTTTGATACTCACAATCACTTGCAGCGCCTGGAGAGCGACGGCGAATACGATAATGATAGAGCCCAGTAGCGAAACCATAAACAAAGATTGCCAACCGGTAGAGGCGGCGTAATGATCCAACCGGCGAGTTGCGCCCATTAGCCCCAAAATGTAAAGCGGTATAAAGGCTGTCAGGAACCCGACGATCCAAAACCAGAAGGCGTACTTGCCAAGCCGCTCATTCAACTTGAACCCCGTGACCTTAGGAAACCAGTAGGTGATAGCTGCAAAAATACCAAAAAGTGCGCCACCAATCACCATGGTATGGAAATGCGCAACGAGAAATAAACTATTGTGAACTTGAAAATCAGCTGGTGGCACTGCCATCAGCACCCCAGCTACCCCACCTATTGTAAACGTACTAATAAAACCGAAGAACCAAAGCATCGGAGTGAAAAAGCGGATGCGCCCTTTATACATGGTGGAGAGCCAATTGAAAACTTGTACTCCCGTAGGTATTGCAATCACCATAGTCATCATGCCGAAAAAGGCGTTCACGTCCGCTCCGGCACCCATTGTAAAGAAGTGGTGCAACCACACTGATAAAGAGAGAATAGTGATACCGATCGCGGCAGCCACCATCGAAACGTATCCGGCTAATCTCTTTTGACTAAACGTAGAAACTATTTCGGAGTAGACGCCAAAAGTTGGCAGTATCAGAATATAGACTTCAGGATGACCCCACATCCAGATAAGGTTGATGTACATCATTGCGTTTCCCCCACCACCGGCAGTAAAGAAGTGCATACCGAAAAAACGATCTAAAAATAGTAGCAGAGTCGTGACAGTAAGTATCGGGAAGACAGTAATAACCAGCACCATGCTACAAAGCGAGGTCCAAGTGAACAGCGGCATGCGCGCGAGTGTCATGCCCGGAGCGCGCATCTTGAGAATTGTTACGAAGAAATTAATACCACCCAGGAGTGTTCCCAGTCCGGACACTTGTAAGCTCCAGATCCAATAATCAACTCCGACGCCAGGACTAAACTGCATCTCCGAAAGTGGTGTAACCGCGAGCCATCCAGTCGCGGCGAACTGGCCGCCTAAAACAAAAAATAGGTTGATGAGCACTGCGCCCGCGACATACAACCAAAAACCTAGGCTGTTCAAAAATGGAAAAGCAAGGTCTCGCGCGCCAATTTGCAAAGGTACGATGATATTTATCAGTCCGAACAAAAAGCCCATGGTAACGAAGAAAACCATTATGTTACCGTGAGCCGTAAAGATTTGCTGAAAATGGTCAGCTGTGAGATATCCGTGTGAAGACCCAACCGATAGTGTCTGCTGAAGCCAGATCATTACGGCATCGAGCCCGCCCCGTATGAGCATAAGAGACGCGACAACAATGTACATAACCCCGATTTTTTTGGGATCGGTCGACGTGAGCCACTCACGCCAAAGCCACTTCCAACGTTTAAAATACGTCAAAAGAACCGCAACGCCGAGTCCTGCGGCGGTTATGGAAAACGTTGCCCCAAGTGTAAACCACTCGTGAGGAAGCGCCTCAAGTGTTAGTTTTCCAAAAAGTATACTGGTAAGATTATCCATCGTCAGTACGAACCCCCCATATTCATATTCTGCATGCTCGGCATTTGTGCGCCTGCCGGCATGGTAGGCATCATGTATTTCATCACAACGCTGTCATAAAGACCCGGATCAACCCACGAGTAGTAAGAGACCGGACTATCTTCACTAGGCTGCGAGAGTTTATTATACTCATCCATAATAAGCACATTTGGTGACCCTCTAACGGACCCTACCCACGCGTCAAAATCCGCAACCGAACTCGCTTTCGCGGTAAACTTCATTCCCGCAAATCCCCGGCCGCTTATCTCGGCAGCTGAGCCGGCAAATTCCCCCGGTTCGGAGGCCATGAGGTGCAGCTGCGTCCTCATCCCTGCCATCGCGTATATCTGACCGCCAAGTTGCGGAATCCAAAATGAATTCATCGGAGCATCGGCGGTTAGCTCAAAATTAATCGGAGTACGAGCCGGAAACTGAATAAAGTTGACTGTGGCAATATTCTGCTGCGGGTAGATAAAGAGCCACTTCCATCGCAGCGCTACCACCTGTATCGTGACAGGCTTCTCGGAAGTCTCAATTGGTTTACGTGGATCGAGTGCATGAGTGCCTCTCCAGGTTACGATCGCAAGTACGAGAATAACAGTGGCAGGAATCGCCCACCAAAAGAACTCCAACCACCGGCTGTGGTTCGAGTCCGGATCATACTTTTCTTCCCTACCTTCCCGAAACTTCCAGGCGAAAACAAAAGTCAGAACAAAGACTGGAATGACGACAATTAAAGATAGTAGTAAAGCGAAGATAATGAGGTTGCGCTCTTGTAGAGCTACTATTCCTTTTGGATCAAAAACTGCAACGGTGTGACCGCGGAAAAAAAGTGTAGCTGACAGTACTAACCCAAGAAGGAGAGTAATAAACAATGCAAGTATGTATTTTTTGCTCATACCTTTACTTCCAATATACAAATTCTCGCCTGATAAGTACATCCCTTAAACTAAACACTCAAAGATTTCCCAACAAAAAACTAGCCTTTCAGCTAGCTTCTTGTCCTAAGAAAACCTCCAGTTTACAGTGAGCCTGTCGAACTAAGATTTGCTTGGGAAGAGAGGCAGTCGTACGAATACGACTGAGGCAGCCAGGTTGTGCACACCCAGTGACCTATTTCCCTAAAATATCCTTAAACGGCTTGCAAAGCTCTTAGTTAATGATTTAAAATCCGAACCAACAACTATGATTAGAGAATTAATTGTTCGAATTTCAATCACAATCTTACTATTTTTAGGAATCGTTGACCCAAAGGTCTTAGCCTCACTACCCTGGAAATTAATTGTTTTAATTCTTAGTGGTCTAATATCAGGTGTATATTATGGTTTGTATAACGACTTCATTTGGCTATCACCAAAAATCAATAGTAAAGAGAATTTCAAGTCAAACCCAGACTTCAAAGAACTATCTTTATATAAAGGGCATCAGGTATGGATACATCTTGTTTGTGGGGTTGTTGGAAGCTTAGCCCTATATTTGTTATTAGGAAAATTAAACTTTACCAGCTTTCCGGTAAATTTAGATGGCTTAGGAATAAAAGAACTGGTACTACTTTTAATAGCTCTACTGGGATATACAGGATTACTTCCTCGAACGCTATGGTTTTTCTCTAATCGCGGCGGAGATACCCAAGTTTAAGTTATTTCTATGTCCCACATCAAACTACATAGCGATAGAATAGGTCCAAACTTCTATGAAATTTAAGATACTCTATAAAAACAATGGAAAACTTTACAAGCTCTGGGAAGTCAACAGAACCCCAACAGATCTTTATTTTAACGATCTAAGAGATAAAAAAAGTCACTTTTCCTATCACGAAAGCGGCAATTCTCATGGAAAATCAGATATTACTCGTAAATTTCCAGAACTAACAGTGGAAAAACAAAGACAACCTCTTTCTAAATTTAATGGACCAGAACCATTAGTACAATTATTCTTGATACAAAATGGCGCACCTGATCCAAAAAATTGCGTATCACTACAGGAAAATGAAGATATCGTTTTAGACTTAGATGTTAAACTACCTGTCGGAATAGAAATAATATTATCCGACAATAAAATTGATCTCCCTCCTTTACAAGACAGGTTAACAGACAAAATTTATTATAAAGAGAACATTAATCCAATACTAATCATTGAGGTCTACTCTTTAATAAATAACTCTATTACAATTCCTAGATTTACCAAAAAGCACCCATTTTCTTTTGGTAACTAGAGCAATTGTTATAAGGACTTGAAAGGTTCCAGACCGGTACGCTCAGCACTCTAAAACAGTTAGACTATTAAAAACATAATGAGAAGCCTTGTCAAGACGGGAAAATACTAATTTGTGAGGTAGTCTGCCCTAACTTTTAAACTTAAACGACTTAAATATTTTTTCAAAACTGCCACGGACTTTATTGTAATCACTGTCCGCCGTTTGCCCAATTAGATAGTAAACTTTATCTCCAACTTCGGTGATTATCATATCCTCGTGTTCCGTTGACCCAGCTTGACTATATTTAAATTCATAGTACAGGCCGTCGTGGCCGCTGATTTTCTGCTGCTCCCCCTTTATCTCTTGAAAGCTCTTAAAACTTTTAGTAGAAGAGTCTCGAAGTTTGTTTTGAAGATCGTTAAAATCCACCGGTCCCTTTGTCGGCAGCGCCCGAACAAGAAAGACAGCCTTTGGGTCTTGCCTACGGATTCTGACATCCAGGTAACCTTGCAACTTAGTTGTCACTAAATCATCCTGCTTCCAACCGGCTGGTACGGTAAAAGAAAAATAAGCATTTTCAAACTTTTTACTTTTTTCAAAAAAAGAAAGGACCAGAAGAGTCACGACAAAAACCAATATAAAAGTTACAAAAAGCAAACCCTTTTTGTTTGAATGCCTTTTTCTCAACCACATCACCTTTGAATTATACCAACCACCAACCGTTTAATCTACGTCACTAAAAAAGAAAAAGCTCCGAACTTGGAGCTTTTAAAATCTCTGCAACCGAAATCTGAATTAAGGCTCGGCAACTACATAATCTATCGTTACCAGCATATCATCTATCGCCTGTCCAGCACCAGTATCAGCCTTTTTAAAGGAATAAACGTCCGCTGAAGCAACCGTTTTGTTAGCAAGAGTGATGTCCACACTTGCAATAAAAGCGGTTAAACTTGTGACACTAGTGCTTACACTGGAAGTCTGCCCTGCTACAGCAGACTTACGTTCCAGAGA
The DNA here is from genome assembly GCA_965231125.1 of uncultured Gammaproteobacteria bacterium. Classification (GTDB taxonomy): domain Bacteria; phylum Patescibacteriota; class Microgenomatia; order Woykebacterales; family RBG-16-39-9b. The sequence goes on along the minus strand of OZ246414.1, from coordinate 388,218 downwards.
AAGGGTGGTGTAATCAGTGCCGTTTGCCGTGATATTTGACGCATTTATGTAGGAAACACGCACAATCGTTGAGGCTTGGGTTATTGGACCTACAAAAACAGGTATTTCTTTATCTGTACCCGCGGCCACATCCCCAACCTGAACCTGCACGCTTTGAATCGAGGCTGCCAAAGAAAGCTTACTTGTATCTACCGCGTTGGCAGCAATATCAACTGTGGCAATTGTTCCGTTAGCTATGTCGGTAGAAGAGACTGTGCCGTCGGCTATTTCGCTTGTTCCAACTGCGCCGGCAGCGATGTCGGCAGCGGCGATAGTGTCCGCGGCAATGTCGGTGGTTGTTATCGTGCCGTCGGTAATATCGGTTGAGGTTACCGTGCCATCAGCAATCTCACTTGTACCAACTCCGCCAGCGGCAATGTCCGCCGCAGTGATTGTGTCCGCAGCTATATCGGTGGTTGTTATCGTGCTGTCGGTAATATCGGTTGATGTAACGGTGCCGTCGGCTATCATCGCCGACGTAACCGCCCCGGTTGCAATGCTGATGGTACCTGATAGTGTAATCGGTCCGCCTGTCAGCCCCGCACCGGTAGCGACGGAGGTCACTGTACCACCGTTACCTACCGCGGCGCAGGTCCAGGCCGAGCCGTTCCATTGAGGCACATCGGCAGCCGAACAGCTGTTCGAAGCCCAGTCGGCGAAAGCAATCGAACCGTTTAAAATTTCGCTTGAGGCAACTCCCCCGGTAGCGATATTCGCAGTCGTCAAAGTATTAGAAGCCACCCTAGCCCCGGTTACTGTGCTGGTAGCAAGATCGTATCTCGTCACTGTTCCATTCTTAATTTTACTACTTGTAACTGCATTATCCGCTATTTGGCTCGTAGTTATTAGACTACTGCCCACAACTACGCGGGTTGCAAAGTAAACCCCAACTAAACCAATCAGAATAAAAAGAGTGACTAGTAGGCCCTTATTAACAGCCATTTTCAGCCCCCCAGCTACAAATTAAACAAAGATGGTAAGTGAAATTAAATGTCGTCCTCCGCGGCCTAAAGGCCGCGGTTTCCGACGTTTTCTCGCCCCGATGATCGGGACTTGAAAATAAAAAGTTGCGGATTAGTTGGGCAGGTTTCATCCTAATTTAATTTTAAATCAGCGGGCACTATAAGTCAAGTGACTCACTCGGTTAGATAACGTCCTCCCCGACTGAAGTCGGGGTTTCCGACGTTTTCCCTGCCTTGCCGGCAGGCAGGTCGACCGCGGGTCGCGAGGCTTGAAAATAAGCAGACAGTTTACTCTGAAAAAGTCCCAACTCATTTAATCTCTGGCGCAGATCGGGGATAGATGGAACTTTTCTTTTTTCAATGGCATCGATTATTTCTTGCTCTTGGGCGGATAGATTTTTCTTGGCTTCCTCATAATGACTTAGGATTTGTTCTATTTGAACCCAGGAATTAGCATCTTTAATCTCTTGTCTCGCGGTGGTAATAAATTTTTTATCTTTTTCTAACGACCGAAGCCCAATGTTTAAATGTTTTTCTAATCTTTCGAGGGCTTGCGCAACTTTATCCGGATTTCCTACAACTCGTGAAAGTCGGGCCATATAGTGGCTTAGCGATTTAACGTAAGTCTGAAAGGCGGAAAAACTATCCAGGTTCTGAATTTGATATTCGTCCAAAAGTTTTATCAAAACCAGCGCTGCCAGCTTCGGATGATTTAAAAGAAACGTGTTTACCCTCTTTGGTAAAGTGGCAATTTTACCCTTCAAGAAATCTCCAATCATTTGTTCCTCGACGGTGTAATCGCTTTTTTTATAACCTTGCTTGGTTCCTTCAATTACATTTTTAGGTTCTGGAACGTCTTTGGCAAGATCATTAACCTCAACATATTGGAGGAAAATTGGTCTGATGTGAGAAATGCCAGCTTTTTGCAGTTGTCCTTTAATATCGCCCGTGACTTGGGCCCTTCTTTGGGCCGCCAAAAGTGAGAAAAATAGCGTTACTTCCTGTTCCGTTATACCTTTCTCAATCTCAAAACTAGCCACCTTAAGGAATTTTAAGGTGTCGACTAATTTTTGTAAGGGACCGCCCGAAACTTTTTCTTGATAACCGTTCAAAAAAATTAGATCTTCCCGGTTGGATAAGATAAGCCTACCGGAGGTTTGGGCAGTCTTGATTATCTTAAGAGCCAAATCCGTAATCTTTTTCTTAACAGTCGGGTGATCTGCTTTATAAATCTGCATGGAAAGCAGCAACTGACCAATCCCAACCAAAATATCCTCTAAGTTTTGTTGGTCTAGTAGTGAAAGGGCAGTTTTTTGTCCCTGAGTTTGAGGGACAGCACTAGGGACTTGGCCTGCTTGATAAGGTTTCGTGTAATCTGGCTTTGCACCGACACCATTTGCCGCCTGTTGAGCGGGAGAGGGTTGTTGCACCGCAGTTGTCTGAGGCTGGTTAGATACACCCTGTGGCTTTTGTAGATTAGCCCCACCTTGCGGTGGATTTTGGGCAGTTGCGGGCGAAGTTAAATTTGTATTGGTTTGGGCAGGATCCATAAATTTATTTTAAACCCACTCTACCATTAAGTCAAAATTCGTTGACAGGTATTTACCTTTAACTGATAATAAACCGTGTCATGATTTCTATAATTATTCCTGCTTTTAACGAGGAAAAACGAATTGGGCGGACTTTAGAAAAACTTGCTAGTTTTTTAAAAAACTTCAAAGAAGAAACCGAGGTAATTGTTGTCGACGATGCCAGCACCGATAAAACTATTCAAGTGGCCGAGAGTTTTTCTGAAAAAATTAAAAACCTGGCAATTCTCCGTTTGGCGGAAAGTCCACTTGCTGGCAAAGGCTATGCTGTTGGCAAAGGCGTACTAAACTCTTCTGGGGATTTTGTTTTATTTACAGATGCAGACGGCTCCACCCCGATAGAAGAAATCGAAAAACTTTTAGCCAAAATTAGACAAGGGTATGATATTGCAATTGGATCAAGAGCGTTGGAACGAGGAAGCGTAAAAAGGAAACAAAATATCTTGCGGGAAGTTATGGGCCGAAGTTTTAATATATTAGTTCGAACCCTAACCGTAAAAGATATCGTGGATACTCAATGTGGATTTAAACTTTTCAAAAGAGAATCTACCATAGATATATTCAAAAACCAAAAAATTTTTGATTTTGGGTTTGATGTTGAGCTTCTTTACGTCGCCAAAAAACACGGTCTGAAAATAGCCGAAGTACCGGTACTTTGGTACAACGACCCCCACAGTAGTGTGCACCCAATTAAGGATTCATTAAAAATGTTGGTGGACTTGTTTAAAATTCGCCTTTTCTACTCTGACGAATACGGCTCGGTAACGGACCGAATCTTTTACCTTATCTATCGTTATCGAACTTTCTGGCAGTTTTCTATTGTTGGTGTTACCAATACTATTGTAGACATTGGCACACTGTACATCCTAACCAGAAGCTTTGGCGCAGCCTCAATTAATGCCAATCAAATATCTGTAGAAGTTGCGATAGTCTGGAGTTTCTTTTGGAACAACTTGTGGACTTTCTCAAAACGCAATATCCAAGACCCATTTTTTAAACGGTTTTTCATCTTTCAATTCGTTTCTCTTGGCGGTTATGTGCTGAATCAGATTATTTTTTTGATACTCTTACAGGTATTTTCGATTTACGATCTTTCTGCTAAACTTCTAACCGTGCCGGCAGTTTTAATCTTTAACTATCTTGTAAACAGTCGTTGGACCTTCCGCGATGTAGAAAGCGGAAAAGCCTCTTGGTATTACTACGGTTTTATAATCTTGGTACTATTTTTAATTTACTACTTGCTTTCGGTACTTCTTCACGTCCCAATACTAGCACCTTGAAAAGCACTTGCTTGGTAAGAGCGTTTTTGATTTAATTGAGAAGATGCGGACTTTTTTTACTGCCCTCTTAGCGCTAGTTTTCGTACCTATTTTTATTATCAGCATTTTAGTTTTTAACTTCCAGGCAGTACTACTCAACAAAGACTCTCTCAAAAATTCCTTGGAAAAAACCGGCTTTTACCAGAAAATAGTGCCGGCAGTTGTGAGGGATGTAGATATAAAATCGTTAAGTGCATCCTATCTCACCAAAGCTGATATTTTAGAACCAGCAAATAAAGTGCTGCCTCCGGATTCAATAAAATCCGAGATGGAAAAAACTATCGATGGAGTTTACCCGTACCTACTTTCAAAAACTGATCGGCTGGATTTAGAATACGATTTAACCCCTTACAAGAAGGCCCTATCCGCCCAAGCTCAAAAGATTATAAAAAACAAAATAAAAAGTTTACCCGTGTGTAGAAACAGTAATTCAGCGTCTCAAAGCTCGGAAGCTCTGCCCTCGTGTAGATCTCAGGATATTTCGATTGACGAATTAACTAACCAAACTATTAATAATTTTAATGACAGTTTGGACTCATTGCCAAACCAAATAATTGTTACTCAAAGTAAACTTAAAACCATTCCGCCTAACTCCAATATTAAACTTAATAAAACCCCAGAGGAACTCCTAAAACCGCTACGCAGCTATTTAGCAAAACTTCCAACAGTTATCGGTGCCACCCTTTTGATACTACTTGCTCTTATGATTTTGATTGTACTTTTAAAATGGGGCTCGTCAAAAGTTATTGCGAAATGGGTAGGTTGGACGTTATTAGTATCTTCCGTGTTAGCCATGCTACTCAGCTTGGGTATTTATTCGGCAGCTGGGGACCTGGCAGCTGCTTCTGAAAATATCGGTCAATCTGCCCTCCTAGGTGCTAGGGTTTTAACCGAACTTATCAGATTAGCCATCTTTATAAAGATTCTTCCTCAAACTATAGTTATTCTTATAATCAGTCTTGCTTTAATAATAATTTCTTCTTTTATCAAGACTAAGGAAAAAACTGAAGTTACCTCTTGACGGCCTTTCACCAGACCGATAATATAATATTGGAATCTTCTCCACCTCAAATTTATACTGCCCAGACGAGCGAAAGGGGGTGAAAAATAAATGGATCCTCGTGTAGTTAAAGCCGGTGCTGGCGCTTCTATACTTGGCCTTCTTGCTGGTGCTGTATTAGGTACTTACGGAGGCTGGTCAACAGTTTTCTCTTTAGCGACTAGTGAAATTGGCTCCTGGTTAATTGCAATCGTCTTGGGTATAGTTTTGGCGTACATTTACGCCTACTGGTTTAATGCTTTCCTTCCAGGAACTGCTATCGTTAGAGGAGCGACTTACGGAGTTTTATTGTGGATTCTAATGCTGATATTAGGAGGTGTGTCGACTTTCTTTAAGGAGGCCACTTACCCAAATCCAGCCGGTCCAACAATTTTCCTAACTCTTGTCCTCCACGTCGTTTGGGGTGCAGCTTTAGGACTTTTGTACGAGTCACGCTAGATTAGTTACGCTTGCGGCCGCCATATCATTTAATTTATCTAGCCTTGGGTTTAAAGGAGGAGGTTTATTTGGTTAGATTATTAGATGTAAGATAGGTTGCAAAGTTGTTAGTTATTGTTTCGACATCAGACTTTATCTTACTGAAATCGCCCTCAAGACTTCGGAAGGTTAAGTAAAAGGTTTGATTCTGTGTCGGAATTATAATAAGGATGTTTTCATAAGAATTATTATCTTTTGGCCCCACCTGAGTGTAGAGCACTTGGACCGCATCAAAAGGACCTATATGAGAAACACTTTTACCAGAAAGTTCAAAGTTTTGGATTTTTTTAGCCAAAGACTCGGCCGTTTGGTCCGAAAGTGAATTTATATCAAAACCCTTTTCCAGATCCCCAAAAACAGTTCTGGCGATAAAAGAAGCGTCTGGACTCACCTTTTTTAGTCTTAAAATAATGTTAACTTTTTTATCGAAGTCGGAAAGGGGCTGCTCCCTCCAACCTGATGGGTAAGAAAGGCTAACACTCGTAACAATTGGTGGGTTGCTACTTTCTTTAGGCTTGTCAAATTTACCTTTAAATAAAAAGAACAAAGCCGCCAAAACTAAAATTAAAACAATCCCGCTAGCTGCCCTTTTAGTTGAAATTTTTCTTTGGTACATTGGCTAATATAATATATGAATATAAAAACTACAGCAACTCTTCGTATAGATAATTACAACTTGCTTGATATAATTAGAAGTTATGGAAGAAATTTTACAAAAAATTAAAGAACTGGAAACGAGACTCCAAAACCTTGGGGACAAACTTGATCTTCCCAATAAAACGAAAAAGTTACGGCAGCTCGAGGCCAAAAGCATGAAGGGTGATTTTTGGACGGATGTTTTTGAAGCGAAAAAACTGATGCAGGAAACAGCTGATATTCAAGGCGAAGTAGCCGACTTTGAAAATCTAGAACAATCTCTCGGCAGCCTTAGAGAATTCGTCGCTCTAGCGAGGCAGAGCGATGATCCTGATGCAAGGGAAGAAATTGATGGCGAGATTAATAAAATTGAAGAGCTTATCGAAAAATTAGAAGGCTCGCTCTTCCTATCAGGGCCATATGACCCTTCTAACGCAATAATTTCAATCCACGCTGGTCAAGGTGGAGTTGAGGCAATGGATTGGGCAGCAATGTTACTGCGTATGTACCTACGTTTTGCTGAAAAATCTGGTTGGCGAAGCCACATTATAGACGAAACCAAAGGTGAAGAGGCGGGTATAAAATCGGCTACGATCGAAATTATCGGAAATAAAGCTTACGGCTTACTAAAGAAGGAAGCCGGAACCCACCGACTAGTACGACAATCCCCTTTTAATGCAGATGCTCTGCGCCAAACATCTTTTGCTCTAGTCGAAGTGATCCCGGTAATTGAAACTTCTAGAGAGGTCGATCTAAAACCTGAAGACGTCGAACTTGAAACATTTCGCTCCTCAGGGCCCGGTGGCCAGAATGTCCAAAAAGTAAACACGGCCGTGAGAATTCGTCACAAACCTACAGGAATTGTAGTAACTTGTCAGTCAGAACGCTCACAAGCTCAAAACAGAGAAAACGCCATGAAAATACTTTTAGGTAGACTTTCAAAGATAAAAGAAGAGGAACAAGAAGCTTTAGAAAAAAAACTAAAAGGCCCTCATCTGTCTGCCTCCTGGGGAAACCAAATCCGTTCTTACGTTTTGCACCCGTATAAAATGGTTAAGGATTTACGGACTCAAGTTGAATCTTCTGACCCCCAAAAAGTCCTAGATGGAGAACTCACCGAATTCATTGAAGCCGAAATCAAGCTAGCCACTAGGGATTAGCGACTAGCCACTAGACTTTAGTATGATACATTCTTACAAAGATTTAATAGTTTGGCAAAAGTCCGTAGAATTAGTGAAAGAGGTATATAAGGCGACAAACAAATTTCCCTCAAAAGAGACATTTGGATTGACTTCACAAATCCGCAGGTCAGTGGTGTCGATACCATCAAACATCGCTGAAGGTTTTGTTCGGCGTAATAGAGCTGAGTATAGGCAATTTTTGTATATAGCTTTTGGATCTGGAGCCGAGTTAGAAACTCAGTTATTAATTGCGAAAGAACTCGAGTACTTAAATGAAGAAGAATACTCCCCAATCCAACTACTCTTAACAGAAATAATGAAAATGCTAAACTCTATGCTAACGAAACTTAGAGGCTAATAGCTAATAACTAATTATCAGTGGTTAGTTTCTAGTGGCTAACCAACTAGTGGCTAGCACCTAACCCATAGCTTGCTTTCTCATCTTAACTTTGCTATTCTATATGTACTAAAACTGCCATGATAGAATTTAGAGACGTATCAAAAAAGTACACTGGCCAAATCGCTTTATCAGATATCAATTTAGAAATTGATGATTCTGAATTTGTCTTCTTAATTGGCCCTTCTGGGGCCGGCAAAACCACTCTTTTAAAACTTCTAATTCGCGACGAGTCGCCCACCACCGGGCAAATACTTCTAGACTCTTGGGATTTAACCAAAATACCGCCTAACAAACTTGCAAACCTAAGACGTAAAATTGGAACGGTTTTTCAGGATTTTAAACTCCTTTCCCAAAAAACTGTTTTTGAAAATGTTGCTTTTCCAATGGAAATTCTCGGCCTTTCCGACGAGGAAATCTACCGAGCAGCTGGTCAGATGCTAGAACTTGTGCGCCTTGAACAAAAGGCTTCCCATTTTCCTTTGCAACTTTCGGGCGGGGAGGCTCAAAGAGCCGCTATTGCTCGAGCGATGATTATGAGACCGGATGTTCTACTTGCAGACGAGCCAACTGGAAACCTAGACGCTCAAGCTGCTTGGGAAATAATGCAGCTGCTTGGCAAACTTAATAAGCTGGGGACGACTATTATCATGGCTACCCACAACCAAGATATAACTTCCAGTCTTCCCCATCGTATAATAGAGATAATAGATGGTAAAATAAAGACTGACACTAAAGAAGCTTCACAAAAGCATAAGCAAAAATGAAAGTTTTTTCAAGACTTTTAAAAACCACTTTCCAACGCATTTCCAGAAACCCTTACCACTCCGTAGGAGCTATCTTTGTAATGTTCCTAACTTTCTTTGTTGCGGGCAGTTTAATCATGATGTCGCTTGGATCAAATATAATCTTGAAATATTTTGAGGATCGTCCCCAAATAAACGCTTTTTTTAAGTTAGGCGCGAGTCAGCGAGACATCGATGCCCTTAAAGAAAAGCTTATTGAAACAGGGGCAGTATCGAACATAAAATTCATTTCTCAGGAACAGGCCCTACAGATATTTAAAGAAAGAAACTCGGATAATCCTCTGCTCACGGAATTTGTAACTGCCCAGACGCTACCTTCATCATTTCAAATATCCACGAAAAATCTTGGTGATCAAGACAAAGTGGCCACCTTCCTAGAAAAAGAACAGTCTCAAGGCGGTATTGTGGACAATGTAGTTTTTCAAAAAGATGTCGTGCAAAAATTAATCTCACTTACGAAAGCAGTTAGAAGTATTGGTCTAGCAACGGTTCTTTTTCTAATTATAACCAGTATTCTTGTAACTCTTATAGTCATAAGTCTTAATATCTCTTTACACCAAGAGGAAATCGAAACCATGAGGCTAGTAGGAGCGACTGAGTGGTATATTCGCGCTCCTTTCATTTTTGAAGGAGTTTTTTATGGGTTTGCGGCGGCGATATTTGCAACTATATTCGTCTGGCTAATAACTTACTTTTTAACACCATTTTTGCAAGAATTTTTGTCTGATACACCAATCTTCCCAATCAATCAGATTGTTTTTCTTTACCTCTTTATCGCAGAAGCGCTTGCTGGTATTTTGGTTGGAGCCTCTGGTTCACTAGCCGCGACTAGAAAATATTTAAAAGTTTAGTATGTTTAAAAAATTCTCCAATCTTGCCGTAGTTACATTAATATTGTTTTTTACGACAACACTATCTTCATTTGCGCAAGGAAGCGTCCGTAATTCACCTTCGAGTGGTGGCAGTTCAAATGATTTAATTAACCGGTTGAATGAGAACATTCAGAAACAAAATGAGCTAAGACAAAAAATTGCTGACGCCCAAAACCAAGAAAAAAACCTGTCAAATGAGATTTCTTATTTAAACAATCAAGTTCAACTAACGCAGTTAGAAATACAAGAAGTCCACGACAGACTTGATCAGCTTGACGGCAATATTTCCAAGGTTAAAGCAAATCTTGGTGAAACCAAGAAAGAATTAAACTTCAGTACAAAGGTAGCCGAATCAAGGCTTCAGGAGCTGTACCGTGAAAGCTTTAATCAACCCATAGATCTTTTACTTTCAAGCACCGATTTTAACGACTATCTAATTCGCAAAGTTTACACTGAAGCGATAAGAAAACAGGACATTTCCTTATTAACAAATCTCAAAAAAACGAAGAGTTCCTATGAATCCCAAAAGAAAAGTCTTGAAAATAAGCAGGCAGATCAGGAAAAACTTAACGCTAAACTTAAAAACAAGCAAGCTACTCTCGCCTCACAACGCGGCGAGCAAGAGTATATTTTAGGTGTTACCCAAAACAACGAGCAAAATTACCAGAAACTTTTGGCTCAAGTACAAGAAGAAATTCAATCTATCTCAGCTGCACTCGGTGGCGGTGCTATCCGACTAGGACCAGTCAAAAGAGGTGAGGTAATTGCCTTCCAAGGCAACACTGGTTGTTCAACCGGCACGCACCTTCATTTCGGAGTTTATGTTAACGGTGTGGCTGCCAACCCACTTACCTATCTTAACTCTGGGAGACTTTATTGGCCGGAAAAAGGCTATACAGTAACCCAATGGTTTGGAGCAAACTACACTTGGTACATGAAAAATTTTGGTATACCAGGGCACAACGGTATTGATATGACTGCCGGCTACGGCGCTCCTATTTATGCCGCTGCTAGCGGAATCTCTTACGCTGCCTCTGACGGAAGCCCTTGCTGGCTTACTGGCACGATTGGAAAAGGTGTCATCATCGATCACGGTGGTGGTCTTAAAAGTATTTATTGGCATATTAAATAGTAGTTAGTAACAAAAACTACCTCTTTACTTTTTTCCCAGAGAATTGTAATTTCTTACCCAATGTCCAAGAAAATTTTATTAACTGCCACGATTTTTGTTTTTCTGCTTACTGCCGGAAACGCATTTGCCGCGGAAAGTCTGGAGATAGTTGATTTACCTACGCAAATACAAGCTGGAACAAGTTTTGACATTTCAGTGGAAATTGCAGCCGTACCTTCAACCTCCTATTACATAAAATCAAGAGGTGGGGCAGCGCTAAACAACCTCATAAAAGTCTCAACCTATAACAGCGTGACTAAAACTTGGTTGACAGACACTTCTTCGTGGACAAAGTTTCCTACTATTACGACTGACGGGCAAGGGCTTTGGCAAGGTAAGCTGACAGTAAAATTTACCAATACTGCTTCAAACGGAGTTAGTTACGTTCTAATTAGACTCCGCAAGACTGATACTCAAACAAACTTGGATTCACCAGCAAAAGAAATTGTAGTTACGGCCGCTGTGGCTCAACCCTCTTCCGAAAACCCCAACCCTTCTACCTCTAACATTAATAATTCCAGTGTGAAAGTAATGTTAAACGAGTTTTCACCCGCTCCCGTGGGCAATAAAGAGTGGGTAGAACTGTCTAATTTCGGCCCAACAAATGCAAATGTTGGTGGCTGGAAAATTGACGATATACCAAAGGGCTCTTCTGCTTTTGTAATTCCAGAAAATACTATAATTGACACCGGCTCTTATCAAGTCTTTTATTTTTCCAGTAAGTTGAATAATACTGGTGATAGCGTTCGTCTTCTAGATCCCGCGGACACGCAAGTGGAAATTTTTTCGTTTGATCAAGTGGACAAAGGCACGGTTTTTGCTAAGGATTCGCAGGGAAAATGGAAAATTACGACTACCCCAACACCAGGAGAAAAAAATAAAATCACTAGCCCACCCCAGAGGGCTGCGTCAAAGAGTACTTCAGAGGTAGGAAGTTTCCCAACCAGCTTTTTTCCAACCTCTAACCAAAATTACGAAAGTCTTTCCAGCATCCCTCAAGTTTTAGGTGTCGAAAACCCGGGCTCAACCTTCATCCAACCATCAACCAATCAATCTACCAAACCTCAAGTTGCCTCTTCCACGCAAGTTTTTGGAAACAAACCTACCTCAACCATACTAATCGGGCTAGGACTAATCTTCCTTGGAATAGCAACTGGGTTGCCTCTTTTAACAGCGGCTACTGCGCTAAAATGGAGATAACAACTTCCTCGGCCGAAAACACAAAAGAGTTTGCCAGAAAGTTTGCTGGGCAGTTAGAAGCTTCCACTACCATCGCTTTGTACGGAGGTTTAGGAACCGGTAAAACTACTTTTATTCAAGGTTTGGGGGAAGCTTTAGGTATTAAAAAAAGAATCCTTTCTCCCACTTTTGTTTTCCTACGCTCTTACTCAATCAACAAAGGCAGGCTAAAAAAATTCCACCATATAGATTTATATCGCCTTGATAGAAAAGAGAATGTGGAATCTATCGGTTTAAAAGAGATCCTGGAAGATAAAGATGCGCTGGTTGCTATTGAATGGCCTGAGAAAGTTGAAAATCTCTTACCAAAAAACGTTGTGAAAATTAGATTAGAGGCTGTCGCGGATGGAAAAAGGAGAATTACGTACCCGCAACCTAAAAGTCGCGGTTTCCGTCGTTCTCTCGCCCCGCGGGTCGCGAGACTCGAAAATAACAATTAAATAATTAAACTCTTTTCAATAAATAATCAGTCGCCGCCAAAAGATAGCTTCTTCCCTCATCGGTTATTTTCGCTCTCTCGACTGCCTCCACAGCTTGCTGAACGAGCCGACGAGAAAGTTTCACGGCGTAATCATAAGCGCCCACCTCGTAAATAATTTGTCTAACTTTATCCACCTGCGAAGGCCCAGCTGCGTCGTTCCCGACTACCTGCCCCAAAATTTTTCTCTGACGGGGGCTGGACCATTCAAAGGCTTTGGCAAAAAGAACAGTTTTCTTGCCTTCGCGTATATCTGAATCGACTGGTTTGCCGATCTGCCTGGCGTCGCCAAAAGTCCCTAAGATATCATCCTGCAGCTGAAACGCTTGGCCAAGGGGTATACCGTAGGCGGTAAAAGTTTCCAGAAGTTCTACCTCGGCACCGGCGAGCATCGCCCCTATCTGCAGCGGCCGCTCCACGGTGTATTTGGCTGTTTTGTATTCAAGAATTTTAAATATTTCTTCTTCGGAAAGAGTTTTTTTGTAACTTCCCAAGACATCTAAATATTCCCCGGCGACAACTTGAGTTTTCATTTGATCAAAAATAAAGCGAGCCCTCCTCAGCCTCTCTTGAGGAAATGGTGCGCTAGTCAATATGTCTTCGGCGAAACTCAAAGCCAGGTCCCCAGCTAAAATCGCAGCAGACAACCCAAATTGGGTTTTATCACCCGAAAGATTTTTTTTCTGGTGCAAACTTTCCAATGCCTTGTGGGAAGTTAGTTTTCCTCGACGCAGCGCAGATTTATCAATAATATCGTCGTGTATTAAAGCAAACGTATGGAGAAATTCCACTGATAGGCCAGTGTAGATGGCAGCATTGTACGCTTTCCCACCCGCAGCCGCATAACCTGAATATAGAAACGCTGGCCTTACTCTTTTTCCCCCAGAACCAATAAAGCGTTCAATTTCAGAAACAAGGTCCACTGCCTCCTCGGAAATTTCAGCCAGCTGCCTCTTTTTTTCTGCAAGGTAAAAATTTATTTGAAAATCGACTTCTTCTTTAAACCAGGAGAGCAACTTATTTGCTTGGGTAGAATGCCGAGAAGTGAAGATTAAGTCTCTTTTATAAGGCGGGAATTTGGTGGTCTCTTGCATAAATATACTCACATTATAGTAGCTTATTGATAGTAAAAAAGCAAGCTAAGCGAACAAAAAGTGGTTGCCGTGATATAATGTTAATTTGAATGCACAACCCTCCGACAATCATATCTCTTGGTGGCTCCCTCATTGTCCCCAACGGCGGAATTGACCATATATTTCTAAAACGTTTCAAGGATTTAATAATTTCAGAAGTTAAAAAAGGTAAGCGTTTTATAATTGTTGCTGGTGGTGGGGCCATCTGCCGCCACTATCAAGAAGCCGCCCAAAAGGTAGGCCCACTCACGCGGGAAGATGTAGATTGGCTTGGCATTCACGTTACTCACTTAAACGGACATCTTTTACGAACTATCTTCCGCGACTACGCTTACTTAAAAGTTGTGACACATAGCGATTCTGTCGAGGATTTTAAGGAAAGTATAATGGTCGCGGCTGGTTGGAAGCCGGGGCACTCTACAGATTATGACAGCGTCCTGTACGCCAAACTTTACAAAGCAGATACTGTGATAAACCTTTCTAACATTCCTTATGTTTTTGACAGCGATCCAAATAAAAATGGGGACGCAAAACCTCTAAAAAAAATTGAATGGGGCGATTTTAGAAAGTTGGTTGGTGATACGTGGGACCCAGGCGCAAACCACCCGTTTGATCCAATTGCTTCCAAGGAAGCCGAAAAACTAGGTTTAAAAGTAGTGGTTATGGACGGAAGAAATCTAGAAAATTTCAAGAATTTCCTTGAAGAAAAAGACTTCGAAGGCACTATAATTTTTTAGTAAAATCTGCACTTACCACTCGATTTTCAATTAACCCCTTACCTAACTTGAAGCTATAGGTTATAATACTTATAAGGGCATTCCATGTATCACTCGATAAGTACTTCAGCTACTTATATTCTATAAGGAGAATGTCATGGGAGGGATCAGATTAAGGTGGTTTATTGGTTCGGCATCGGGAATGTTGTTAAACATTCTTATTGCTGACGGACTGGTTCTCGTAATGGTTGTTGTCTTTGGACACCTGCGAGGTACATTAATAACCTTGTTAGCCACGACTGTTCTGAGCTCGGTTCTGTTGTTCATCACACAAAACGTTAAGTTTTTCGGAACAATTGCCGAAAAACTTAGAGAATGGGGGGAACATAGAAAACAAATCGGAAGACGGATGAGATTACTCATAAATTTTAGTAGGCCGATCGGTCTTGTAACCGTAGGCGTTGTCCTGGATCCTTTTACAGCGGCAATAGCAACTCGAATATTCGGGTATGAAGGCAAGTCAGGATACCCAATTACAATCCTGGCTGCTGCCGCCTACAGTCTTGTTTGGGCAGGAGTGCTCTACGGTACTGGCGTGGATCTGATCCGGTTCATGATCAACAGGATGTAGGAGTGGATCAAGGCGATAAGCAAATCACCTTGCCCTCATTGGCACTCCAAGGTATAATATCTACTAACTTAAGAAGCTCGTAAAACAGCGGATGAGGAGCAGTGATTTTACGCTTTTTTTCGACGAAGGAGAAGGATGACAAAAATTCTAACAGGCCCGCAATCCGGGGATGGAGTCGTATCCGTAGGAGGTAGAAAGGAATCGCGGTACGAGGTACACCTAGCAAACCCCCAAGATCTTGAAAGAATCCTAGAAATCGAAGGGATAAAGTGGGGGGATCAAGCCGCCTCGGGAAGCATGATAACCTCCAGACTCCACGTATTCCCAGAAGGTCAATTGGTAGCCACTCACGTAACAGTGGTTGGTGGTGTTGAGATACGACGCAAGCTAGTGGCATGGTCCACAGTGATGCTTGCCAACGAAACACAAATAAGAGCCTTTCGTTCCTGGGACCGTGTGACCTCGTCTGGTACAATCAGCGATCACGACCCTCGCGGTAATGTAGTTGTGGGCGTAAATCTCACCTCAGTCACCGAAGGGGCTACTTACATCTTGTTAGGAGAGATCCTAGCCTCAGTGGTTGAAGGAGGCAAAACTAAGCTCATCGGCGGAAGCAGACTGAACGGCTTTAAAGCTTTCAACGAGCGCAGGAGATCAGAAGGGAAACCACCTTTCTCAGCCGAGCGTTATGCTCAACTAAGAGAAGTACGTGGTTATCGGATAAACGAACTTCGCTATGAGCAAGGCTTTAGCTCTTTGACCGATGAGGACTACACACGCACAGTCAAAGAGACTTGTGCTGATGGGGACTTACATAAACTGCGTGGGGATGAAACCCCTGACTACGTTTGTTCCAACCTACGTGGTTATCTAAGCATCCCAGGGAGCCGGGTGGTCGAAGTGATACCAAACTATTTCACGGATCCGGCAAGCGACAACTACGGTGTAGTAATTGTGTGGCCGAACCCACTTCCCAGGCCAATAAGGTATCTAGACCCCATAAAGAAATGGGTCTCACGTAAGATACGTTTGGCAATACAGGACGAATGGCAGAGAAGGAAGAAAAGGGTTCGAGAGCTCGCAGATCGCAAAAGGGCCCTACTTATTTAGCGGGGCCCTTTTTTTAATAAGCTATAGGTTTGACTCTCTTTCAGCGTTGGTGTAGAATAAAGATAAAGGGAGGGAAATTTACACAGCACTTTAACTTGAAGGAGGAGGTATAGTGGGATCAGGTACTGCTACTCAAATCATACAACCAGGAGGGCAGTTTTACAAGACAGCTGGTTTTCTAATCGTAAGGGTCTTTTCCCACCTGGTTAAGCTCCTACCAAATGGTCTGGTGTTTGCCATGGGGGGAAAACTCAGCCCGAGTTATTCTTATCTGCGGTCTGAATATGACGGCCGCAGAAAAAGAACAACTACTCGCTGGACTCTCGGACTACCAGCAGCCGGATGCGAATGGGATCGAAAAGACCCAAAGAATGGATGCACTTTTTGTGCATTCCGTGAAGAACTCGACCTACTGACGTTTGGTGGTTACCAGTACCCCGCTTCAGTCTTCAATAAACTCGTGCGAGCGGCGTACAGAGCTGCTAAAACGAGCAAACCGGAGGTGCTGGTACTCTATAATGGCGGGAATTTCTTAAATGAACGAGAAGTTCCTGTCTCAACTCAGCTTTTAATAGCTGATTTGGTTGGTAAAGGTTCTACTCTGAATGAGCTCTACGTAGAATCTCTGCCGCAATTCATCACTGCCGAAAGAGTGACACCAATAGTAGAACGTCTGAGAGGTAAAAGGCTAACAGTAGCTCTGGGATGGGAGTCGAGCAACGATTTCGTGCGCCAGGCTTTCATAAACAAAGGTATGCCCCGTAGAATGTTTCTTGAGAAAGCCGCGCTCCTCAAAAAGCTTGGGGGATACCCCGTGTGCTACGCCTTCATAAAACCCCTTGGACTATCGGAGCACGATGCTGTGGAGGACGCCGTTGATACAGTTAAGGATTTGGCAAACATAGGTATCGATGAAATACAAATCGAAGCTGCTACTGTGCAGGGTAATGAGACACCTATGGCCAAAGCCTATCACTTAGGCAAGTACCGTCCTCCCTGGATCTGGAGCGTGATTGAAGTAGTACTTCGCACTCATCATCTTTCAGGTAGATCCTTCATCTATCTTGGGTGGTTTAGTGACGAGCCTAAACCAAAAGCAGTACCATCCAATTGGGGGTGTGATGAGTGTCGAGAGAAACTGCTCGCATCTATACAACGATACAGGGAAACCTATGACATCAAACACCTAAAGGGACTGAGCTGCACCTGCAAGGACGAGTGGAGAAGAGAAATCGAGGAAGACAAGAGAAGCTCTGCCAGGAAGCTAGCGACCTACGATGCTACTGCTAACAGAAACGCCTGGGGCTAACCTAAATAAGTTAGCCCCTTTCATTTTATAATTTACTTGATAATGAGTGATGTGGTATTTTTAGATTACCAATGTTTTCGTTAATTAACCTAAATTTTTTATCTGTAATATTTCTCATTTTAATTAATCTACTACTCTCATATTTATCCTATTCAAGAAATCCTAAAAATAAGACTAACCAGTTGTTTAGTGGATTTGTGATTTTAGCTTCAGCCTGGGTTTTATTTAATTTTCTTGAAAATGCTCCGATAGATCATTATTATTCAAAACTCTTTCTATTATTAGACTTTGGAGAGGGACTAATAACCATCTACCTATTCTTTCTTTTGTGTCTCAACTTCCCAAAACCCACTAAAGTCTTATCTGTATTTACTGAGAAACTAATTGCAGCACCAGTTATTTTGTTTGCCATACTCATGCCCACAAATTTTATTATAAAAAATGTACGGTTCGTTGGAAGCGCAATATATTTCGACTCATCGATATTATTTCCGGTTTACGGCTTCCTTGCAATTTCCCTGATTGTAGCAGGTATAACCAGGCTATTCCGGTTTTATAGAAAATCCTCTGGAATTGAAAAAGTACAAACCTTCTATCTTCTTTTTGGTTTCTTAGTATCCATGTTTGTTGTAGTAGTTGTTGATCTTATACTACCCAACTTTTTTGAATTACCGATTTACATATCCCGTCTAGGGCTGTATAGCACATTTTTCCTTACTGGAGCTACAACGTACGCAATAGTTAGGCATCGGTTGCTGGATATTGAAGTCATCATCCGAAGATCGGTTGTCTACTCTGCACTTTTGGCTTCCCTTACAATCTTTTATTCAGTTCTAGTTTTTGGTCTTAATAGAATCTTTTTGCCGAGTGGCTCAGCCTCTTTCCCACGACCGACAGACCTTCTTGCAATTATAATTGTTGCTTTTACTGTCGACCCGTTAAAAAGGCTTATTGAAAAAGCCACGGATAGAGTCTTCTTTAAAGGACGCTACGACGCCGAAGAAGCTATCAGCAATATTTCGGAAACTATTAGTGAGGTGTTGGATCTGAACCAACTTCTAGATTCACTGCGTCTTACTTTAAATAGGACTTTGAAGGTAAACAAAATTGCAATTTATATAAGGGTCAATCATCATTTTGAACCGGTAGACAAACTTGGTGGTTTTGATGAAAAATTCGATAGCTTAATAGAAAAAAAATATTTTCTTAGTAAATACTTCAAAGATAATCAAGATTTAGTAATAACTGACGAGTTAATAAGGTCTTTAGAAGATAAAAGGCAGGGTGATAAAGATATTGCTCAAGCCGTAAAATTTCTAAAAGAGGCCGATGTTGAAATAATTGCCCCGTTAGTAGTAAAAGATCAACTAACTGGAGCTCTCTTTCTAGGCGAAAAACTTTCGCAGGATATTTATACGAATGAAGATATTAGACTTTTGGAAATTCTTTCCAGGCAAGCCTCGATCGCTCTAGAAAACGCCCGGCTTTACCAAGAGCAGAAGAAATTTAGCGAGAAACTTCAAGATGAAGTGAAAAAAGCAACTGCCGATCTTATCACCGCGAATGAACGTCTTAAGGAACTCGATAAAGCCAAGGATGAATTTGTATCTGTTGTCTCTCACGAGCTGCGCACTCCAATGACCGCTATAAAAAGTTACGTTTGGTTGGCCCTAAACGGCAAGGCCGGCATCTTAAACGACAAAATGAAGGATTACTTAGGCAAGGTGTACCAATCTTCGGAGCGTTTGATTGGTTTGATAAATGATGTTCTTGATGTTTCTCATATTGAGACTGGCAGAATTAATGTGGAGATCGAACCCCTATCCCTTACTAAAACAGCCGACGATGTGATAGCTACTCTTTCCCCCCAGGCTTACGAACGGCACATTAACCTTAAATTAGAAAAAGAAGTTGTTCCGATGGTTGCAGCCGACGCAATGAAAGTGAATGAAATACTTGTAAATCTCGTTGGCAACGCTTTGAAGTTCACACCGGCCGGTGGCACTGTAACTATCTCTTTTGCGAAACAAGGCGACATGATCGAAACTTCTATAACAGATACTGGTATTGGTATCCGGAAAGAAGATCTAGCCAAACTTTTTACCAAATTTGGTAGAATCGCAAAAAGCTACTCTACGATAGCCCAAAGCACCGGCTCCGGCCTGGGTTTGTATATAACTAAAAATTATCTAGAAATGATGCACGGAAGGATCTGGGTCAATAGTGAAGAAGGAAAAGGCTCAACTTTTACCTTCACCCTACCAATATCTAAAAACCAAAAAGCAACTAAGGAATTGGAGGTAGTTTCTGGTGGAGCTATACCTGGACACATCTCAAGGCAAAAAGGCTAAAGCTTCGTTAATCGACAAGGGCAAAGTTATCGACTCGGTAGTTACCGATTCTCCGCTTAAAGCAATCGACAAACTTCTCAAAAAACGCAGTCTTGCGTTAAAAGATGTTGAGGTTAGGCTCAACCCTGGACCTGGATCTTTTACTGGGCTGCGGGTGGGAGCAGCGGTGGTAAATACCATTAACTGGGTTAAGGGGAAAAAGACGGTGGTTCAGCCGAAATACGAATAGAACGCTCCGCATTCTGCGCTGGCGCTAAGAACGCTTCGCATTCTGCACTGTCGTTAAGAATTTTCCGCTATCTTTTCGAAGCGATGAGAAGTATCACTGCTCCCGCAATAAGGCGATAAACCACAAACGTCCGGAAGTTGTGTTTTTGCACAAAAGTAAGTAAAAATTTTATCGCAATCCAACCCGATATTGCGGCGGCAGCGAGCCCGACTAAAAACACGTTTAGGTTACCACCCAAACCGCCCTCAGCCGCTACGTCTTTAAATTTGAATAAAGCGGCGCCCAAAATAACTGGTGCGGAAAGTAGAAAAGAAAAACGGGCGGCTGTCTCCCGATCTAAACCTCGCACTAACCCGCCGGTAATCGTACTCCCGCTGCGTGAAATTCCGGGAATGAGGGCAACTATTTGAGCAAAGCCAATAAAAATTGAATCGGCAAGCGTTACACTTTCAAGCCTTCGCTTGGAAAACTTTAATGAGTCGGCCCAAAGAAGAACAAACGCAAAAACAATCATCGCTCCCCCAACCAAAACTGGGCTACGAAGCTTATCTTCCGCCAGCTTATCTAAGATAACTCCCACTACGCCCGCTGGTATTGAAGCAATTATCAACAAAGAAAAGAGTTTAGATTCCGTGTTCTCCCAAACTTTATTCCAACCTTTTGGCGCAGCTTTTAGAAATGCAAGGCTGTAGGCAGCCCAATCTTTCCAAAAATAGCCAAATACAGCTATTGTTGTTCCCACATGCAGAGCGAGATCAAAAGGTAAACTATCAACCAAACCCTTCCAGTTAAATAGCCAGGGAACTACAATTAAGTGCCCGGTTGAAGAAACTGGTAAGAATTCAGTTAACCCTTGAACGAGGCCCAAGACAGCCGCTTGAAAAATTTCCATCTAATCCTTTGCGTAAATAATTACGTTTTGTTGGTATTTATTTCCCCTCTGCCGCACAACACTAACGTGGGGAAATATTTTTTTAATCCCCTCAACAAACTCTTTGTCTTCTCCCTCATTATGACAAATCTTATTGGCGATTACCAACCCATTTTTCGCAAGTAAGTTTTTCAAATTATTTAAAAATTCTCTCTCAAGCAAAAATGGGGGTGTCGCGTCCGCCCGAAAGACATCTAAGCACACCACATCATATTTGTCTTGCGCGCTGGCTACAAACTTTTCCGCATTTTCAATAAATATTTCTAAATTAGGCTGCGAGAGATCAAAGTACTTTTTTCCGAGCTCCACAATTAATGGATCCTGCTCAACCCCGTGGATTATGATATTACCGAATTTGTTTGTGAAGATTTTAGCGGTGGTCCCTGCAGCCAAACCTAAAATTAAGATTTTTGGACCCGTGGAGAATGGAGGAAGATTTTCGGCAAAGATATCCCAATAAAAACTAGTTTTACCGTCCTTTCCCAGGGTACGGGATTGGGTATATCCGCCAACTACCAATCGGCGCATCCCCGATCCCTCAATCACTTTAACTCTTCCATTGTAAGGGGAATCACCTTCCCAAAGTGTCTTTTCCAAAAAAATCACGAAGGACCTCGGGGATCTTTATAGTCCCATCTTTTTGTTGATAATTTTCTAATATTGCAATAATCGTGCGGCTAACCGCTATAGCAGTCCCATTCAGAGTGTGGACAAGACTTGCTGAGCCGTCTTTTTTTCGATATTTAATATTTAGTCTTCTAGCTTGGTAATCGGTTGTGTTTGAAGCGCTAGTTACTTCACGATAGGTTTGCTCAACCGGGCTCCAATACTCAATGTCATATTTTAAATAGGCGGCGGCACTCATTTCTCCGGAGCAGATATTAACTATGCGATACGGAATTTTTAAAGCCTGATAAATTTGTTCCTCTAGATCGATAATTTCTTTAAAAGCAGCCTCAGAATCCTGCGGTTTTACAAATTTAAATATCTCCACTTTATCAAATTGATGAACCCGAAAAATTCCTTTCGCGTACTTACCGTAGCTGCCGGCTTCTTTACGAAACGACGGCGAAAAACCCGCATAGTTTAACGGCAAATCCTCCTCGTTCAAAATCTGGTCGGCGTGCATGCCAGCCAAAGGAATCTCGGCTGTCGCTGTAAGATACAAATCTTCTCCTTCGATTTTATAAATATCTGGTTCTTCACGACGCGGCAAATAACCTGTACCGGCAACAAAACGGCCTCGTACGAGGACTGGTGGCAATGTCAGCATGTAACCTTTTTTGACCAAAAATTGGCTAACCCACGAGACTAATGAAAGGGAAAGCAGGGCTGCCTCGTCTTTAAGATAGTAAAACCCATGGCCGGCAACTTTCGCCGCTGCCTCTTCATCGATTATTTTCAGATCTTTTCCAATTTGGACGTGGTCTCGCGGTTTAAAATCGAATACTGGCTTATGTCCCCAAGCCTTTACTTCAACGTTGTCCTCTTCTGTTTTTCCATCAGGAACTTCTTTTGACAAAAGATTTGGAACTTGCTCCAAATATTCAGTCAGTTCCTCCTCAATTGCCCTTAAAGCTTCTTCTTTTTTGTTTAATTCTTCTTTGATTTTTCTACCGGACTCGATATCTTTCTTTTCGGCCGCCTCTTTACGCCGGCGGTGAAGATTCTCGGTAACTTTTATTAGCTCTAGACGAGAATCGTCAATTTCAATTAGATGAGCTAAATCAACACTAACTCGCCGCTTTTTTAAGGTTTCTTCGATTAACTTTTCGTTTTCCCGAATGAATCTAACATCGAGCATAATTTTTCTAGCCTATCTCGCCTTCTAAACTGCGAATAATTTCTCGTGCCTCTTTCTCATATTCTTCTGGAACTAAAACTGTGCGCGATTGTTCAATCGCCCCCACACCAGTCCAGGCACTGTCTGTTCCAACCCGGGCCGGAATTCCAGCTTTTTGTAAATTCTCTACAAGCATTTTTGCAGTTGCGTTATTAAAAGCTGTCTGAACAATCCGTTCACTCATATTTACTCAGAATCTCCTTCACTTTCTCTTTATGATCCATTATCAATGAGGAAATTCTTGGTCCTTGTGTTTGATCGATTAAAATCTTGTAAAGAATTTGGAATGCCTCTTTTGGAGGAAATTTATAGAATGCTGCTGCATTGAAAATATACTTATCCAAGTCTTCTTTACTCAAATTCTTTTCCAACTCTTTTGCCAGACCCTTAAGGAATGTTAGATTCTTATCAGTCAAATTCGTTTCTTTTTTATCTGAAAACTTGAACGGCTTCATGTCCGCTGGGGCAAATCTATCTAGCCAAATATTTACATAATGGGTTCTGTCCGCAAGCTCTCGCTTATCATCCTCCGCCAGTTTAGCTCCTTTTGCTTTCTCTGCCTCCTGCTCAACATCGACCCCTGGTTGTCTTATCCAGCTAGCTAAGGTCGAAAATCTTGGGACAAAGCTTTTACCTAGTATACCAATATAACCTGCCTCGAACGTGCGGCCTAAATCACTGTCTGGATCTTCAAAATACGCCTGCCTCGCTCGATCGTATTCATCAAACAAATTTGGTATTGTATCTGGGTGGGTCGGGTCAAAATTAATTGCAACTTTCGGGTGAAAGCGGGCCATCAAAAAACGCAACAAACTTGGCGGTAGAAGTTTAGAAACCTCAGCTGCCGAAGCCCCAAGCCCTTTGGAAGAGCTCATCTTCCTGCCTCCGTAGAGAAAATGTTCGTAAGGTAAATCCTCTGGAGGCTCAATTTTAAAAATTTCTTTCGCAATATTATTTGCCACGTCGCGAGTGCCGCCTTTTGATGCGTGGTCTTTACCTGCTCCTTCGAAACCAACTGCCAACGAAAACCATTTCGCGGGCCATTCTACTTTGTAAGGCATTTTTCCGGTTCCGCCGAAAGGACTTACTTTTCCTTCGTGGCCACAACCCACTGCCCACTCTACCATATCCATTTCACATTTGTAATTAACGTTCTTACCGTCCCACACAAACACGGCTGTTGTACCAATCTTGCCACAGTTTTCACAAACTGGCTGAAAGGGATACCAGTCTTTTTTCTTCTTGGAGCCACTTACTTGGTGATAAATTTCTTGAATTTTGGTCGCATTATCAAGAGCAATCCTGATTGCTTTGTCAAGCTTTCCGGATTTGTAAAGGTCTTTGTATGACCAAAGTATCGAAGGCTGCGCACCAAGAGAATTGAAAACTTGAATAAAGTCTTTGGCATAATATTCGGCGTAACTCTCGTATCCAGGTTCTGGTGCAGGGACGTCCTTCAAAGGTTTACCCATATGCTGTTCGTAATCTTCTTTTGGTAAATAAACTGGCAGCCCGTCCATCGGGTCAAAATCATCAAAATGATAAGTGTAAGTCGCTATACGACTTGCGTCCTTACGGACTAACCGCGCTTTCTTTCCCAAGCGCAGAAATGATTTATAAACAAAATCGTGGATCAAAACCCCGCGCAGAGACCCAACGTGGATTTTTCCCGAAGGAGTTTTCGCATCGTTTACAAGAACCGGCTCTTTCACTTTTGCCTCTTTGGCAACAATATCTGCCCAAAACATACCTTCATAGTATAAGGTCTGCCGCTCTTTGAAGCAAGGCAGTTTCAAAAAAAGGAAAGAGCCTCCGAGACCCAAAGGGTAACGAAGGCTCTCATGTTGAAGCTTTTGCTCCAACGGTCATGTTATGGCTCCCTCCTCTGTTTCTCCTTCTGGCGTGTAGTGGGATTCAAGGAAACCGATTACGATCTGCCAAAAAGGATCCGACGACCTGGCCCGAATTCTGGCCCACCTCAAAAAGTCATCGACATCTTCATTTTGTTTGACATACCAAGGGCCAAGGAAGGCGTCGGAAAGCCGATCACACATCCTGGCAAGCTTAGCCTGCGGTGTTTCGTCCAAGTAAAACTGAGCGAAGCGACGAAGCACCCAATTACGAACTGAAGGTTCCCAACTAGCCGTTAATTCTTCCATGAAAGGAAGGTACTTGCGATATCTCTCTCTACGACTAGTGGCCGACTCTTCCTTGGACGGCGGGCGCTTTTTCCGAAGCACTTTGATCCGCTCATCAAAATCCTCGGGTAACTTGCTCCGGTCGTAATGTGGCTTATCACCTTCAGGCCTTACCGGTTCAAAGAGATCGTGGACCAGTACTAACTCTGCCGCCTCTCTAGCTGGACGATCCCTTAACCCCTTCAATCTGGCAAACGTCAAAGCCAGACCGGACGACATGGCGATATGCACCAACCCATTGGCCGGAATTGCCTTTCGCAAGTAATCTTGAAAACTGCGAGTAGTACCCGCTAGTTCTCCAAGACCAAGCAGAAGCAAAACTCCACTTTCGATCTCCTCAGACCTAACTCTCCTTCTGCGTAGCGGCCACGGTACACTCCTTACCGCAACCAACAGCGAAGAAAGCAAAGCGTATCCCACTCCACACCCAAGCCACCCCAGCTTGCGCATGGAACCTCTCCTCCTTTCTTAAGGGGTGTCTACCTAGACTTTAGGCGATTCATTTTAGCATACTTTTTGTTTCCGTAAAAGAAGCTATCGAGCGTTTCGACAAATTGAATAAGTTCTGGTTCATCTAAAAGTTCTTTAAGCTGGGTCCAGTACGGGTCTATACGGGGATGATATTTTTCGGCTTCTTTGTATTCAATAGATTGGATAAGTTTTTCGATTCTATCAACTTGGCGGACAAAGTGTCCTTCTTTGGAAGTTCCGTATTCATACTCTCGCCAAAGTTCTTCCATTTCGGTTTGTAATTCGTGTGGTAAATCTTTGGTAAGGCGGACTAGAGCCGCTTTTTCTTTTTTTCTTCGCGACACAGCAAGCTTTTCTTTTTCCTCTTGGCTTCTTCTTGGCCAGCGGGAAAGCCTCTCTGCATCTGCCTGCCCTTTCGAGACATAATCATCGTAAGGAGTTATATCTCCCGCATTTACTACCGGAAAATCGTGCATGACTGCCATTTTCAAAACCCTTGTCATATCCAAATCGGCTCGCCCGTAACCCAAAATCCAAGCCATCACAGCCAGGCGGAAAGAATGATCCGCGATGGATTCTGTTTCTTCTTCTCTTGTCCCACCCAAAATCCAACCCAGGCGTTTAACAACCTTGAGTTTGCCGATATCCATAAAAAATCGGATCAGATTTTCCACGGCCTAGTTATAACACAACCGTAAGATGATTTAAAGCTAATTAAGGAACTTCAGGTACTGGTACACCCAAAGGGTTGGAGATCTTAGCTAGGCATTAAGATGCCTAGCGCAGGATTTGAGAATACCTAAATTACGAGCGCAGCTGCGCGAGAATTTAGTTATGGAGAATCCTATTTAATTTCGAGAATTCTATACGTGGATTTTATCGTCGAGGAGACTGTAATAACGTCACCGATTTTGGAACCTAGTAAGGCTTTTCCAACCGGGGATTCGTTGGAAATCTTACCTTCCGTGGGGTTGGCTTCGACAGATGAAACAATAACAAACTCATCTGTCTCGCCACCGATTTCAACTTTTACTTTAGAACCCATTTCGACTACGCCATGTTTAGTTTTTTCATTAAGTAATCTCGAATGTTTGAGAATTTCTTCAATTTCTAAAATACGTCCCTCAATAAACGATTGTTCTTCCCGAGCAGTGTCGTACTCCGAATTTTCACTAATATCGCCAAACTCCCGCGCCTTAGATATACGTTCGGTTACTTCTTTTCTTTTCTCACCAGTAAGTTTCTTATACTCGTCTTTTAGTCTTTCTAAACCTTCCGTTGTCAAAAATATCTCGTCGGTTTTCATAATTATTTGATGACCTTCTGGAATTTTCTTGTTAAAAAGAAAGCCCCAGTTCGTTTATATGAACGAGGCCAGCACACTTAGTTATTTATTGGGGTTATTCTACTACTAGTACCAACCTTTGTCAAGAGACAAATATATACTCTAGGATATATTGTTAGGATAACCTACTAAACTTAAGTTGGAATTTATAGCAGCAATATTGGTAGTTTTATGGTTAATCGGTTTTATTTTCCACGTCGCTGGAAACTTAATTCATTTCCTACTTATTGCAGCAATTATTATTTTAGCATTTAGATTTTTTAAGAGGGTTTTCTAGGCCAAAACTCCCTTGGTAGTAACTACCTGAGTTGATTAGAACCTTAAAATTGAGAGTAAGAAAAAACCCAGCGTGACGTCCTGGGTTTGGAGATGCCATCTCAACGGCGGTTCGAAAACCACAAGTGCTGTTTTTCAAAGTCGATCTAGGGTACCTTGGATAGCGAACCCTAATCCAGTTTCAGCGGCTAGAACTATGGCAATAACGATGACAGAACTCCAAGTCGCTAGCTCCAAAGCGTAATCTACACCCTCTTGGTGTAGTTTGGAGTTTTCTTTGAAGACCTTCCAGCAGAAGTACGCTCCGCCAACTACCAACAGTACCATGGTCACGATGATTGCCGCCGCAGCCAAGTACCAGTACCACATTTCTCTTACCTCCTAAACTAAACGGTACTTATACGAGTTGGTTTACTTGATTTTAACATAGAAAGATAGAAAATAAAGTTATAGGTTTAATGGTGACCCAACCGCACTTTCTTTTGAACCGCTTTAGATTAGCTAAGCAAGCTAATGTAAGTAGACAAGGACAGAAATTAATAATCCTTTAAAGAAACTGCTTTAATTTCTGAAGATTTTCCTTGGTGTTTAATATTATCAGTAACCAAAGTAGCGTTATTTTCTTCTGCTAACGCAATAAAACTTGCATCGTAGTAAGTGATTCCGTTTTCTTGTGCCATTTTGTAAGTCTGTTTAGCTAATTCTTCTGATTCAGGAATAAAAGTTAAAGGTAACTGATAGATAGTCCCCAAAGATTCATAGGCCTTGGGTAAATCTAGCCCCTTTTTCAAAAGAGCGTTCCCAACTTCATATTTTGAGAGTTCTGGAGATAGGAGGTTAACTGAACCCTCCTGAGCATCAGAGAGAAGTTTATCTGCTTTATCCAGTAGACTTTCGTCAATTTGGTTTATCCATTTAACGGTAACCGAACTATCTACTACGACCGGTTTCATTATCTTCTTGTCTCCCGGTCCTCACTAATAAAGGCGGAAAGATTACCTCTACCCTTACCCTTAAAGGCACGTACACGGTTTATCTGCTTCCACAACTTATCCCAATCAACTTCTTTTTGGTACTGATGAGGCTTCATTACAATTTCATCAGGTTTTACTACACTAATTGAGACTGCTGACATGGGACTCACCCAACCAACTGCTTTTCGAATAGAATCGGGAATTGTTATTTGACCTCGGTTTCGAACTACTACAACATTTTTCATATTTTCAGAATATCAGATTATCCGAATTATGTCAATAAAGGGTAGTATGGGGTGTTCGAATCTCGTTTGGGTGTCTAAAAATTTGAAGCTAAAGAAATTTCTATTTCTTAAATCAGAACAACCGTGATATTGGACCGCTGTATCAATCAATTATTACCTTTACAACTCCTGGTGTCCACTTTGGTGACCTCGGCGGGATTCGAACCCGCGATCTGCTGGATGAGAACCAGCTATCCTAGACCACTAGACGACGAGGCCTCAGTATGCAATTTTATCACAAGTTTTGGTTTGAGATCAATCTTATTGGGGTTGACAAGAATAAAATAATCAGATAACCTAGTAGAAGGAGGCTGCCTAGAATGCCCGAAGATCAAAATCCAAACCAACCAAACTTAAATCCTGTTGATCCATCTGCTGTTAATCCTGCATTAAACCCAGAGCAACCTGTTCCGGCCGCAAACGCGCCAGCGGATTTACCAACTTTAGGAGTAGACCAACCGGTGATAGATCCACCAGCGGATCCACCAGTAGCGGACCCAACACCGCCGCCAGCGACTCCGCCGATGCCAGAACCAGCCGCTCCAACATCACCAGTTGGAATGGATGCTGGGGTAGCCGATCCAAATGCAACTGCAGCCCCCGCGCCGCCTCCTCTACCGGAAATTCCAATGCAACCACCACAACCAACACCAACCGACATGGGGGTAGCTTCTGCACCGCCACCAGCGGCTCCACCGGCTGCACCACCAGCACCAGTAGGAAATCCCGGAGAACCTGTAGGCCCAGCATGGATGAGAACCGGAGTTGGTGAGTCCACCGGTGGTCAAAGCCTGTCGCCAGGAGCAGCCAGTGCAGTGCCAGCACCGTGGCAAACACCAGAAGCACCAAGTGCTCCAGCCGCACCGCAAGTGGAAGCAACCACAGTTAATAAAGAGGGCGGCTTTCCAGTAATTATTTTTGTTGTGATAATAATTGCAATTTTAATTGCGATTGGACTCTTTCTTTTTGTACAGGGCGCCCTACCTTTTTAACTTAAGATCCGAAATTTCTCTTTCTCATTAAAAATTCTTGCAAAACCCGGTTGAACTCTTCTGGTGAAAAATCCGGCCAGAGAGTATCCGTAAAGAAAAGTTCGCAGTAAGCGGCTTGCCAAAGAAGAAAATTCGAAAGCCGCTTCTGGCCACCGGCTCTTATGATTAAATCAGGGTCGGGTATCGATCCCGTATACAAACCTTTACTAAGCGCTTCCTCTGTAAGAGGAGCTTTTTTATCAACTAAGCTTTTGGCTGCTTGTACCAACTCTTGCCTGGATCCGTAATTAAGAGCAATATTTAAGTTTAACCCTTTGCCGCGTGAAAGATCCCGTGTAATTTTATTTACGGCTAGTTTGGTGGCAGAGGGTAAATCTTCTGAATTACCAATAAAGCTTGCGTGAACCCCTTCTTTTTTTAAATCCGGCAGATATTTTTTTTCGGCTTCGTTTATTAACGACAGGATATTTTTTATTTCGGTAGCTCCCCGGCTTTTATAATTTTCGGATGATAAGGCATACGCCGTCAGGTGTTTTACACCTATCTTAGCTGCCTGCTTTGTTATTTCAACCAAAGTTTCTAAACCTTTACTATGACCTTGCCTTTCCGACAAATTGTGAAGATGCGCCCAGCGGCGGTTACCATCCATTATTATAGCTACATGGCTCGGAGTACTTTTACTCATAACCAAATGATTATATCAGACTGATGATCAAGTTTGACTTGAAGCTAAAAAACGGCTAAACTTAAATCTATGAAGGCTGCCCTAGCCCACAAAAAGGCGGAATCTCTCGCAAGTGCTGCCGAAAAGCCCGGGTTACTTGCCGAAATTGCAAAACTCTTAAAAAAAGTAGACGAGGCTTCCCTACCACCAGATTTAAAAACTCAAGTTCAAGACAGCCTAGAACGATTAAACCGGTCGATGAAGCTTGGTCCTTACCAAGTTGAGTACGAGCAAACGGGAAAATATATTGAGTGGTTAGTGTCTTTACCGTGGGGGAAAAGAAGCAAAGATAATTTAGACCTTAGGCAAGCCAAGGAAGTTCTTGATAAAAACCATTACGGTCTTTCCCAAATAAAGGACCGGATAACGGAATATTTGGCCGTTTTAGCACTGCAAAAAGAAAAACAAAAGTCGGAAGTGGTGAAGCTGACTCGCTCCCCGGTAATCTGTCTAGTTGGGCTTCCGGGAACGGGAAAAACCTCTTTCGCATCTTCTATTGCGCAAGCTCTAGGACGGAAATTTGTCCGTATCCCCATGGGTGGTATGAACAATGCACTGGTGTTGCGCGGTCAATCCCGAACTTTTCCTGAAGCAGAACCAGGGTTGGTAATAAAAAACTTAAGACGTGCCGGTACCAAAAACCCAGTCTTACTTCTTGACGAAATAGATTCCACTGCTGAAGGAGCGGAAAGCGACATAATGGGAGTGTTACTAGAACTTTTAGACCCGGAGCAAAACTTTGCTTTTTCAGATTATTACATTGATTACCCTTTCGATTTGTCCGAAGTGCTCTTTATCTGCTCGGCGAATCAGATAGGAAATATCACCGGGGCCGTCATGGACCGACTTGAAATAATTTTAATGCCGAGATATACTGAGGAAGATAAAATACATATCGCCAGAGATTACCTTTTTCCGAGAGAGTTGGAAAACATTGGGTTACCCAAGGAGGCTGTCATTTTCTCGCCAGACGCTTGGCCAAAAATAATTAAACCTTTTGGCTACGACATAGATATTCGAAACCTGCAGCGAACAATTAACTCGGTACTGCGTAAAGTTGCTCGGGATTATGTTGAAGGTAAAGTGAAGCAAGTAACTATAGCAGCAGCAAATTTTAGAGATTACTTACCTACCTGGTAAAAATTTATGGAAAAAGAAAAATCCGATTATGAAGGACTGATATTTATAGAGATAGCCCTGGTTGCAATTCTCCTCATCCTCTTTTTGACGGCTGTAATAATCTACTTTAAATGACGCCCTGTGGGCGACGTTTTCCCTGCCTTGCCGTCTGCCTAACGGTAGTCAGGGCAGGCAGGTCGAATTAGAAGTAGCGGAGCTTAGCGACAGCGCAGAACGCGAGAGTACCCAAATCCTAGTCAATGTAATGGTCGCAGAGCGCTTTAGCGCTCTACTTGGATTTGGTTACGGAGCGTTCTATTTGCAAAATCTCCTCCTTCTTGATATCATATTGCCTCTAACATTTAGCTATAAGTCATGGTTAATTTGCGCGGTCAAACTCTATTAATAATCGCCGCTCACGCTGATGATGAAATTCTTGGGTGTGCCGGTCTAATAAATAAAGTAAAAGAAGCTTCTGGAAAAGTATTTGTCCTTTTTCTCACAAACGGTACAACTTACGACTTTACAAAAAAAGGCATCTCAACTGAAGAAGAACGAGCCGGCGAAATAGAAAAAGTAGCCAAGTTCCTCGGCTATGACGGCTACCACATCGCCTTCCCCGGGAATAAATTTCACTTGCGTCTTGATGAGCTTTCGCAAAAGGACTTGATGGATGAGATAGAACGTGGCCCTACCTCGCTAGAGTCAGTTAACCCAACAATTTTAGCTTTTCCATCTTTAGGAGATTATAATCAAGACCATCGCCGGGCCGCGCAAGCTGCATTTGCTTCTTGCCGACCGATACCAGGAATGAACAAAAAAATCCCTGGTATCGTGCTATCTTACGAGCACACCACTGGCGGTTGGGGAATTTCGAGCGAAGGCAACCCAAATTTTTTCGTTCCTCTATCCACCCAAGACATGAAAAAGAAAATCGAAGCTTTAAATCTTTATAAAAGTCAGGTGAGGAAAAATCCTCATCCAAGGTCAGCAGAAATAGTCCAAGCTTTAGCAAAGCTCAGAGGCGCCCTTTGCGGCGCAGAAGCAGCTGAGGCTTTTTATTTACACAGACTAATAACCTTATGAGATACTCCGGCATTCAACCTCAATATTTTCCCCGTCTTCACTACTTTGCTAGAATTTTAAACGCCGACGTTTTTGTGATTCGTGACGATGTCAAGTACGTACGGAAACATAAGTACCCGGACGGAAAAGTCGGTAAATCTTTTCAATCCCATACTCCCATAAAACAATCTTTTGGTACCCACATTCTAGCAGTACCAGTAAAGCACAATAGCTTACCTCTACTAGAAACTGAAGTCTCTTACGACCAAAACTGGGTTGAGAATCACCTCAAGACACTACAATTTGCTTATAACAAATCTCCCCACTTCAAAACTATCTACCCAGAAATTGAAGAAATTCTCTCCACCCACCACAGTAACCTAGTTGAACTTAACAACACCACTATCCTTTGGGGAATAGCAAGGCTTTTAGGTGAAGAGATTGTTAGACTTAAAGATTTAACCATCGCGAAAGCCAACGCCAAATTAAAAATTCAAAATCTGTTTCGACTTAAAGAAATCAGGAGGGCCACTAAAACAAAAGCCTACCGGCAGTTTAAAGGCTTCGGACCAAACGAAAAAATTATTGCTTTGTGTCAGGAAATAGGCGCTAATGAAGATTATTGCGGTGGCACCGGCGCTGCCGCCTATATGGACGAAGAAATTTTTAAGAAAAACGGCATAAACGTCGTCGTGCAAGATTGGAAGTACGAAGAACACCCGCAACTTTTCATTAAGCAAGTCGGTTTCATTCCAAATCTATCGATTATTGACCTACTGATGAACACAACTGGCGAAGAAGCCGCTAAAATTATCGCACCCAGCAACTAGGTTAAATAATCAATGTGTTATGATTAAAATATCCTATGAAGATACTCTCTAGGATACACCTTCCCCTACTATTAACCATACTCTTTTTAGAACTTACTATATTTTCTATTCTTATCGCCAAAAGCATCGTCAAAAACACCAACTCTTCAAACACTGTAGCAATAAACCCGCTCGTTAATTTACAAACTCAAGAACTGGATAAATTGTTAGCCAAAGACTCAGTGATAATCAATAACGGAAATATTTTACAAATGACGGATTCTGTTTCAGCGGCAAGGTTTGCCCCTGAAAACTTTCAATCTGTCGGATCAATCCCTTTTTGGGATCAGACGGCGGCTTTTGCTTCTTACAAAAAGAATGCCGGCCTCTTCAAATTCATCTCTCTTTTCTGGTACAGCTTAAGGGCCGACGGCTCTATACGAAAATATATTTACGCCGCTGCCGACAAAAGTATAATAAGCTACGCCCATTCTCACGGAACCAAAGTGCTCCTTTTAGTCGCCAATTTACCGGATGAAGACGAAGGCGGCGATTGGGATTACAAAAGAGTGGATAAGGTAATAAGTAGCGAGACCGCAAGACAAAAGCATATTGTCGATTTAGTCGCTCTGGCAAAGAAGCTTAGTGTGGACGGAATCAGCATCGATTATGAAGCTTTGAAGGCTTATCAAAAGGACAATTTCACTACGTTTATAAAAGAGCTTTCCGAGGCTTTACACGGGAAAGGGAAAATTTTATCGGTAGCGCTCCACGCTAAAATCCGTGAGGGCGACCCCGCCTATTCTAACGGATCGCAAGCGCAGGATTGGGGGGAGCTCTCAAAATACGCAGATCAATTGCATCTCATGACCTATGAGGAGCATTGGAGCAGCTCCTCACCAGGCCCATCTGCATCTGTAGATTGGGTTAGAAGTATATTGAATTACGCTATCACGTTGATTCCAAAAGAAAAACTTTTTGCTGGTGTCCCGCTTTACGGTTACGACTGGCCGGAAAGTGGTAAGGCCGCGGGCCTAACTTATCAAGACGTTCTTGCTCTGATTAAAAAACACCGGCCAACAATTTTATGGGACGAAAAATCTAAAAGCCACTACTTTATCTATAAAACGGCCGGAGCAACTCACACTGTCTGGTATGAAGATGCCGATAGTTTTACTGCAAAGCTGGCCCTTTTTAAGGAACTTGGCATTTATAATCTTGAGTTTTGGCGCCTCGGCCACGAAGACCCCAACGTTTGGACAAAACTCCAAAGTTAGCCTTGTTTTTTTATAGGACTTGTATTAGAATTCGCTTCGAACACTACCTCTTAGGTTCAATCCTTTCCAAAATCTAAAGGAGGTCTGCCCAAATGAACACGGAGGAGATCAGGCTGACGGTTGCCCGAGAGATAGCTCTTTTTGAAGCAGCAAGACCAAAGGCGACAGGAGGTATCGGCATAGTCTGGGTTTTTTCCGGCCCAGGAACTTTCTTGTCACCACTGAAGGGAGATGACGAAGAAATAAAAGCTTGGTTGGATCAGCGTCGTTTAAGCCAAGGTATACTGCTTGTCCTCCAAGTAACGGCACTGCGACTAGGCAAACCTGTTCAAACCGTCACTAAGAAGGATGTCGTGGAAAACGGACCGATGCTTGTCTACAACGGGATTCCAATTGAAAACGAGGTTTTCAGATCGGTTATGAACCTGCCAGGTTTCCCGATCCCGTACGAACTTATCCTTGTTATCGACGAGGTGGAAGGGGAGGATGGGAAAAGCCAGTCAATTCGTCACACTGGCGATCAGGTGAAAAGCTTCTCTCCGATCCTTGTTGACCACTTCATGGGAGGGGCAACGGAAGTTGCTTTGGTTTCTAGTGCACCGCACTTTCCAAGAATTCTGCGGTATCTTGAAATGCATCGTTCAATACCTGAAGAATATCAGATCCGTTCGTTCCCAATACCTTCGGAACCAGAATTGGCGGTGGTCTACGCCACAGAAGAAATCGAAGCGCTCTGCCAGTATCTGGGGAAAGGCCATCTTTCCGAACGCCCATATCCTGCCGACTTAGGTCTTGGAATAGCGACAGCTTAACTTTTTCTTGACCAGCAATCGCCTTACAAAATTGTAAGGCGATTTCCTTTTCTTGACTGGAAAATCTGTTATGTGGTATCCTGCTCACAATTCCAAAAACATCTAGCGATGAATATCTCGAAGGGAGGAAATCGTGAATAAAACTGTTCTTGCAATCGGCGCCCATCCAGACGATATGGAGTAATTCGCCGGTGGAACTCTGATTCTCCTAAAGCGGGTAGGTTACAAGGTTTGCATCGCCGCCGTAACTGCCGGCGAATGTGGCACTCACGACTTGTCTGAAGAGGAGATAGTTGCGATTCGCAAAAAAGAAGCGGAGAAAGGGGCCGAGATTATCGGCGCGAGTTACCGAAATTTAGGAGTCCGAGACGGTTGCGTGAGTGTCGATCTGGAAACCACGCGGAAGGTTGTGGCTTTAATCCGCGATGTTGACCCAGAAATCATCATAACTCACCCGGCGGTCGATTACATGACTGATCATGCCCACACTGGCCAACTAGTTTTGTGGGCGGCTCCAGAAGCAGCCCACCCAAATTTCGCGGCGCCAACAAAAGCTTCTGTCACAAAGCAAAGGGCTTACCTATACCACACGGACCCTCAAGGTCTCATCGGCCCAGACGGACAAATTGTGCGGGTAAACACCGTTGTTAACATTAGCGATGTCATCGATCAAAAGATGAAGGCGTTCGGAGCGCACGAAAGTCAACTAGACTTTCTAGAAAAAGGCGACAGCCCGTCTGTTGAAAAAACTCGGCGCTGGGCCATTGCCCGAGGACAACAAGTGCGAGTGGGTTTCGGAGAGGGTTTCTGTCAACAACTACTGGAGGAGTATCCGAGAAAAAACATCTTGGCAAAAGTTCTTGGGGACAACGCCTTTACCCTCTAAAGACCCCGCTATTGACACTAATCGCTCCAACTAAAATTGGGGCGATTTCTTTTAGCCTAATTGTTCGGCGCTTCGCGTCGGCGGCGTCCATTTCCCCGCCGACTTACTAAAAAATCCGGGGATAATAGAGCTGATTAGCACCAAAGATACTACAAAATGCATGAAAAAGAAAAAGAGTCCATAGAAGAGCATCTGGGGCTTTTTCCCCAGTAACCCAATAACAACCGTGGCTAAGTAATCTAATAAAAAAGTACTAATAAATATACTCCTAAAAGTTATATGGTGAAAAGGCCCTAAGCTGGCATAGAAACGGGTGAAGGCTAGCTCCATCAAACTCGTGCCGGGTATTGCTAAAAGAATTAAATAAAACAAAATCAACGGCAAAAAGATAACGAACAAAGAATTTAGGATCACTTCAATAGAAAAAACTCCCAAGGCAAGCCAGAAAAATGATGGCCAGACACCATTGGCTCTAATTGTTTGAAAAAAACCAATGTTCCACCGCCTCACCTGACCAACGTAATCCTTCAAGTTATCTGGGTATTGATCCCAAGCTATTAACGACGGATGGTAACCCAGTTTGGCTAGTTTCTTTTTGTGGAACTGAAACGCGAGATTAAAATCCTCAATCAAAATTCCTGGGGTATCAATCTGTAGTTGCCTTAATATATCGGATCGGTAGATGGTACAAAAACCCGGAATTACATAATTTACACTGGTATATTTCCACGTCTGACCGTAGATTAGTAAATAACGAAGCAACCGGTTCAACCTCTCCCGGTAAGAAATAAAGTAGTATTTCAGGTTCGGAGTCCAATGCTGGCGCCAAACTATCTTCGAACTAGCAAAAACTACTCCAATTGCCGGGTCGTTGAAAAAAGGCAAGGCTTTATCAATGAGCGTTTTATCCGGCCGAGTATCCGCGTCTAGTATAAAAATCAGTTTGTACTTATCAAAGAGATTATATTGATCAAGAAGGTAAACCATAGCCCTTGCCTTACCTCTTCCTGGCGTAAGGCGCGAAACACTAACTCCTTCCACCTGCGCCCGCTGGTAAGTTTCATCACTAGAACCATCGGAAACCACGTAAATTTGTTTTGGCGGCAGCATCTGTTTAAGAGCCTGTATTGAACTTCTTATCACCAGTTCTTCATTGTGGGCGGGCAAAATTACCGCTATATCTTCCCGCTTCATAATATTGGGTCCGCCGGTTGGGTAGATCGATTTTCTTATCAATTTTTCATGAATAAGTCGTATCAAGCCTACAATCGACCAAAAGGCGACACTTATACCGACGGGTAAACCAAAGGGTGATATTGGTTTCATAAGAGGCTATATTTTAGCAGATTCGTAACTCGCAAGGGTGAGGGTGAGGCCTTTTTCGAGGTTAATTTTTGGCTGCCAACCCAAAGCAGCAATTTTAGACAAATCCGGAAGCCGGGCTTGGTGGTCATGTAAGGCTCTTTCTTCAAAAACAATTTTACCAGTCCCACCAAAAATTCCGATAATTAAGTTTGCCAAATCTAATATACTAATTTCGCTCTCTCCTCCGATATTATAAACAGCGCCTTTTGCGCCTCGCTTAGCAACCAAAACTAAACCGGCCACTAGATCATCAACGTGACAGAACGTTCGCCGCTGTGAACCATCGCCGTGGACTCGTAAAGGCTCACCATCCTTCAATCTTTGTAAAAAATTAGGAATAACCCGGGTATCTTTATCAGACATACCTGGACCGTAAGTGTTGAAGACTCGAACAATATTAGCCTCAACACCGTATTTTCGAGAATACATTGCCACCAAACCTTCAGCAAACCTCTTCCCCTCTTCGTAAGGGCTGCGCACTCCAGTGGGATCCACATTTCCAGTGTAACTTTCCGCCTGCGGAAAAATTTCTGGGTCTCCGTAAATTTCGGAAGAGCTGGTAAGTAAGAATTTGGCGCGAGCTCTTTTAGCAACCTCAAGAATGTTTCTCGTGCCGATGGAGTTCGTCGAGAGCATCTCTTCTGCCAAAGTAACTAAATTTGGCACACCTGTCGGGCAAGCCAAATGATAAATTTCATCGAAAGGTATTGGCGAAATTAATTTTTCTATCTGTGCTGAATCAACAATATCGGCCTCAAAAAAAGTAAATTTAGGATCTCTGGAGAGCCCTTCAACATTTTTTGTGGAACCGGTGATGAAGTTGTCTATTCCAAAAACCTCATTACCTTGGTTCAAAAGATATTCTGTTAAGTTAGATCCGACGAACCCAGCTGCACCGGTTACTAGGATTTTCATGACTGCCCACTACTTTCAAGCAATTGCTCGGAGTAGTACTTACTCATAATGTTTCTTGTATCAATGATTGGTTTGTTTATTTGGGTAAGAAGCTCGTAAGGAAGGCTCTTGTGATGAGTTACAATAACAATAACGTCTTGTTCAGTTAAAAGGTCACGGCTCATTGTTTGGCAAGTGTAGCCATTTAGCTTTGGAACATATGGGTCGAAATAGGAAACATGAAAGCCTTGCTTTTCAGCTTCTTTCCAAATTTTTAAAGCTGGAGATTCCCGAGTGTCTTGAGTTCCTGGTTTGTAAGCGATCCCTAAAAGAAGCATTTTCGGATTTGTTTTCTTGGCGTGGCTGGGAAGTGAAAGCCTTGCCTTTTCTACTATTTTTTTTGGCTGCTCCTCATTTACGGCAAGTGCAGCCTCTACAGTTTTTAGATGAACCCCGGCTCTCTTGGCTTCTTCCAAAAGATAAGCGGGATCCACCGGTATACAGTGCCCTCCCACACCCGGACCTGGGTAGTGGGCCATAAAAGCAAAGGGTTTTGTGGCGGCGGCGTCAATTGCCTCCCAAACGTTGATGCCGGCGGCATCGGCGTAGTTTTTTATCTCGTTCACCAAACTTATGTTAACCAAGCGAAATGTGTTTTCAATCATTTTGGAAAGTTCGGCTACTTCGGCAGTTGCGACTGTCACTACCTTGTCAATAAAGGCCTTGTAAAACTCTTCCGCCAAAAGAGTCGAAACCTTGTCTAAACCGGCAACGACTTTAGGTGTATTTTTAATATTGAATTTAGTATTTCCCGGATCAACCCTTTCCGGAGAGATTGCTAAGTAGAAATTACTCCCGAGCCGCCTACCCCTCTTAGTAAAGATCGGGGCGACTTCTCTTCTCAAAGTTCCCGGTGAGACTGTACTTTCGATAATTACCAATTGACTGCCTCCATTTAATAATGCTACATCCGAAACTGCTTTTATGAGAAAACTTAAATCGGGCTTTCGATTTTCATCAACGGGTGTGGGAACGCAGATACAAATTATATCGCACAAAGAAAGCTCGTCAATTTGCAAGGTAGGAACGAAAAGGGGGTGATGAATGTTTAGAACTTTACTTTCGTCTATATCAAAACCGTGGGTTCTAAAACCTGCCTCGACAAGCACTTCAACTAATGCCCTGCCGACATAACCGACCCCGACGACCCCCACTTGTGCTTTACGGGATCTAATTTTTTCCAAAATCTGCGTATAGATAGGCCGCACATCAGTGCTTTCCAAATTCATATTAATAAGTCCGCGGGCAGAAATGAAAACTATTGGGCAGAAAATTTAATGGCTTCCGTGTGCGGTCAGCGACTAAATAAAGTTTATATTAAGCCTAGGTTCGTGTCAACTGATTAATATTTAAGGGTTTTTTAAAACATCAAGAAGCTCTCTGTGAACTTTACCGTTGCTTGCCAAAAAATATGGGTCTTCATCCGATAAGGCTACTCCCGAAAAATCCGTCACCTTACCACCAGCCTCAATGACCAGAAGGATACCCCCGGCAACATCCCATTTCTTTAAACCCATCGAGACAAAGGCTTCCAGAACTCCCGAAGCCA
The DNA here is from genome assembly GCA_965231125.1 of uncultured Gammaproteobacteria bacterium. Taxonomy (GTDB): domain Bacteria; phylum Patescibacteriota; class Microgenomatia; order Woykebacterales; family RBG-16-39-9b. The sequence continues at coordinate 348,639 of OZ246414.1, read as the reverse complement.
CCCAAGAAAGTTCCATCGCCGAACTGCCCAAAATTCTTTGGCTATAAACTTTAAAATATAATTTATTATAGAGATCGAGAGTTTTCTCCTTGCTAGCAGCATCTCTTGCTCTTCCCAAAGTTACAATGGATTTTGGCAACTCTTGGACATCCGACACCTGGACCCTTTCCCCATTTAAAAAAGCCCCTTTTCCAGATTCTGCTTGGTAAAGAGATTTTGTTATTGGATTGTATACAGTAGACAAAACAGGCTCTTTGCCCTTGAATAAGGCTATCGAAGTAGCAAAAACTGGCAATCCCCGAGAAAAATTCATTGTTCCGTCCAAGGGATCAATTACCCAGGTATATTCTGATCCATTGTCTGAAGACCCAGTCTCTTCGCTTAAAATGTTATGATCTGGAAACTTCTCCTTTATTTCTCTGAGAATTATCTTATCTGCCTCTAAATCAGCTTTTGTTACTATCGATTTATCCTCTTTTTCCTCTTTTTCAAGCAATGTCTCAAAATAGTACTCTAAGGCCTCACCCGCCAGTTTTGCGGCTTTTATGGCAACTTCAATCATAACTAACTCCTTTTAATTTAACGTCGCTAAAAGTTTTTATCAAAAAATCTGCCTGTTCTAAATCTTTGGCGGAGCGGCTTGTCATAACTCCCACCACTTTCATACCAGCCCTTTTTGCAGATTCTACTCCTTTCGGAGTATCTTCAAAAACAAGACACTTTTTCGGCCTTACTTCTAGCTTTTCGGCGGTTAACAAGTAAATCTGCGGATCAGGCTTGCCAAGCTCAACCTGTTCGTCACCAACAATTACGTCAAATGATTTTTCGAGACCCAACGCTATCAAACCAAAATCCCTATTTTCTTGTGGAGCCGTAGTGGCAACGGCTATTTTCAATCCCTTTGCTTTTAGTAACTTAATAAGATCGGAAAGACCGTCGACCTCTTTTATAAAAGGCGCGTATAGACCCCGATACATCTGCTCTTTTTCTTCTGAATACTCATCAATTTCCTTCCGCGACAACTTTCCATTGAAAAGGCCTTGGAAAATCTCATCGTTCTTTTTTCCTGCGTATTTGTTTAAATATTCTTGCTCTGTAAACGGTACGTCGTGCATTTTACAAAACTTCATCCAAGCCTGGCTATGGTAAGACATGTTGTCCATCATCGTACCGTCCATATCAAAAATAACTGCCTGGACATTCTTTAAATCCAACACCTCGTCACTCATATCTTCTTACCCATCTAAGCAGATTCCCACTCATTGGAAATTTCCGGATATTTTTTTAATTTATCTTTAAATATTGTTTCGATTTTTTTTAAGCCGCTTTCAGTTTTTGCTTCGAAGCGAATAACCAGAGCAGGAAGATTAGAAGAGGCCCGCACCAAACCCCAACCATCCTCAAGATATACTCTTGCCCCGTTAATATCAACCACTTTATAACCCTCCGTCTTAAACTGCCTTGTTAGTTCGTCTACTATCTTGTATTTTATGTCGTCTCCACAATAAGCTTGGTACGTTGGCGTTGAAATATAGTACGGGGTTTTTGCAATTAGTTCTGAAAGAGGCTCTTTTTGGGCTGAGATGTACTCAAGAAGCTTCAGCGCGGCGAAATTGGCATCATCAAATCCGTAGAAATCATCAACAAAGAAAATGTGCCCGCTCATTTCTCCAGCAAAAGCGGCTTTTTCCTCGTGCAGTTTTTCTTTAATATAAGAATGCCCTGTCTTCCACATTATTGGAATACCACCATGGGCTTTTATGTCTTCGGGTAAGGCTTCGGAAACTTTGACATCAAAAATAATTTTTGCCCCCGGGCTTTTTTCTAGAACCAATCTTGAGAGCAAAATAATCCAGCGATCCGGCCAAATAATGCTGCCTTTTTCGTCGGTTACTCCCAATCTATCCCCGTCTGCATCAATCGCAATCCCAAGATTGCAGCCTTCCTTCACAACCATTTTTCCGGTATCTTCCATCATCGCGAGGTTTGCAGGATTAGGCACGTAGTTAGGGTAACTTGGATCCGGATTAGTGTTGTGCTCTATGAGATCGCACCCGAATTTTTTAAGCAACTTTGGAGAAACAAAACTACTGGTTGCGTTCGCCGTGTTGAGTAAAACTTTTAGGGGGCGGTACAGCTTTGCTCGGGAAACAAGATCGTCAATATATTGATCAAGAATGTTTTCTTCTTTTAGTAAACCCTCACCTTTTTCAAATTCTCCTGATTCAGCAACCTGGCGTATTTCTTGTAATTCGTCGCCAATTAAAGTGTACGAATAACCGAGAGCTAGTTTTACTCCGTTCCAACCGGCAGGATTGTGGCTGGCAGTTACCATTAAACCACCCTTGGACTTGAAGTGATATTGGGACCAATACATCATCGGGGTGGTACCGACACCAATTCCAGTAACGTTAACGCCTGTCTCACGCAGACCTTTAATGCATTCCCTGTAAAACTCCTCTGAGCTTTCACGGTTGTCGTGACCGACAACAGTATCCGTAATTTGTCTCTTCCGCAAAAAAGTGCCGTACGATTTTGCAATTAAATATATTGAATTTTTATTCAACTCTTCTTCGTTTTCTTGCCCACGAATATCGTATTCGCGAAACATGTATTGATTCAGTTTAGCCATAGAAGTTTATTTAATTATACCTGAATTCGAATTTTAGAGAAAGTAAGCAGAAGGTTGGAAGAAAAACCCACCGCGATCTTCAAGGAAAACCGGCGGTGGGGGACTTGAAGCTATTGCCTGCCACAAATTGGTGTTTGTGATCGAAGTAGCCTCAGATTCCGATGGTTGGTATGTTGCCTTCAGGGTCGCCCATCGCAATCACGGTAAGCAGACGAATACCGGCGGCAACCAACCAAGTCAGAAATAGCACCAGATCACCTCCTTTCCATCCAACTTACCCAAAAGAAAACAGCCCTCTTCATCTCGCAGCATTAATAGAGACGAGTCGGGTTGTTCTATTTGGCAGTCAGGAAATTATAACCTACAAACCTAGCTAAGTCAATGACTAAGTAGCTATTTTCTCTCAACTGAAATCGTGCAATCTGTCATTAAAGCAGCAATTGCACCAATTGCGGCAAGTGGCGGGGCTAAAACCGCTCCGATAACACCTGCAGTCAAAGGAAACTCCGCAATTACCTTTCCTTCTTTATCTTTAATTGTAACCCGGCGGACGTTGCCTTCCTTAATCAATTCTTTAACTTTTTTAACAACTTCTTCACCACGAACTTTAAAATCTTCTGTCTTTTCAGTCATTAAACTTTCACCTCCGCGTTTATTATAGCTTTTTTCCTATCAAACACAAACCATTTTAAAGCTTCAAACCCGCCGAAAAATAGTCCTGTGTAAAAGAAATCTCCAAACAAAGTCCCTCTAAAAAATGGTAACCCAGCAACATAGCTTTCCCAAAGGCCCAAAAGACCCCCGTTGTAACCTCCTCCAAGCCAAACCGCAGCGTTAGTTATTAAGAAAAACTGTAGTGAAGAAAAAAGGGCGGCGGCAGCTATGCTGGTCGGGTTTTTGTGACTGCGCAACCACAAACCGACTAGCCCTGAAATTAAAAAACTTCCGTAAACCGCATATGTAGTACCGTGTATTAAGTCCAATGGCGCGTAAATGTGGCTAAAACCCAACATTGGAACTCTAAAGGGGTTTATATAGAGAACGAGATAATCAGAAATTAGCATTGCAACAATCGGCACAATCAGTGCCCAACGCTTGCCCAAATACGCCCCACCAAAAAGGGCCATCGCGCTAATTGGCGCAAAATTCGGCATATGAGAAATAAGCCGAAGCCCGACAGCGGCAGTTATAATTAACAAGGGACTGACTAATTTTTCCAAGTTTTTCATAGTATTACTAGTAATTATATAGCCGGCGCCGCGGGATTCCCGCGGCGCCGCGGGTAAGGTCTTACTGACCTTTACTGGCTTGCGTAATCACAAATCCAATTTTGTCACTAGATTTCACTTTGTAACTGCTAACTCCCACTGGGGCAGCCTTCCCGTTTACCTGGAATTCCCAAGAGTTGTTACCAGTTGGTTTTACACCATTAATCCCCAACACAAGTACACCAAGGCTACCATAATCTTTATAGTCAATATTTTCCTTGCCTACATCCACAACCAGTGCATCCCAAGCAGTCTTGCCTTCGGTAACATTCACCGTCCTTGTTTCTAGGGATTTACCTTGTTCGCCAGAATAGTCGATGGTTACTTCAACTTGAACTCCCTTTACTTGCTCTTGAGAAGTTGGGGTTGAAGGTGTCTTATTGTTCCCTAAATTGGTTAATACAAAATAACCACCAACTAGGGCCAAAATAACTATAACTGCCGCAATTATCCAATTTCTTTGTTGATTTTTCATATTTTACCACCAAAAAACCAGCCGCAAAGTTGGCTGGTTTAAATCCTAAGTGATTTTTCACCTCCTTTGCTCGAAGGGATTCAAAGGCGGGGTTCTGGGTTTACAGTAGCGGCACTCCCACGGATTTACACCGTGCTTCACCCGTATTCCTTTGACCTTACTTGTTAATGTAACAATACATTACTTGCTTACTATCGCTCTGTCAATTCTTATTTTTAACTTGTTTGATTTAATATCCTCAATTAGTAATTCTCTGTTCCCTATTACCCACCCAATTGAATAGCTTATATAGTTGCCTTTTCTTGAGTTGCATTCGATACAAGCGGCAATTAAATTCCAAGTCTCTTTTTTATAGGACCCACCTTTTCCTTTTGGGATTATGTGGTCTATAGTTTTACGATTCGAAGAGGTAAAAGGTCTTTCGCAATATTCACAACTACCCTTAGTCTTTATTTGCCACTGATACCAATCCAATTCAAATCACCTCAACATTCCGAGTGTCCACAAGAGTAGCACTTTTTACAGCCTTCTTCGTAAACAAAACTCGCTACTCCACAGGATGGACAAATATCCCGTCTCACCTCACTAAGATGCGCGCCAGTTTCACTTGCCGCCAGAGCGGCCACTTCACCGACACTAGGAGAAGGATCTCCCTGACTCGCATCTGGCGAGGCAGGTGGATCGGTTAACTCCGGCACGTCCGCGGGTGTTGGGTTCTCAACATGCACCGTCTTGCCATTACCGTTTGGTTTCGCGTGACCGTTACCGTTTCCATTTTCGGCAACTTCCGGATAAGTGCTTTCCGAGCCCAAATATTCTGACAGAACCTTAGAAAGCGCATCGGCCAACGAGTGGACCCTGTTGGCACCAAACCCTTGTTGCCGGCTACCGCCGATTCCAGAAAGCTGATTCACCACTTGTTGGGCAACTTCTTTAGGAGCGTAGCCAGTCGGAATGCGAAGTGCGAGGGATATTAACCGACCGATTGCTTCGGCGTCGGCCGTAATGTCGCTCCCGGCTTTGCCGACATTGACAAAAACTTCAAACGGGTCCCCGCCTTCATCTTCATTAATAGTGACAAAGGCGTGCCCAACTGGGGTCGGAATTCGGCGGGTTACTCCTGTTAGGTAATGCGGCCGCTTTCGCAGGTGAACCGGCACTTGCTCTTTGACGTGACCATTCTCGGCGTTAGCATCTTCCCTCTTATCACCGTGGGAAAGAACTCCTTCACGAGAACCATCCCTCATGTAAGTGACACCCTTGCAACCCAGATCGTAAGCCCACATGTAAAGCTTTCGGACTTCTTCCACGGTGTGGGCATTAGGGGCATTGACTGTCTTAGAAATTGAGGAGTCCGTATATTCTTGAACAATTGCTTGGATGTTTACGTGATCTTCCGGAGTTAGATCGTTTGCCGCCACAAAATAGTCTGGTGGGTCTTCGTCCGGGTGAGAATCCAGCCACTCTTTATAGGCAGGGTGGTAAATCACGTGTTCGCCGGTACGGTCGCGACGAATCATGGCGAAATCATAAACTGGTTCGATCCCCGAAGAAACGCCCGCAAGCAAGGATGTGGTTCCGGTCGGAGCTTGGGTAAGAAGCACGGCGTTGCGGATACCGTATTTTTTGATCTTCGTTCGGATGCTCTCGGGAAGTTTCTTGATGAACCAACCTTGCAGGTATTTTTCCTTATCAAAGTTTGGGAAAGCTCCTTTTTCGGCAGCAAGTTCGACACTTGCCTCGTAAGAAGCGTCTCTGATTGTTTTATAAATCTTTTCCACTGTCGGCTCGGCCTCTTTGGATCCATACTTTTGCTTTAGCATAATTAAAGCGTCCCCCAGCCCCATCCCGGAAAGCCCAACGCGGCGAATCCCTGCCTGCTGTTTTCGATTCTCATCGTAGTAGTAACCAGTCGCACTGATAACGTTATCCATAAAGCGGATTGCAGTCTTTACCGTCTCGTAAAGTTTTTCATAATCCATCTCATTCTGACCCGAGCTTGCCGAGGGTTTGATAAAAGCGGGTAGACTTACCGAACCAAGATTACATACTGCCCAGGCCCCTAACGGCTGCTCACCACAAGGGTTAGTGGAAATTAATTTTTCAAAATACCAAGTGTTGCTTCTTTTATTACTTCTCTCAATAAAGTGAAGCCCTGGTTCCGCGGATGCCCAAGCTGCTTGACAAATTTTCTCCCAAATTTGGGCGGCCTTGACTGTTTTGTAAAGAGCCGGTTTCTTACCTAAACTTTCCCATTTTTCCAAATCCCCATCCCAGGCTTTGTCGTAATCCGGATCAGAAATATCAGGGAAAACCAAGTTCCAATCCTTATCGTTTTTAACTGCCTCCATGAAAGAGTCGGAAACGCAGACGGATAGGTTGGCACCGTTAATGCGGGAAAGGTCTTTCTTCACGTCAATAAATTCCTCGATGTCGGGGTGCCAATCATTAAGCATCAGCATTAAAGCGCCGCGGCGAGTGCCTCCTTGCTGGATAACATCGTGAGTGGCGGTGGAGTAAAGCTCGGCCCAATTCACTGGTCCAGAGCTTGTCCCGTTTACCTTGCGGACTCGGGCCCCCCTAGGACGAAGTGAAGAAAGGTTAATGCCCACTCCACCGGAGCGGCTCATAATATCTACCATAATTTTTAGATTGTCGATAATTCCGTCTCGTGAGTCGTGTGGAGAAGGGATAACAAAACAATTATAGAAAGTTACTTCGTAGGGAGTGCCGGCCCCAGAAAGAATCCGGCCCCCGGGAACAAACTTAAAGTCGTCTAAGGCTTCGTAAAATTTTCCGGCCCACTCTTTCTGATTGGCGGAACTTTTTTCGACTTGCGCAATGCCGGCAGCAACCCTTCTCCACATCTGTTCAGGATGTTCCTCGACTGGGTTGCCGTCGGCATCCTTCAAGGAGTAGCGGTCGCGGAAAACTGTTTCTCTTACCCCTTCCAATTGAGTTTGGTTTGGGTCGTCGACCAAACCTTCAAGATCGGTTTGGAGCTTAGGGTTAAAATGAAACTTCTCTATAGACGCCGCTGTCCCTGCCCGACCGGCCGGCGGGCGGATTCCTTGTTTTACCTTAGGCATGAGCAGGTCCTCCTTTTTTATTTAAAAGATTTTTAATTTCTTTCTCAAAAGACTCGACATCTTCGAAACTTCGGTAGACGCTTGCAAAGCGGATGTACGCTACTTTATCCAAAGCTTTTAGCTTTCGCATAACAATCTCACCAACTACGGTGCTGGGAATCTCAATCGTATCTCTCCTTCGCAACTCCCGCTCAATAGCATCCGCTGTATCTTCGACTTGTTCCACACTAACCGGACGCTTTTCAGTTGCCTTTTTTAACCCGTTAATAAGTTTCACTCGATCGAAATTTTCCCGACGGCCATCTTTTTTCAAAATAGCCAGATCGATCATTTCTATTCTCTCGTAAGTAGTAAAACGCTTGCCGCACTTAAGACACTCTCGACGCCGGCGAATAGAGGAAAGATCTTCGCTATCTCGCGAATCCATCACGGCTGTATCAAAATTTGAACAATACGGACACTTCATTATATTTTGCAATCCTGGCGAGTAAATCGCTCTGCAAGCCGCGCTCGGACTAAACCTGAGGTAACCACTTCTTACAGTTTTACTCACGGTAGACTTAAAAACTAATTTTCAAGGCACAAGAACACTAAGACGCTGTCCTCGCTGAGTTGATTAAAGATCCAAAAGTCTCTTTTCTTGCGCTTGCAGTGGTGTAAAAAAGGTGTTGCCTGTCAAGTTAGACTTTGGCCTGAATCTTGGAAGCCCAGGGGCTTTCCACGGGTGGAACCTAACAAGCACAAGATATTGAGTACAATATTAATGTTAGTCCCAATATCTAGGGTTTGTCAACCCCCTACTTTTTAAGTTTGTGGCGTGGGAAATTACTTCGACACCTTGGAGGCAATTTTAGTCCTAGACTTTTCTTCTTCCAAAAATTCTTCCGCATCCATCGCGGCCATACAGCCGGCACCGGCCGCCGTTACCGCTTGTTGATAATGCCAATCGTGCACGTCCCCAGCTGCAAAAACTCCCTCAACTGATGTTGCCGTTGAAAATTCCCTATCTGCTTTGCCTTTTTCATTTTGAATTTTGAATTTTGAATTTTGAATTATCTTTATGTACCCTTTATCGTCTAGCTCCAATTGACCTTTAAGAAAATCGGTACTTGGTTTATGACCGACTGCTATGAATAAACCGGAAGTGGGAAGTTCGGAATACTTTTCAGTTTTGACATTTTTGATTCTAACTGCCTCAACTTTATTTTCGCCGAGAACTTCTTCCACCACGCTATCCCAAATAAATTTTATGTTCGGGGTGTTAAAAATTCTGTCTTGCAGAGCCGGGAAAGCACGCAGGGTGTCGCGGCGATGAATAATAGTTACGGTTTCGCCGAATTTTGAAAGGAATAGCGCCTCGCGAAGAGCTGAATCCCCGCCACCAACCACGGCAATTTTCTTGTCACGGAAAAAAGGCCCGTCGCAAACCGCGCAAGAGGAGACTCCTTTTCCAATCAGCCTTTGTTCGGATGGCAGACCCAACCATTTGGCACTGGCTCCCGTGGCAACTATTAAAGTTCTCGCTTGATACTCTTTACTTGCGGCCCAGACTTTAAAAGGGCGGCTGGAGAAATCTGTCTTCGCAACATTTTCATTAATTATTTTGGCTCCAAGACGCCCGGCTTGCTGCCGCATTTGCGTCATCAACTCTGGCCCTTGAATAGGTTCGGGGAAACCAGGGAAATCTTCAACATCAGTGGTGAGCATAAGCTGACCACCGGCCTCGACCCCGGCTAAAACAAGCGTGGAGAGTTTTCCGCGAGACGCGTAAATGGCGGCCGTCAAACCCGCCGGCCCAGAACCAATTATAATTGTGTCGTAGGTTTGTTCCATATTCTGATTGTAGCTTACCGGTCAACGGCTATTCGGCTAATCTTTTTTTAAAATAATCCACCCAAGGGATTTCGGATAGATCAACTCCATTGAGAAGTCCTAGATAAAAGCTGGTCCAAGAGCTCACTAATAAAGTATCGAGTGCTTGAACAATAGGAGTCTCTTCCTCAAATTTAACGGAAATTACATCGAACTTATGTTTATCCAGTATATCTTTTGTAATCTCAATTCTTTTTTTTATCTTGTCGGAGTATAAGTCAGATTCTAAAATTACAAACTTGAGATTTTGACTTAAGTTCTCCGGACGGCCAAGACCTTCTAAAAGATGGTGGTTAAGTTCAGAAAGCAAATGATAAGACGAAAAAGTTTTTGCTGTTTCGTTTATCTGGTTTGCAAAAATATGAGCGTTCGCTGAAAGAAATTCAGCTGCTAGAATAGAAACCTCAAAACCTTGCAATTTTGATGCAATTTCTTTTGCAAAATTATTGGAAATTTTAGAATCAGGGTGAAAATCTTCCCCTAAACCTCTAATTGAGCCAGTTGCGTCTTCAATATCCCGACTGCTAATTTTTACAAAGCCTAAAGAATGTAGAATCCCTACTATCCCCACCGCCATATATCCTAAACCGGCTCGAGGTTGCTCCGAAGGATTATTTTTGGCTTCAAAAATATAAGTGGGGTAACCACCTTTTTTTAACCAATGTCCAAGGTCGCTCCCTTCAGTAATACCGGCAATTTTACAGTTTCTGGAAACTGCCCCTTGTGCACAAGAAAGCACCTCTTCAGTAGTACCAGAATAACTTGATAGAATCACTAGTGTGTTTTCGTCTGCGAATGCCGGCAATTTGTAGTCTCTCACTATCACCAAAGGTAATGTAATCTTATCCGTCAAAATACTTCGGGCAAGCTCTGGACCCAAAGCAGATCCGCCCATACCGGCTATTATTATATTCTTAACACCAGTGTAGTTTTCCGGAAAGGAAATTGCACTGCTTTCGGTCCACGCTTGTTCCACTTGATCAGGAAGTTTTTCAATGGAAGTAGCGACTTGCTTTTTGTCAAGGTCAGTAATTTCACCCGCGTCGTCTAAATTTAGCATAAGTTAGCAACTTCCAAAGGGTTCTGGTGATCTGCTTCGATAAAGCTTTATAAATTCTTGAATTAAGTTTCCATCAAAATTTGAAAGTTTTAAAAGGTGTCCCCAAGCAGCAATCGCAATGTTTGAATCATCTTTGCTTCTAGGTGAGAGTAGTATTTTGATTGGATCTTTATTTGCTAAGTTCGTTAAGTTGTTAATAAGATCTTTATTGTTTTTGTTCTTATAACTAATCCAAATGGCCCCATGTTCCATACTGTGGAGTGCTGATTCGTCCGGTATCTCCTGGGTGTAAATTTGGCAGGGGGCCGGGGTAGGCCAGTGCGGACCAGAAGTTGGGGGATTAGAATTATAACGAATTGGACTTTTGGTACCCTGGGCAATATGCTGCTGACTAAGTTGGGGGATTACCTGACCAACTTCTTTTTGGGGCGGCTTTGGCCCGAATAAAAGATAACCCAAAGCACCAACTACCAATAACAATACCAAACCGACAGCCACTTTTACTAGATTTCCCTGCAGTCTAGATTTTTTTTCTGCCGACAACCGATATTTTTTTAAAAATTCTTTCTTTTCTTTTTTAGAAAGTTCGGAAACGTTCGGCTTACTCATGGGTGATTCCCAAAGATTGATTTAACCTTTCCTTATCAAAACCCAGAATTTTTACCTCAGAGCCATCGTCTTTTTCAATTACTGTAAATGGCACACCAATCTGGCCAGAAACCCTCATCATTTCTTCGGCTTTCGCGCTGTCTGCATCCACAAAGAAATTTTCGTATTTCACACCTTTAGAATCAAAGTAATCCTTTTCCATCCTACAGTATGGGCAAGTAGTTGTAGAATAAATGGTAGTTTTCACGCTTTGCCTTATTATAGGAGATTTGGAAAGGTTTTGGTAGCCGCAAGATTACAGTGGTGTGGGCTGTAAAAATTTAGAAACTTTCCGCTTTAAACTCGGGGTTTTCGGCTCGAATTTTTTCCATCTCATGTTTGTGGAGCAAGCCTTCTTGCGGCCCAATCTTTTTTACAACGTAAGCCCCGTTGATAGACCCCCAAGCCATGCCCTCGGCTAGAGATTGTCCATGGAAGAGCGCGGCCAGTAGCGCTGTAGAGTAAGCATCGCCGGCACCAGTTGCCTCAACTCGCTCACCGGGAAATTCTGGCAGTCGCAAGTAGTCTTTCCCGTCGTAAGAGTAAGAGCCTTGCCGACCGTCGGTGATAACAACGTTTTCGACGCCCAGATCGTCTTTAGTTTTTTTCAGGAGTTTTTTAATTTCGACTTTTTCGCCAGCGGGAATGTCCAAAACTCTTTTCGCCTCCTCAATGTTTACATTAAACACAGTGCAGGCCTCCAAAATTTCTGGGTACTTTTTAATCCCAGCCCTCATCTGATACGTACCAGGGTTGTAAAGCAGCTTGGCTCCACAACCTTTAACATAATCTGCTAAATCTCTACTCAAGGTACTGTGAACAAAACTCTCGGAAACTGATGTGTAGTAAACCCACTTTGTCCTCTGCAGAGCCGGAAGACGATATTTCCAAGGTTGGTGGTAAACAAAAATGGTCCGCTCGCCTTGAAAATTGAGAACAGCAGAGTAATTGGAATCCATACCTTTGTTAACCGTCACGTACGAACAGTCTACTCCTTCGTCTTCAAGTTTCTTTTTTACTCGCTGTCCGGGCTCATCATCACCCACATTTACATAAATTGCGGCATTTAAACCAAGCCGCGCACTGCCAACGGCGTTGTTAGCAGCGTTTCCCGCCACCAAATGCTTCATGTCATCCACGGCTATTTTATCCGCGTAATTTACACAGAGTTGACAATCTTGTTTATTTATACGGCACTGAACATGCGCGTCGTGAATTTTTATGAATGTGTCAATAGTGGCATCGCCAACGGTAATATTGTCGTGCATAATTTTAGCCTTCGGCCTTTCCTTTCGATCCGCACCAATCCATCCACTTCAAGGCTTCTTTTTTTACTGCCGCCACAACTGGTGGGAAAACTTTATACATGGCAATTTCTTTGTGTTCCGTTAACGCGGTTTCAAGAGATTTTCGGTACGCTAGCCGAATCTCCGTATTAACATTTACTTTAACTATCTCGGCGGCAACGGCCGCTTTTACTTGATCAACTGGTGTTCCGGAAGATCCGTGCATGGAAAGAAAGGTATTGGGTATTGCTTTCTGGATTCTCTTCAACAAATCCAAATCTAAGTTTGGGGTGTAACCGGGAAAAATGCCGTGAACATTTCCAAAAAACGATGCGTAAATATCGACCCCTGTTTCGGCTACAAATTTTGCAGAACGTTCCGGATGGCTTTTTCCTTCATCAATCGCCGCTTGATCAACAGTTTGGCCCTCGTGAACTTCGGACCCTTCACCTTGGATTCGGTCGATCTCACCTTCCACAAGAGCGCCTATGTTATGGGACTCGGGAACAATTTTTTTACAAACTTCAACATTTTCTTCATACGGAAGTTTGGAACCGTCAAAATGGATTAGATCGTATTTGGCTTCAAAACCGGGACGAGTATCTTCGTAGGTATAAGCGTGGTCGAGGTTAACAATTATCGGGACATTGTATTTGCCGGCAAAATTTCGCGAAATAGACGCAACATTTTCCGCCTCCATCCACTTTGTTTCGCCAGTCGAGGACTCGATAATAACCGGCGAGCGCGCTTCGACGGCAGCCTCAACAATCCCTTTAAAAGTCTCAAAAGTTCCAACATTGAGAGCCGGAATCGCAAAGCCTTCTTTTTTCGCTTTTTCTAACCAGTCTCTCGCGTTCATTTTTTCTTTCTTTTTAAAACACCTCTAACCGACTCTTTGATTTTTTTAACGCTCATTCCGTATTTTTCAAGTAGTTCTTCGGGTTTTCCGCTTTCTCCAAAAGTATCTGGCATTCCTACCCGCTCCATTGGAACTGGATAGTTTTCGCCCAGCGCTTCCGCGACGGCTCCGCCGAGACCGCCATTAATCTGCGCTTCTTCAACTGTAACCACGGCGCCAGTTTCTTTTGCCGCCGAACAAATCGTCAATTTGTCCAGCGGTTTAATAGTGTGGCTATTAATAACTTTAGCACTTACTCCCTCTTTTTCAAGTTCGCGGGCGGCCACTAAAGATTGGTACACTAACGGTCCACAGGCGACTATTGCCACGTCTTTCCCTTCCCGAAAAATTTCTGCTCGGCCAATTTTAAAGGGAGAGTCCTGCGTGGTTATCACTGGCGTTTTTTCCCGGGCGAAACGAAAGTAAAAAGGCCCTTTATGTTCCGAGGCGGCAAGCGTGACTTTTTTGGTCTCGAGAAAGTCACAAGGTACAACGACGACGATATTGGGCAAAACCCGCACTGAGGCAATATCTTCCAAAGCTTGGTGAGTTGCGCCGTCCGGACCAACAGATATTCCCGCGTGGGCCCCGGCCACTTTTACATTTGCTTTCGTGTAGCAAACGCTGACGCGCAGCTGATCCCAGGAACGTCCAGGAACAAAAACAGCGTAGGAAGAAACGAAAGGAATTTTGCCCGAAAGGGCCAAGCCCGCCGCAATTCCCATCATGTTTTGTTCCGCGACACCGCACTCAATGAAACGATCTGGGTATTTTTTACCAAACTCCTCCGCCCGAGTAGATTCTGCCAAATCCCCGGTAAGAACTACAACAGAGGGATTTTTTTCTCCCAGCTCCACCAACCCTTCACCGTAACCATTGCGAGTCGGCACTTGTTCGACATCTTCATCAAAAAGTTTTGGGTTTAAGTTACTCATGCTCACTAATAATCTTTCCTTTCAAGGTTCGCAATTCTGCGAGGGCTTTTTTTGCCTCTTCTTGGTTTGGTGGTTTACCGTGCCAAAGATAACCATGCTCCATAAAATCCACCCCTTTCCCAGGAATAGTGTGGGCGATGATAACTACCGGTTTTTCGTAAATTGCTTTTGCTTCTTCACAAGCATTAATAATCTCTTGCATATTGTGCCCATCTATCTCCAGAACATGCCAATTAAAAGCCTCATATTTTTGTTTCAATGGCTCAAGCGGCATAATATCTTCCGTCATACCGTCAATTTGAATGTTGTTGCGGTCGACTATAGAGGTGAGGTTATGAAGTTTATTTTTCCCAGCGAAAAGTACGGCCTCCCAAATCTGCCCTTCGTCATGTTCCCCATCACTGAGCAGAGCGTAGACGCGGTGTTTTTTCCCGTCCATGGCTGCCGCCAAGGCGGCACCGATTGCTTGCGAAAGCCCTTGCCCCAAAGGCCCACCGGTATTTTCCACTCCAGGAGCACTACCAAAATGAGGGTGGCCTTGCAGCCGAGAATTAATTTTTCGCAGTGTCAAAAGTTCTTCGCGGGGAAAATAGCCGGCGCGGGCCAAAGTGGCGTACCAGACTGGGCAAATATGGCCGTTGGAAAGAAACACTCGGTCTCGACCTTCCCAACGGGGGTTTTTCGGATTGTGGTTTAAGACAGCAAAGTAAAGAGCCGTAAAGACATCTGCCATTCCTAAAGGGCCAGCCGAATGCCCACTTCCCGCCGTAACAAGCATCTTAATTATATCTTGGCGGATATCATCGGCCGTCTTTTCCAAAATTTCTATGTGGTTTGTATGAGCAGCATGCTCGTCTGGTTGACCAATTTTCATAATGGCAGTCACCCTTACTATTATTTTACCACCTGTGTGGTTGCCGCCGGTTGGGCGGGTTTATACGCTTTGCTCACGTAGAAAAAGTAAGCCAAAGCTCCAAGAATGATTATTAAAATAATTGCCAACGCCAAAACTTTCATTGCAGCCTCATAAATTAGACTTTAATAGTCTTTAACATCTTCTTTTAACAAGGAAATTGCATTCTTAATTTTTTCTTGATACGTATCTCCTTGCACATTATCGTTTTTTAAAACAAAGGCACCGGATATGAGAGCGTTTGCCCCGGCCTCGGCGCATTTTCTAGCAATCCCTGGCTGCACACCACCATCTATCTCTACATAAATATCGCCTCGTAAAGCTTTCAGATCTTTAATTTTTTGGATTGTAGTGTGAACAAAATGCTGCCCTTGAAAACCAGGGTTAACGGAAAGAAGCAAAACTGTATCCAGTTTATGGATTAAATGCTCGACTTTACTAACTTCGGTTCTTGGATTTAAGGAAAAACCCACCTGAATATTGCTTCTCCGCAGGTGATCGATGAAGGGAATCGGCTCCACCGTAGTTTCCACTGGTACAATTATTCTCGCCACTTTCATTTTTACAAAAGGTTCAACCCAATCTTTAGGAGACTCAACCATAAGTTGTATCTCCAATTTTTTTGAAGTGAGAAAGCGAGTGACTTCTTTTGGGCCAATCGTTTTATTCGGGGCAAATTTTCCGTCGACGATATCCACTTGAATCCAATCGGTAAACGGCTCGACTGCCTTAAATCTGTGGTGGTAATCGCCAACTGTTGTGCTAAGAATTGCTGGAATTATTTCAACCATATGCTAGCTACCAGTAAATCAACCACTAGCCACTAGTAAATTAGTTTCTAGTGGCTATTTTCTAATTTTTCAATCTTCTCGATTCTTCGAGCGTGTCTTTCTTCGTTAGTAAAAGGGGCTTTTAGCCACATATCTATCGCTTTTTTAGCATCTTCTTCGCTCACAAACCTGGCACCAATTGATACTATATTAGCGTCATTATGCTCCCTTGTCAGTCTAATCATTTCAAAAGGATCTTCGCTTTTTCTGCCGGTAATATCCGCTGCCTGAACAGGCGCCACGACAGCGTAGAAAAGAGCGCACCGAACACCAGGAAATTTATTCGCCACCATTGCCTCAGCTTGACCAGACCCGCCAAATATTACTGCTTTTGAATTTTTTGGATCTCGGGAAACTTTTTCAGCTGCCTTACTGATAAAATCTGGATAATCATCGTCGGGGTCAAATTTGTAGGCACCACAATCTTCTATCTTGTAGCCTGCATCTTGCAGATACCCTTTTACTTTTTCTTTTAATTCAAAACCCGCGTGATCGGATGCAAGATAAATCATTTTTCCTTTGCACTGATTAGTTTCTTGTACAAAACGGCGCCAAGATTTAATACTAGAAAGTAAAACCCTGAGTTTATGATAAACGCGAAAAATAAACTATTCAACTGATTATCGATAGAAGGTTCAACCACGCCCGGCGTATACCCACTAGGCACTCTTACGGGAAAGCCCATCTCTCCAACAATAGGACAAGCTCCGCCATTTGGATCACCACAGGCGTGTCGGAAGAGAGAAAAAGTAGCAAACGCGATAACCATTGCAGCGATCAATAACATCAGCTCTTTCAAAATCACGAATGGTATTTTCATCTTAGTCAGTGTCTTTTACCTGCTTGCCGGCTCGAATAGTCTGTTCAACCAGTCGGTGTGAGTAACCCATCTCGTTATCGTACCAAGCAAACACTTTTACCAAATCACCATCTACCACCTGCGTCAAGGATAGATCAACTATCGAGCTTTCAGTTCGGCCGACAATATCGGAGGAAACCACAGGCTCCTCAGTTACGGCTAGTATTCCTTTATATATTGGGTTACCAACCGCTTCCTTGAATGCTTTATTGATTTCGTCTACAGTAACTTTTTTCTTAAGCAAAGACGTAAAGTCGGAAATAGAACCGACTGGTGTTGGCACACGAATAGCCATACCATCAAAAAGGCCTTTAAGCTCTGGGATCGCCTCAGTTGTGGCGATAGCTGCTCCTGTGGTGGTGGGAACAATATTTTCGGCGGCGGCTCGAGCGCGGCGTAAATCTTTATGAGGACCGTCTTGCAAATTTTGATCGGCAGTATAGCTGTGGACTGTTGTCATCATCGCCTTAATTATGCCAAATTGCGCGTGCATTACCGCTGCCACTGGCGCGATACAATTGGTCGTACAGGAAGCGTTATTTATAATTTGTTCCTGGCCAGTATCTTTATCGGCATTTACTCCAATTAAATACGTACCCACCCCCGCGCCTTTTGCCGGAGCAGATATCACTACTCTTTTTGCGCCGGCTTTTATATGCCCCATACTTCCCTCTTTATCTGTAAAAAATCCAGTGGATTCGACAACAACATCTACATCCAAATCTTTCCAAGGAAGAGCACTTGGATCTTTTTCGGCATAAACCCGATATTTCGCACCGTCGACGACAATATCATTTTCATCATGAGAAATGTTGCGATGATAAATCCCGTAAGCGGTATCGTACTTCAAAAGATGGGCCAGGGTTTTAGCATCAGTCAGATCATTTATCCCAACAATTTCTACCTCATCTTTGTGAGCGTCCAGAGCAACTTTGAAAGCGCTTCTACCAATCCTACCAAAACCATTGATTGCAACCTTAATCATAATTTCCTCCTTAAGTTTAATATAGACAAGATGCTCCAGAAACGCAACCGATAAACTTTACAGTTGTAGTTTACCAGGCAAAAGAAAAACGACCCGTCCGACAAACTCAGGGTCGTCTTTCTTAAGGTCCTTAAGAAGGGGGCTCTACTCTTTCATCCAACTGTTAGTAATCATTTCCTTCATTTCTTCTGGAGATTTACTAGCCATTTCAGGGTGTACTTCGGCAATGTGAGGACTAGCTTGTTCCATAATTTTTTGCAAAGCTTCCTCGTCGTTGTCTGCTTCTGCGGTAAAGGTCATTGGTTCGTGACCCATCTGACAAGTGAACGTATATTTCACAAAAATCACCACCTTTCGAGGTACTAAATTTATATGCTTTTCGCTGGGATTTGTCAATAACTGGGATGGGGGTTCGTTTTCGAGGCCCGATTTTATGCCCACTTTTAGTGGACGTAAAACGTCGGCCGCCCCGATGCGAAATCGGGGAGGGCGTCATTTTTTCTTTTCCATATCCAGGGAAACGCAGTTGATGCAGTAGCGTTTGCCAGTGGATGGTTTATCGTGCAGAGTCTTGGGGCCGTCGTCAAAAACATGACCCAAATGGGCGCCACATTTTCCGCAGATAATCTCCGTACGAGACATTCCAAAACCTGTATCTTCGTGATATTTAACGGCATCTTTGGATACAGGCTCGGTAAAACTAGGCCAGCCAGTGTTGGAATCAAATTTTGTGTCTGAGGAGAAAAGGGGACTCCCACAAACCGCACATTTATATATACCATCTTCCTTGCTAAAAACGTATTTTCCGGAAAAAGGTGCCTCCGTTCCTTTTTCAAAAGCAACGTGATAAAGATCAGGAGAACCTGCTTTCAATTTTTCCATGTCCATTTCTGTCTTTTCCATACAAAGATTATATACTCCAATAAGTTATAATAAAAGGGTAAATTATGGCCAAGGACAGTAGTTTTCATGATTATGTAATAGGCGAAGTTTTCCGGGAAATTCCTGGGGTAACTTCGCGGCCGATGTTTGGTGACTGGGGAGTTTACCGAGACGGAATCTTCTTTGCTATTATTGCGGGCGGACGGTTGTATTTTAAGGCTGATGAAACCAACCAAGCTGATTATGAGCAAGCTGGTAGCGAGCCCTTTGTTTATAAAGGCAAGGACGGCAAGAAAATGACAATGTCGTACTGGGAACTTCCAGCGGAAGTTATGGAGCAACCAGATGAGTTGGCAACTTGGGTCGAAAAATCCCTCCAGGCTTCTAAAAAATCTAAAAAGAAATGACTTCTAGCCCCATTAATTTTTCTACAATCTCTTGGCAGAAGTATAGATAAATGCTACAATTTGCCTTCATAACAAGGAGGTGATTTTTAATGGCGGAGTTTCTTGGAGTCCATAAGTTAGAGACTGGTATGACTGAGGCTGATGTGAACGGTGGGTTCAATAATTACAAAGAGTCAGCTGAGAAGATGGGATTGAAACCTTTGCATGCCCATATCAGTATGGAGAAAGGGTTTGCTTATTGCCTGACAGAAGCGCCTTCTGCCGAGGAGGTCAGAAAAGCCCATGAAAATGCGGCTATCCCTTTGGAGGATGTAGTCGAAGTAAAAACAATTTAATCAATAATGCTTAGGGACTTGAAGGAAGGGCTACGAAAATTGGCTAGCCCGGAAAAAGCGAAGGCATCAGCGTGGTTTTTTAAAACTGGTCCGGGGCAGTACGGTGAAGGTGATCAGTTCATTGGCGTTACTGTTCCAGAGCAGCGACAAGTTGCTAAAAAGTTTAAAGATTTACCTCTCACCGACGTCGAGCAACTTTTAAAGTCCCCAATCCATGAGGAACGCTTAGTTGCTATAATAATCCTTGTTGATCAATTCCAGAAAGCAGACGAAAACCTGCCTGCCGGCAGGCTGGCCCAAAAAGAGATTTACGATTTTTACTTGGCCAATACAGATCGTATTAATAATTGGGACTTAGTTGATGCCTCCGCTGAATACATCGTTGGTGCTTATTTGCTTGATAAACCCCGAGAGATTCTCTACAAACTGGCAAAGTCAGAAAATTTGTGGGAAAGGCGGATCGCCATGGTCGCGACTTTCGAATTTATTAAAAACGGGGATTCAAGCGACGCTTTGAAAATTGCCCAGTTGTTACTTACTGACAAGCATGACCTTATTCAAAAAGCAGTTGGCTGGATGCTGCGCGAAGTCGGCAAACGCTGCAGCGAAAAAGATTTAACCGATTTTCTCGATAAACATGCGCGGGCGGTGCCCCGTACCACTCTGCGCTACGCCATCGAACGCTTCTCCGAAGAAAAAAGACAAAAGTATCTCCGAAAAATCTAATCTTTTTGACAAGAAAGAGCAAAGCGCAGAGTAACTCTTTACCAACCTAATTAATGTTGGTGCTGACTACGTTCCCCCTCCGTAATCCTTTTTCCTTCAACTGTGCAATACAAACCCTTTTCAAAAGGATGCTGGTAAAGAGTACAACTTTTGGTCCCACATTTTGTTAGGCCAGAGGCGTATTGTTCTTCGGTTATAACTGCACCGCACGTGCCGTTACAAAAATACCTTGTCTCAATTGCCATAAATCTACCTCACTAAATTTTATCACAAAGATATCGGAGTCAAATAAAGAACATGCAAGAGGCGTTCGACTGTAAGAAGGTTGGCGCCAAAATCGCCCAAATTTTGACTCAAATCCAAAATACTGCTCAAGGGATTCTTGTTTTTGGGTTGGCTAGTAAGAAGCAAATAAAGATTGGTTAACGAAGAGACATCTTCGGCACTTTTTGGAGGCGCTATTTCGGCAGCTGGCGAGTTGTTATAACTGTACCCAAATTTAAAACCGACTGGTGGTGAGGTAATAATTACGTTTGCTACTGGGCTTCTTTGCAAAGAAACGAGACCCTCAATTTGTACCTTATTAAAATAATATTTCGACTTGTCTACCCAAAAATCCAAACTCAAATTTTTTATGCTATCAGCAAGCCCAGAGTTAAAAACGTCTGTTATGCCCTTCGTATCTCCGCCACCCAAAACGATTTTGTAGTGCCGGCTTTTTCTGCCGCCTACCTCCTCAGAGGGCAAAACTGAAATCTTTTGGCTAATACTTTTTGCGCTTAACTTGCCAAGCAAAAGCTCAGCCTTTTGTTTTATGGAGGCCGCAATATCTTTGTCGGACAGAACGTTCGCCTTTGCATCATTTTTAATTTTTCCGACGTCGATTCTATACCAACCCTGCCCAAGTCTATTGAACCGCAAATTGCCGTAGTCGGGCAGGTTTTTAACTTGAAAGTATAAAGCTCCAGAAATATCCGTAAAATTTATTTGGGAATGAGTTGTTGACTTAGTACCTACTAAATCTAGACTGCTCTTACCTGATAGATTAAGCTCCCCAGCACTTTCCGCAAACGGGCCGGCGATTTGGACCGAGAAGATTTTTTTCTCGTTCGAAGTATCCGGATCACCAACTACTTGTAAGCTAAAATCGTGTTCTCCCGATTTTATTCTTGCCATTTCAAAGAAAGCTCGGCTTAACACTTGCCTTGGGGGTTTGGGCAAAAACGGGATTTCGGTGATAATTACATCGCTAGCGCGAACCAAACTCTTTGGTGCTATATTGGTCCCTGAGTAACTTATTAAAGCGGTGAGTAATATAACGACAATAAAAAATGCGCCGATAAATAATACAAGAACTTTTAGATTCAGTTTTTTCCTTTTGCCTTTTTCCTTTTGCCTTAACTTTCCCATCTCACGAAAACTCCTCTAAATAAAGCACCTTTAACAATTTTCTGAGTAAACCTACAATTTGCGCAAGTATTGGATCAAACAAACTCACAAACAAAGTTGAGGCTATGCCGACAGTTGCTCCCGCCAAGACATCTGAAGGAAAATGCACTCCAACAAAAACTCTTAAGAAACCGTAAAAGGCAGCGATTAACAATGCGGCAATACCCAACTTTTTTTCGGCTAAGTATATAGCCGTCGCAATTGCAAACGCTACTACTGCGGAATTGGCAGGAAAGGAAGGGTCTGTCGGTCGATAATACAGTAAATTAACGTGAAGAATGTCAAAGGGTCTCGCCCTTTGAACAAGAAAGTTTATAGCCGAAACAACTGCCAAGCTCCCTAAACCAACGCCCAAAACACCAGCTACAACCCCCTTTTGTTTTGTATCTTTATCTTCCTTCTCCCAGTAAAACCAGAGCGCAAATAAGAAAGCTGACAAAAGAGTTGGAATAAAGTATTCATTAACCATAAGTTTTGCTATGTTGTCAAAAATCTGGTTCTTACCAACTAGACCGTTTATTGACAAAAATAGATTATGATCAACCTCTAAAAGGTCCATAATTTTTTAATAAGTTTTGTGACAACTAAGCTGAAAAACGCTCCCCAGCCAAAAACAGTTGAAAGTTGGGCTCCTTCCAGAGCCGTGTGAACGTTGCGATTTCTAATAGTAAAAAACCACCAAAAGCTAGCAATAACCAAAACCAAGGACAAAACAATAGTTAAGGCTTCATTTTTTAAAATTCTCCACTCTCCCCTTTTCTTCAAAGAAGCTACTATTTGCAGAGTGGCAAAACTACAAATTGAAGTAAATAAAAAATATTCGATAATTAAAGTTTTTACCATAATAGTAGTGAGAAAGTTACGTTAATATTAGAAGTTTAGCTGGTTTTAATCAAGAGTGGAAAGTGCCTTTAAAGGGTTGCCCAAGATGGATCGATTGGGTTGACTGCAAACTCGAACGTAGAGTAAACTAAAGTGGAGAATCTACTTATAAAGTATGGAAAATCAAGATCTACCTTCCACCAACCCTTCGCAAAAAGATAGTGTTGACACAGTAAAAGACGAATTCATTTCAATTGTTTCCCATGAGCTGCGCACTCCGATGTCCACGATAAAAGGTTACTTGACCATGCTTATTGCCGGGGACGCAGGACCAATATCCAAAGAAGTTAAAGATGTGCTCACCGAAATGCTCTTAGCAATCGAACGAGAAATTCGCTTGGTAAACGGTATGCTTGAAATAGGGCGTCTGGAAAGCGGGCGAATGCCTTTCACCCTTCGGCAGAATGTCGACGTGGTGGAGCAATCCAAATTACTTCTCCATTCGCTGAAAATAGCAGCCCAAGAAAAGCATCTTACTTTGGTTCTTGAAGAACCGGTTTCTCCGTTATCAAAAGTTCAAGCGGATTCCGATAAGCTAATACAAGTACTAATAAATTTAGTGGGTAACGCAATGAAATTTACTCGGGATGGAGAGATTAAGGTAAGTTTTGCTCAAGAAGGCGGATTTGTAATCACTAGTGTGGCTGATACCGGCCCAGGAATAGCTGTCGATAAGCAAAAAGAACTCTTTGAAAAATTTTCGCAAGCATCCCCAAAGGAAAACAGAATTTCTGGAGGTAGTGGCTTGGGTCTTTATGTTTCCAAAAAATTTATTGAAAAACTTGGTGGCAAAATTTGGCTTGCGCAGTCTTACCCAGGTAAAGGTACCCGGTTTTGTTTTTCGTTGCCAATCGCAGGTAGTTCAAAAGCGGCGGAAGTTGCCGCAAGGCTAAAGCAGGAGGAAAATGGCTAAAGTCCTTCTTATTGAAGACGATTCTTTAATGGTAAAAATGTACGACATGAAGTTCACCCACGACGGCTTCGATGTGGAAACGGCCTTGGATGGCGAAGAAGGTGTGGAAAAGGCAAAGACTACTAACCCAGACACCATTATTTTAGACATTATGCTACCCAAGATAAGCGGGGCTCAAGTACTGGAAAAATTAAAAGAGGATCCAAAAACAAAAGACATCCCGGTGATTGTTCTGACTAATCTGAGTATAACCGAGGAGGAGGTAACTAAGTGCCGAGAGCTAGGGGCAAAAGAAGTGCTGATGAAAACAGAAATTACTCCGCAAGATGTTGTTGATAAAATTAAAGAGTACTCCAAATGATACTTGAAAATGATGAACTTAAGAAACTTATTCTCAAATCCGGATTGGTAGATCCGGCAGAACTAGCCGAGGCTGAAAAAGCTGCAACTGACCTTGGGAAACCTCTAAGTGACGAACTAATTGAGCGGGGTGTGATTTTAGAAAAATTTCTCGGCCAAATTTTGGCGGAGGCAGCCGGATACCCATACGCAGACCTTCGTGACCGCGTTATCAAAAAAGAAATCCGTGATCTTTTACCAGAGGAAGTAGCCACTAAGAAGAGGGCTGCGGTTTTTGATAAAGAAGGCTCAAAACTCAAAGTGGCCTTCGAAAATCCGCAGGATCCTGAAACAGTCGACTTTGTTAAGAAAAAATTGAGAGGGCCAGTCGAAGTCTATTTTACCCTACCATCGATAATTAATGAGCTTTTGGATCAATACAACGCGGATATAAAGAAAGATTTCCAAAAGACAGTCGAGGAAAACCTTACTGGCGCTAAGGACTCTTCTTTGGGTGGTGAAGATCTTCCGGTCGTGAAAATTTTAGACACGATTTTGGAGTTTGGTGCCTCGGAAAGAGCGAGCGACATCCATATTGAAAACATCGGCGAAAAAATAATTATCCGCTTCAGAGTAGATGGGAAACTCCGCGATGTTTTAGATCTGCCAGAGAGTATTCAAGCCGGATTGATAACCCGCATAAAAATATTGTCTAATCTAAGAACCGACGAACATCGAACTCCTCAAGACGGAAGATTTCGTTTTAAACACAGAACCGATGAAATATCGGTTAGGGTTTCGGTGCTGCCAACTTTTCATGGAGAAGATGCTGTTTTACGCCTTCTCTCGGCAGCCGCCCGCCCTAAAACTCTAGAAGACTTGGGTTTAACCGGAGCCAATTTACAATTAGTAAAAGAAGGTATTCAAAAATCTCACGGTATGGTTCTTTCCACCGGCCCGACGGGAAGCGGAAAGACCACAACTTTATATAACATACTAACTTTAATAAATACCGCCGGAGTTAATATCTGTACAATTGAAGACCCGATAGAATACGGATTGACTAGGGTAAACCAAATGCAGATAAATCCAAAAGCCGGCCTAACTTTCGCTTCAGGACTACGATCAATACTTCGTCACGACCCCAACGTCATATTAGTTGGTGAGATAAGAGACGAGGAGACGGCAGAAATTGCTATTCATTCCGCCTTGACTGGACACCTTGTGCTCTCTTCACTTCACACTAACGATGCTATCAGCACAATTCCCCGGCTTTACGATCTGGGAGCCCAACCATATCTAATTGGTTCTACTTTAAATTTGGTTATATCCCAACGGCTGGTTGCTCGAAACTGCTCGTCTTGTTTGGTAAAAGATGTTATTAAAGAGGAGGTTCTCCAGGGCCTGGCCACAGAATTTGGTAAAGAAGTGGTTGCCCCATTTTTGGGTGGAACAGTTGAGGCCAGGCGAGGCAAGGGTTGTCAAGAGTGTTCCGGGACGGGTTTTAGAGGGCGGATCGGTATTTTTGAGGTTTTAGAGGTAAGCGAAAATATTAAAAAATTAATTTTTGAAAAAGCTTCTATTCAAAAAATTCTGGAAGTAGCTCACGCTGAAGGTTTTAAACTGATGGTTGAGGATGGCCTTGCAAAAGTTGCGTCCGGACTGACCACAATCGAAGAAGTGATTCAGGCGGTTAGAGAGTAGTAGGACTTGCCCAAATGCCAAATAACGAAGATAAAAAACCAAAAATAATTCCTCAAAAGCTTCGGCTTCCCTTTATCGAAAAGCTTACGTTCATCGAGAGTTTGTCAATTATGCTTTCTTCCGGTATCCCTATACTAGAAGCTCTTGAAGCAGTTAAAGACGATTCTCTCTCGAAAAACTCAAAATCTGTAATTGGCGCTGTTATAGATTCCGTCCAATCGGGGCAGAGCCTTGCGGAAAGTTTTTCCCAGTTTCCCGCTATATTCGACCCAATTTTTATAAATACGGTAAAAGCCGGTGAGGAAAGTGGAAATTTAGACAAAGTACTTTTGCAACTAGTCAAAAACCTTAGAGATATTGATAAGCTGAAGAGTGACGTAAAGGCAGCTATGCTTTACCCAGCAATAGTCTTGGGAGTTCTAGCAGTTGTCTTAGTGGTACTTTTTGGTTTTGTTGTCCCAAGAGTCGCTGTAATATTTACGCGCTTAAATGTTCCCAAACCTCTTCCGACAAGAATATTTTTGGCAGTCGCTTTATCGATTCATAGATACTATCTAATCTTTGGTCTAGGAATCGCTATCTTAGCTGCCCTAACATTATTTCTATTCTCAAACAAATCTTTTAGAGAAAGGATCATAACTTTAGGCTTCCGCCTACCTTTTTTTAGTGGCATTTTAAGATATGTCGACCTATCAAGATTCTCCTCCACCTTAGCTCTTCTTCTATCAGCTGGTGTACCAATTATAGAGGGTGTCGAAAGGGCAACGACAGTTGTAGTTAACAAGACTACCAAAGAAGAGTTGGGAGAAGTAGCCCACAAACTAACGGGGGGTAAATCTCTAGCCGGCTCTTTAAGAGAATATAAAACTTTTCCCGCGCTTATGAGCCGGATAATCGGGACCGGAGAAAAAACTGGTAATCTAGATAAAGTTTTGTCCGAAGTTTCGGTTTACTACCAAGATAAACTTGAAAGAGAAATTAAATCATTTTCTGTAGTTTTAGAACCTGCCCTGATTATTATTGTTGGTGTTATTGTTGCCGCCGTAATACTATCAATCATAGCACCAATTTATCAACTTATTTCTCAAATAAACCCAACATGAAGTCTGGTGCCTCAAAAGGGTTTACTTTAGTGGAGCTAATGGTTGCTGTCGCTCTGTTTTCAATTATTAGCACGTTGCTTTTAGTAAATCTTAGCAGACCAAAAGCTTTTGCTGATATAAGTTCCAGCGAAAATCTGATCTACGTCACTTTGAAAGAAGCCCAGAATTTGGCGGCCTCAGGACAAGAAACTTCCGGCGTCCATTTTGACAGGGGTAAATTTGTTCTTTTCGACGGTAGTTCTTACAACCCAAGTAGCAGTACTAACTTGGTTACCACACTGGATCCTAGCCTATCAATTGAATCGATTAACGCACCGGGAGGTAACGTGCTCTTTTCAAGGTTATCTGGAGAAACTTCCGGCGGAAGTTTTATTTTAAAAAGCGCCTCTGGCGAAACCAAAACTTTTACAATAAACAGATTTGGAGCTGTAAATGTTAATTAGCAGGCTAGCTGGACTAGAGTCTTTTAACGAAAACAAAGGTCAGGCTTTGGTGGAACTCGTTGTTGGTTTTGGAATATTAATTATTGTTTTAGGTAGCGTCGGCCTACTACTGATAGGCGTGAGGGAAAATCGCGATCAAGCGGCGAATATTCTAACAGCGCAAACTTCGGCTCTTATGCAGGCGGAAGCCGTACGATCCGTAAGGGAAGGGGGTTGGGGAAATTTAAAAAATGGTACTTACCATGTGGTTAATACGGGTACAAGGTGGAGTTTAGTTTTAGGACCAGAGACGGTATCTGGCCTTACCAGACAAATCAATTTAGCCTCTGCTTGTCGTGACAACTCCAACGCCCTAGTTGAATGCCCTACGGGGCGCGTGGATCCTTCCACCAAAAAGGTAACCGTAACTACCTCATGGGCTTCCTTTTTTGGCGGAAGTGTAGGCCAAACTTTTTATTTAACCCGGTACTTAGGTAACACCACTTGGCAGCAGACTAGTGACACTGACTTCTTAAAGGGGTCAACTGTCTGCACCAAAGTGACCAATACCAGTGGTGGGGAAATTCAGCTGCTTTCAGCTCCCGTTACCAATTGGAAATCGCTTACTATAATAGCGAGTAGGGACTTTCCCGGACCGCAGGACGCTCTTGATGTATTTGTTAGCTGTGGAAAAGCCTACTTAGTAACAGAGTCTAGGTCTGGAGCCGACTTCTTTATTTATGACACGACCACCGGCACAAGCCCAACCCTTTTGGGGTCTCTGGACCTTGGATCCACAGGTCATTCTGTGGTTGTTTCCGAAAATTACGCCTACATCGCTACCTCTGACGATCACCGGGAACTTACAGTTGTAGACGTATCTGACCCGACAAATCCAAAACTCTACGGAAATCACTTTGATACCCCGTCCTCAAATAGTGATGCTCGCAGCGTTGCTTCGTCGGGTAGCACGGTCTATTTGGTTACAAATAATAATACTGCTGCACCAGGTTATGAGTTTTACACTATTGATGTCTCTAACCCAGTGGCACCTAATCTGATAGGTGGTACGGACTTGGGGTCTACCACAAGAGATGCGTTCATCTCGGGTAATTTCGCTTACGTTGCCTCAACCAGTAATACAGCTGAACTCAAAGTTCTCAATATCTCCAACCCTGCCCAGCCATCGGTGGTGGGCTATTACAACACCTCCGGACCTTTTGCCGCCCTAAGTGTCTATGTTGTAGACGGTACAGCATACCTTGCAGCTGGTTCTAATGTCTATGTTTTAAATGTTAGTAACCTTCCAAACATAAATCTTGTGCGGACCTACGGGGTCGGTGGAACCGCTTATAGCGTGTATGTTTCTGGCAGTCTTGCTTTTGTAGCTAACGGACAAACTGGCTCGCAGTTGAAGATTATTGATCTTAATGTGCCAGGCAGCTCTTTCATTTATAGCTCTATTAACCTTGGAGCTGACGCCTTAGCTGTCGCAATATTTAATGGCTATGCGTACTTAGCCTCTTCAGCAAATTCAGCTGAGCTTCAAATTGTTTCGGGTAGTAGTTCAGTTGGCTTCCAAAACTTCGGAACATATGAATCCCCAACTTTTGACGCGGGAGCAAACGCTGGATTTAATTACTTAAATTGGACAGCCCAAGTGCCGGCTGGTACAAGCCTAGCCTTCCAAATAGCCACGAATAATAACAACGCAACGTGGAACTGGGTTGGACCTGATGGAACAAATAGCACATCCTACCAAAATCCGGCCTCCATACCACTCAGTTATGTGAGTGGCCAATACTTCAGATACAAAGTAACCTTTACTAGCGGTGGAAACGCTACACCAATTTTACAAAACACGAGCGTTAATTATTCTCCGTAATTATGAAAATTAAGTCTCAAACAAAACTTAGTAGAAAAAATTTAGACGGGTTTACTCTTATAGAAATAATAGTCTACTTTGGACTTCTGTCCGTGATTCTTTTGATAATTACTAACCTCTTTTTGTCAATTTCGGAAAGCTTTTTAGAATCTAAATCAAAAAGTAGTGTTGTGATTGAAGGAAATTTCGTTCTAGAAAGGCTAGCTTACGATATACGACGGGCGGATAAGATCGTCAGCCCGGGCAGTCCCGGAGATTCCGGCTCAATCTTAAACTTAAAAATCGGGGCGGATAATTACATCTACTCGCTTTCCGGACCAGAAATAAATTTACAAGCACCTGCAAGCTCGGCAGTACCCATAACCGGAAGTCTAGTTACTGCTTCAAATTTAAAATTCACGAGTATTGGTAGCGCCGAAGGAAAACCCACAGTGTTGATTGATTTTACCTTATCAGGAAGCTCAACCGAGGGTCCTAAAACCCAAAACTTTAACACAGTGGTAGGTATAAGATGAATCAAAAAGGTCAAGCTTTAGTTTCAATTTTGTTAATTATGGCTGTGGCCAGTTTGGCTTTCGCCGCCTCCTTGGTGGCAACAAGCCTTTCGCAAACGGCCGGCAGGTCGGGTGTTTCAAACAATGTTTACTTTGCGGCGGAATCCGGAGCGGAAGAAGCTTTGTTAGGGCTGCTGAGGAACCCAGATTACTCACACGACACGCTGTCTATAAATGGTGTAAACGTTGATATTACAATTGCCAAAAATGGTACAATAAACACTATCGATTCTGAGGCCTCAACTAGCAATGAGACCAGAACACTTGAAGTAACAGCCGACACAGCTGGGAGCCAAGTTAAAGTGCTATCCTGGAAAGAAAAGCCTTAAAAATAGTACGCGAAGACTATTCCTTATGAAAGAGATTATTTTCAGTTTCAGGGAAAAATTTATAAAAGCTGCTTTAGTTGAAAAAGAGGGTTCTAGTTTTGATATTTTGGAAGGTTTCTATGAAGAACTGCCGGCTGGGCTGATAGAAGAGGGCGCAATTGTCAACTTTGAGCAAGTAAAATCAAAACTTTCCGACATTATTAAGCAAAATCCTTCTTTAAAATCGCATCCCATAACAGTTTTGCTCAGTGAAGAAGCTGGTTTTCTAAAAGTACTGAAAATTGCCACTGACCAGGAGCAGCTTCTCAAAAACCGCGAGTTGCAAGAGGAAGTTCCCTACCCACTTGCGGGAAGCTTTACTAGTTTGAGGCTACTACCGAATAAAAACATTCAGCTTGCCGCAACTCCACGAGATTTAATCTCAGCCTATCAAAAACTTTTTAAAGAAGTAGGTTTAGAGATTCACTCCATTGTTTTGGAACCCACCATCTTCCTTCCGTTTCTTGAAAAAGCTATTAAACCAACCTTGATTTTATCTATGGAGGGGGAAACCCTTCTTCTTGTTGTAATCTTTGAAGGTGGAATTTACTTCACCACCACCAAAAAGTTTAAGGAGGCGGCTGTCGAAAAAGCTAAGCTAACCAGCTGGGTTAAAGAAATCGTCACAAGTGAGATTAAAAATCTTTCTGAAAAACTCGATTTTGAGACTTGGGTAGTTGGAGAAAACGAAGACGAAATTGTTAATATTTTAACAGAAGGCAGTATTGCCGCTAAACCTTTTGGTATATCACTAGGTAAAGTGGCTATTGCAAGCCAAGATTTAGTTAGATTTAAGAAACTAGCCGCTGCCGCCGGTCTACCAAAACAAATACCCGCTTTTCATATCAAAGACACCTTAGTTAAAGCAGCTGAGTCGGTGGAACTCCCAAAGCTCAACTTGAAAATGATTTTTGGTGCTATCGCAACGGTTTTAATTCTTATACTCCTGGTTTGGTTTGGATCCAAGGTATTGAATAACTCGGCGGCAAAAAATGAATCGACAAAAGTTCCGTCGACTGTTTCCACTGCTAGGCAGTCTACTACTTCTGCAAGTGTCTCAGCCAGTACCTCCGCAAAAGTGGAAAAACCAAAACAATCTACACCGGCGGCGGCAAAAAAACCGGCTGTTAAGGTAGCCTTAAAAAGATCTGACTTTAAAATTGAGGTCCTAAACGGCAACGGCGTACCCGGAGCAGCTTCTGAAGCTAAAGATTTTCTTGAAGCAAAAGGTTACAGAGTTGTTTCCACTGGCAACGCAGCAAATTATAACTTTATAAAAACAGAAATTAGACTTAAAAAATCCAAAACAGAGTACCTATCTCTCTTGACAAAGGATTTATCAAGTAGATATACTGTAGTTAACGGGGGGTCCATCGGAAACTCTTCCGCGGTAGATGCGCAGGTAATTATAGGTAAAAAGTGATGTTTCTGCCCTTAACAAACCCAAGTAAAAAATCCTCTCACAAAAAATCTCAGGTAGGTTTCACCCTGATAGAACTTTTAGTTGTAATCGGAATTTTGGCTATTTTGCTCGCAATTGTTTTAATCGCCGTTAACCCACCAAGACAATTTATTTTAGCGCGAAATACCCAACGAAGATCTGATGCTTTAGCCTTATTAAATGCAGTTGGCCAATTTTATTCTGAAAACGGTCGACTGCCGACTGGCATCGCCACAACCTCCGCAGTAGTCAGCAACACCGGAGCAGATATTTGTTCTGATCTAGTACCAACCTACCTATCAGCGCTGCCAACAGATCCACTACCAAGTGGCGGTTTCACTTACACTACCTGCAGTAGTCCTTACGATACTGGTTACTCAGTTAAGAAAAACTCGGCGAACAGAGTGACAGTGTCTGCACCAAATGCTGAAGATCCAAACGGCCAAGGCAGCCCTCCAACGATTAGTGTAAGTCGCTAATTCTCACCCAACTATAATTTGCATTTAATTACTTATTGATAATATCCTTAAATTGTGAACGAAGGAAGTTACAAAGATAGACAAACACTATTGAAAGTAAGTAGTTTTAAATACGCCGGCAGTGGCCTTCTTCACGCTCTTCGCCGGGAAAAAAATTTTCGCCGGCAACTGGTTTTTGGGCTGTTCGTAATTATACTGGCTTTGCTACTTAATTTTTCAAGGACCGAGTGGTTGGTGCTTCTGCTAACTATTTGTCTTGTATTAACCGCTGAGCTTTTAAACACCGTTATTGAACTACTTGTAGATTTAGTTACAGAAGAGAAATTTTTACCAAAAGCCAAACTTACTAAAGACGTTTCGGCTGCTTTTGTGTTATTGATATCAATTTTTTCGCTCGTCTTAGGTATGCTTTTATTTATCCCTCATCTTCTCAAATTAATCTTTTAGAAACTTTAGATCATTCGGCTAAATTTGCTGGAGTTTTCCCGGAAAGAGCGGCGATAATATTTTCTGCGGCCACCTTGCTCATCGCGTCTCGAGCTTCAAAAGTGGCGCTCGCAGTATGAGGTGTGAGAATAACATTTGGTAGCTCGGTAAGTCCTGGGGTAAGAGCCGGTTCATTTTCAAAAACATCAAGACCCGCAGCCCAAATCTGTTTATTCTTTAGATGATCAACCAAAGCTTTTTCATCGATAACCGCCCCGCGCGAAGTGTTAACCAAAACGGCTCCCTTCTTCATCAAAGACAGGTTGTCTGCATTTATCAAATGGTGCGTTGTCGGCGAGAGAGGCACGTGGATAGAAACAAAATCGGAAGACCTAAGAACTTCAGTTAACTCCCCGTATTTTGCAGAAACTTCCTTTTCGAATTCTTCGTTCCTTTTGAGATCGTGATAAAGAATATTCATTTTCAAACCGGCGTGGGCAATTGATGCTACCATTGAACCAATTCTGCCCAAACCGACAATGCCAAGTGTTTTACCGGAAACCTGAGGACCGAGAAACCCCTTGGGTTCCCACTGCGTATACTTTCCGTCTCGGACAAATCTATCGGCGGCAGCTATACTTTTTGCACAAGAAAGGATGAGGGTGATAGCGTGTTCAGCAACTGCTTCGGTTAAAACTCCTGGGGTATTTGTAACTAATACATTTCGACTTTTAGCGGCCCCCAAATCAATGTTGTCAAAGCCAACTGCGTAATTTGCGACTATTTTAAGCGAGGGCCCGGCTGCATCTAAAACCTCCCCATCAATTTTGTCTGTCAAAAGACAAAGGATGGCATCCGCGCCAGCAACAGCCTTCTTCAACTCCTCTTTGGAAAGGACTTTATCTTCTAGGTTCACTTCAACATTAAACCTATCTTTCAAAAGATCTAACCCAATTTCTGGAATGGGACGAGTTACGTAAACTTTTTCCATAGTTTAACTAAACAACTAACTACATAATATCAAAATTAAAACCTAATACCAACCTGATTTAAATCTTTAGCCAGCTCGCTTGCATCGACAAACAAAACCCCAATCATCCCAAGCTTTTTTGCCTCTTCAACATTTACGGGGGCGTTATCGATAAAAACAGTTTCTTCCGGACGTGCTTCAAGTTTTTCAAATGCTGTCTCATAAATTTTTGGGTGTGGTTTCCTTACCCCTACCTGAAACGACAGAACTACAACATCAAAGTATTTATACATACCTTGCGCCTCCCGTGTGGAGGCCTCGACGGCATTGGCATTCGAGACAACGGCAACTTTGTAATTCAGTTTGAGCTTTTCAATAAGAGTAAATACTTCATTAAAACGTCTAAATCTTTTAAACCCATCGGCTATCGGATCTTGTCCTGAAAAAGGAATATCCTTTCCCAATTTACTCATTAACAAATCCCACAACCCCTCTTTATCTATCGGCCGACTCTCGCATTCCACAATCGTTTCCCGGTACGCCTTGTCCACTTTTACAAAATCCTGGCTGGTAACCTGGCTAATATATTCGACGGGGCCCTTAAAAAGGGCCTCACCACTATTAAAAAGAACTCCACCGGCATCGAAAATAAGGGCTTTTATCACTTGATCTATTATATAACAAAATTAACCTTTGGTTGAATTAATATTTTTAAGCCGTTAACCAAAAATATATTTGATTTCTTAAATTCTGTTCTAACTTATGTGTATTAGCGTGCTTCAAAATCCCCAAGTAAGACTGGATGGATTGGTTTAAGGATTCGTAGTTAATGTTTTTTGCATTGTAACTAAAAATCCTTTCTCGAATCTTTCGATAAATTCTTCTTTTAGTCTTGGTTCTCAAAACTTGATAATGTGGTAAAGCGATATAACCAACAAAATCGACTCCCCAAGGCAGTTTCCTCAAGGAAATTTTGTTTGGATGCAGTTCCAATTTTAACCTGTCCTCAAGAAACTTGTCCAATATACCAGTATATTGGACTAAACCCTTTGTGTTTTCGATTAAGATAAGGAGATCATCAGCGTAGCGGATATAGTATCTAGCCTTTAATTCGTTTTTGACAAACTGGTCTAGCTCATTAAGATAAACGTTGGCGAAGAGTTGGCTAGTCAGATTCCCAATGGGAATACCTTTACAATAATCGTCATCCTGAGCATTAGCGAAGGATCTCAGATTCTTCGGTTTTACCTCAGAATGACAAGTGCAGAAACTTCCAACTATTTCTTCCAGTAACCAGAGCAGATCTTTTTCTTTAATCTTTCTTTTAATTATTTCTAGCAAAACTTTATGATTAACACTGTCAAAAAACTTTTTTACATCGCATTTTAAAGCCCAACCATCTTGGGTGTAATTCTTGCTAACTTTTCGGGCATAGACAACCAACTTCTTAAATCCTTTATGAGTTCCATATCCCTTTCGGCAAGAGAAAGAATCAGAAATGAAAGTAGGTTCAAAGATGGGATTGAGAACTTTGAATAGGGCGTGGTGAACAATTCGGTCGCGAACAATCGCTTTGTGGATATGGCGGACTTTGGGATCGGTAATGTAAAAACC
Organism: uncultured Gammaproteobacteria bacterium; assembly: GCA_965231125.1. GTDB lineage: Bacteria > Patescibacteriota > Microgenomatia > Woykebacterales > RBG-16-39-9b. The sequence continues at coordinate 313,990 of OZ246414.1, read as the reverse complement.
GGTGTAAGAGGAGTGTCGGTAGGTTTTAGTCAACAACTCCCGACGCAGTTCAAAAATATTGTCTTCCAGATGTCTCTCAAATTCTCCAACATCAATCTTTTTTCTTTTCCCCTTCTTAAACTCATCCCAAGCTTGAAAAAGATTGGGAAGTGAGATAACCTTCTTGTATAGATCGCTACGCGCTCGGCGCTTAAGAAAGCTAAGATGAGTAAAGGTTTTCAACTCGACCCCCCCCACTCAAGTAATTTAGATATTCCCATATTTCAGAAGACCTACGATTTTTATAAAAACCTTCACGAAGCTCTCAAACATTTTCCTCGGCAAGATCGCTACACTGTAGGTCAAAAATGTGCAGACCTAAACCTAGAAATTCTCGAATTGGTTCTACTTGCAGGCTATAAGAGTAAAAACGAAAAACTTGTTTACCTGGAAAGAGCCTCAGCCAAACTGGACGTTTTAAAAATACTATTGCGCCTCTCCTTTGAGACTAGAGCAATCAATCAACAAAAATATCTCTCTTTTGAGAATCTCTTAATAGAGATCGGTAAGATGCTAGGTGGCTGGATCAAACAAGCCAAAACCACCTAGACGTCTTTTTCCTCTAGACACTACCCAGCGCAAGGCACCGAGATTGTCATTGCCGTTCTCGTCCCAGTTGTTGACGTTGAAACCGTTCGGATCGAAGTTACCACCGTTGAGCCAGTTACTCTGGCCGTAGCGAAATGTTGCCCTTTCCCTTCTAGCACCCACCATCCTTTGAAAACTTCTAGGGATTGAATTTTATCGTCCCACCGCAGCTTTTAGCGTAGGGGGATCTAGGAAAAGGCAAGGAGTGTCTAGCAATCTTTATCACACCTCTAATGACCTTAGTCGTTTAGAGTTCCGGACTAAAGGAGATTGTAGAGAGAAAAGCGACCAGAAGCCTTGACCGCTGATACTTAAACTTGTCTCCACGAGAATTATACCACTTTGTCATTATGGAAAAGTGTTACTGACTCGGAGAATCTTTCTCAAAAAGACTCTGGTCAAGCCAGAGTGACGTTTTTTCATCGCAAGTCATTCTGGTAAGTTCTGTCTCACAGAACGCATCCAGAATCTTTTATAATTAGCCGGATGAACCCTGGTTATATTTACATAATGGCCAATGATAGACCAACACTTTATACAGGTGTAACTAGTAATTTAGTAAAACGTGTTTGGCAACACAAAAACCATGTTGCAAAAGGTTTCACTGCAAAATACAACCTGTACAAACTAGTTTACTTTGAAATTCTTACCAATATTAACCAAGCAATCATCAGAGAGAAACAAATTAAGGACATGAACCGAATAGATAAGATTAAGATGATAAAGAAGTTTAATCCTAATTTCAAAGATTTGTACGGACAGATTCTGGACAAGCCAGAATAACGAGAGAAAAGAAAGACCCCGTTTCTCGCAACGTGTTTGAGAAACGGGGTCGGGTTGGAATCTTTTTCTGCGGGCGAAGGAACCAAGGACCAAGATTCCAGAAGGTCCAAGTTTTCCAGGTCCGAGAGCTAGGCGGCCTGCTCTGCCTCCTCTTCGTCGTACCACACTACCCAGCGCAAGGCACCGAGATTGCCACCGCCGAGCCCGCCCCAGCCGCTGACGCCGAAACCGCGCGGATCGAAGCCACCACCGTCGAGCCAGCCACCCCGGCCGAAGCGATTGGCGCAACGGGCGTAGTTAGGGCCACGAAGTGGCCACTGGCTCGGATGCTGCCGATGGTACTCGAAAGCCGCGAGAGCCAAAGTCTCCAGTGACGGTTCCGGACAAGTCCGACCGTCTGGCAACTTCTTCTCGAACTCGCGCTGCATCTGCAGGCAATCGTCACGACGCAGGCCCTTGCTGTCTGGGAACAGCCACTGCGAAGGGTCTGGGATGAAGAGGTGGCACGAGTGGGTGGTGAGCCGCTGCACTTCACTTCCCTTACCCTCTGGCGACCATTCTCCGTAGCTCTTAAGAAACCACGGATCCGAATCGTTCTGCCGGTAGAAACGCACATCTGCCCCGAACTGGCCGACGCTCTGGTGGAGCAGAACCAGATCGATTCCGGGCGGGCACTTCATGTACCAACCGCCGGTCGGGAACACTTGCCGGAGCGGGTCGTTTGCGGGAAGCTGTGCTTCGGGGATAACTATCGTCGGAGCCGGCAGTCTGATCCCTTGGAGGACCATTCTGAGTTGCTGGCGATCGACTTCACCCAGTCTCATACTTCTGGCGACTTCTCCGATCGCCCAATGAATCGGCTCGAGATTCCTGAGATGATGCTTAAGCACCTCTTCAGGAAGCCCTGCCATTGGTGGGCCTACCAGGTCCAAGACTCTCAGATCTATTAGAGTTTGGGGTGTCCGTATAACCACGGGTGTCCCTCCTCTCCTTTCTTGAAAGCTCCTTTCCTTACGGAAAGTTGCGCTTGCCGATACTCGAGATTATAGCACAAACAAAGCTAATTGTCAAGAACTATAAGACACTCGTAGCTGATATTTCCTACCAGAAATTGGCTACTGCGTGTCTTGCGTTCAAGAATAGCCTAACGGCTATTATCTTGAACTAAGGACATGACGTTATCAATCTGCGCTAAGCGGCTTTTTACCTAGCTCAGAGATGTTTCCAACTGGCTTCTGGTTTCAGCCTGGTTTAAAATCTGTTAAACTTTTATTAATGGGTCTTTTGAAATTAGTATTTTTTGTATTTCTTATTCTTTTGGTAATTTATTTGGGAGCTGGTTTTTACGTTGCTTACGCAGTTTCCCACCAAAGATTTCCCGGAATAGAAGTAAGCCCCAGTCTTATATCCAAAGACTACCAAGATGTTTCTTTCAAAACCGCAGATCAACTAACCCTACGAGGGTGGTTTTTTCCTAAAGGAGGGAGAGTTGTTATTCTAGTCCACGGGCTTACTCAAAACCGCCATGATCGTAACTACTATTTTGTTCCACTGGCTCGGGATTTGCTTGCCGAGGGTTACTCGGTGTTAACGTTCGATTTGCGAGGCCATGGCGCTTCGGATGGTAAAGCAACGACTTATGGCCAAAATGAGAGTAATGACGTAATGGCAGCAGTAGATTTTGTAAAATCTAAAGATTACAAAAGTGAGAGGGTGGCGATTGTCGCTAATTCCGCCGGGGCAATTTCAACTTTAATGGCAGGGAGAAACCTTACCGGTAAAGTTGGCGCTTTGGTGATAGATTCAGTGCCGACTCGTTTTGAGCCTGTCTTTGTGCGGCGACTTTGGATTGAAAAACATGTGCCTACTTTCGTTACACCTTTTGCTTTATTTATTGCCAAAAGACTTTATGGTCTGGACTTAAGCGTGATAAACCCGATAGACAAAGTCGCCGAAATTCCGGATATACCCATGCTTTTTTTCCACGGTGAAAAAGATGAAACCTTTTTTGCACCCGACGGAGCAAAAGTCGCGGCCGCCCACCCGCCAAGTAAATTTGTGGTTTTTAAAAATGCTCCTCACATAGCAACCTACAGAACAGATCCAGACCTTTGGAGAAACGAGGTATTTTCTTTCTTAAAAGAAAATCTAAAGTAGAATTAGGTTTGATCTGAGGGGAGTGTAATAGTTAGAGTTGTGCCTTTGCCTACCTTACTTTCGGCTTTTACATCTCCATGCATACGTTTTAAAATCTCTCTAATCACGTACATTCTAACATTAGTCCCTTTTATAGATTTTTCACTAGCCGCATCTTCAGTGTAAAACTCTTCAAAAAGCCTCTTTCTCTTTTCCTCCGACATTCCAGCCCCACTATCGACAACGGCTATTTCAACCTTTTCACCAAGCTTTTTGCCCTTTATCTCAACTGTTCCAAACTCAGGAGTGAAGGCAATAGCATTTCCCACCAAAATACTTAAAATCTCCTCCAGTCTTTCAGCATCAAAGCGCACTGACAAATCCTTTTCCAGGCTAATCTTAATTTCTAAATTTTTGTTTCTAACTTCAATAGTTTCGTTAAATAAAACTCTATCTAGAATTTCTTTAACCGAAACTTTCTGAATAAAAAAGTGGATTTTACCAGTGTCAAGTCGGCCCACCTCAAGAAGCAAGCTAACCAATATTGCTAACTTGTTACTAGCAACAAAGGCTTTTTCTAAAAGAGCTTTTAATCTGGCTTCTATTTTACCTGCGCCGCCGGTGATCAAAATCTCTAAGTACCCCCGGATAGCCGTTATTGGATTACGTAGCTCATGAGAAACGATGAAAATAAATTCGTCCTTTAATCTGTCAACCTGACGGATTTCCTCCAGCTTTATATCTTCCTCCAGACTTTTCGCGGCGGTTATCTCTCCTGTTAAGAATTTCCCGTACCCGTATATTATCCAGAGCGTCCATATCTGCGTAGTAGCGATAATAATATTGGTCACAAACGCCTCTTGCCCGAAAGAAAAGGCAGCTTGAGTTAAAATCAAAACACTGGAAAGCGATGTGACGGTAATTACCTGCGAAAGCGGCATGTAAATCGTGGTGGATAGAATTGGAAGAAAATAGAGAAAGTTAAAATAACTGTGTACCCCACCAGTGAAATGCGTCACCAAAAATACTCCTGAAATATCAACGATCGATTCGATAAAATTTTTCCTTAGGCCAGAATATTTTTTCGGCAGGACTCTATGCCAAACCAAACTAAAAATGATAACGGATACTGATAGAAAATAGATGACCTTCTTGTCTATCGCAAACGGCAACGGCAGCTGAATTATTATTAAGCCACTGGCGATTATAAAATAAGTAAAAATTTCATTTATTTTTTCCAGGCGGGCGTATTTTTCGGCAGCTGTATAAGTATTATTCATTTACCACCTCGGGAAGTTTGAAGCTAAAAGTTGTTCCTACACCAGCTCTGGAATCAAACCACATAGTGCCCCCTTGCCTTTCTATCAATTCCTTGCAGATAAAAAGACCCAGACCCGAGCCTTTTATGCCCTTTTTTACAGCAGCGCCCCGATAAAATTTTTGAAAAATGTATTTTTTATCCACTTCCGGTATGCTAGGACCATTATTCGAAACGTCAACTTGAACGAAACCGTCTTGTCTTGAAAACCTTACCTCAACTTTAGAACCTGGTGGTGAATATTTAATAGAATTATCCACAAGATTGGCGACGACTTCGTGGATTCTTGAAGTATCGCCTTTAACCAACACTTTTTCCTCCGGACCGTCAAACGATAGCGATATTTTTTTGTCGGTTGCCTGAACAGTGAAATCGGAAAGGGTGGCACCAACCACCTGCCCAACATCTACTTCAGACAGATTAAGACTTAACTTTCCAGTTTCAATTTTGGAGAGATCCAAAAGATCTTCAACAAGAAGATGTAGCCGACTGATATTCTCTTCTGTTTTGGTTAAAATATCTTTCTGATCCTCAGACACAGGTCCAAGCTTTTTAGATAGGGCCAAACCTATGTAATCTTTAAGAGTTATTACCGGTGCGGCAAGTTTTGTGGAAATAATAAACACAAACTCATCTTTAATTTTTTCAAATTCTTTTATTCTTCCTAAGTGATCTACCTTGTGAGCCTCTCTAGATTTTTTTTCTTCCTTAAACACAAACCAAGCATATATCGCTGTCGCGGTAAGCGCCCAGATATGGAGAAACCCCAACCCCAAACTTTTCTCGAGTGGAATACCGGCTCTGATAAACATCGCCTCGGTTAATATAATCAGATCCGAAAATCCCGTTAAAAGACCTGCCTCTTTTACACTTAGACTAGAGGCAGCGGCTATACAAATTAAATAAAAAAGAAATGTGGCTGGGCTTTGAACCCCCTGGTTTAGGTAAACTAAAACCCCAACAAAAAGTGTATTTAGGAAATAATAAACAACGTTCTTAGTTTTTCCGGAGTATTTTTTTGGCAAAACCCTAAACCAAGCTAGCGAGAAGGCGGCGACAAGCCCCGCGAAAACGTAGGTTAACAACCGGTGGTAGGGGGTTTGAGTCGGCAAAAGTGAGAGAAACACAGCGGTAGCTGCAAGAATGTAGGTAAAGAGTTCGGAAAGATGTTCAAAGCGAGTAAATCTGGATTTTTCGGAAAGAGCTTCGTGCTCTAAACTACCACGAATAGTTTCGGCAGGCGAGATCATAATCTAATGGTAGCAAAACTAGCTACTCTTGGAAAGGTTCTTGTAAGCTTGATTGAGCCTACCGACGGTTTTCTCTTTTCCAACTGCCTGCATTGTTTCGAAAAGTGGTGGGGTCGCGCTCGATCCACAAACAGCCACTCTAACCAGCATATAGAAATCTCCTTTACTCCAAGGCAGTTCGGCCCGAGCTGCCTCAATCATTTTTTCAATCTCGACAGCTCTCCACTCACTTAAGTCCTCAAGGTGGGGCAGTGCTTTTCGTAAAGCCTCTGCTTTAAGACTATCTTCATATTTTTCCACAACGGTGGAGAAGTCAGCCTTTACCTCACTGGCAAATATAAATCCAATGAGAGCGTCAAACTCTGAAAGTTTTCGCATTCTTTCTTTAACAAGCGGTAGGACTTTCTTTATTTCTTCCTCTGACCGGCTCGTATAGTCCTTAAGCAATTCAACAAGACTGCTACTTTCGGTCTTTCTGATATATTCTCCGTTTAGCCAAGAAAGCTTTTGAATGTCAAAGATAGGACCGGCTGGATCGATCCTATCAAAACTAAAGTTTTTGATAAAATCCTCCAGGCCAAAAATCTCTTTATCGCCCGGCATAGACCAACCCATTGTTGCCAGATAATTTAGTAAAGCGGCCGGTAAGTAACCTTCCTCCCTGTACCAAACTAAAGAAACTGGGTTTTTCCTTTTGCTAATTTTGCTCCTGTCTGGGTTACGCAGCAGTGGTAAATGGACAAACTTTGGCGGCGTCCAATCAAAGGCATCATACAAAATAACGTGTTTAGGCGTACTCGAAAGCCATTCTTCCGCCCTAATGACATGACTAATTTCCATCAGATGATCGTCGACAACGGACGCTAGGTGGTAGGTAGGGTAGCCATCCGATTTAAAAATTATTGGGTCTTCAATGTCTTTGTTTTGAAATATAATTTCGCCCCGAACAAGATCGGAGACAGCTGTTTCTCCCTCTAAAGGAACGGACAGACGAATGACGGTGTCTGCGCTTTCCGAAAGATTTCTATCACGACATTTTCTGTCATATGAGGGTACTTTACCCTCCCTTTGCTGCGTCTCACGAAGCTGCCTTAACCTTTCTGAACTACAATCGCAGTAGTAGGCTTTTCTTTTTTCCACCAACTCTCCCGCATACTTTTTATAAATTGACAGTCTCTCGGACTGATGGTATGGGCCAAAGGGCCCGCCAACATCAGGACCTTCATCCCAAGGGAGACCAAGCCATTTTAAAGAGTCAGTAATGTTTTTTTCTGCCTCCTCGACGAAGCGACTGCGATCGGTATCTTCAATTCGAAGAATAAATTTTCCTTTTTGGGAATGGGTAAAAGCGAAATTAAATAAAGCTGTGTAAGCTGTTCCGATATGTGGCTCACCGGTAGGTGAGGGTGCAATGCGCACTCTAATGCTCAACTTTTTGTCCTCCTAAGCCTTGAATTATACCATAAGAGAAGGATATACTCACATTAATGGGTCTTTACGATCTGTCTGCCCAAATTCGTAAGATACTTACTGCCGCCACCGTTTTTGTTCTTTTTCTCGCGGCTCTTTGGGTTGCCTGGATTGGTCTTAAGGGTCTCTACCGGCTTGTCTTTGAATCCAAAAATGCCCATCCCGTAGCCTACTACGGAAAACTTTCCGCTCCACCCTTGCCACTTGCTAAGGCTGGCCTGACTAACACTTCATTTAATTTCGCGCTTCCGGAAGGAACATTCCCCGCCACTCCAAAAACTATGCCCGTGTACCCCGTACCAATCCCAACTGGAACCTTATCCTCACTGGATGAAGCAAACAAAAAAGCGCACAGCCTTGGATTTGATTCTGTACCCAAAAGAATTTCTGACATAAGTTACTCTTGGAAAGATTCGAACTTTAAAGCGAAATCTTTTCAAATGAATATTGTAACCGGAAGCTTCCTTTATAAATTTGATCCTCTCAAAGATCATAGAATTCTTAAGGGTATCTTTCAATTCGACACTTCCGGCGACGCCGTCCAAGAAGGGATCCGGTTTTTGAAAAAATCCGGCTCGTATCTAGATGATTTGCAATCCGGGCCAACTAGCTTGAACTTCTACAAGCTGAGCTTAAAAACCAAAAAGCGTTCTCGCGTAACTAGCTTTTCTGAAGCGAGCTTAGTCGAAATACTTTTTTATCGACAAAGCATCAGCAATAAATACCCATTTGTCCAGGTAAACCCGAGTTCCTCATTAATTCGAGTTGTTCTAGGAACAAATCTTGGTATCGAAGACGGGGTCGTTGAGGCAGAATTTAATTACTGGCCGATCAATTACAATGAATCTTCCCCGTACCCAATAAAAGACGGGGCGAGCGCCTGGCAAGATTTTCAACAAGGAAAAGCCTCATTTGTAAAAGGGGCCCGAAAATCCTACAGTCAAATATTTTTGGGAGATATGTATTTGGGTTACTACGAAACAAGAAATTACCAGGCATTCTTACAGCCGGTTTATGTTTTCACCGGCTCAGGAAAATATAAAAACAATCTTTACCCATTCATTGCCTATTTGCCGGCAGTTTCGAGTGATTATTCGAGATAGACTCTCGAGGTTAGTCTTTAACCAACTTTATCCCAACCTGCCTTAGGTCTTTGTCGTCGGCCGGGCTTGGCGCCTCCATAACTGATGTCTGTCCGCCCGAAGTAACCGGAAAAGCAATTACTTCGCGGATATTTTCTTCGCCAGCGGCTATAGCCACTACTCTATCTAAGCCAAGAGCAATTCCACCGTGAGTTGGGGCACCATATTCATAGGCGGCAAGTAAATGGCCAAACTGCGCCTCAATCTGCGTATCCGTGTACCCCATCACGCGGAATACTTGCCTTTGGATTTCTGGATCGGAAATACGAATACTCCCACCACCAATTTCTTCACCGTTACAAACAAGATCGTATTGCAAAGATGTAAGAGCCTCTAAATTCTTTTTCTGCATTAAATTTTCCCTGTCTTCTGGCTTTGGCGAGGCGAAAGGGTTGTGAGCAAAAGTATAGCCACCATCATCTCTTTTTTCAAAAAGTGGGAAATCCACTACCCAGAGAAAATGAAGTTCGTCTTTTCCTTTGGAAAGATTCGGACGATCGGAACTGTGCTTTTCTTGGGCTTCTTTAAAGGACAAGACTGGGAAAGGTTTTTTGACAATTTTTTTACCAATTTTTTCGAAAACCTGAACTATCATTTCTTCAACCAAACCCATAATGTCTTCACGTTCAACGAATGCCTGCTCAATATCAATTTGGGTGTGTTCAAATTGCCGGTCGGCTCGCAAATCCTCATCGCGAAAGGCCCGGGCAATTTGGTAGTAACGCTCGAATCCGGATATCATAAGAAGTTGTTTATACTGCTGGGGGGATTGTGCGAGAGCGTAAAATTTTCCTTTTTGCAGCCGGGATGGTACCAGAAAATCGCGGGCTCCTTCTGGAGTGGTTTTTGAAAGATACGGGGTTTCGATTTCGACAAAACTTTCTTTATCTAAAAATTCACGGACAAGTTTTGTTATTTTATGGCGCAGTTTAAGATTTTCTTGCAGGCGGGGTCGACGCAGATCCAAATAGCGGTACTTGAAACGGACTGGCTCATCGATATCGTAACCCTCACCATCAATCGGTATTGGTAGTTCTTTTGCTTTTGATACGATTTCAATTTTTTCTGCGAGAACTTCTACTTTTCCAGTTTCAAGATCCGGGTTGACGTTTTCTTTTGGTCGTTCATTGACCTTTCCAGTCACATGGATAACATCTTCCGAGGACAAGTTATTGGCGACTTTGTAAGCTTCTTCGTTTTTCGGCGTGGCCACCACTTGAACCAGTCCAGAGGCGTCGCGCAGATCCAGAAAGATTATCTTGCCGTGATCTCGCCGCGTATCAACAAAACCATAAAGATCGACTTCGGACCCGATTTTATCTGAAACTTCGGCAACCAAATTTCTTTTCATGCGAGTTATTCTATACAAAACCCACTCTCTTGTCTACCTATCCCTGAGTGCTATAATGCAAACTAGGAAGAGGAGCCAACCAATCAGATGGAAGGAGCGATAAAATTGAGCCCACTAAGTCCATTAAACGCGGCCCTTGCATCGTTTATCGTGCTGGTACTAGTAATCGATGTGGCTTTGGTAGTGGTAGCAACTTTTTGCGATAGGGAAGAACGGATCCCAACTGCGCTGAGAGACTATGCTTCTGAAAATCTACTAACGCTAATTGGCATCGTTTGTCTTAGTTTGATAAGCCTTGTTGGTGCCGTCAACCTTGCTGATGTTAACCAACTGGTTGAACTTGCTTTAATCTGCCTCATTGGAACGTTCGTGATTTGGCAGAATTGGCCACTTTTTGAAGCTGTCTATCGTGTCGTTCGGAAGGCTGGGTAAACTTGCTCAGCCTTCTACTTTTTTATCATCACTTTTTTTAAAATCTTTCACTTTCAATTGAACCCTTTTTCTCCCTTGCCAAGTGTCTTCGGAAAGATTGTAGACTACGTCGATGGAGTCACCTTTGCCTGGAATTTCTCTTTGAAAAGAAAAACAAATCGCGTCGTACGTTTGTTGGTCGGGCCCGGCCAAAATCATTTTTAAGTGTTTTCCGCCTGCGCCAACCGCGCGAGATTCCAAAACTCTCATATCTTTGGTAACAAACGCCGGCTCCGGGTTACCAATTCCAAAAGGCTCAAAGTCTTTTACTACTGATAAAGTCTCGTGGTTAATTTGGCCAGCGTCAATCTGAAGGTCGATCTTAAGAATCGGTTTTAGATCCTTATCCGTTAAGGATTCTTCGGCATGGCGCACCATATGCTCCCTAAATTTATCGATATTTTGTCTTTGGATTGAAAAACCCGCCGCCATGGGGTGGCCGCCGTAATTTTCTAAGAACCCTTTTGCACCGCTTAACGCATTCGTGACATGAAAACCGGAGATAGATCTAGCACTTCCCCTGCTTAAATCGTCATTAATACTGATAACCGCGGCCGGCCGGTAGAACTCCTCGACTAACTTGCCGGCTACTAAACCAACCACCCCTTGAGGGTAGCTCGCATCCCCCACAACTAACATTTTTGCGCCGTTAAACTCTTTCTTGACTGCCTCTTTGGCGTGGGCGACTGCCTCGCTAGTTGCTTTTTGCCTTTCCTGATTTATGCTCGATAGCTTGATAGCTAGATTTCTAGCCCGCTCTCGCCTCCTTGTCAAAAGAAGTCGGAGCGAATCCAAGGCGTGCTCCATTCGACCCATGGCGTTTAGTCTTGGAGCAATGATAAAACCGATCTCGCTAGTGCCAATATTTCTATTTAAAGAAGCCTGTTCGTATAGAGATCGCAATCCTAGCCTGCCCGTTTTTGCGAGAAGCGGTAAGCCGTTTTTAACAATTATTCTATTTTCCGAAGTTAACGGAACCATATCCGCTACTGTACCGACGGTGGCAAGCTCCAAATTTTTAAAAAACTGCTCGTCCCCGCTTTTATTAGCCGAATCAAGAAGCGCCTGCGCAAACCGAAAGGCAATGCCACTTCCGGAGAGTGCTTTCGTGTGCAAAAGAGCAAATGGAGCCGGAAGAGTCTCTAAAGGCTCGTGATGATCTGTGATAATCAGGTCTATTCCTAGCTTTTTCGCCTGCTTGGCTTGATCCACGGCGGTTATGCCACAATCAACGCTAATAACAACTTTCGCCCCTTCCTTAGCAAGCTTCTCTAAAGCCCTGCTGTGAAGCCCGTAACCTTCAAGCTCGCGATGAGGTATGTACGGCAGCACTTTCGCCCCCAGAAAATCTAAAGTTTCCCAGACAATTGCCGTACCGGTAACCCCATCCACATCAAAATCTCCATAAATGTAAATTAATTCCTTTTCGCGGATCGCTTTTTGGACCCTTTCAACCGCTTTACCTATTTGAGGGAATTCCTTGCCGACTTCAGGAAGCTCACTAAGAAAAGGGTTAAGAAATTTTTGCGTTTGAGACGCACTTGTGACTCCTCGATTTGCAAGAATCTGGGTTTTTAAATCTGCACCTACCTTTGGATAAAGCTGCCACCGTTTTTCCATACCTTAAAATTCTAACACAGTCCAATTATCTGGAACCGTTATTATTTGGGAGAAATCAAAAAGTATTTGGAAGGATAATCCGAACCTCGTAGTTAATCTTTTAGGGAGATCGTATCACCAATTGAAGTTTTTGTTTTGCCAATCGTGCCGGCGGGAAGCTCGATTATCAGACTGTACTTCGGGTTCCAAACAAAAAATCTAAAGGGAGCTAAACTCTCCTTTAGAGCCGCCACTTTGTGTTCCTTATCAATCACCAAAACATCAATCGGAAACCTCATGCCGAAAGTGTGAATTCCAAACTGAGCCTGCAGAATTAGCGGTTTCGCCTTGGCGGCGCCGATTAATCCAATGGATTTCTGGACAATATTATTAGCCTCCTCGGCACCACCCGCGATTAATTTGTCTTTCGTGACATTAAATATTTTCACATCAACAACTCACTGACCGGTATCGGTTTCGGAATCTTTCTCACCACCGGAGCTAGTATCGCTGCTACCGGAGCTTTCTTTATCACCTACCACCACTTTCTACATTATTTTCTGTTTCGGTCTCACCATCGTTACCGCTGTCTTGATCTTGTTCGTTTGAAACCCCATCGTGGTCTGAATCGCCCTCAAACTTTGGAGCTTCTTTGGCTTCACCGTCGTCAGTATCCTTGTTGTCTGCAATGCTATCGTTATCGTGGTCGTCTAGGTGCTTGTCGACGTTATCCATTATTTTGTCGTTGTCATCATCCGGGTCGTCTTTATCATCTATCCCGTCATTGTCATGATCATCCTCGTGAGTGTCGGCGGTGTCGACAATCCCATCATTGTCGTCGTCTATATCAACATTATCAGGTAGCCCGTCATTGTCGTGGTCGTCTAAAGCTTCATCTTGGTTATCCTCGTCTCCGTCATCATCATCATCGTTATCTTGAGCATCGATTATTCCGTCATTATCATGATCCTTCGACTTTACATCGCTTACATCAGGGGTACCGTCGTTGTCATCATCTTTATCGACAGAATCTGGAATTCCATCATGGTCGTTATCAAATGCTGATAAGACCTTTGCTGTAGTGGGTGTCGCTGAGTTTGTAGTTGTACTTGTTTGGCTGGCGTTTTGGGTGTTTAAGTAGTAGCCAACACCAAAAGACAAGGCAATAACAATAACTGCTACAAGGACTGTAAGAAGTTTTTGGTTAATACCTCCCATAATTTCCACCCCCTCTCGGGAATGAAATTATGCGATATATCGATAGTGGGAATTTGGAAGCAGTGGTTTTGGGCATTAGTTTAATTATACAATAAATTGCAAGAAGAGTAACTAGCGACGCAAGATTCTTATGGTAAAATAGGCTCGTGAAAAAATTTATTATAAATTTTATAAAAGTCTATCAAGCAGCAATTTCGCCTTTATTGGGTGCTCAATGTTTGTATGTTCCCACCTGTTCTCAATACGCAGTTGAGACTTTGGAACAAAAACCTCTGCCCAAAGCTTTACTATTAATAACGGCCCGACTTCTAAGCTGCAACCCAGTGAATGCTTTTATAAAGCATCGTCAAGCGGCAAAAGTTTAAACGGCCTATTGTTTTTTCGAAATCTTTTGGATACACTAAAAACACTTTTAAAGGAGGTGAATTTTATGATTCGCGGACTAGAGAGCCTTAATATTTTTAGCGAAAACGCAAAGAGCTTGGCAAAATTTTACGAGGAAAAGGTTGGCTTAAAGATCACTATGGAAGCCGAGATGGGCGATAACAAAGAAGAAGTTTACGAGCTTGGTTTGGGGGACGGTCCAAACATTTACATCATGGACCACAAAGACGTTAAAGGAAAAAGCCAAGACCCTTCAAGAATTATTTTCAATTTGGAAGTAGACGACATTGAAAAAGAAGTAAAACAGCTTGACGACGCTGAGGTTAAAAAAATTCAGGATACTTACCACATTGAGGGTTACGGTTACGTCGCCACTTTTGAAGATGCCGACGGCAATTACTTCCAACTCGCCCAAGTTAGAGGATAAAATCCAAGTGATTTGTATACTCCCCACCTGCCAAAGCCTTAGCGGTGGGCGGGTCTAACGCTGCGTTTTTAAAATATAACTTTAAAAAGCTAAAGCGCCCTCTCAGGCGCTGAAGATGTATTAATTATAGCATACCTAAAAAGTTAATGCAAATTTTTTCGGCGTATCTTCGTTTTTTCCAATTTCTTAGTACGTTATTTTAAATTTTCTAATTTTTTGGAAATTAGTAAACTGGTTTTGGCTCAAGTAAGGTGTGCAGCACCGTGCTAACCAGAGAGAGAATTATCGCTCCAAGAAAGGCAGACCAAAAACCAACTACCGTAAAGCCTGGTACAAGCCAAGCAGAAAGACCAAGCATGGCGGCATTAATAATCAAGGCGAAGATTCCAATGGTAAGAACTGTAATTGGAAGACTAACTATTTGGACAATCGGTTTTATAAAGGTGTTAACTATACCGATAACAGCGGCAGCAAGAATTAGTATCTGCCAACTTGAAACCGCAATTCCCGGCACAAGGGCGACGGCAACATAAAGAGCAATCGCGTTTACAATCCAACCAATCAGTAGTTTCATTTATTACTATAATAACAGGTTTTTATTTAACAGCGGTATATTAGTTAGAATTTTTTTCAACTGCGGCTCGATAATTACAATAAATGCACTCTTCGCCCGGTTTTGGAATTGGGCCGTCGAGGGTTTTGCGGGCCTGCCTGATTTTTCCCGAAATCCAACTATCATCACCATCATAAGGTTGAACTTTTATATCGAAGGAGAGTTGACCACCAGCAAAGCCGCCATCTTTATTGACCCGGCAGTAAACAAAGTAGCCGCGGTCGAGAACCTTAAAACCGTTTTGTCGGAGTAACCACTGATAAATCTCCATTTGGCGTTTGTACGAATCATAAAGCTCGCCTTCCTTTGCTCCGGAAGCTTTATAATCCACGACGATTAAGTTTCCTTTCGAATCGGCCCAAACATCATCCACTGCCCCAAAAACTAAAAAATCATTATCCTTATCTTCATATTGAACACCAGTGAAAGTGTCCCGCCATTTATTAATGTTGTCGTGCAAATAGGGAACGGCATCAATTCCTTCACGTTCAATTAAATAGTGGGCGGTACCGGCTTTTCGATGCTCGTCAAATTCGCGCTTCAGGAGGAAATCGATGGCGTTATTAATCGTGTACGGAGCGCCAAAAGGCCGGGCGATATTTTTACCGGCATAAAGCCAAAAGCACCTTGGGCATTCCAAAAGAAGTTCCAGTTTGGATCGGGATAGTTTAGTCATAGAGAAATTTTAATCTTTGGGGCTTCAAAGATCAAGCCCGTGGTGGTATTATATTCTCATGGCAAAGTTACTCTTCGTCCTTCAACTTGTCTTCTTCATAACGCTCTTGTACCTGGCCGACTACGCAGTTATTTTAACAAGCCCGTACTTTCTGGTGTTTTTGATAATAATTGTTATCGCCGCCGCCATCTCTTACACATCGCTTTCGGTGGAGCTGTATTCGCCTTTTCCCGAGCCGGTAAAAAACCACAAACTCATTACTAAAGGATCCTACAGCTACATCCGCCACCCCATGTATACAGTTTACGCATTGGCCGCCCTCCTTCTAACTTTATCGAACTTTGTGGTTAGGGCTGAAGTTGCCTTTGTTTTATTCTTAATTATTCTAGAGGTTACCGCCGATTTTGAAGAAGCCCAAATAGCCAAAAAAGATGAGGCCTACCGCGAGTACCAAAAAGTCACTCGAAAATTTATTCCCTTTCTTTATTAAGCAAACTCTCCATCTAAATAATCTCGGTCTTCTTTCTCCAATTTCCAGCCGAGCGTACCCAAGATCTCATCAATATGATCTGGACTACTAGCCTTTGGAATCGTAATTACTTGCGGCTTTTCCAGCAACCAGCGAAGGGCTACCTGAACAGGAGTCTTGCCGTATTTTTTGGCGACCTCTTCCAATTGCTCAAACTTTTGTCTCGTCAACTCTCCTTCGGCAAGCGGACTGTAGGCAGTTAAGATGACACGCTCTTCCTGGCAAAATTTGAGCAGCTCGTCTTCAACTCTTCGATCAAGCAAGTTGTAGCGGACCTGATTGCAAACTAGTTTATGACTTGCATATTTTTGGGCGTTTTGAAATTGAGATACAGAAAAATTGGAAACTCCGATAAATTTAACAAGACCTTGGTCGACCAGTTTGTCAAATCCAGCCATTGCGTTCTTCGTTGAAGCTAAGGGATTCGGCCAATGAATTAAATATAAATCCAGGTAGTCGGTGTCGAGCCTTTTGGTGGATTTTTCGGCGGCTTTTAAAATTGATTCATAACTTAAATGAATTGGTAAAACTTTGCTGGTGATAAAAAGCCTTTTGCGATCGACTGATTTTATTACCTCACCGATAAGTTCTTCGGCGTGGCCGGCCCCGTAAAGCTCGGCAGTATCGATGTGGGTAATACCTTTCTCAAGAGCATACTCAATCGCCCGAATATATTTTGCGTCCTGGGAACGGTCCGGCCGCATCCAACCACCCATTCCCCAAGTACCCAAACCCAGTGAAGGGATTTTTTGGTTTTCAGTTAGATACTTGTATTCCAAGCCCATGAAATGGTCGCAGCACGCGCAGTAGCTGGTTTCTGACAACGATCAGAAAGCATAAGCTACGAGCGGGCTATAGTAAATAAAATTAATCATTTCTTGCCTTTTTTGCTAGCCTTCTTTTTTGGAGCAGCTTTTTTCTTACCTTCGTGATGGGAAATGACAATCACCCTCTTTCCAGATCAATCAAAACTTCACTTGCACGAACGGTCGGCTTTACCTTTTCGTAAATCTTCTCAATCTTTCCAGTCTCATCAATCAGCATAATTGTAGATAAAAGGAATCAAACAAGCAAATTCCATGCCTGGTCGTGCTGAGTCCATTGAACTGTCGAACCTGTGTCAGGGAAATTACTATTTATAGATTTCATGTGTGCCAACCGAATGAAACCAAACAGTATCGTTGTTTTCAAATTCAAAAACAATTCTATACTGATAATCTATTGAAAATGAATAATAGTCTTTCAATCTACCACTAAGTTTATGGGTTTTAAGTTGAGGTTCGAACGGATTTCTGCGAAAGATTTCTTCTTTTTTCTCTGCAAGCAATTTAACTTTGAATGGTAAACGCTTATACTCGTTGGAAAACTTGCGTGAGTAGAAGATTTTCATTTACCTTCAGCGTAGATCGGCTAGTGACTTCAAGAGTTTTCCTTTTCCTGCTCTCATTTCTTCGCGGCTTTGAAGTACGGCAAGCACTGCTTCCATCTCTTCAAGCTGGTCTGCATCGATGATTGCAACCTCCGGCTTGTTATTCTTCATGACAAAGATAGGCTCCTTAGTCTTTTTGACAGTATCAAAGACCTTGCGGTAGTTTCTTTGTATTTCTCTAGCGGTAGTGGTTTTTGGAAACATAATAGGTACATACTAACATATGTATTATCGTATGTCAATTATCTATTCTTCCTTATTTTCTT
Source organism: uncultured Gammaproteobacteria bacterium (assembly GCA_965231125.1). Taxonomy (GTDB): domain Bacteria; phylum Patescibacteriota; class Microgenomatia; order Woykebacterales; family RBG-16-39-9b. Next base: position 296,301 of record OZ246414.1, on the reverse strand, counting down.
CGGAGGAGGATTTGCTGAAAGTGCGGTGGCATATTTGGCATTTGTAGGTAGTGGAGTTTGTTTGCACGCTCTCTCCAAAAGGGGTAGGTACAGTGGCTAAATCTTTGCTATTGCAATAAGGGCATCTTATTTCGTCTGGCATAGGCTTAAGTTTAAGCGTAAGGAACAATAATAGCAACTTGTTTGGAAAAGAAAAGCAAACTTCATGCCTACCGGTCCATCGTAGCTTACGAAGCGGAGTTGGGTTTACCTGCTTGCCACCATAAAGCTAAAAACGTAGGAAGGAAGTTTTAAAACAGTGGGCTTGTAGAACCTGTGTCAAGAAAATCAAATTAATTTTGAGCGGTGAGTAAGTACAGTTCCCCAAGTCATTGCTTTCTCTCCCCAGTACTGGTTGTCAATATCGGCTGATTCAATCTGTTTGTTCAGCTGACCATAGTCACCCAAAAACTTCTCGTAGGTAGTACGGAAAGGTGTTGAAAAGGAGCTTGAGGGTAAGGAACCCAAAATCAAATTGGTATTACTCAAAAAACTATTGATTCTTTTTCCTTTAGATTGCGGGTCGTCATACAACCAGTTTCCAACTCTATTTAAATTCATCGCTATATCCAAAATTTTTTCTTTTTTGTTCATAAAGTTTCTTAGAGTAGTAGCTTCTTCACAATTTCGTCAAACTGCTTTCTAATTTCTTTTGATAGTATATCACGACTTGAGTTGTCTTGATTGGGTCGAAGGTTAATTACAGAATTGTAGTCTCTATCTTTCGTTTCCAAATCTAAACCACCACCCCAAAGATCGCTTTGCTTTGAACCTTCCTGGAGCATTAGTTGTTCTGCATCTACGTGCCTTTCCCCACCTCCAGCCAATATTCCTTTTTCAATATCGACAACGACTTTTATAAAACCATCAAAGTCCTGAGCCATTTGTTCAAGTTGTTCTTTACTAGCTTTTTCACTTATTATCAATATCATGCTTTAATTATAGCAAGAAAAACTAGCTAAGTATTTGTTTAATGTTTTCGATTACTTTAAGAGAGAAATCTTCAAGGTTTTGATAGTCCTTCCAAACAATTCTTTTGACACCGCGTCCTTGCGCCTGCCGGTTGTAGTCTGGGATCGAGGAAATTGAAATGATTTTCTCTGGACCATACTTTTCAATTTCTAGAGTGTGGAAGGATCCTCCAGCTTTGCAATCCCGATCGAGGAGAACAATATCAAAGCCCAAGTCCTTCTTGTTATTGATAAATTCTTCTACTTGAGTGTATTCAGAAAGAGTCACAACAGAAATAACCGACGCTGTCTCTTCTTCAAGTTCATGTAGCTTTCTGAGCAAGACTGAAAGAGTTTCTAAATCATCTTCCAAGATCAATATTCTAGTAGTTTTCATTTTGAGAAAACTTTATGCTTGTTTGCCTGGAGTGTCAAGGAAATTTTTATTCGTCTTTACTTTTTTCTGAAGAGGATTTACTAAAGCTGCGGTGACATATTTGGCATTTGTAGGTGATGGAGCTTGTTTGTACACTCTCTCCAAAAGGGGCAGGTACCGTGGATAAATCTCTGCTATTGCAATAAGGACATCTTACAGGATCGGCCATTTATTTTGTGAGCTTCTTAATAAGCGAGCAAAAAGAAGATTCTTGGGTGCAAACCAAGGGTTTTATTTCTTTTTATTCTTTTTAGGCTTTTTAGTTTCGCGCCTTTGTTTACCTTGAGAGTGTGCCATGTTGTCTAAGTATGATTGGTCGGGAAAAGAAAAGCAAACTTCATGCCTGCTTGTACTGAGTCTATCGAAGTATTTGCCTGAAGTGTCAAGAATTATACCTGCTTGTTTAGTTTTTTAAGTGTTTCGTAAACTCTTTCAAGAACAGCTTCTACACTTGGTGTATTGTTTCCACTTCTTGCATACTCTTTTGCTATTTCAATTGCTTTTTCAAGTAGACCATGATCGCTTAGCATCCTATTCACCCGCCTTTCTCGATTAAATATCTAGTATTTATTAACTTCTTGTTTGGCCAGATTATCTACAACTTTTCCGTACTCCGTATCACGAGAATGATGATAATAGTCAACTTTTTTAAATCTAGCTGTTTCTATTGATTTTATTTTGTCAAAAATGGGTTTGACAACATCTGATTTTAATCCGTAAGTTCCGTTCATATGCCGTATAACAAATTCGGCGTCCATAAAAACTTCAACCACGCCTCTACAAATACCACTTACTAAATCGAGAGTTTTTAAAAGAGTTTGATACTCAGCCTCATAGGGGCTCATTTCTCCGAGGTAGAAACCTCCACTCTCAATACGGTTATCTACCTCATCTAAAAATAGGTATGCACCTGCTGCCTTTCCAAAATTTGGCCTCCCCTTTACATTTGCATTCGGGATTTTGCAGCTTGCATCACAAATTACTTTTAATTTGCTGTACTTAGCCATTTTTAAAAATAAAAGCCCTTGTTCAGGGCAGTAATAAAATTATACCTGAAAAACTAGCAGAAAGATAGGTGGTCTGCTAACAAGGGTTTAGTTAACCTTTTCAGCTTGTCTCGCTAAGAAGTCTAATGAAACGTTTGCATCCTGATCTTTAGAATCCTCGTCAAGCTCTCGAACTTTATCATAAGATAGAAAGCTGATAACCTCTTTGAGGTTTAGATAAGGGTTGTCAAAAGTAGGTCTTTGGAGCTCAGAAAAAACTTTATTTTTTCTATCTCTATCAGCGACGATAAACATTGGATAAATGGAGTTAGGTGTCAGTGCTCGAAGATCAGAAAGTCTTAAAATACCTGAATAAACTGAGGTGGAATGTTCGATCTCAAAAGCAGATTTTATTGAGAACCCGTATTTCCAAACAACGTCAATGTTTTTGATATATGTCGGTACATCCAAAGTAGTTTGAAAGTCCTCTAGAACCTCGTTTCTAAAAACATGGTTATCATATACCTTACCTTGATCGTTTTGTGGAACCCAAACATCAACATGGGACTTTTTACCAAGTCTAATTAATCGCCACTGCATCTCATCATGCTCTGTTGGAGCTCTTTCTACTTTTTCATCTAATACTATCTCTTCTACTTTCTTATGTTCGTCTATCTTTTCTAATTCTCTCCCTTGTTCGATCTTTTTAAGTACAGACAAGGTATCTCCGTACTTATTTAACAAGTCATCAACTTTATTTTGGTCAATTGCAGAAAATCCCCTTGGGAAAAAATTCTCGCTGTAACCGAGCAGGGGATTCAACTTTGCCATACCAACGTTAACCTTCTCAGTATTAACCAGAAAATACATATATTCCCAAGTTTGGCCATTACTATCTTTGCTCCATAGATACTCAGCCATTCTTGGGTTTCTAGTTTTGAGAGCTACTTCGGCAGCAAAAATAATTGACCCAGACTTATAGATAAGAACATAATCCCCAGGTTCCATAGAATCCCAAGTTCTTGAATTTCCAGTTCCTGGAACTGCACCCCAAACTGCGAACGGACCACTATGATATTTGTTTTTCAGAATATTGATCTCTTCTGGAGCCAAAAATTTTTCTGCTTCTTCTACAGTTCGTTTCTTCTCAATTGTGTCGTAGTAATGTCTGTCAGTCTCCTGACCACCACTTGCAACAACAAAGAAGATTTTTCTTGTTTTGTTCATGTTAGTTCTGTATATTTTTTATGACTTCCTCTGGCCTTCTCTATTGGGTATTTCTTCTCATTTTGCTTCATTTTTTTCAAAAACTCTTTTTCTAGATCGATATTTAAATCATTGGCAACCAGCAAAACCCAGTAATAAATGTCCGCGACTTCTTCTTTTACATCCCCAAACTCTTTTGTCTTTGGTAGATCGTCCATTTCTTGTTGGCTTTTCCATTGAAAATGTTCTAGTAGTTCTGCTGCTTCAAGAAGTAATGAAATAGAAAGATCTTTGGGGTTGTGGAATTGCTTCCAATCTCTAGCATCACGAAATTTTACTATTTTCTTCTGCAGCTCTTTGGTATTCATAACTAAAAAACTAGGTTGGATGGATTTTATAGCATCTTGGCAGATGCTGCAACCACTTACCTGGATTACAAAAATTGAGGCTGAAAAGCGAGGTTTATCTTGCTTACCTATATCAACTTGCTCAACTATTTTTCCAAATTAAAATAACCAAGTGTAAAAGGAAAACCAGGAATAATGCGAACGTGGGTTTTGCCTAAATAAACTCCAGGTTTGGTCTCCACTATTTCATCTAGCACGGTTCGGAGCCAGAAAGGGTTTCCGGGAATATTGTATTCTAATTTTAAAACCTCGAGATTTTTGTCCTGCAAACCTTTTCCGGTGAAAGTTTTGAATTTGTACTTTTCAGAATCGTTTATTTTGTTAATCCCGCTACTCGCTTGCGCATTAAAAACTTTTCCGTTCCAAGAAAGATTGGTTTGGCCAGTGATTGAGCCTTTATAAAATCCGTCTAGTTTTGGATTTGGGAGTTTCCCGGAAAGAAATAGTTTTTGACTCTCTCCATGCTGCGTCTTCCAAGTTCGGTAAAACGCAAAGAGAATAAATAAAACAATTATTAATGAAATAATAATTAGGAATGGTTTGATAATTGTCATTGAGGTTTGTTTCTAGCTGATTTTAGAGCATTCTCACGAATGCTGCAACCACAGTCGTGGACTATACAAATTGAGTCTAAAAGCGGGTTTATCTTGCTTGACTATACTATAATAGAAATAATCCGTCCGCGTCAGAGAGAAAGGAGACAAATGGACGAGCAGGATATAATCAGGCAAATCTGTGTCGGTATCCCTCTCGCTTGCCCAGCATGTAAGACGCTGTTCCGATACGACCGGATAGATCTAAAACAGATAAGTGAGAAGGTCTGGTCTGTTCAAGCACTATGTAGTACGTGCAGCCAAGGCTACACTCTAAACGTAAGTGCTGAACACTCTGACGCGAAGAGAGCAAAGGAGGCTGTCTGTGGGGATAGATCGATAGCTGAGGAAGCGCTACTTCGTACCAGTGGCCAGATCCCTCCAGACTATGAAAGCGGTCTGCCTTTTATCCTAGCAAGAATCTGGCAGGCCGACCCAAAGGACGATCCTCATCCACCACCTACACCTGTCTAAAGGGGGTGCCTGTTCTTCAAGCACCCCCACCGCTTTTTTCCTTTTCTCTCATTATAAATAAACTCAGCAAAAGTCTTGGGATTTGAAAACAAAAAGCGAGGGGTGTGGCGTTTCCTATTTATTTTTTCTTACTTTTCTGAAGTTTCGGGGAAGAAATGCAAGAAATCACTTTTTCTTATTTGCTTTGCGGTGGCCTTTTTGGAAAAACTTCTTACCTGCATTTCGGATGTTAAATGCATTAGAGTTTCTCCTTACCTCTTGCGGCCAAAATGGTTTCATTAGTTAATTATACACCTTATGCAAAGGAGAGGGCAAGTTTGGTTTTTTGCCCTCTCCAATCCTTCAAACCGGAAGTTTCGGCGCCTTCTGTTCGTAAACAGCCAGCGTCTTTTGCCAACGAGGCTCGGCGTTTCTATACCCCATCGGTCTGCCGACGATAACGTCAAACTTTTGGTCTCGATCGAACACTTGCGAGAAATTCGCCAGGCTACCTTTCGAGATAGAAGCCTGCGCCACCATAAGCAGCTCTATTACACTCTCCCTTCCTACCTGTTTAAAATCTATACCCTCCACTTCTTCATCGACGAGAAGATCAAAGATGAAGTTTGGGTCCACGTTCACCCGGAAGATAACATAGACGTTTGCTTTCTCCCCGATTTTCTCGATGTGAACTTCAGGATTACGATTCTGCCCATCCATGTAACCAAGAATTTGCTCTATCTTTGGAAGAACCGAATCCGGATAGTAGATTACAATGGCTGCAGTCCTACCGGCAGTTAAGTTAGCGACACCCGTGTAAATGGCGCTTTGGCGAACACCATAGAGAAGCTTTGCCCTTACCCCAGGCTCCCTCGAAATGAAAGTAACCTTCACATCTGCCTCCTTTAGGAATGACGAACAAGCAAGGACTTTAGATTTTAGGGAAACGATTGTACCAGATTTGAATCCAAAAAGCGAGGGTTTTAACTGCCTATTGCTTATTTGGATTTGGGGAGTACACTTAAGGCGTGACTCAAAATATAAAAGAATTTATCTCCTACCACAACGAGCACGTATTAGATACGGAATTAAACGCAAGTTTTGAAACTATTTCTAGCTTTATAGCCAAGAAAAATATTGCTTTGGAAGATCTATCGATTGAGAAGCATCGCTTACCTTTTATCAACTGGCTCACCGGACTCTCCAGCTCAAAAATCTAAACTGCTAGTTTAATATTTAGAATTTAGATCGATTTTGCGGATTCGGATATTCTCCGGGGTTATTTCTACTAACTCGCTACCATCAATATATTCAAGGGCGTCCTCTAAACCCATCGGTTGGGGAGCATTGAAATGCTCTGCAACTCCCTCGCCTCTAGAACGCATGTTGGTCTGTTGCTTTTCTTTGCAAACATTCACTTTAATATTTCCGCCCCGGGAATTCTGTCCCACAACTTGGCCTTTGTAGACGGGGGTAGCGGGTCCTAGGAAGAGCGTTCCACGCTCTTGAGCATTGGTTAACCCATACAAAGTTGTCGGACCATCTTCAAAAGCAACTAGTGATCCAGGACCTCTCTCAAAAATTCCACCGGCATCTTCTCTAAATTCATGGAACACTGTGTTGATAATACCTTCCCCTTTGGTGTCGGTAAGAAACCCGCTACGGTAGCCAAATAGTTTTCGGGTTGGGATGATAAATTCTACTTGTACAACACCATTTTCGGTATTCATATCTTGCAACAAAGCCCCGCGCTCTCCCATTTTTTGCATTATCACCCCGGAATAGCCTTCCGGAGCCTCAATGAAAACCTTTTCGTAAGGCTCTAGTGTCCTGCCGTTAATCTTTTTCGTGATTACTTGCGGCCGGGCCACTTGAAATTCGTAACCTTCGCGACGCATTCTTTCGATCAAAATAGCCAGATGTAGTTCTCCTCGACCAGAAACAATCCAATCTCCGTCTGCACCATCTGCCACCTTCAAAGCCATATCGGTTTCGAGTTCTTTGAAAAGTCGCTCTCGAATTTGCCGAGAAGTCTTGAACTGCCCTTCTTTTCCGGCAAAAGGAGAGCTGTTTACCGAAAAAGTCATGTTGATCGTCGGTTCTTCAATGTCCAAAAGAGGTAAGGCGACAGCTTCGTTAGGATCAGCAATGGTCTCACCAATATTCACATTTTCGATTCCGGCAACCGCCACAATGTCTCCAGCTTCCGCCTCGAGAATATCAATTTTATCCAACCCGGAAAAGCCAATGAGGGCAGTTAGCTTTACTTTTTTCATTTCGCCGACGCGGTTTATATGAGTAACCTCCTGCCCGGACTTTATCGAACCGTTGTAAATTCGACAAGTCGCGATCCGTCCTTTAAAATTGTCCCCGAGAATTGTAGTGACCAACATTTGCAACGGTTTACTTGCTTCTCCGGTCGGGGCGGGGATGTGTTCGATGATTGCCTCAAAAACTGGGGCGATATCTTTCATCTGATTTAAATCCGGCCCAACTCCCGCCAATCCCTTTTTGGCTGAAGTGTAAACAATTGGGAAAAAAGCTGCCTCATCGCTGGCCCCAAGTTCAACGAAAAGATCAAAAGTTTTATTCACCACCCACTCGACTCTAGCATCGGGTTTGTCCACTTTGTTTATAACGACCACAACTTTGTGACCGAGTTCGAGAGCCCTTTTGAGGACAAAACGAGTTTGCGGCATGGGGCCTTCCTTGGCGTCAACCAGCAGTAGACACCCATCAGCCATTTTCAAGACCCGTTCGACCTCTCCTCCAAAATCGGCATGCCCAGGGGTATCAATGATATTTATCTTTGTACCCTTCCAAACAACCGAAGCGTTTTTGGAAAAGATAGTAATGCCGCGCTCTTTTTCAAGATCGTTGGAATCCATTATTAGGTTCGTGCCCTCCAAATCTTTGTGGAGCTTGGTATTACTTTGTCGCAGCAAGGCATCGACAAGAGTGGTCTTACCGTGATCGACGTGAGCAATGATAGCAACGTTTCTGATATTATTCATATTAAATTTCTATTCTTTTTAATAAAGGAAGATAAACACCCAGTCTACTTAGATAGTATACTACACTATAGGGCTAAAATCAATCCACCACTTGGCAAGTTACAAAATATCGCTTGAGATTTTTCCTGCCTCTTGCTTATTTGAATTATGGGAGTAAACTTAAGGTAATGATCGAAAACGTAGCTGACTTTATTGACTTTCATAACGGCCACGTATTAAATAGGGAACTAACCGCCACTTTTGAGATGATTTCTCAATTTACGGCTAAGAAAAATATTGCCTTGGAAGATTTATCAATAGAAAAGCACCGCTTACCTTTCCTCAACTGGCTCACCGGCCTCCCATCTTGACCCAACTGGAACAAGCTTTTCCGTAAACTGGCAGCACAACTAACCTTCAATTTTAAAATCTCTATTTATACTTCGACTACTTCGCCTGTTTGTAGGCCCTTAAACTCAATTCCGTTTTGACTGAAGAAACCTTCCAACCGCTCGTAGAATGAGTCTCGGGCGGGGCCGCTCCAATGCCAATCGTGAATTGGAACTATTACTTTGGGTTTCCAAGAAAGCGCTTTCTCGGCTGCTTCAGTGAGGCTTGTCCAAGGTGCTTGGACTGGAAGCGCCAAAACGTCTGTTTCAGGTTTAAAAGTAAGGGAATCGCCAGGATGGGTAAGCTTACCGAAAACTTTGAAAAGCGCGTTTTTCGGCATTTGGGGGATGCCAAAGACATGCTCGTGAGGAACTTCTTCCACTTGTACAAAATCGTTCCCTTGGCTGGTCGAAGCAATACCTTCCTTTTTGAGAATCTCGACAATCGAAGGGTTTGTAACTATCCGTATGTCAGGAAATTTTTGTAAAATTTCTTTAATCGCCGGTAAATAAAAATGGTCCGGGTGTTCGTGAGTGATGAGAAGAAGGTCAAGACTTTCTAAGGACCCGAGGTTGAGAGCCTTTTCTTCGTAAGAATAGACTCCTGGGTCAATAAGAACTTTTTTACCGCTCTCTTCAATTAGTAGGCAGGAGTGGGCGTGTTTTGAAATTTTCATAGCCAAATTTTACTATTTTCCCCTTTCTTCGCCAACATATTTTAAAGCAAACTTGTGCGCTTGGGCTTCTTGGACGTTGGTCTGCGCTTTTGTCTGCGGTTCTAAAATTGCATTGCGATGTTTCAGAACAACGTGTCCAATCTCGTGAGCAACTGTATACTTTTGCTCGTATTTATCTTGAGCAAACAGCTCATCGCCAAAAAACACGATGAATTTATTTCCAATTTCCGAACCCTTCAAAACAAATCCCCAGGAATCGTCAAAAGAACTGACAAACCAAACGTTTTCGGTTACATAATCGACAATTTCTTTTGGAAAAGAAAGCAAAGTTTCGCAAACTATATTTTGCATTTTTTTGCTACCAGCCAGCTTCCCCGAAAATTTTTTGCGGATCTTTTCAATTTCTTGCTGCATATTATGCTAGATCGTCCTCATCTGGTTTATAGGGAATTGGCACTGCGGGAGGGTCGGTCGCATTGTTGAGTTCAGAGCCAACCTCTCCGTCTGTAAATTCTTGGACGCGGCCGATAATACCGCTAGTTAAGCGCACTTTATGACCGCGCGGGTGAAAGCGTTTACTGGTCAAAACGTCTTTAACCACTCCTTCTGTCAACTCCCCAGAAGTATAGTCCTTTTTCTGGGCAACCTTTACTTTATCGCCCGGTTTTGGATACCGACTCCCAACTTCATAACTCATAGATTTATATTAACACCTGAAGATTTAAGCTTCAAACAAAAAAGAACCAGAGCATCAAGAAGACACTCTGGTTTCAACTTGGTACCGGCACTGGTTTGGGCAGCCAACTGCGACACCTTTCGAGCAGTTTGCGAAGAGCCTCCGTGACCCTACTTTTGTCCTTCGGACGGGAACTTCCCTTACGGCTCGCAAATTCTGCAGTTGCCTGAGTTAATATGCCGTAATAGCCGATTCCCAGCGCTGAATAGGAACCCCCGACAAGAACTCGACTGAAGGCCAGAAACAAGTACCCTGCGCTAATGATTATCCAAGACCAAGCCCGATAACCATCACCGTATTCCTTTTCTCCGACGCAACCGTCTTCATCAAAGAAAAGATGCAAACGTCGTAATACCCTCTCGGAGAGCGCAGCTAGAACGTGTATTCCAAACCAAAGGCTCATATAAATTGGTAAGAGGGCCAAAGACTTTTTGTTTTCGTCTATGATTGGTCCAGTTAAAGTATAAACCACCAAAACTAGACCAAGCATAATAAAATATTGGACGGTTTTTGTAAGGTGCAGTCTCCTCTCCAGGAATTTTGATACCCACTGGATAAGACGCGTAATCGTCCTGTCGATCAGGTAAAGAAGTTCCAATCCTCCCTCTCTTTCTAGATGTTGATCACTCCCAACGGAAGGTGCGAGAAGCAAGAAAGTAGGCCAGGATTGCCCAAACTGCAAGACCAGCCAGTTGAGGCAAAAGATGGCCAAACCCAAGCCCCTCGACCGTCACTTTTCTAATCGCCGTGTTAAAAAAGGCTAGCGGCAGCACTTTGACCTCTGGTTGCAACCATGCCGGCAACGCGTCCACCGGAAAAAATGTTCCGGCAACAAGAAACTGCGGCAAGACGATAAGGTTCGCAACCGGCGCCACTGTATTTTCATCGTTTGCCACTCCGGCAACAAAAATACCAAAACCTAAGAAAGAGACAAGCCCAATTACACTAAGAATTAGTATGTAGAAAAGGGTGAGGGCACCATGGATTAATGTGAATTTAAAAGCGACAACGCCAACAAAGACAATCACTAAAGTCTGGATTAGAACGAACAATAGCCGCGCGAGGCCTTGTCCAAACAGGATTGTGTAGGAACGAATTGGTGTGGCAAAAAGTCTCTTTAGCACCAAGGCCTTTTTAAGAAAAATTAAGCCAAAGGCAATACTGGTAACTGAAGTAGTTAAAAGCGCAAAACCAATCATTCCAGGTAAGAAAAAGTCGATGTATTTATAGCTTCTTCCTGAAACCTCCCGCAAATTAACTACAACTCGCGGTTTTTTTACGCCGGATAGTTGCAAATTAAGTTTATCGACAACACCGTTCACCAAACCCTCGGCGGCAGCTGCGTTTTGCGGGTTAGATTGCGACACAAAAAGTTCCGTTTGCCCTTTATCTGCAGTCAAAACAGCGGATATGCCTCCTTGGGACAACTTTTCCAAAAGGTCTTGTCTGGTTCCGGATTTAATACTTACAACTTGGATGCTGGAAAGCGCTTGATAAACTGCCCCTTTTTGATCAGAAGTCGGCACTCCGATAGAAATACTTAAAGCGTTATTTCCGATCAAACCAAAGGCCGTGATAAAAAAAAGGGGAAAGGCAATTCCAAAAAAGACTGTTGCTCGGTTGCGGATAAGAGCTTTAAAAGAATAAAAGGCAATTGCCAAAAGTGGCCTTACTTGAGAAGGTGCCTTTTTACTCAACTGTCCATTAGTCACGTAAATGCCTCCCCGTCAAATCCAAAAAGACGTCCTCAAGATCGGCCCTCTTAACTTCTTGGTCCTTTTTAAACCCAGCTTCCAGAAGTTCATCAACCAACTCACTTGGTGGCCCAATCTTAATTATTTTCCCTTGATCCATTATGGCTACTTCGTCGCAAAGCTGCTCCGCCTCTTCCATGTAGTGGGTAGTAAGGACAATAGTGCGGCCCTCCTTATGAATCTTTTTTATCTCATCCCAAAGGTTGGCTCTCGCCTGCGGATCCAAACCAGTGGTTGGTTCATCCAGAAAAATAATTTTTGGATTGTGAATTAAAGTAGTCGCTAGAGAAAAACGTTGTTTCTGCCCGCCCGAGAGTTGATTCCAAAAAGCTTTTTTCTTATCCTCAAGCGAGAATTTTTTTAAAATTTCTACCGGGTCCCCGATATTAATCTGGTAAAGACTAGCAAACATTTTTAGCAAATCTACCAAAGAAAGTTCTGGATAAAAACCGGCTGCCTGAAGTTGCACACCGATGCGGTTTTTTACTTCCCAAGGATGTTCTAGAACATCGATACCGTCCACGGTAACTTTTCCCGATGTAGGGCGGCGCAAGGTTTCGATAATTTCTAAGGTAGTTGTTTTACCGGCGCCGTTTGGCCCTAGAAGACCAAAAATCTCTCCTTGGGCAACGTTAAAAGAAATATCGTCGACCGCCACAACATCGCTATCATATTTTTTAACTAGGTGGCCAACTTCAATGACAGTTTTGGAATTTTCCATACTTACGATTTCTTTCTTTTATCTGTCCACTCCTGCCAAAGTACCAAAAGCGGCGAGGCGTTGAATATTGACGAGTAAGTCCCGGAGACAATTCCAATTAAAAGTGCAACCGTAAACCAGTGGATAGAACTCCCACCAAAAAGAAGAACCGCGAGCAGTACAAATACAACTGTAAGCGAAGTGTTAAGCGAGCGGGACAAAGTTTGAATGATCGAGTGGTTTACAGTTTCGGCAAAAGAAGAAGATATATGTTTGTTTAAATTCTCGCGAATTCTATCGAAGACAACAATAGTGTCGTGAACTGAAAAACCAATAACTGTAAGTAGGGCTGTCACAAAAAGTGAATCCACCTCGGCTGCAAAGAAATGTCCAAGGATCGAAAAGGCGCCAATAACCACCAAAACATCGTGCAGAAGAGCCGCGACAGCGCAAACACCAAACCGCCATGAGGATGCTGGCGAGGGAACTTTTCGGAAAGCCCAGGCAATGTAGACTACAATTGCAACACTAGCCAAAATTAAAGCAACTATAGATTTTCTTAGAAGTTCAGCGCCAATCGTCGGGCCGATTGTCTCTTCGCGAAGCTGCTTTAGCTGACCAAACTTTGCTTCAAGGGAGACCCGCGCATTTTTTATCTGGGAGTCGTTTAATGGTTTGGTGCGAATAAGGTAAGAGTTCGTCGAGGTGTCAGCGACAGTCGCAACCTCGATTCCTTTATCTTTTAATGTGTTGGTGATTTGATCCTTAGCCAGTGGCTGATTGAATTGATATTCCAAAAGTGTACCACCGGTAAAATCAATACCCACGTCCAACCGCCAGACGGCCAAAGAAATTATTCCCGGAATTATCACTAAGGCCGAGAAAAGAAAATACCAGAATTTTTTACCGACGATGTCTACCATTAGTTTTCCTCCTTAAGGTCGCGGACGTCTGATAGGATTTCTTCCTCAAGAACTTTCGCATCTTCACGCAGAATATCTTCTAAATTCTCGATTTTTCGCCGTAAAAACTCAATTGTCGTCTCTTGGCTGCCGGATTGAAGCTCCATAACAAAAAGTTCTTTATCTTTTTCCTCCAATTTTTCTAAAATTGTATGAAGGAACCGAAGTTCCATCAAGTTATTTATCATTTCTAGTAATTTCTCTTTCTCGCCCTTTTCAACTTTCAAGGTGTCTAGGTGCGAGGCAATTCTGTTTTTGTCAAAAAATGTCTCAATTAGAAAACTCATAATCCATATGCTCCTAAAGGTATCTTATCCTTTGGATCATTAACAAAATAAACGAGAACTCTATCTCCTCCACCGCTAAATCCCAAAACCGCCATAACTTCGGGAGAACCGCCGAAACTCCTACCGGTTGCCTCATCAGGCCCGGAATCTTCAATAGCCCCGACCACAACCGCCCCATTTTGGGGATTAACCACAACCATCTTGCGGTGCCGAAACCACCTCTTCACGGCTGGCGAACCCCAATTTGGTGACAAAAAAGTCTGGGCAACTAAATAATACTTCTCCCTCTCAATATCTTTTTTAGTAAGGGTCTCCCGCGAGCTTGCTAAATAACCCCACGCTCCAGGACCGCCGGCCATAGATGCGTGAGCGTAACGTTCAAAATCTGCTCGAGAATCAAAATGATCTTCCAAAATCTCTTCTGGATAACGAGAAAGGTGAGACTCGTATCCAATTATCCCGTAAGTAGTGTTGAGACGAATCCCGGAAAGTTCCCCTGTAACCGGAATTTTCAGCACTTTGCTCAACCTTTTGGTTATCACCTTGTCGTCGTAAAGATTAGTGCCGAGCAATGAAGCCTTAACTTTATCGGAAAGGTCCTTCCTTGTTTTTACCAGAGCTTCAATATTAGTTGCCGGCGGCACCTTTTTCGCTGAGGATGTCGTATTAGGCAGGCTTGGTGTTAGCAGTAAAGCCCCCGCTGCAACAGCAGCCGCGAGCCCCCTTGCTCCTTTACTCGCCAAATCCTCAGTTTTGATTCCCCTTTCCTTTGCCCACTTCGTCACCCCTTGGTGTTTTTCTTCAAACTCGGCCGCAAGTTCATCTCTTCTTTTATCTAAACGAGCCGCGAGAGACTCAAAATGTTTAGTGCGCTTAGTTTTTTTAAACGGCCAAAGATCCATATTAAGTCCGATAAACAAACCGTAAGAAGGTTCTAGTTACAGTTATCGCCGTAAACATCGACACTAAAATTCCCAGGGCCAAGGCCAAAGCAAACCCGCGCACACTTCCAGTCCCAAACCAATAAAGAATCCCGCTGGTTATTAATGAAGAGGCATTAGAATCCCGAATGGAATTCCAGGCTCGGGAAAAACCAATTTCCACTGCTTGCGCCCGTTCCCTGCCGGATCGCAGTTCTTCCTTCATTCTCTCAAAAATTAGGATATTAGCATCCACCGCCATTCCGATTGAAAGAATAAACCCAGCAATACCGGCGAGAGTTAGCGTAATTGGTATACTTTTAAACAGTGCAAAGACTATTAAGGAGTAAACCAACAAAGCGGTGTCTGCCAAAAGCCCCCAACCACCGTAGTAAGTAAGCATGAATAAACCAACTATAGTCAGCCCAATTGCGCCGGCTAAGAGACTCCGATCGATCGAAGCCTGACCCAAGGTTGCCCCGATCGTTCTTTCCTGAATTATCTGAATATTTTTCACTGGCAAGGCCCCGGCATTTAATTGAATCGCTAGTATCTTTGCACTGGCAGAAGTCTGCCCAGTTATAACTCCATCTGCACCTATTTCACTTTGAACAATTGGTGCTTGCAAAACTTGGTTGTCTAAAAATATCGCCAATGGCTTGCCAATTAGGCTCTTAGTCAGTTGTTGGAACTTAGTGACGGAGCCTCCCTTCAAAGTAAACCGCACTACCGGGCCGCCTTGCCCACCATTGGCAGCGGATTCAAAATCAGCCGTTGCTTTTTTTAGATCTCTACCATCAACACCGGTGGGTTTAGTATTTTTTAATGTCGGTACTGGAACCCCGGTTGTGGCGAATTTCTGAGCATCCTTATCGTTTTTAAACTGGCGAAATTCTAGTTTTGCTGTTTGCCCAACCAACTCCCTTGCTTGGGAAGTATCTTGGACTCCCGGAAGCTCTACAATTATTCGGTAGTCACCAGCGACTTGGGCGGTCTGAACGATTGGTTCAGAAACTCCTAGAGCGTTGACCCGACGCTCGATTACTTGCTTGGCGGCATTTAGAGCATCGGCTTTTTGGTCTTGGGGGATATCACTAACGTCCGCACTTAAAGTAAGGTCTACCCCTCCTTTTAAATCCAAACCAAGCTTGGGCTCCAAATCTCGGCTGAGGTGGAGGCCAAACAGATTGAAATTAATTACCGGGTGCGAGACCCTTGTATCAATTTTCACCGGACCCGCGTTGAATTTTATTGGCAGAGCCGGCAAATCCACCGTAGCTGCCACGATGGTTATTAAAATAATTATAAAAAATAAAGCTCTTGGTCTTTTCATAGTTAGCGGACCATCTCGTCTTCATCACCAACGAGGAGCACTTTAGGTCTTTCCAAAATATTTCGTATAAAAGGGTCACCCCTTCTTTTTCTGAAGGTAAATTCTTCCTCAGTCATGACTGTGTAATTAATCTCTCTATCTACCTGACCTTCATTTTCTTTAACAAGCTGAGCAAGTTGAGGAAGTACAACGCTGCCAACAACTAGTAAATCTACATCAGTCGGACCAACTGGTCTTCGTCTAATAAATCCTCCGGAAAGAGAGGCGTACTTAATTTTTCCTAGTTTATTTCGCTCCTTAATTATAGAGCCGCCTAAACCGGTGGACTTTGTCACGAGTCTAGTAAGTTCGTCATAGTATATATAATCTTTTCTAAATCCGTAGAACTTCCGGTTGGCGCGTGCCTCGCTGGTAACCATAGCGGCTTTTTCCATTCGGGAAAGCTCGGCTCGGACCGCGTTAATTTGTTCATTTACCAACCTGACCAGTTCTCTTACGTAAAAAATCCTGCCTGGATTACTTAAAAACACTTGTAAGAGTTTTACTCTTGTTTTGGATATAAATAAATCTTTAAGCATTAAACCTCCTTCTAGGCAGAATCATTTTTTAATAGTTAATTTATAATCGGAGGGGACAACTTCCACCCAAATTTTCCCTCGATTTAAAGAGATTGCGTTTCCTTGCTCATCATAAAGTTTGGTTCTTCCGACCCTTACACTTTTTCGCCAGACTCCTTTAATAACTTTTCCATCCTTGAAAACAAGAACCTTACCATAACCGATCGTTTTCATCTTCAGCCTTCCGTGAGAATCCACCAAAGACGCTGGTACAAATTCGACAATAATATCTTTTGCGAAAAGCTGTTTTTTACTGGTTGCATCTATATGGGCGGTACCGCCATCAAACCGGAGGTAATCGTTGGAGGAAGGATCATACTTCCAAACGACGTCCATGCTGAAAGCAGGGTAGGGAATCTCGACAGTGAATTTTTTTGGCCTGTCTGCCGCTGCCGCCTCTTCGTCACTAAAATTCCAGCTGGTAATATTAACCGGTCCTTTATAACCACGCTCGGCGGCGGCTGTTCTTAATTTTTTTGTAGTTGTATAAACGTTGTGGGGAGCAAACCTAGAAGTAACTCTTTCGTAGGTTGGGTAACCTAGAACAAACTGGTCCAGGTTCTTGATATGTAAGCTTTGAACTAATGCCTGAGCTAGTGGAGACCCACCGACATGCGCGTATCCCGCCGAGTATTCTGAAAGCCAATCGATAAAATAAGGACGATTGCTACGCACCGGCCCCAGACCAGTATCTTCGGCTAAATAAATTGCCAAAAAACGGGTGATACCTCCTTCGGCCAAAGCTTCGTAAACTAAATCTGCATGAGAAAGGCCAGATTGAGGACGGGCGTCGGAGTGGTTTTCAATTACCACCGCTAAAGGAAGTTTATCCTGCCATTTTTTTGCTTCCTCCGCAGTATACAGTATTCCGTTAATCGGGTCAGGTACATTTCGCGGCTGCCTGGGATTGCCGTTAAGCAGGCTTCCAATGGGTGAGAAAGCCCTATTTGAAGCGTGGAGGTTATAAGCAACTACGTATCCTAAAGCCCCGGAAATAAAGATAAAAACCAAAAGAATAGCTAAAATTACCGTTTTTTTCTTTCGAGAAGACTGCCTAAATTTTTCTAAAAGAAGTTTAAAACCTTTCATTTTTTTGCCTGGGCCAATATATCTTCCGGCTGGGAGACTGGGCCGGCGTGAACTAACGATGCTTTGCGAGCATTTTTCACCGATTTAGCAACTTTAACAGCCTCTTTTTCCTCCTCGGATAAACTGTACTTTGTTTCCTTTCCTAAAACAACCGGTTTTGCGTAGACTCTTGTTGTGTCCCGGCTGTGCAAAGCACTAATAACAACCCCATTCGAATCCTGGTCTAGCAGGGACAAAGAAAAACTTTGATTGCCGCCAACTTCGCGGTAGGGTGAAAACCGCACTAAACCAATCTTTTTTATATTATTTGGTAAATCTTCCTCGACAGACTGCACCCTTTTTTTAATTTCGGAAAGTGTAAACTTTGTCTCTTCCATCTTTTGAAGGTGTTTATCTAGTATCTCCTTTAAATCCTCCCGCTTTGAACGGCCAATTAAACGGCGGTAATGGGTGTTGATTCTCCAGAAAAAGTAAGAGAGCACCGCCAACCAAACTAGTATTAAAATTTGAATAAATGGCCCTTGCTTATTTAGAAAGTCTATCATTCTGGGTAAAATAGCTACTCGCTAGAATACTACATATAACTCGGCTAGTGCAAGAGTTAACTTTCTTAGACTTGCAAACCTAAATTCAAATATGCTAGCATGGTAGGGAATTAATAATTTAGAATGTGGAGTTAAAAAGCTATTGGTTTTTATTTTTGACTTTTAACTTTTGACTTTTTAATTTATCATCGTGCCTAGAAAAACAAAGAAAGAAAAAATTTTAGCTCGTCTTCACCGGCTTGAACAACAAGCCGAGACTCCTGCCTCCGATTCTTCCGTCGGTCTGCAAAATAGATACCGTGAAGTCGTGTCTTCCCAAGATTTAATAAAACAAGAACCCAAGATAGAAAAACCGCTTGCTGCCGCAACATCCGGACAAGATTACTCCTACATTTATAAGGATTTGAGGAAGATTTTTATCCTAACAGCTGTAGCAATATCAGCCGAAATTGTCCTAAGCTTGACAGCCTCAACTAGTTATGCTAAGCTCGTTCTACGCACGTTTAAGATCGACTTTTAGTTTGAGGATATATTTTTCAACCTGAAGGGAGGTGAAACTCGGTATCGAGTATCCTTATATTTGATACCCTTCAATCATGGCTTCAATGTACTGTGTAAAGTGCCGCACCAAAAGAGAAGTTGCAAATCCAGAACAAATAACAATGAAAAACGGTAAAAAAGCTCTTCGTGGAACATGTCCAGTTTGTGGAACTAAAATGTTTAAGATTGGTGGTTAATTGTTGCTTACCGAGCCGCGTTTGACGCGGCGTAATGTTTGATTCTTTTTTACTACCAAAGAAAAACCCCAAACGTCTCGGGGTTTTTCTTTTGGTTTGATTCTGTTATACTTTCATCATCTGCCCATGAGGTTCAATTGGAAAGTAGTTCTATTTACCTTTATAGCTCTTGCAGCTTTTACCGTTATTTCCTTCCTGTTAGAATCCGCTAAAAATAGTGACTTACTCATTCCTTATTACAACTTGATTTTTAACTTATCCTCATATTATTTATGGATTTTATTAAGTTGGATTATAATTCTTGGTTTTATTGTCGGAACTTACGCTCCAAAAACTGCAATCGCCGATACGTTTATTACTGGAAGTTTGGTGCTTATTTTAATATTCGCCTCAATTATATTTGAGGTTGTTTCGAACGCTTTTAGTTACAGCCATCTGTGGTCGCTTTTTGACCCAGCATTAATCTTGATTTACCTGCTCGTTTTGGGGGCTTTTATTGGGACAAAAGTGAAAATCCCAGGGAAATTCTTCCATCAAGCTTTGTTTGAACATACTGAAAAATCTCCTCATTGGCCCAGAATCTTGGTCGTTGTTCTGGTTGGTTTAATCGGCTTTTTAGGTGGGGTCGTCGCCCTTTATCCGTTGATCAAAGAGCAAACTGATGAAATCCAGGTTTACCGGGATTTGACCAGCACCGCCGCCATCAAAATTTCAGATCAGTACGATCAAAATTCTTTAAAATTAGTTACCAATCAAAATGATCGCTACACAAATACTCTGTTGGGTATTAGTTTTGATTTACCACTCAGTTGGTACTCTTATCCTGCCTCCAACACTTACATCCAATCTCTAGCCTTCAAAGGACAATATGCTGGTTTGTTGGATTTAACTGGCACCAAGGAAACTTCGACTGACCAAAAACCAGGTGATTATCATGTCAGTATCCTTGTCTCACGGCAGGACAAAGCAGAAACTTTGGCCGACGTACTCAAAGCTGAAGGGCGAGATCCGGCCAAGATGACTAAAACCAAAATCGGAAGGCTGGATGCTTTATCGATCACCTATACTTCCAACCAAAATCCTCAGACAATAGCAAAATCCTATTTTGTCAAGAAAGGTTCGCTAGTATTTGTATTCACTTCTTTTTCTCCTAAGGAAGGCGACCCTCAATTTGAAGAATTTCAAAAACTAGTTGATTCAGTAAAATTCACCGATTAAAACCCAAGATTTATTAGTTTTCCTCAATCACTCTGTATTGAATCGCCTCGGCGATATGGGTTGGCTTAATATCCTTAGATTCTTCAAGATCCGCGATAGTACGGGCGACTTTAATAATGCGGTGGTAACCTCGAGCCGAAAGTTTCATTTGCGAAATTGCGGCTCGTAGCAAATTTAGACAATCGCTATCTAGTTTACAATATTCTTTAATCTGTCTAACCGACATTTCGGCATTTGCGGCTATTGCCATACCGGCAAATCTTTCGTTTTGAATCCGGCGGGCCTTTTGCACTCGCTGCCGAATAGAAGCTGAAGATTCTCCTTCCGCAATCCCGGTTAACTTATCGGCCGGTAAAGATGGGCAGGTAACGTGCAAGTCTATCCTGTCTAAAATTGGTCCAGAGAGTTTTTTCTGATAACGAATTATCTGCCCTGGTGCACAAACGCACTCTCGAGCATTATCTCCAAGGAACCCACAAGGGCAAGGGTTGGCGGCGGCCAATAAGGTAAATTTTGCGGGGAACGAAATTGTCCCGGAGGCTCTTGAAACAGTGACTATCCCATCTTCAAGCGGCTGCCGCAAGGCTTCCAGCACGTGGCGGGGAAACTCAGCAAACTCATCCAAAAACAGCACTCCGCGGTGAGAAAGAGAAACTTCTCCCGGTTTTGGTTTTGCTCCGCCGCCAATTAACCCAATGGAAGAGGCGGAGTGGTGTGGAGAGCGAAATGGTCGGACGTTAATAATCGGTCGGTCGTTATCCAAATGGCCAAGAACGGAATAAATTTTTGTAACTTCAAGGGCTTCTTCCCAGGTAAGAGTGGGAAGAATACTCGGAAAGGCGCGGGCCAGAAGTGTCTTTCCGGCTCCGGGCGGTCCTTTTAAAAGGACGTTGTGGGCCCCAGCTGCAGCAATTTCCAACGCTCTCTTTGCAGTTTCTTGCCCTTTTATATCCTTCATATCGTTTTCGTACTCTTCTAAGGAAGAGAGATCTACCGAAACTTTTTTGTAAGGGCGAATAGTTTTTAAACCAGAGAGGTGCTGAAACAGCGCACCAATATTTTCTAGCGGGTAAACTTGAAGGCTATCCACGATACCTGCCTCTTTGGAGTTAAAAGCCGGGATAAACAGTTTCTTAAATTTTTGACTTACACCCATCAACGCCACCGGCAAAACTCCACCAGTGTGACGCAAAGACCCATCTAAAGAAAGTTCTCCATAAAAAACTGAGCCGTCAAACTCTGTATTCAACTGCCCAGATGCTGCTAATATTCCAACCGCAATTGGTAAATCATATGCAGGACCTTCTTTTGGCAGATCGGCCGGGGCAAGATTTACCGTAATCCTTTTTGCCGGGAAATCCGCACCAGCATTTTTCAGGGCGGCCCGCACCCTTTCCTTACTTTCTTCAACTGCTTTATCGGGAAGCCCGACAATGGTAAAAGAGGGAAGGCCTTGGGAAGCGATATCGACTTCGACGGTGATGGGAATAGAGTCTAAACCGACCGTGGCTCCAGAGGTAACTTTAGCAAGCATACAGACATTTTAAAGGTTTTAATTTTCCTGTCAAGGAAAACACAGCTTGCAAAGCTTTATTTTCCTGTCAAGGAAAACATAACCTGTAGGGTTGTATTTTTCCTGTCAAGATAATTTAGTATTGGGAAATCAATTTGACGAATTTTAGTTTCTTCAACTTCCTATAAAGGGCCTCATCTCCAGTATACAAATCAGTTTTTTCCTCGGCCGCTAAGGTTGCGTAAGAAGCATCGTATACGGATATATCATGTTTATTTGCAAAATCGAAAGCTTTTACGACTACTTTCGAAAAATCGGAAAGTTCTGGCGTAGCCTTTAAAATTGCGGACAAAAGTTTCTTACCTTTGTTGAGGTTAATTCTTTTTTTTAAAATTGCCGCTCGTACGGCATTTGAAACCTCATACAACCAAAGTGTCGGGGAGATAAGTTCTAACTTACCATCCACTGTATCGCTTAACAGATTCAAAGCAAGGTCAGCATCTTCCTCATCCTCAAAAATCCACTTGAGGCAGGCCGAAGCATCTACAACTATTCTTCTCATTCAATTTTTCGACCTATCTTTACTAGATTGTGGGTGGGAATATCAATCTTTACTCTCTCTCTAATAATTTCCCGAACCACCTTAAGTTTATCTTCCTGCCTACCCAAACCCTTTTCTTTATAAAACTTAAGGGCTTCTCTTGTAAATCTGGCAAAACTTTTGCCCGTGTTAAGGGCTAAAAGTCGGTACTCTTTGTATTCACTTTGAGGAAGGCGGACGTTGGTTGCGATTTTTTTCATATAGTAGTATCTTAATATTAAGATATCTTGATGTCAACACCACTCTATATTATTTAACTAGTTAAATGAACTAAACAGCTCTATTTTAATGCGCTGTTGTAATGAAGTAACTTCTTTTCGTGCTCACAAACTAATTTTAAAACGTATTCGAGTCCTAAGTGATAGGCTTAGTGAAGCGACAAATAAAATTTTGCCATAATTTCCGGGGCAACACTTTTGGTTTTTTCTGTGAATTCTGACAATGTCTCTTTGTAAATTATATTCAGCTGCTTATCTTCCTGATAAACATAACCATCATCACCAGCATGAACTATAATAATACAGCCTGTTTGTTCTTTAAAATTAGGATGTATCTGCTTTATAAACTCAATATCTTCCACTAAGTCTATGTCAAGCGCTCTTATATGAACATTGTTGACACCATATTTTTTTATTAATTCTTGAACCTCCGGGGTATTAACAACTTTAACCTTTCCCTCAGCCTCAAAACAAGTCGTCCCACCTGGTGCACAAGGACCATAATCCGGTTGGTACGATGGCGTGAGTTTTTCTTTGACCTTTAAGTAACCCACATATGAGATTAGTAATAA
Organism: uncultured Gammaproteobacteria bacterium; assembly: GCA_965231125.1. GTDB lineage: Bacteria > Patescibacteriota > Microgenomatia > Woykebacterales > RBG-16-39-9b. Next base: position 273,370 of record OZ246414.1, on the reverse strand, counting down.
CAAGAGAATAAACAGACCAAGTAGTAACCATCTTAATTTATTAGTTTTCTGGGGCTCTTGTTGAGAATCCTTGTTCTTTGATGGAGGGGGATTAATATTTGCTTCCATAAGTGTATTTTCTCAGAAAAATCTCTAGTGTTCAAGAAGCTGCACTAAATCTTGCCAACAAAAAACCCCGATTAAAATCGAGGTTCTTTGTTGCTTAGAGGTAGCTTGTAAGCCAGGTTCTGTTTTAAGGCGATCATCTATCTGAAGTCGACGTTTAGTCAACCTCCTCCGATTTAGTCGGAGTGCTCGCGTCTTCCCTGCTATCCCAACTGTCAACGCAGGATTCGGCGATTGCAGCCCCTAGGATTGCCCGTTTCACCCTCGACTCAAAAAAGCCGAGACTCGTCTCTGTTGCTCTCCAATCTCGTCAATTCGAGATTGGCCTCATTTTCCCTTTTGGGATCCCCATTCCGAAGGAATGGGGCGAGGACTAGCTGTTACCAGTCGGACCTTACAGTCCGTTGGGCGTTGGCTTGCTGCCTGGACTTTCCTCTCCGCCAACTGGCGGAGCGATCACCCATCTACCTCCAAGCCCGCATACTATAGCACATTTTGCCTTAGTTTTCAACACGGCGTCGAGTTTAGTATAATAAGTATGTTACTAATATTACTGCTTAAATGCTGCCAGAAATTTTAATTTTTGTAATAAGTTTAGCGGCTATAATTAAGGGGGCCGATTGGATTGGAGAGATCGCTATTGAGATGGCCAGAAGATTAGGGGTCTCAGAACTAGTTGTTGGGGCCACCATTGTAAGTTTAGCCACAACTTTGCCTGAAGCATCTGTATCTTTTTTTGGTGGAACCTCAAGAGAGCCGGGAATTTCTTTCGGGACAGTGTTAGCTTCACCAATAGCTAATTTAGGCCTGGCTCTTGGAATTATTTTCCTTTTTAGCCAGGGGCGACCGCAAAAAGGCTATTTTAGCCGCACCTTTAACATTCTTATCTTCTTAACGCTTCTAATATTAATCCTTGGTTTTGGTGGGGAAATAACCAGGGTGCAAAGTTTCCTTCTTTTAACTATCGGGATAGTTTATCTTTTTCTGGAATTTTCCGTTACTAAAAGCGAGTTAAGTATTTTAAATCAGATAGAAACTCGCTTCAATAAAATCAGATCCTTTATAGACCACGAAGATGGGGTTGAAGATTTAATTTTTTTCGTAGTTGCAGCAATAATTTTAGGAGTCGGCGCAAAATATTTAGTGGATTCGGCTGTTGTGTTGGCCTCCGATTTTGGCATCTCACCGATTTTAATAGCGGCCCTGCCGATTGCAGTTGGTACTTCCATCCCGGAAATTGCAACCACAATTCGTTCTATTATAAAAGGGCATATGATGTTATCCGTTGGTAATTTGACTGGCGCATCGATTTTAGACTTAACAATCGCTCTTGGCGTTGGCGGAATTTTCCACCCGATTGCAGTTGGAAGAGGGTTCTTAATAATTTCTACACTTACACTTTTTGCTATTAGTGGGTTGGGGCTTGCCGCAATTTTTTCAAAAACTTCTTTGAGCAAAATAGGCGTGGGGCTGATACTGTGCTTTATTATTTTTGCAGTGGTTCTTACTACCAGCCAACTTACGTAGGGTCAATCACTGTGCTCATGAATATCTTCGATAATTACTTGAATTGTAGCCGCTATTGGCACAGCCAAGGCAGCACCAAAAATCCCAAAAAGCGATCCTCCAATTAGCAAAGAAAGTATAACAGCGAGCGGATGCACCCCGACTGCTTTCTGCATAACTTTAGGCACTAATAAATTATTTTCAAACTGTTGGATTAGGAAGTAAAGAAGCGCAACACCGACAACTGCAATTGGCGTGCCGTATTGAACAAAAGCAACTATCATTGCGGGGATAGACGCGAAAATCGGTCCAATTATTGCCACCGCCTCAAATAACCCAGCCAAGACAGCCAAAGGAAGCGCAAAATTAATTCGAAGAAGAGAGAGGCCAATCCAACTAGCCGTACCAATTATCACCATAAGGATAAACTCACCGCGTACCCAAGCGCCTAACTTTTCATCAATTTTATTAACCAAACTTGTCACCCGCTCTTTTGGAAGATGCGGAAAGAGAACAAACATATTCCTTTTGATTTTGTCTTTTTCCAAAAGCAGGTAGAAAGTGAGAACGGCCACAGTAACAAATGTCAAAAAGCCCGTGAAGACATTAAGGATAATATTTAATGTTTCGTTCAATATGGTTTCTATCCGAGTTGATAAGAGTTGGGTTATGTGTTCGGTATCTATTGAAACGTATATATGATATTTATTCAGATTTTCCGAAAGAGTATTAACGTAAAGTGGAAGATCTTTAAAAAACTCACTAGTTTGAATAATAAGCGGCGGTAGGATAATGAAGAGGATAAGTCCTAAAAGCCCAATTGCAATAATATACGAAAGGACAACGGCGATAACTCTATTGATCCCTCTTTCTACAAACCAATCTACAACTGCCGAAAAACCACTCATCAAAATTATAGATATAATCAAAGCAAAAATAATGCCCTTAATCTTCCAGGCAACCAAGAGAAATATAACTATTGCGACTGCCTTGAGAATGCTTCTTGTGGATATTTCGATGACTTGTTTATCGTTCATTGAAAACCTAGTTAAATTTTAGCAGAAACTCGCCTTTCCAAGCAAATTTTAGTCTTTAATCCATTCCCGCACTTTTCTGTAAATTTCTTTTTCGAATCCTGGACGGCCGACATCAAACCATTCAACCCTCTCTTTTCTAAACCAAGTCAGTTGCCGGCGGATGTAACCGTGATGATCAAATTTTGTTCTTTGGATAGCCTCCGGGAGTGAAATTTTGTTTTGGAGGTACGAAACTGCCTGCCGATAACCCAAAGAGTTTATCGATGGTAAATCCGAGGAATACTTTTTCAAAAGCTCTCGTACCTCATCGACAAAACCTGTTTTAAACCAAAGTTCCACTCTTTTATCCGCTTTTTCATATAAAACTTCGCGCGGGGCCGAAAGGCCAACCACAAGACTTTCAAAGTTCGGCTTAAATTTTGCTGCGAGTTCCGATATAGTTCTACCTGTTTTTAAATAAACTTCAAGCGCTCGTATAACTCGACGAGGGTTGGATTTATCAATTTTTTGATAAGCTTTATAGTCCACCTCTTCCAACTCTTTAAGAAGGATTCCGAGTGGTTTTTTTTCTAATTTTTTTCTTAAATTATTATCCGGCGCAACTTGAGGTATCTTCAAACCTTGTAGTACAGATCTTGTGTACAAACCGGTCCCACCAACTAATATTGGCAATTTTTCTTTTTCGTGAATCTTTGCAATTTTTTCGTAAGCAAGCTGTTGGTACTCCGCCACTGAAAAACTCTCGTCTGGATTGATAACATCATAAAGATAAATTGGTATCCCCTCAACAACCCAATATCCTTTGTGTTTTTCGAATTTTTGACTTTTGACTTTTGACTTTTGACTTAATTCCTTCCCGGTCCCAATATCCATCCCTTTGTAAATCTGCCGTGAATCCGCGGAGACAATTTCGCCGTTAAATTTTTTCGCAAGAGAAATCGCTAAATCTGTTTTACCAGTTGCCGTCGGCCCAACAACGGCCAAAAGTTTTTTCATAAGTGTGAGTTTAGCATAAAAAAGAGGCGAGCTGCCTAAATTATTCAGACAGCTCGCCAATGTGGTTATCACTAGATCATGCCAAGTACCTCTTTTAGATCCTTGACTAGCTGAGGTATCTTTGACAGATCTGAAATGCCTAAACCTATGTTCATTGAGCCTCGGTGGTAAGGACCGATATGAATTCCCTTTGACCTCGCTAATCGGTCAGCTTCTGGATTTACTCGCGACACTCCCCCGTCGATTTTCACCCTTATGGCAGTAGTGAAAGGTTCGTAGTGGTGAGTCATCAAGGACGCCAAAGTTTCGACCTCTTCAGGAGTCATCGTGTCCAGTCGGAACTTCGGTTTCCCCGACCCATAGAGGCACAGATAAATGGGCCAGTTAGTGGGCATTTTTTGTCTCCTTTCATTTAAAGCTTATCTGCCAAAATTAGTTTCGTTATCATACATAAAAATCTCACCGAAGTCAACCTATAGTTTGCTTTTCTGTGCTATAATATACCGCAAGGAGGTGAGAGATGAACCTTAGTGACGGCAGTTTCCTGCGTGGTCTATGGACCATGACTTCGTTTCAGTCAGGACTAATTTGGGGAGGAGGGTTCCGTCTCTTTTTCGCCACTGCCTACATGTTGGCGGATTTGGGGATTAGAGGTGGAGGCTTCTTCGCTGCTCATCCTGGAGAAGTGGAAGTAACGGCCCGATATTTCACCTGCTGGGGACTGGTCGGCGTTTTTGGCCTTCTGATATATCTAGACACAAAAGGACCCGCTTTCTGGTATCACCGGTAAGCGGGTTCACTTTTTTCAAACCAGCAGGCTGCTTTTTCGATAGTCTCCTCAATCTTTTCTTCCGAATTCGGGTCTGAATGAGAAAAACCGGCCATTGAATAAACCTGGACATTTTTAAAATTCTCAACTCGCTCTTTAATTTTTCCAAACTGCGCTAGGGTGTCTTTTTCGCCAACTAAAATTAGTACCGGTGCCGAAACTTTTTTTAGATTTTCAAAAGTTGAATCTTGCGCCGCAATCTTGGAAAGATTCCAAAAACCCCAGTAGTGACGATAGGTTGAAACTAAGAAATTAACTTTTGGTTTTGGTGGGCGAGGCGCATCCTTAACAACGCCAGCGTGCCTTCTCCAATCCACGAACAAGGTAAAGATGGATCCATAGGCGGCCGAAAATGGTGATTGGGAAAAAAGGGCCGCTGGGTTCATGGCAACAATTGACTGCACCAAACTTGCCTCTTCGGACGCTAAAGAAGCGGCGGCCGCTGCCCCTGTAGAAGACGCATAAATAAAAGTTTTTGGGATTCCAAAACGCGCCAGTGCTTTTTTAACCGAAGCAGCAAAACCAGAAAATCCTTGGTGTTTGTAAAAATGATTAGGCTGAGCCGAAGTCGGTGCTCCTGGTTGTGAAAGACAGACAACGCTGTAACCTGACAGCCGGAATTTTTTTATGAAAGGAGCCATTTGCTCAATCTCAGAACTAAATCCTGGAACAATTGTAACAACAGGGGCAACCCGCTCTCCAACTAAGACGGCGCGACAAGAATAACCTTCGTGAGACGAGTCTATATGAGCCTCTTTATAACTTTCTCCCAAATACTCCGCTAAATAGTGGTTCATTCGGGTTCTGCCATCATATCAACAACTAAGGTGGACCAGCCAAAATATGAGGCGCCATATCCTTCGCCGGTGAAGGGATCAAAAAATTCTCTAAAACCGCCTCTTTTTACGAGCTCTACAGTGCGATCGACGATCGTCTGGGCAAACTCATTAAAACCGTGTTTCCTTAAACCTTTAACTAAATACCAATTGGTGTTTACCCAAGTTGGGCCTCGCCAAATAACCGGTTCTTTAGCAATAGTCGAAGGCGACGGCGCAAACGAAGGCTCATTTCGAGCAACGGTTGGTAGTGGGTACGGGAGATTAAATTCATTTGTATTTTCCAAATGACGCGCCACCAACGCCTTAACAATCTTCTCATCAATATCCAAAATAAGTGGCGTCAAACTCTTTATGGTAATAATCTTGGACATTTTTTCTTCTTTTGAATATATGTCAAAAAAGATTTTATTTTCCTTATCAAAACATTTTTTTACCAGAGCCTCTTTTGCCAAGTGGTATTTTTGCAAAAACCAGCGGGCATCTCCCTCTGCATCAATTTCGTGAAGTAGGTTCGCCATAATTTTCAGATTGTATATATAAATCGAATTTACAAACACATCCTCAACATTGAAATAATCGGCGGCAAAAATCTTATCAAGCGAGTAGTCTCTAAGTAAATTTTTGAACGTAACCTTCCGGCCAGCCAAAGCTATTAATAAGATATTACGATTTTCAACACCGAGAATTGGATCAAATGCCGGGCTTTGGTCCAGGCCGGATTCGTACGGGGCAATTATTGAAATTAGGTTGTCCTTGTCCGGATCGCGATTTTCAGCGATCCATTTATAGTATTCTCTAATTTTTGGGACTACCTCAATTAGAAAACTTAGATTTTTTTCTTTCTTGTAAATTGCCTCGACCGCCTGGGCAATGAGAGGTGGTTGAATCATTTCTGTAGATGTTGGTTCAAGGGAAAGTTTGGACTCTAACAGCGCTCCAAGACCAGCGATTGGCCGTCTAAACCTCCCTTCCCGCCAGTAAATTACGTGGGGAATAAAACCATTTTTCCGCTGGGCGCGAAGAAGCGAGCGAATCTCATTCTTGGCAAGCTCAATGTCAAAATGGGAGAGAACGATTGCGTGAAAGCAAGAATCCCAAAACCATTGGTGGTGGTAGTGGTCTCGCGAAGGACTGATGTACTTGTATTCGCTTTTGGCCCATGTGGAGTACCCGGTTTTTAAATTTCCGTAGAGAACTTTTTTGGCTTCGTCAATAATATCTCGGGCGGAATCCATGATATAAAGTTTAAGGCTAAAGCTTGAAAAAGGCAAATAAGTCGGTTAAGCTGTCTCTTATGGCTTTTGATTATAATCCTAATACAACTTGGATTTCTCACTCATCACTTTCCGATTTTGAAAAATGTCCGCACTTTTACTTTCTGCGCAACCTCTATCGAGACAAAGCTTTCGGCAATAATTTTCGTATCCAAGTGGCGAACCCATACCTTTCGTTAGGAGAAATTGTTCACGATGCAATTGATAATTTTGTTAACCGCTACCCGCCAACCGAGAGAAATAAAGACAAGCTGATGTATGAGCTTTCCCGCGGCTGGCTGCTAAAGCCTAGGAAAATTGGCGGGTTTAAATCCTCTTCTCAAGAAAAAGAGTTTAAAGACCGCTCCGTGGCGATGGCAGAGCGCTTTTTTGCAAATAAAGACTTCGCGGGAAAAACTCCCATGACAGCTCCCGACTTTCCGAAGAAAAAGCTTTTCCCCGAAAAAGAGATCGTCTTAGTAGGAAACTTTGATTGGTTGGAGCCGTATGAAGACGGTTTGCATATTCTCGATTTTAAAACTGGCCAGCACGAAGAGGCCGACGACTCGTTGCAGCTGCCGATTTACACAATTTTGGCGAATGAGACTCTTAACAAACCCGTGCGAAAAACAAGTTACTGGTATTTGGATAAAGATAAGGCTCCAAAAGAGGTGCAGATGAAGGATCTAGGCGCGGCACTAAAAATGGTTGAGCAAAGGGCACTGGCGGTGGAAAAAACCAAGCTTGCGGATAATTTCCCTCACAACTCGGAAAACTGCATTTTTTGCAAGGAATACGAAGCGGTGTTAAAAGGCGAAGCCGAACACGTAGCCACCGACTTCAAACGCAAAAGAGAAGTTTTCTTCGTTACTTAAGTAACAATCCTATAGTTGACAATTGTTTCTAACTTTGCTATAATTTCTCTCCGAAGCAAGTAATTCTGTCTATTTTTAGGAAGGAGAGCAACGATGGGCATACCGACATTGGAGCGTGTAGTAAGCGACGCGAGCAATAAAGCGCCACAGAACCCTACCAACGAGTTCATGATCTTGCAGGGTCTGGCAACTTCGGTAGCACTCTGCCCCGCAGTAACGGGTATGGGTATCACGAAGGAAGAGTTCTACAACTGGTACCTTAAGCGGCTTAGGACTTTGTATGATCAGATCGCGGAAAGAAGGAAAATTGGCGGCGGCCCGTTCTCGCTCAGCGCTCACGATCCCCAGCTCCTGGCCCTAGCGCAGATCAAGGCCATACTCGACTCAGTACCCGATCTTGAGAGTCGAATAGGACCAGCCCCAACAACTTAAGAGCAGAGTCCACGGATGCGAGACTCGCAACAATCTCATCCCGAGGAAGCCTCAAAGCCTTCCTCGTAAAACCCAAGGGAATCTCTTTGAGGTTCTCTTAGGAGGGAAAACGACTCGATCCATTCTTCGCATAAAGCTACGAAGGATTGGCAAAAGGGTCGTTTTTCTTTGGATACAATTGGTGCAATATACTGGTATATTGGACTTATAAACTATTCTGAAAGACGCAGAATTTTTGACTGTTAATTAGCTGAACTAAAATGTAGAGAATAGTGGTTTTTCTTCGGTGGAGATGCTACCCAAGGTTTCAACTTGTTATTAGACGACACTTTTCCACCCTAACGCACGGATTTTTTCATCTGTTTGGCGGCGATGAAACCAATAGTATTCATTTGGGGAAGTTGCAAACTGCTTCCTGTCTTTGGGTTCCGGCCGACTCGTGATTTCCTCTCGCGAATGATGAATGTTCCAAAACCAGAAAGCACAACTTTTTCCCCTTTTTTTAAGGCGGTGTTTACCGTGTTAAAGGTGGCATCGACGGCTTCTTTAGCCGCTTTTTTGGTAAGATGGGCTTCTTTAGCAACTTTTTCAACAATATCTGCTTTGAGCAATTAAAACACCTCCCTTCGCTCTAATACTGCGTCACTACGTTCCTATTAATTTATCTACCCTTTTGATTGATTTAGCAAGCCCTTTTTTATCTGTTTCAATCAAAACCGAACGAAAAACCTTTGGTCCTTTCTCCACCCACTCAAATTTGATCGCGGCTGGGTCTTTCTGTTTAGCGATAATTATGGAAGGGTCTACCCCAAGAACAGAGTGCAATGCTCCCGTCATACCAATATCGGTAACTAAGGCTGTACCTTTTGGTAAAACCCAAGAATCTGCGGTCGGGATATGCGTATGAGTCCCAACGAGAGCCGTGATTCTGCCGTCCAAGAACCAAGCCATAGCATTTTTTTCACTAGTTGCCTCGGCGTGAAAATCTAGTAGTATAGCGCTTGGTTTTTCTTTATCGACTTGATCCAAAAGTAAGGCGTCGACAACCCGGTAGGGCTCGTCCACCGGTTCGTCAATCCACTGCCGACCAATTAAATTAATAATTAGAACTTTTTCCTTACCGACGGTTGCGTAGGTGAAACCGAAACCAGGCGCATCGGCTGGATAGTTTGCTGGTCGGATCACGGTTGGATCATTATTAAGGACCTCTTCAAACTCCTTGCGGAACCAAATGTGATTTCCCGAAGTGAAAATATCGACTCCAGCCTCCCTCATGTCATCAACTCTTTCGGCTGTGGCGCCTTTACCGTGAGTTAGGTTTTCAATGTTGGCCACACAAAGATCGATTTTTTCTTTCTTAATTATATCTGGTAAGACTTCTTCTACTGCTTGCCTACCAGGTTTTGCAACAATATCACCTATGAATAAGATTTTCATTCTAAACTAAATCAGTGTCGAAAATCTTGCGACCACTCGCCCCGCAAAGCGGGCTTCGTGGGCTAAGAATTCGCATTGTATTTTGTATTGTGTGTTTTGTATTTAGTATGTGGCTTTATAGTTCCTGTTTTTCTATACCAGATATTATATACCAAATACTAAATACATCATCTAGCGACGGATTCCGCCCGTGTTTCCCTAACTACTGTGACTTTCACCTGTCCTGGGTATGTAATTGAATCATGGATTTTATCCGCAACGTCATGCGCTAGTTTTGTTAGGTCGGCATCGCTAACTTGCTCCGGTATTACAATTACCCGTACTTCCCGGCCAGCTGCGATTGCAAAGGATTTCTCAACCCCGCGGAAGGAACTGGCAACATTTTCAATTTCGGTTACTCGTTTTATATAATCCTCAACTGCTTCGTGTCTGGCGCCGGGTCGGGAACCAGAAATTGCATCGGAAATCCAGACAATAACAGATTCTACTGCTGAAAAAGGTTTATCTTCATGGTGTTCCTCAACGCAGGCAATTACTTTCGGGTCCATCTTAAATTTTCTTAAAAAGTCGGCGCCAACTTGCACGTGAGTACCTTCCTGCTCTGGGGTAAACACTTTACCAATATCGTGAAAGAGACACCCAAGCCGAACTATGTTCAAGTCGGCGCCAACTTCACGAGCTATCGCCATACCAATCTTGGTCTCTTCCAAAGTGTGCAGCCAAAGGTTCTGTCCGTAAGAAAAGCGCCACTTGAATCTTCCTAAAGTTTCTAGTATCTCCAAGGGTAGGTTCGGAGCGCCCACCTCGTTGGCAAGCTTTTCTCCTTCTTCGCGGCGGATTTTTTCGAATTCTTTTTTGACGCGGTCGACAATTTCTTCAATTCTTGTTGGCTGGATTCTACCATCGGCCATTAGCCGCTCAAGAGAAATCTTGGCGACTTCACGCCGCTCCCCGTCGAAAGATGAAAGTCGGGCAATTCCGGGATCATCAAGATCTACATCAACCCCAGTGGCTATCTCAAAAGCCTTTATATTGCGGCCTTCTTTGCCAATAATTCGCCCTTTCATTTCGTCATCGGGAAGTTTAACTGTGGAGGTGGTGTATTCTGCAACATAATCGGTAGCACCATGCTTCATCGCGTCTACCAAAATATTTTTTGCTTTTTCATCGGCTTCCTTTTTAACTTGTTCCTCGGCTTCACGGATCCTTCGAGCAACTTCTTCTTTCAAATGCGATTCAGTAGCATCAACAATTAGTTTTTTCGCTTCGTCTCTAGTAACACCAGCAACTTTTTCTAATTTAGTTACGAGTTCAGCTCGAATTTTTTCGGATTCATCATTTCTCTTCGCCAGAGATGCCTCTTTGGTTTCAATCTCGGAAAGTTTTTTCTCGATGGTCTCTTCTCTTGAGGCGACTCTAGCTTCCAATTTTATTACCTCTTCACGGACCTTTCGCGCCTCTTCTTCGGCCTCACGTTTAATTTTGTAAGCTTCATCTTTGGCTTCGATGATTAGTTCGCGGGCGTTTGAGGTCCCTTCAGACGGTTTTTCTCCAGAAGATTTTTGGGGAAGTTTTGACTTAACAAAGTTTTGATAGGCGAAGCCTACGAAAGCCCCAACTACTAGGGCTCCCATTGCAATTAAAGCTGGATCCATAAATTATTTTCACCTTAGACCTTTCTTGATAAATGTTCATAAGTTTTAATGGGGCAGGTCCGGCTCGGCCCGCTCGCGAGACGGGGATAAAAGTAGTTAAGAAGTAAGACTCTAGATTGTGGAATTTATTGTCCTGTCAATCTAATTCTTCTAACTAACTCGATACCTATTTTACTCCTTTGTCTACTAAACTGTCAACGGTTTTTTTTATCACGTCCCAAGTGAACCCGCGTCTCGCCAAAAAGTGCCCCATCTTAATTTTAAAGTCCGCTGGCTCTAATTTTTTGTAGCTAACAGACTTTTTCAGAGCAACTTTCTTAGCCAACTCTAATTCATTTGTCGCTCCTGTCTCGTGTGTCCCCTGGGTTAATTCTCCAATGAGCTCCTTATCCACTCCCTTTTGTAACAACTCCAACTTTACCAACATCTTCCCTCTCGGCCTAAACTTCCCCCTCTGTTCAACCCACCAGAGAGCGAATTCTTTGTCGTTAATTTGGCCTAGATTTTTTAATTTTTTTATCACTGCGTCGACCGATTTTTCGTACTCAACTTTCTCAGTGTCAGATTTTTCCACATCTTTAAGCTTACCTTTACGTAGCAAATGGTCTCGAATTTCTTTTTCGCTTCGAGGCCGGTACGATAAAAATCGCAGCGCTTTATTTAAAAGTCTGACAGCCTGATCTGCTTGAACAATAGAGGCGGTTTCTTTTTCGGATAAACTCTGGCCGATCTTTAGCCTTTTTTCAAAAAGAATCTCGGCGCTTATCCCAAAAGCAAATTCGCCATCAAGAAAGACGTTTACTCTCTTAGAATCTTTTTTCTGGGCGACAATGTCGGTAATCTTCATTAGGCTTGATTATATCATGCAATTTTGGTAGACTTTTGCCTGGCTTAGCGGCCAGAAAGTCCACATCTTCGGTAGGAGAAAGGAAATCTAACCAATGGTTGGAACTGGTTTGATGGCCACTGTCAAGGTGTCGGCCCACGAAGTTGGACTTCGAGAACGGATTATAGTCGGAGGTGAGGTCTGGACACGTGTTCCAGAAGGAGATGGGTTTAACTTTCGAACTGAAGATGGGGAGTTAACTAGTGTAAAGCTCCACGAAAAAGTAGAAAAAATCGTCCAACTACCAACCGCCGGAGATCTTGAAAGAGGAGATATCTGCAGACAGGTTGGGGAGCTTAACCAATGGCTTCTGATTGGAGACCAAGTCGTGAATGGTGTTCAAGCACGTCCAACCAAAAAAGTGGATAGCGACAGGATGCAGACCGACTGGTACGAGCTTAGTGAACGTCCAATCATCCTTGATCGCACCACCGAAGTTATCGTACCAGAAGGGAACTCCAACTAGACTTCAACGCCGTCTGGGATTTATTCTTGGACGGCTTTAATCTTCTTCAGACTCTTCTTTAGGAGGCGTTGTTGGGACTCCTTTTGCGTAAACCTCTTTTACCTTTTTCTCAATTTCGGCGGCTACTTTAGCGTGCTCTTCGAGGTAGGATTTAGCGGCTTCTCTACCTTGGGCGATGTTTTGACCAGCGTAGGAAAACCACCCACCGGTTTTTTTAACCACACCGGTCTCAATGGCAGCGTCCACAATGGACCCTTCTCGAGAAATTCCGCGGTCGAACATTATGTCAAACTCAGCTACCCGGAAAGGCGGCGCCACTTTATTTTTAACAATTTTTGCCTTGACCCGGTTCCCAATTGCATTTGGGCCGTCGGTGATAGATTCTATTCTGCGGATGTCGATGCGCACCGAAGAGTAAAATTTCAAGGCCCGCCCACCCGGAGTCACTTCCGGGTTACCAAACATAATACCAACTTTTTCTCGAAGTTGGTTTATAAAAATCGCGAGGGTTCTGGATTTGGAAATTGCGGAGGCAAGCTTTCGCATTGCCTGACTCATGAGTCTTGCTTGAATTCCAACAAAGGCATCGCCCATCTCCCCCTCCACTTCGGCGCGGGGAACCAGAGCGGCGACGGAATCCACAACTACAACGTCAATTGCTCCACTTCGCACTAAAGTCTCAACAATTTCTAGCGCTTGTTCGCCGGTGTCCGGTTGAGAAACTAAAAGGTCTTTAATGTTGACGCCGATTTTTTCCGCACGGGACGGGTCCAGCGCATGTTCAGCATCAACGAAAGCAGCTGCGCCGCCTTTTTTCTGAGCCTCAGCAATTACGTGAAGAGCAAGAGTAGTTTTTCCGCCGCCTTCGGGGCCAAAAATTTCCACAACTCTTCCCCGGGGAAGACCACCAATTCCTAAAGCAAGATCCAGCCCTAACGCCCCGGTGGGAATCGCGGAGATATCCATTTTAGCCGCTGCCTCCCCTAGCTGCATAATAGAACCTTTACCAAACTGTTTTTCGATCTCTCCCATGGCGGCTTTTATCGCCTCTAACTTTTTAGTATCCATAAAAAATGCCCCCTTCTAGGCAGGCCTTTTTTTAAAACTATAAAAACCGTAACATAACTATAGGAGAAAAACAAGCAGCTAATTTCACGATGACTACCTAGCACTAAACGCAAGATAACAGGAATTACTTAACTTTAACTACGTACGTACTGGCAATTTTATCATGCACCGTCTGCTTCTTATCGTCCCACAACATCCAGAGGTAACCAATGAATAATGGGATAATGCCAGAGACAAACTTCCCAATTATTTCTCTTAACCCTGCCTTGCCAAAAGTCGGAATTTGATAATTCTCATCTATAACCTTTATATGAACCGCCATTTTACCAAGAGTAGCCCCATACTTTCCCACCATATAAACATGGTAGGCCCAGGCAATTAATAAAATAGGAAAGCCTAAAATATTAGCAAGCCCACTACCCTCACGAAGCGGCTTAAAAATTCCGCCAAGAATAAAGATTAAAAAGAAACTCACAAAAATAATTAATAACCCATCGACGAATGAAGCTACGAACCTTTGCCAAAAACTGGCGTACTCCGCAGGTACTTCTGTAGCTACTGATGCAGTAGCAACAGGAGCGGCAGGAGTCACTTGTTCCTGGAAAGCTGGTGGAGTTGGTTGAGGTCGCATTTGATTTGGCACCGGCGCAACTACAGGTGGGACATTATCTTGCATTTTACTCTGTTCCTTTCGACAACTGCCTGTAAGCGAGTGTCCAATAAGAAGTAGAAAAGACGCTCCAGAGCATACTAATAAAAATAATTGTTAAGACAAAACCTACTATGGGCAATACGACGAGCCAAACACTAATAGCGACAGCGGCAACCCCAATAAAGAAAAACACGGCACTGGCAAGCAAAAACGCAAAACCCAAGAAAAATCCTAGGGCAACATTCACCAGCCAAACGAGAAAACTTTTACCGGAACTTCCTCTAAAAAGCCACCAACTCTCTTTGATAGATTCCAAAACTCCTGTATCACTATCCACAATTTTCCGGACACTAAATTCAACCATAATACTCGCAACTATCAAGTAAAGCATTAATGCGACAATAAAAATTAAAACCTCTATTGCCCCAATTATCAGCGCAAAAACGTTTAATCCAGCTACAAAAAACATTACAGGGAGGGCAATGAAAAGAATAATTGGCGGCAAAACTATTAAAGAGAGTATAGACCAAACCCCAACTACTCTCCAAAAATATTTCTCACCAATTTGCCAAGCTTGCCTAAAACTAACACTTTTGCCCTCAGTTAACCCAAGAGTCTGCGCTACAAGAGCAACAAAGGACCAAATTTGTACGTAGAGAAAAAAGAAACTTATCGCTAAGAGCGCTATCAATCCGGCGATTACAATGGTGGCCCAAACCGATGAATCTATGTATTTCAAAAAGTCAAAGTTCGTAGACATTGAGTTTTGAAAGTCATTCATGTTACTCGACGTGCCGAAATTGGTAGGAAAACTAAAGATGAAATTTATGAAGGGTGGACCGGCGCCAAAAATTGCGGATATTGCTCCGAAGATCCAGAGCGCCCGATTTCTACGAGTGATGTTAAAAGCTTCTGAAATTAATTGACTAAAATCCATATAGGCAGATAAATTCTACAATGCAAAGGTTACATTTGAAGAGTAACACAAAAACGGATATAATTTCAATCTCACCATGACTTCATTCGGGGAGTAGTATAGTGGTAATACACCGCGCTGGGGGTGCGGTATCGTGGGTCCGATTCCCTCCTCCCCGACCAACATACTTGACAAAGAAAGTTAGAAATTCTAAAATTCTAACTATATGAAGACTTCCGAAGTTGTAAAACCATTACCAAAGGGCCAAATTACTATTCCTGCGACCTTTCGCAAACAACTAGAGATAGATGAAAATACTCTCCTTGATGTAAGTATTAAAGAAGGCGAACTCATAATTAAGCCGCTGAAAAGTATTCCAACCAAATATTTGCGGAAATACACTGATAAAGAGATAGAGAGTTTTCTTGAAGAAGATAAGTTAGAATGATAAAGGTTTTCCTAGACTCCTCTGTAATTGTTGCTGCCGCTGGTTCACAAACCGGCGGCTCTTTTGAAATAATTAATCTGATAGAGAAAGGGAAACTTGACGGTTGGATAAATGAAGGTGTGGTGGCAGAGTCCGAAGAAGCTATCAGAAGGAAATTAAATCAAGAAAAATATCAACTGTTTCTAAACTGGCTGGAAGAAGATTACTTCAAAATTTTACCTTTTCCGGAGGAAGAAAAGCTTGAGAAATTAAAAGACATAGATCAAAAAGATCGGCACATTCTTATTTCAGCCCAAGAATCCAAGTCAGATTTTTTAGTTAGTCTGGATAGAAAACACATTCTAACTGAAGAATCGCAAAGGATAATTCCAAAAATTCAGATAGCAACCCCAAAAAAATTTCTTCAAAAGCATCATAAATAGCCTTGGTGAAATGTGGGATCGCCCAGCATAACTTTAGTAGCGTTGGGTGTTATTCTAGCATTTTTGGTGTAAAATCCAAAATAGCATCAAATGCTTTCTCTAAAGTACAGCACCTATTCAATTATTTTTTGCCTGCTTCTTGTGGCCTTTGTCGTATTCACTTTTATAGTAATGAGTGGGCAACTAACACCGATTGACGTTTATCTTAACCAAAACCTACCTTTCTCACTGAACAATCTCCTTTATTATGTTTCTAGGTTTCTGGCTTTTCTCTATGTGCCAATTGTAGGTGTTTTAATATGGCTGTTTGTTTATTTCCGTCGCAAGAAGAATAATTTTGAAGCAAAAATGCTTCCATTGAGCTTTTCCGGCTGGTTTTTAACTGAATTCGTGGTAAAACTCATCTTTCGAGTAGAATGCCCAGCTTCTCCCTTTAGCAAAATTGTTTCCTTTCACGAGGTGTTCAATCTTTCCTTTCTTCAAAAAACTTTTTGGCACGAGACTTGTTATCCTTCGGGCCATACTGCTTCATACGTTGTTTTCTTTGGCTATTTAGCAATTCTTACCTTGTTGTACATCAAAAATAAAAAACTTCGTTTAATGCTTCTATTAGTCGAGTTAACTGTCGTGTTGTTAGTTGGCCCGTCTCGTATCTATCTACACCTACACTGGTTATCCGATGTAATTAGCGGGTATTTATTTGGCTTTGCTCTACTTATTGGGATAATGTTACTCCGATATAATCACGACCGGCTTTTAACAACGGGCGGTAAATCTGAATAAGCTGTGTTTTAACTAACGAGCTCAATTGCGGACAGAGGTTCCTCGAAATCGCCTGCTACGCGAGCTTTAGCGAAGTGTAGTCCAACAAGGCCGACCAAGGTTTTTGAAGCTAAATATTTTCGACAGAAACTTCTTTTTCTGTGGGGATAGTAACGTTTTTGGAACTCATACTAAAACCATTGACAATAACTTTAATACCAATTAACGTGGTTTTACAAAAATATTAATCGCAGTAGAAAGGAACCCTATATGCAAGTAGTCGACAAGAAGGCGACGAAGAAGGCCGACGGCGAGGCCGCGGTGCTCGCGGCGATCGACGCGATGCCGGGACCGTATCGCGCCATGGGCGAGCGGCTCCATGCTATCATCAAAGAGAGCGCGCCAACCCTCTCGCCGAGGGTCTGGTACGGGATGCCCGCGTATGCCAAGGACGGCAAGGTTATCTGCTTCTTCCGCGGCGGGGAGAAGTTCAAGGAGAGGTACATGACGCTCGGTTTCAACGACGAGGCGAACCTCGACGAAGGCCACATGTGGCCAATCGCCTTCGCGCTGAAGGGGTTGACTGCCGCCGAAGAGGCAAAGATCGGCGCGCTCGTGAAGAAAGCGGTGAGCTGAGGACTGAGCTCGCCACTGGGCCCCGCCAACTGTCTGAGCCTAACAAGGCCGACCAATGAAATTCGTGCCTGAGTCTCTTTTTCTAAAAATACTATTCCATTCCAACTACCACCGGAAATCCACTACAACTTGCTGGTTCGTGAGAATCTCCCCGCTGGCTTATTATTGAATATTGTGTATTGCCCTTATGAGTCTTGATAATTTGAATAGCCTTACAGCTTAATCTCAAATAAAGAAGGCTGCCAACAATGGTAAGAATAATTAAACCGAGAAGCGAAAGAATAATTTTCAATAATAAATTTTTAATTTTCATAGCTGCCATTTTCGAATCATTAATTGATGAGAAAACATCACTCGCTAGAGTGTTATTTTGTCAAAAAACATCACCTGCAAGGTGTTATTCTAGCACTTTGGTGATAAAGCATAAACCTGTCAAGTGTTGCTTGATTTTCACTTTATTTGTAGAATTGTAGTATACTGCTACATATGACAACTTCCGAGAAAAAGATAATCCAAAAAAATATTAATCACAGCATAAAAAAATACCGCAAAACTTACGAGCTGCTTGAAAAATATGATAAAGAATCTGACTCTACCCCCAAAGAATTATCTAACAGTAGAGATTTACAAGACCGCCTACGAGAACTTGCAGATTAGTCTTGGCGACCCAACTGAACCTTTCGACCGTAGAACCCCCGGGAAACTAGAAAGCATTCTTGGCTCAGTTCAACTATCTATTGTTAATAAGTATGTAAAACCCACAGTTTTAAACGCCGCAGTTGCCTATTTTATTAAGATAGCTTGCGAACACCCTTTATTTGAAGGTAACAAAAGAACAGCCGTTCTTTCTACACATGTATTTTTATTAGCTCATGGGGTTGATTTCACAATTCCTAGAGAATCTCTTTACGAATTAGCTATTATTGTTGTAGAAGCCAATCGAAACGGAATAACACAGGAGAGGCTTGAAAGGGAAATTAGAAGAATTTTCACAAAATTTAGTAAAGAGCTAGCAACCTAAGAAATGGTTTAGGTGTATAGGAGAAAAATCAAAAGAACTTAATTGAGGCCAGAGGTTCCTCCAAATCGCCAGCCGCGCGAAGTTTCAACGAAGTGCGGTCCAATAAGGCCAACCAGAAATTCAAATACCTAATGAACTAACTCAGGCTTGAAGATAGGGTAGGTTAAAAGCTGCGCGTCAACAGCAAATTCTTGTTGTTTCAAAAACTGCGCAAATTGCCTCGCTCCCAAAATACGGGAGTTTAAATATAGATTAGATTCACCTAATTCCCGTTTTATTTGAATGAACCTTCTAAAATCTGCGTAGTTAAATCTCCCAATTGAATTAAGAATCGAACGTAAATCGTTGGTCTGATTTTTAGCAGTTAACTTACTTTCTCCGGAAGCAATTATCCAATTGTAATTGGGCCCGAGGTATTGCTTTAAATCTTTCGGTAAAAACTTATAATCTATCATAATTTTGTTAAGATTAAGATACAAAAAAAGGCATCCGACAACTGGTTTCGATGTCCAAGATTTCAGGGCGGGTCACGCAATGACAACTTACTTAAACATTCAACTCCAGTTACTAGATGCCTTTCAACGTCCAGTAAATATTAAATTGTCAATAAATGAATTATATCACAAATCTAGTGAGGAGTCCATCAAGGCCAGCCGGTTTAATAAAGCTTGCTTTTTTCAAAATACTCCAAATATAATTAACTGTTACTAATCTTTACTTGGAGGCAACCGATTATTATTCAAAACCTGAAAAAATTTTCCCCGGAAATAATCGGCGTCGGCTTGGGTCTGATTTTTATAGCCAACTCTTACACTGCTTTTTTCGCGCCTGATGAATTCACAGAATTAGTTAAAAATTCTTTTTTAACTAGTGTGGTACCTTTTTCGGCCGAGACCATTGTAAAGCTAATCGGAGTAAGTGATGGTCTAGTTGGTATTCTCCTGATTTTAGGTTTATTCCGAAAATATGTCTCTGTCTACGCTGCCGCCTGGATAATTGGGGTGATCCTTGTCTCTGGGTTTGGTAGTGTAGGCGACACTTTAGAACATATCGGCATCTTAGCCGTTCCAGTTTATCTGTTTCTCAATCCTAATGAAGTCTAGGCTCATCAAGGCCGGCTTGGATTCCCTTCCATAACCACCAACCTATTGTCAAAAAATGGCTGCGCTAGATTACATTACCATTCAACTAATCACTAAAGGCGGCTAAGCTGGCCGGTGCTAACGCAGACATAAACAAAGCAATGTCTCATCATAAATCTAGTTAAATCTGCAAAGAATAGAACGCCCGATAAAGGCTTTGCCAGGTGTTATTCGGTAACAGTCACCATACCTGTCATACTAGTGTGGATCGAGCAGTGGTAGTGGAACGTACCAACACTGTCAAAAGTGAAAGAATAAGTTTGTCCTTGGTTTAAAGTACCGCTACCCGGCCCATTTTGACCATCCGTCTCAGTTACGGTGTGGGCAGTGCTGTCTTGATTGGTCCAAGTCACCTTAGTACCTTTTTTGACGGTAATGTCCGCCGGGCTAAAAGCAAAGTTTTGGATTGTAACAGCACTGGTAGATGCTTGAGATTGCTTTTGGGTCGTGCCAGTCTGGTTAGACTTGGTTTGGCTGCTTGAAGTAGATGGGTTCTGCGAGCTGTTAGTTGGGGTATTGTACCCTTTGTTCTTACCTGAAAAGTACCATACACCAACTATTATCAAAACAATTATTATTACACCAATGATGATATTTCGCATGTGCTACCTTTCTTGCAAAAACTAATTGTACTCTGGCATCAAATTTTAGTCAAGAGCGGTTATTGTAAAAAGATTACGGGTGCGAAGGCAGATATCGGTTGACGGAAACTAAATAAATTTAGTCAAAAAAACCTGTTTCGTGATCTCTATCTATCAATTTATGGGCCTGCCTCATTTCCTCAGGTGTATATATGTAAATTATTTTATACTTTCCTGAGGTTATTTGTTTCTCGTAATTGTTAGTCACCTCTAAGATATAGATCAACCCCCAATAAAGCCACTTGCCGGCTTTATTTTCAACTAAAAAGTTTCGGACTGGCGGACTTTTATAAATCCGCACACCCTTTTTGTTTTTGAATTCAAAAACTTTCTCCTTAAAATCCTCCGCTGTAAAAGGTTTTTCTTTGTGTCTTTCGAAATCTAATTCCCCCGGGAAACCTTGTTCTTTTGAAATCTGTAAAGTATCGTTTATCTCAACGTTACTGCCCATAAACTAATTATAACAAACGGTTTTTTCAATCGTTAATAATTAACGCAATTAAAAATATTGCTAACGCAATTAAGACTATAGTTCCACCTGCGGAAAGATTTAAGTAGAAAGAGGTGAATATTCCCGCTATTACCGAGAAAACTGAGATTGCTTCCGCAATAAGAATAGTTTGTTTGAAACCCCTTTTAAATTGGAGGGCAGTTACTACTGGAATTACGATCAAAGCCGCGATTAACAAAACTCCAACTACTGGAATTGCCAAGGCGACTGTAAAAGCAGCCAAGACGATCAGCATTGTATTGATTAACCGAGTCGGAATTCCGCTAACAGCTGCCGCCTCCTCGTCAAAAGTAACGAAAAGTAATTCCTTATAAAAGGCCGCTACTGCTACCAAAATCACTATTCCTAAGGAAGCGATAAGGTAAATATCAGTCTGTCTCACTGTCAAAATTGATCCAAAGAGATAGTTGAAGATATCAATATTGAACCCATGGGCCGCACTAATCAGAACAATTGCTAACGCTAAGCTTCCGGAAAGAAAAATTGCAAGGGCACTTTCTCCATAAACTTTTTTGGAAATACGCAAACGTTCAATAGCGGCTGAGGACGCAACAGATACAATAATAGCGGTAATTAATGGGCTCACCTTTAAAAGCAACCCAATGGCCACTCCAGCTAGCGAAACATGTGCTAGTGTATCGGCGATCAAAGAGTAGCGACGCAGCACCAAAAAAATTCCAATCAACGGAGCAATTAAGGCGACGACGACGCCGGCCTCAAAACCACGCACAATGAAACTGTATTGGAAAATCGAAAGCATTAGTGGTGAGGCTCTCCCTTGCCAATAAACTGGTGGTAATAGTCCCCCTTCAAAAATTCTTTTGGGTCGCCGTAATACTCAAGAGTTCTGTTTATATACGCCAGTTCAGTAGCCTCGTGGGCCAAAACGTCAAGTTCGTGGGAAATTAGAACTAAAGTGAGGTCGAAATCTCGGTTTAATTTTTCAAGCAGTGCGTAGAAACTCTTTTGGGTTTTAATATCAACTCCGGCAGTTGGTTCATCGAGAAAGATTACCTCTGGTTCGCTCACTAGTGCCCGGGCAATAAAAACTCTTTGCTGCTGTCCTCCCGAAAGTTCGGTAATTTGCCGACCGGCAAACTCTGTCATTTCAACTTGACTCAAGGCTTTGTTAACTTTTTCTCCATCCTCTTTGGTCGGAAACCGTAATAAACCACGTTTTCCGTAACGACCCATGGCGACTACTTCTCGAACACTCACTGGAAAATTTAATTCGAAATTCGGTGGTTTTTGAGGGACGTAACCAATTTTGGACCAATCCTTAAATTCATCAATAGACTGATTGAAAAGTTTAATTACTCCTTCTTTGGGGTGCAAAAGCCCAAGCATTATTTTCAATAATGTTGATTTCCCACCGCCATTAGGACCAATTATTCCTAAGTAATCTCCTCTGTGAACGGCTATTGACACGTCTTTAATCGCATCTTCACCGTTATAAGCAAAGGAAACTTTATCAACTTCAATAATACTTTTGCTGTGATCTATTTGCATGACAGAGCGATACGCAGATTGTTTAGATTGTCTTGCATCACCGTAAAGTAGGTCTTGCCTGCCTTAATATCATTATCGGTCAGACCTTCGATCGGATCAAGAACTAATGTCTTCGCGCCAACTTCGTTAGCAATGGTGTCGGAGAGCTTTGGACTGACCAAGCTCTCAAAGAAAATATATCTAACGTTGTGCGATTTGGCAAAGTTGGTTGCATCAGCTAGTTGGGCGGCTGATGGCTCAGCATCTGGCGAAAGACCAGAGATTGCTACTTGGTTAAGCCCGTAGCGAGAGCCAAGATAAGCAAAGGCGGCGTGAGAAGTTATAATGTCTTTTTGCTGACAACTTACCAAACCTTTTCTATAATCCTGATCCAGCTGATCAAGCTCGCCGTCGAGTTTCTTTTCGTTGTGTTGATAAAAGGTAGTGTCAGCTGGATCGACTTTAATCAATCCTTGGGCAATCGCGTGAGCTTCTTGCTTGGCTAATATAGGGTCGAGCCAAACGTGCGGGTCCACACCAGTCTGCCCACCTTCAGTTAGTTGTTTGGTTAGCAAACCTTCTCCGGCAGTAACTACCAGGACATTACTTCCCTTCAAAATGTCCTTAATCTTGTGTCCCCAAGATTCTACTGCACCATTGAGAACCAGCATTTTGCTTTCTTCAATCTTAACAATGTCACCTGTTGAAGGATCATGATCATGCGGTTCTGCTCCAGCCGGAGTAATGTTGGTAACATCAACCTTGTCTCCTCCAATTTCCTTAGTGAAAAAGTAAAGTGAGTAGAAACTAGTTGCCACTTTTAACTTTCCGGAACTTTCTGAAGGGTGGTAGTTTCGGAAAACAAAATACCCCGCTGACAGAACTAAAATAATAAGCGCGATCAGCGAAAGCAATTTTCTGTTACTCATCTGTTTAACTCCTTTGAGCAGGATTCACAAATACCAAAGAATTCTAAGTTGTGGTCTTCGATTTTAAATTTTGTGCTTTCCGAAATTTCTTTGACAAATTTTTCTGGAATATTATTTAAATCTTCAATCTTACCGCAGTTTTTACACACAACATGATGGTGGTGGGGCCGGTTTGTTACTAATTCATAAGAGAAACTGTCTTTATCGAAAGTCAACTTTTTAATTAAACTTAAACCTTCCAACATTTCTAAATTTCTGTAAACTGTTGTCAAGTTGGCCTTAGGCAACTTTGACTTAATCCTTAAAAATATATCCGCTGGACGAAGGGGGAATTTTGTACTTTGAAGAACTGAAATAATTTCCTTTCTCTCGTTGGTAATTTTTATTTTATTTTCTTTTAATATTTCTAAGACGTCTTTTTGCATAATGTAGGTGTAGTTGACTTGCAATAGATCGCTTCACGTTCTGCGACCACTTACGTGGGCTAACTATATGCAAATCATTTGCATTTGTCAATAGCTGAAATTTTAAATACTTATAGAGTATAATTCCAAGTGTGGAAGAAAAAATATTTATAGAAAAAAGAAACGGGCATTCGTGTGAACACCCGTTTTGATTTCTGTTATCTGACCTAACCCTCAAATTTCCTAAAGACTACGCAAGCGTTGTGCCCACCAAGACCAAGCGAGTTGGACAACGCTACATCTATCTTTCTTCGGCGGGCGGTATTTGGTACATAATCCAAATCACACTCCGGATCCGGCGTTTCGTAGTTGATGGTCGGCGGGATCATTTCGTCGTTAATTGCGCTAACTGTTGCCAACGCCTCAAGAGCGCCAGCACCACCCATGAGATGACCGACCATCGACTTCGTTGAGCTGACAGCAAGTTCGTACGCATGCGAGCCGAAGACGCTCCTTATGGCTAATGTCTCCACCTTGTCGTTCAACGGCGTACCAGTCCCATGCGCATTTATGTAGTCGGCTTCTTCAGGTGAAATATCTGCTTTTCGTAAGGCCATTACCATAGCCCGACCGATCCCATCTCCCCACTCATCCGGCTTTTCCATATGGAAGGCATCAGCCGCTGAACCATAGCCAACAACTTCCGCGTAGACGCGGGCACCGCGGGCTCTCGCAAAGTCCAGGCTTTCTAGCACTAGTGCTGCCGCCCCTTCGCCGACAACAAAACCGTCACGACGTAGATCGAAAGGCCTGCAAGCTTCCGTCGCCATGCCTTTTAAAGCTTGAAATCCGGCAAGCAGTACCGGCAGAATCGGCTCGTCTGTACCACCGCAAATTATGGCTTTGGCATCGCCGCGACGGATTGTCTCCATGGCTTCGCCAACTGCGACTGTTCCGGTAGCGCAGGCAGCGGTCGGGCAGTAGTTTGGTCCTTTTGCCCCAAGCGCAATGGCGATGTGCCCGGAAGAAGCATCTGGTAACATGTGGGCGATTGTAAATGAGCTAACGCGTCGAGCACTTTCTTCAAAAAGGACATGCTCCTGCTTCAAAATACGTTCGTACCCTCCACCCGCCGAGCCAAAGATCACTCCCACATCTTCTGTGTTCGACTCGTTAATTACCAGCCCCGACTCGGCAACTGCTTCGTGAGTAGCAACAAGTGCGTAATGACTAGGAATCGCCGCTCTCTTTAAAACTTTTCCAGGGATAACTTCCTCCGGATGGAAATTACGCACTTCACCAACAATTCCGGCTTCGAACCAAGGCGCGTCAAACTTTGTGAGTGGGCCAATACCAGAGCGCCCTTGCAGCATTGCCGCCCAACTATCAGGCCAGTTGTTTGCCAAAGGGCAGACTGCCCCTCTACCAGTCACAACGACTCTATCCATGACCTTCTCCTTCACTTTTGATTGATCGAACTTACTAAAAAGTCTTTTCGATTGTTTACATATTAATCCTTTAGTAAACGTTAATCAACTACAGGGTTTAAAAGCAGATTTGTTACTTTGATATAATGTAAATATGGAGGAATGGTTAAGGAATATAAACTGGGTGGTCATTAAAAGAATTCCAACTTTTGTTTGGGGGTTTGTGCTTTTGCTAATCGCCTTGCTAATTGGTCAAATCCACATCCGTTTCTTCGAACTCTTATCCCTACTACCTGGACTAGTTGGTATCCTCTTTCTTTACCAAGCGATCTTCCACAACAAATACTAACGTTTCGGACTCTGCTTCATTTTTCTAGCTTTACCAGCGTGGCCGTATTTACGCCTCTCTTTGACACGGGAATCTCGAGTTAGAAGTTTTTTCTTTGAAAGGGTAGCTCGAAAACTCTCGTCCAGATCAAGCAAGGCCCTGGAAATTCCGTGGGTGACGGCTCCAAGTTGGCCAACTCTACCCCCACCTCGAACTTTTATAGTCCCGGAGACTTGACCAAGCCGGTTAACAGTGCGAAGCGGTTCTTCGTAAACTTTTTGGGCGGCTGCTTCAGAAAAATATTCGGAGATCGGTTTATTATTTACCAAAAGATCACCTTTTTTAAGAAAGAGGCGCACCCTAGCAATAGACTCTTTTCTTCTTCCAAGTCCTTGAAAAAATTCCTTTTTTTCTTTCGCCTTGGCTTTTTCTTTAACTTCACTTTGTTCAGCCGTTTTTTTCTCGGTCGTGAGAGTGTCTTTGGCCTTTTCTTTATCTACCTTTTCAACTGTACTTTTTTTAGTTCTCGGCATATTAGTTCAACTCCACTACAGTCGGCTTCTGAGGTTCGTGGGGATGGTCTTCTTTTGGGTAGATGTAAAGTTTTTTTATAATGGCCTTGGCTAAACGGTTTTTAGGTAGCATTCCCGAAACTGCGTGACGAACTATCTCCTCAGGTTTTCGGGCTCGCAGCTTTCCTAAGGTAGTTTCTTTTAACCCACTTGGATACCCAGAATAGTTGTAATATTTTTTATTCTTCTCTTTAGTACCTGAGACCGCAATTTTGGCGGCATTTATCACCACTACATAATCACCACTATCTTTATAACGAACAAAACCTGCCTTGTCCTTGCCCATCAGTAATTTTGCTATTTTGGTACTTAACCTTCCCAAAACTTTATTCTTCGCATCGACCAGATACCACTTTTTCTCCAGTACAGTTTTACTTGTTTTATTGAGAGAAGTGTTTTCCCTATCTTGATTTTGACTTTTTACTTTTGAACCCTGATCCTTCACTCGGGTCGAAGGCTTTTTACTTATCTCTTTTTTCATTGCTTATCTTTGGGGCAGATTTTTTAGTGGGTTTATTTATTTTTTTCGAACTTTCGGTGGCTGTCTTTTTAGTTTCTTTTTTAACTGCCGAAGAACGGTTCCTTCGTGGCTCTTTTGTTTTTAGCTCCCCTGCGCTGCCCTTGACGATCTTTTTTGGAGCGGACAATTGCTCGACAAACTCAATGACAACCATATTGGCTGAATCGCCGGAGCGGGGTGATAATTTTGTTAATCTCAAATACCCGCCCGGCCTTTCTTTAAAAGTTGGGCCAATAACCTCCAAAAGTTTACTGGCTGAATTTTCCAACCCAAGCTTTGCTACCAAAGTACGTCTGGCGAAAATACTATCATTTTTAGAAACTGTTATCAGTTTCTCAAGAAAAGGTTTTACGGCTTTTGCTTTTGCTTTTGTGGTTTTCACTTTCTCATACAAAATAACCGAGTTTGCAAGAGACCGCAAAAGTGCTTTTCTTTGATTAGTCGTCCGACTTAACTTCCTGCCAAAAATCCGGTGCGCCATCAGCTGACTAATCCTTTCTCTTTTAGTTTTTCTTCAATATCCGATATGGATTTTGCGCCCATATTCTTCAATTTAACCAAATCTTCCTTTGGTGTTTTAAGCAGCTTCTCAACCGTAT
Source organism: uncultured Gammaproteobacteria bacterium (assembly GCA_965231125.1). Taxonomy (GTDB): domain Bacteria; phylum Patescibacteriota; class Microgenomatia; order Woykebacterales; family RBG-16-39-9b. Next base: position 246,568 of record OZ246414.1, on the reverse strand, counting down.
CAATACCAGCCGAACGTAGAGAATTAGTTATCCGAGTGGAAAGTTCCAGCTCTTCAACAAGAGCGTCTTTTTCGATCTTTGGTCGAGGAGCCTTTTCCTGCTTATCTTCCTTTGTCGGTTTCTTTTGTTCAACCAAAACATTGAAGTAGTCTGTTAATATTTTTGAGGCTTGTTTTACTGCCTCGGCGGGTGTAATTGTCCCATCTGTAGTTACCGTAATTATCAGCTTATCGAAGTTTGTTATTTGACCAACCCGTGTCGCCTCAACTTTATAATTAACTTTTAGGACTGGGCTGAAAGTTGCGTCCAGGGGAATAGTCCCCACCCCCAAAGAGCGTCGCGATTCGACAGGTACGTAGCCAAAACCTGTTTCCGCCTTAATATCGACGGATAGCTTCGTTTTGGAATCTGAGAGAGTAGTAATATAATGATCCGGATTTGCTATTTTCACTCCGGACGGTACTTCTATATCTTTTGCCAACACTTCTTTTGGACCTTTTACATCGAGAGTCAATTTAACCGGCTTATCGCCATCAATTTGAAGTCTTACCCCTTTTAGGTTCAAAAGTATCTCGACCACGTCTTCTTTTACCCCTTTAATCGTGGAGTACTCGTGGGATACTCCCGAGATTTTTACTTGGGTTATAGCCGCCCCAGGAAGGGAAGTAAGCAAAACACGGCGCAGAGAGTTACCCAAAGTCACGCCATAACTTTGGGGTAATGGCTCTATTATAAGAGTCCCTTCCTTATCATTTCCCGAAGGAATCACTCTAACTTTATCTACCATAATAATATATCCTCCTCCACCTTAGTGGTTATATAAATCATAAATTAACAATTATCTAGAACGAGAGCCTTAGGCTTTCCATCCCTAACGACGGTAGAACTCTTCGAGTCCTGAAGTCTAACGACTATAGAACTCAACAATTAATTGATCGTTTATATCTTGAACGATTTCTTCTTTTTCTGGCAGTCGGTTCACTTTACCAGATAAACCTTTTCTTTCCAACCATTTTGGTAATGAATCTGCATCCTGTGCCTCCAAAGACTCTTTCACCAAATTAAATTTCTGTGCTTTCGCCGATAGAGAAATGATGTTGTCTACTTTTACCTCGAAAGAAGGAATATTCACTTTTTTATCATTAACCAAAACATGGCCGTGAGAAACGATTTGTCTGGCTTGAGATCGCGATGCAGCCAGCCCCAACCGATAAACAACGTTGTCTAGTCTCGTCTCTAGCTTCTGTAAAAGAGCAAAACCTGTATCCCCTTTTCCTCTCGCTGCTTGCTTGAAGTATTTCTTAAATTGTCTCTCAAAGAGACCGTACATTCTCTTGACCTTTTGTTTCTCACGAAGTTGTAAACCATAATCTGAGGTTTTTCGTCTTCTTCTTGATTGCCCATGCTGGCCGGGCAGTACTGCCCCCTTTTTCTCAATTGGGTGTTTAGAGCTCAAACTCCTCTTCCCTTTTAAGAAAAGGTTCGTGCCTTCACGTCGATCTAATTTAAATTTTGGTCCTAAATATCTTCCCATTTTATACTCTTCTCTTCTTTCTCGGTCTTGGTCCATTGTGCGGAATTGGTGTAACGTCCGCGATAGCTTTGATTGTAATACCACTACCTTTTAAGGCTTTAACGGCGGCGTCTCGTCCAGAGCCGGGACCTTTAACATAAACTTCTACCTCTTTTAGCCCCTTATCCACCACTTTTTTTACTAAGCTTTCCATTGCAGTTGTGGCTGCAAACGGAGTAGATTTCCTAGCCCCTTTAAAACCAACGCTACCACCGCTACTCCAACCCAAAGTATTACCACGACTATCTGTAATAGTGACGATAGTATTATTAAAACTGGCACTCACAAAAACTTTGCCTTTGTTAATGTCGGTTCTTTCTTTTAATTTTCTAGAATGCACTTCCTGCTTACTTTTTGCCATTATTTCTTAACTTCTTCCTGGGTGGGCTTCTCTGTTTTTTGCATTACTTCCTTCTTCATTGCTCCGATCGTGACTCTCTTTCCTCTCTTTGTTCGTGCATTACTTCTGGTACGTTGGCCCCGAACTGGTAAATTTTTCTTGTGTCGCACTCCCCTGTAAGTACCGATTTCCTCTAACCTTCTAATATTTTGCTGTACTTGGCGGCGCAAATCCCCCTCAATTGGGTATTTATCAACCGCTTTTTGCACTCTGGCAACTTCTTCTTCTGTCAATTCTTTAACTCGTCTTTCCTGATCTACTTTTGCCTCTTTTACTATCTTTTTAGACAGGCTAAAACCAACCCCGTAAATATACGGTAGTGCAAATACTATTTTTTTATTTTCTGGTAGTTCTACTCCTGCAATTCTAGCCATAATATTTAGAAATTAGTTCGCTAGCCACTGGTCGCTAGTGGCTAACACCCTACTAACTTAATCATCCCTGACGTTGTTTGTGACGCGGGTTCGTACAGATAACGTAGAGAACTCCACGCCTTTTTACTATTTTACATTGGGCACAACGTTTTTTAATTGATGCTTGAACTTTCACGTTTTTGTTTCCTCGATCATCTAACCCTCTCGATATACAATTCTGCCTTTTTCCAAATCGTACGGGGTAACCTCCACTCGCACTTTATCTCCGGGTAAAATTCTAATATAATGCATTCGCATTTTGCCTGATATGTGGCAGAGCAGTATTTTGCCTGCAACCCTCTCCGGAGCGTCTTTAGCAACCTCTACCCTAAATAAAGTGTTAGGTAGTGATTCTAATACCTTTCCTGATACCTGAATGTTTTCATTTCCCTGTTCCATACAATTTGAAAAAAGATCCTGGTAATTTTACACTAAAGCTAAACCCGCGTCAATACTACAGGTCCTTCTTTGGTTACGGCGATTGTTCTTTCGAAAAGACCCGAGTAAGAACCATCTTTTGTTGCTATTGTCCACCCATCTGAAAGTAACGTTATGTCCGGGCTTCCCATATTGTAAATAACTTCAATCGCCAAAACCATACCTTCCTCAATTTCAGCCCCTGTTCCTTTTTTTCCTTTTCCTGGAATTAGCGGGTCCTCATGTAAATCTTTTCCGACTCCATGACCAACTAGTTCTTTTACCACCGAGTAGCCAGCACCCTCAACAACCACCTGAATTTTATTACTAATATCACCAATATGATTACCTACTTTGGCTTCTTTAATGGCGGACCATAGAGCTGTCTCACCAGTTTGCAAAAATTTTTCTTTTTTTGGGCTCTTGCCCACTAAATAGGTATGAGCCATATCGGAATGATAGCCTTTATAGTAAGCTCCAAGATCAATACCAATGATATCTCCATCCTTCAACTCGTACTCGCCCGGTATTCCGTGCACTACCCAATCGTTTTGAGTAGCACAAATACAATGATGATAACCGGCTACTTCTTTGAAAGATGCAGTCGCACCGTTGCTATTAATTACTTCTTCAGCAATTTTATCTAACTGCCTAATCTTCACCCTAATTTTAATGTGCTCCTCAACTTTTTTTAAAGCCAAAGCAGCGACTCTTCCAGCCTGCCGCATAAGCTCTATTTCTTTAGAATTCTTCAAATAAATCATCTACTTTTTTTCTGACCAAATCTTCGGCAGGCATGTTATCTACAGTAGTTACCTTAACGTTTTTTCCTTTATAATAATCAATAACCGGCTTTGTTTGTTCTTCATACCATGAAATCCTTTTTTCGATTGCTTCTCTCGTGTCATCATGGCGAGCTCTGTTTAAAAGCCTTGAAATTGCTTCTTTCTTATCCAAATTAACCAAAACGAGTAGATCGACATTTTTATTAAGCATCTCTACCTGTTTTAAATTTCGCGGCGCGCCATCTAACACAAATCCGCTTTCCGTGTCTTTCTCGTTCAATCTTTGATTGACAATCCCCATAGTTGGTTCGTCTAGAACTAAAAAGCCTTTATCAATTTTGTCCCTCACGAGTCCGCCAAGCGTAGATTGTTCTTCTCTCAATTTTCTGAAGATATCCCCGGTTGCGATGAAAGGTATGTTTAATTTTTTGGCGATATAACGTCCAACTGTACTTTTACCAGACCCTTGAACTCCGAAGATTAAAATATTCATCGAGAAAGAAAACCTTCATAAGAGCGCATAATTAGTTGCGACTCAAGTTGCTTAGCTGTCTCAATAACAACCGAAACAACAATTAGGAGTCCGGTGCCTCCTAAAGCAATTGTACTTATACCACTTACGTCTCTAGCAATAAACGGCAGTACGGCAATTAACCCCAAAAATACTCCTCCCAATAAGGTTATCCTGTTTGAGATAAATCCTAAATATTCGGCTGTTGCTTTGCCCGGTCTTATCCCTGGGATAAAACCACCATACTTCTTTATTTCATCGGCGACTTTAGTTGGGTTAAATGTAACTGCAGTATAAAAGTAGGTAAAAACAAGAACCAGAACAAAATAAATTGTGCTGTTATAGTAAGTATTATTGAAAATATTTTGGATACTCGTTGCCGCGTGAGCAACTACCTGGTTTGAAGAGGTTGAAAAAAAGGCCCCTAACATAGTAGGAATCAATGTTAACGAGATAGCAAAAATAATAGGTATTACACCCGCTTGATTTACTCTAATTGGCAGGTGGGTGGTTTGACCGCCGTAAAGCCGATTGCCCCGAACGCGCCTGGCGTACTGTACCAAAACTCGACGCTGACCTTCGTTAATTATCACAGTTGCTACAATAACAATTAGTCCTACAACCACAAGCAAGGCCACTGTAGAAAAGTTTTGAGAGTTAAAAATTGAAGCCGTCTGCCCCAGACTAATTGGGATGCGGGCAACAATTCCTGCGAAGATTAATATCGATATACCGTTGCCTATCCCTTGTTCGGTTATAATCTCTCCTAACCACATCATTAAAATTGTTCCGGCTGTCATAGTTAAAATTATTGTAACTAAGCTAAGTGGGTTGATGGCTCCTAAAAACTGCGGCGCCGTGTGGCGAATTAAAATAACTACCCCGTACGATTGCACCAAGGCAAGTGGAACGGTGAGGATCCGCGTGTACTGGTTTATTTTTTGGCGTCCATATTCACCTTCTTTTTGGAGTTCTTCAATCTGAGGAATTACCATGCCCATAAGCTGCATAATAATCGAAGCATTTATGTAAGGGTTAAGACCCAGCGCTACTATTGAAAAACGCAGCAGCGTCCCTCCTGAAAACAAATCCAGAAGATTTAATATCTGCCCGAGTGATTGACTGCCTGAAAAAAGATTTTTTAAAGCTGTCGGATCTGCACCTGGCACGGGAATAAAAGCCAAAACCCTGACAATAAAAATCACTGCCAAAGTAAAAATAATTCTCCCGCGTAGGTCTGGACTTTTCCAAATATCCAATAAAACTTTAATCATTTAGGACTTTTCCTTTTGCCTTTTCGATAGCCTCTTTAGCTTTCTTTGTCACTGGAAGTTTAACCACTAGAGTTTTAGTGAGGTTGCCGGTTGCGACTACTTTGACTTTCACATTCTGCTTCGGAATTAAATTAGCCTCCTTGAGAGTTCTTAACTCGACAGTAGCACCCTCTTTTAATTTTGAAAGGTCTCTCAAAGTAATAGTGAAAGCCTGTTTAGAGGGTTTATTCCCAACGCCTTTTTGGAAAGGTAGTCTCTTGATTATCGGAAGTTGCCCACCCTCAAATTCTGGTTTAACTGCGCCTCTTGCTTTTTGACCTTTCATACCGCGGCCCGCAGTTTTACCCTTCCCAGAAGATTCACCGCGGCCAACCCTTTTTGCGGCTCTTGCACCACTTTTTAAGCTTTTTAAAGACGAAAGTTTCATAATCTATTCCTGACCAACTACTTCCCTTATAGCTGCCTTCTTTTTTGGAGCCGCCTTAACTTTTAAAGTTTTTTCTTTCCTCTCTTTTAACTGTCTTAAAGCTTCAAGGGTGGCGTAAACATTCGACGCTTGGTTTGATGTGCCAAGTACTTTTGATAATATATCTTTTACACCAGCCGCCTCAACAACAGCTCTAACTGCACCACCCGCGATAACACCAGTACCAGTTGAGGCTGGTTTTAAAAGTACCTTAGCTGCACCTTTTTTTATGAAAATTTCGTGAGGGATCGTTGTCCCCATCATAGGTACTTTTATTAAGTGCTTTTTAGCAAATGCAGATCCCTTTTTAATAGCTGATTGGACAGTTGGGGCTTTGCCCAGTCCAACACCAACCTTACCCTTCTTGTCACCAACAACAACCACTACGGAAAATCCGATTCGATTGCCGCCTTTGGTTTTTTTCGACACTCTATTGACTTGAACTATCTTTTCCTCAAATTCTTCTGGTATGTATTCTTCCATCAGAAAACTAAACCTGCCTTTCTGGCACCTTCTGCAAAAGCTTTTACTCTCCCGTGATACTTATAGCTACCTCTGTCAAAGACCACTTTTTTTATTTTCTTTTCTTTAGCCTTCTCCCCAAGCAATACCCCAGTTTCAAAAGCTTCTTCAATTTTATTCTCCAATTTTTTCTTCAAATCCTTACTACCAATTGAAATTATTGTCTTACCAGAACCTACCTCAATTAATGAACCGTAAATATTAATATTCGAGCGAAACACACTCAAACGCGCTCGATTCTCCAAGCTACCTATTTTTGCTCTCACTCGTTTTTTTCTAAGTATTGTTCCTTTTGGTCTTATCATGAAGTAGTTGCGGCTTGGGCTTTACCAGCTTTTCTCCTTACTATCTCACCTTCGTATTTTATTCCCTTACCTTTGTAAGGCTCCGGTGGTCGTAATTTTCTTATTTTACTAGCAACGTCCCCAACCAATTCTTTACTCGCTCCAGAAATTGTAATTTTATTTTCAGAAACGGTGAAGTTTACCCCTTCTGGTTTTTCTACCTCAACTGGATGTGAAAACCCGATGGATAAGACAAGTTTATCTTGTGACAACGCTGCTCTAAATCCAACACCGGAAAGCTCAAGTGTTTTTTTAAAACCCTCGGAAACACCAACGACGGCGTTGTTAACCAGACTTCTAATCAAACCATGATTTGCTTTTGACTGTCGTTCGTCACTATCTCTTGCAACTACCACTTGGTCTTCCTTTTGGGTAACTGTAATACCACTGGGAACCCTTACTTGGAGCTCACCGCCAGGGCCTTTTACAACCACATAGTGCTTTTCGGATTTTACTTCAACACCAGCCGGAATTTTTATTGGCTGATTGCCTATTTTACTCATATTACCAAACCTCACAAATAACTTCTCCGCCAATACCTTCTTTGACGGCTTCTTTATTAGTTAAAATACCCTTGGGGGTTGAAAGCAACACGTATCCTAAACCCCGGAGTACTGGTTTGAGACTTTTTTTCGGAGAGTAAATCCTCAAACCTGGTTTCGAAATTCTCTTCAAACGACTTAAAGCTGGACTACCACCCGTATACTTCAACTGAATATTTAAATTTTTAACCGCTCCCTCACCTTCTACAGATACTTTCTCAACAAAAGAAAGGTCGGCAAGCTTATTTGCCACCGATAATTTAAGTTTTGAGTGCGGGACGATTACTGATTCTTTTCTACTCATATAACCGTTACGAATACTTGTTAACATATCGCCGATTGCATCCATATCTTACCAACTCGCTTTCACAACTCCAGGCAGTTCCCCTTTGTGAGCTGCTTGCCTAAAACAAATTCTACAAAGCCCAAATTTTCGCATGTAGCCGCGAGGCCGTCCACAAATTAAACACCGGTTGCGGCCTCTAACAGAAAATTTAGGTGTTCTTTTTGCTTTTTCAATTAAAGATTTTCTAGCCATCTTATTACTTTAACTTCTCCTTTTGGAAACGCATTCCCAATCCTTCTAAAAGTTTTCGGGCCTCTTCGTCGGTTTTAGCCGTAGTTTTTATTGTTATTTCCAAACCAAATTGTTTTTCACCTTTACTATAGTCGATCTCAGGAAAGACGTTAAATTCCCTAAAACCCAACGTGTAGTTACCTTGTCCATCAAATGAGCGAGCCGAAACTCCTCGAAAATCTCGCATTCTCGGTAAGACAATACTCACCAGCTTACGGAAAAAATCGTCAGATTTTTTGCCTCGCAAAGTTACTTTAGCACCAATCACTTGCCCTTTCCTGATTTTAAAAGAAGCAATTGCTTTTTTTGCTGCAGTTAAGGAGGGGGCTTGGCCCGTTATTTTTTTTAAGCCAGCGGCCACAGCCTCTTGTATCTTTTGATCGCCAGATAGGCCGCCAAAACCGACATTTAACACAATTTTTTCGATTTTAGGTACAGCAAAAATATTTTTTACATTTAAATCTTTTGCCGATTTTTCTTTTGTTTCCAATAAAGTTTCCATAGTGTTTGACTTATATAGCTTGTTTACACTTTTTGCAAACTCTTAGTTTTTCTTTGCCTTCAATTCTGTAACCAACTCTAGTTGGTAAGTTACATTTTGGGCAGACTAAAGCGACATTAGCCACCGGTAAGGGTTTTGTTATATCGATAATCCCTCCTTGAAGAGTTTTACCAGTAGATTTTTTGTGTCTTTTGTAAATATTAACTCCAGCAACAAGCACTTTATAAAGCTTCGGGTAGACTCTTTCAATCTTTCCCACCTTCGACTTATCTTTACCGGCTGTAACTATAACTGAATCCCCAATTTTAAACTTCACTAAACTACCTCCTGGGCCAGTGAAACTATCTTCAAAAATCCTCTATCTCTAACTTCCCTGGCAACTGGTCCAAAAATTCTGGTCCCACGTGGGGACCCTGTATTATCAATAACTACAGCCGCGTTATCGTCAAATCTTATGTAAGAGCCGTCTTCGCGCCTTTTTTCTTTTCTAGCCCGGACAACTAAAGCCTTCACTATTTCTGACTCTTTAACAGCTCCTTCCGCGTTTGCCTTTTTTACCACTGCGGTAACAACATCGCCCATACGAGCAACTTTTTTATTATTCTTTCCCGGAATTCCAATAACCATTAAACTTTTCGCCCCTGAGTTATCAGCCACATTCAGCATGCTTCTCGACTGAATCATTTCACAACCTCCACTATTTTGTAATGCTTCCTCTTTGAAATTGGACGAGTTTGAGCGATTTTCACTTTATCGCCTTCTTTGACTCCAAGACTGTCATGAACAAGATATTTTTTTCTTGTTCTAATCTGCTTCTTATAGAGAGGGTGTGGTTTTACTCGCTCAATAACCACAACCGCCGTTTTTTCTAATTTTTTACTTAAAACGTAGCCTATCATGCTTTAACCTCCAGCTGCCTAATTCTAGTTGAAAGGCGGGCAATTTCTTTTCTTTTCAGCCCAATTACACGAGGGTTACTAAGTTTACCTAAACTGTTTTCCATTTTAAGATCCAAAATTTCTTTCTGTGTCTTTTCAAGAATAGACTCCAGTTCTTTTTTATCTTTTCCGGTTACATCTATCTTTTTCATAGTATTTCCTCTTTACTCACAATTTTTGAATCAACCGGCAATTTTCTGGCTGCTAGCCTTAAAGCTTCCTCCGCAATATCTTTTGTAACTCCACCGATCTCAAACAATATAGTTCCCGGTTTTACTACGGCAGCGTAGTGATCCACGGCTCCTTTTCCAGAACCCATTCTAGTCTCAGGTGGTTTTTTGGAAACAGGCTTATCCGGAAAAATTCTTATCCAAAGCCTACCGCCCCTTTTTGTATAGTGGGTAATTGCGCGGCGGGCTGCTTCTATTTGTCTAGCACTTACCCAAGCTGCTTCTTGAGACTTCAAAGCAAAATCACCAAAGTTAATAGTCGATCCCCGAGTAGCCACACCAGATCTACTCCCTCTAAAAGCCCTTCTAAATTTTACTCGTTTTGGCTGTAACATAATTATTCTCGTGTACCTTTCTTTTGTTCTTTTTCCTTGTAGATCCACACTTTAACACCAACTACACCAGCGGTTGCTGTTTTCGCCGGTACGCTAGCAAAATCTATATTGGCCCTTAAAGTCTGCAAAGGAACGCTTCCTTCAACTAACTTCTCTCTACCGGCAATTTCTCTTCCGCCAAGCCTACCACTGCAAATTATTTTTACCCCCTTGGCACCCGATCTCATAACTCGAGATACCGACTGAGCCATAATTTTTTTCACTGGCATTCTCTTTTCAATCTGATCTGCAACCGAAACCGCCACTAGATAGGCATTCAAATCTGGGTTTCTCACTTCTTCCACATTTAAACTTATCTTTTGACCAATCAATTCATCCAAATTCTTCCTTAGTTCCTCAACGCCTTGACCAGACCGACCAATAACCATTCCGGGACGAGAAACGTGAACAATAACATTTATCTTATTGATCGAACGTTCAATAACAACGTTCGCGACTCCAGCGTTTTTTAACCTAGCCATAACAAACTTTCGGATCTTACTATCCTGGGCAACATAATCTTTATACTTCTTGTTATCGGCAATCCAATTTGCGCTCCATTGATAATTTGTTGGCAACCTAAATGCGCGAGGATTAACTTTTTGTCCCATTAATTTCCTCCTCTGAGACTACTACCTTAATATGTGAGGTCCGCTTTAAAATTGGGTGGGCCATACCTCTACTTCTTGGTATATACCGCTTAAGTCTAGGCCCTTCATCCACAATTATTTCTTTAATAATAAGTTTTTTCTCATCAAGCTTATTGTTGTTAGTCGCGTTACTTATAGCCGATTTAATTACTTTTGAAAGTGGGCGAGCTGCACTTTTATTAACAAAGCGTAGTGATTCCAAGGCTTCTACCGCCTTCCGGCCAGAAAAATTCTCGGCTACTAACCTTACTTTCCTTGGTGATATTCTTAAATTTTTAGCTTTTGCTTCAATGTTCATAGATACGCAACCATTACGTTGGGGTCAGAGTTCTCTTAGCTACCGTCCCGTGGCCTTTGAAACTACGGGTAGCAGAAAACTCTCCTAACCGGTGACCAACCATAGTTTCAGTAACAAACACAGGAACAAAGTTCTTGCCGTTATGCACCGCTAAAGTTACTCCGACCATATCTGGTGATATTTGCGAACGCCGTGCCCAAGTCTTTATAGGTTCCCTGGACCCAGCTTCTTTGGCGCTTTTTATTTTTTTTAACAATTTTTGATCCACATAGGGACCTTTTCTAAGAGATCTTCCCATTATTTCTTTCTCCTTTCAATTATTAAACCGCCTGAATGTTTGTTCTTTTTTCTTGTTTTTTTACCTAAGGTCGGCTTGCCCCAAGGGCTTTTTGGTGAACTCATACCAATTCCACTTCTACCCTCACCGCCACCATGAGGGTGATCCCGCGGTGACATTGCCACCCCTCGCACCGTTGGTCTAATACCCATGTGTCTTTTCCTTCCAGCTTTACCAAAAATAACGTTTTTCCAATCTACTTTGCTTACCACTCCAATTGTTGCTAACCCATCATGCGAAACCTTGCGCACTTCTCCGGAAGGCATTTTTAAATGAGCAAGGCCCCCTTCCTTTGCCATTAAAGTAGCATTGGTACCGGCACTTCTTGCTATTTGCCCACCTCTACCAGGAGTCAACTCGATATTATGAACCGTGGTGCCGACAGGTATATTTTTCAACGGTAAGCTGTTGCCCGAACTAATCTCCACGTTTTCGCCAGAAATAACTTTATCACCCACTTTTAAAGTGTCTGGGGCAATAATGTAGCGCTTTTCGCCGTCTACAAAATTTAGCTGGGCGATAAAAGCGGTCCGGTTTGGATCGTATTCAATAGAAACCACTTTGGCCGGTATATTAAATTTATCCCTTTTAAAATCTACTGCCCGATAAAGTCTCTTGTGGCGTCCGCCAATGTGTCGCACACTAACTTTTCCAGAAGCATCCCTACCCCCTGTTTTTGACAGCGCGTGGGTAAGAGATTTTAACGGCTCAGCCCGAGTAACCTCTGCCACAACAGAAGTCATAAATCTTCTTGCATTTTTTTTACCTGGTAACTTTTTAATCGCCATAAATGTTTTGCTGCCTTACTTCTTTGCTTCAAAAATATCTATTTTTTGATCTTTACCGATTAACACCGTCGCTTTTTTTAATGGACTTGCGGCGGTGCGCGCTCTCTTACCTAAACCGCGACGAGAACGTCCTTTTATAATTCTAGTTCTAACCACAAGTGCATCTACACCAAAATGTTCTTTTACTGCTCTCGCAATTTCTTTTTTATTAGCCTTCTTTTGAACCTCAAAAACGTATTTATTCGCCTCAAGTTCCTTAAGAGCTGCCTCAGAAATTATCGGTCTTATAATAACCTTATTTGGCTCCATTGGCTTCTCCTAAGTAAAACTTGCGCATTTTATCCAAAGAATTTTTAGTAATAATTAGGTTATCTGAATTTAAAACACTAAACGTATTTAAATTTTGAACTTGGTCAAAGCTAACCTGCGTCAAATTCCTTAGCGATTTTTGAGTGGTTTCATTTTTTTCGTCTAAAACTACCAAGCTTTTACCTTTAACCGGCAGTTTCTCAATTAATTTGGCAGCTGTTTTTGTTTTAGGCTCTTTAAATTTCAGCTCTTCAAGGACAATAATCTCACTACCCACTGCCTTTGCTGATAGGGCTGAAAGTAGTGCTTTTCGTCTCATTTTTTTCGGTAACGAGAGCTTAACATGTCCTGACCTTGGACCATGAACTACACCGCCGCCTCTCCAATGAGGAGCCCGAATTGATCCCGCGCGAGCGCGACCAGTTCCTTTTTGCTTCCAAGGCTTTGCTCCACCACCGGAAACTTCTGCCCGAGTCTTAGTTGAGGCAGTCCCTTTCTTCTGATTTGCCAAGTAGACTCTGATAGACTGGTTAATTAAACTCTCATTCAATTTGTTCCCAAAAATTTCTTTGTCTAAAGAAATTTCGCCTAAAGCTTCCCCTTTTTGGTTAAATAAAGGTGCGGCTGGGCCCACGTCCTTTTTGGGAAGTTTTTTAGTTTCTTTCTTTTTCGTAACTTCCTTAGCCATTTGCTTCCTCCTTTACTTCTTGGGCAGACGTCTGTTTAGGTTGCTCCTTATTTACCACTTCGCTGGGCTGCCCAGGCGAAGATTCTTTAGGCTCTCCCGCCTGGCTACTTTCTTCAGATTTTTCCTCTTCCGAGCCACCAAGATGGGGCACCTGAGGAATCTCTGGTTCATGATATTTCTTCTTTTTCTTTGCCGATTTTTCAAGAATTATTAAACTCCCAGTTGGTCCTGGAACTGAACCTTTAATACTCAAAACCTTTTTTTCTTCGTCTATATCTACGATTTCTAAACCCATCATCTTCACTCTATCCGCCCCCATGTGGCCGGCCATCTTTGTCCCTTTATAGACTCTTCCTGGTGTAGTTGTAGCTCCAATAGATCCTGGAGCTCTTTCTCTATCCGATTGTCCGTGGGTTCTGGGACCACCAGCAAAACCATACCGTTTGACTACCCCAGCAAAGCCTTTACCTTTAGAAATTCCAATAGCGTCTACCAAAACTCCTTTATGAAAAACTTCATCCACTTTAATCTCTTGACCTAACTTAACATCACCGTCAAATCTAAATTCTTTAAAAACCCGTGGCAGATTTGTTAATCCTGCTTTCTTAATATGCTGGGCCAGTGGCTTACTGACCCTCTTTGCTTCACCAGACCCTAGTTGCACAGCTTTATAACCGTCCGCATCTTCCGTTTTAATCTGAATTATATAGTTTGGCTCAACTAAGACCCTTGTAACCGGAACTGCCCGGCCGTGTGAATCAAAAACTTGACCCATATTTAGTTTTTTAGCAATTAAACCTTTTACCATAACTTTAAAAAACAAAAAAGACCTTTCGGTCCATAAATCTTTTTTATTGCTCTTGTTATTTAAAATTGATCTACATACCGCTCATAATATTTGATTTCTTAGTCTTCGCAGAAATCAAAATTACATTTTGATTTCATAGTCGGCACAGAGATAAAGATGTAATCTTTATCTCGGTAGGCTCTGCGCAGAGATTAAAATTTACATTTTAATCTCTATATCAACTCCAGCGGGCAATTCCAGGTGCATCAGAGCGTCAAGAGTCTTCGGGGTTGGTTCAATGATATCTATCAGTCTCTTATGAGTCTTTATCTCAAATTGTTCCCGAGCATCTTTATCAATATGCGGTGAGGTTGTCACCGTAAAAGATTCACGTTCGGTAGGCAAAGGTATTGGCCCAGCAATTTTCGCACCAGTGCGAATTGCTGTATCCAAAATATCCTCAGCTGAGTCATCCAAAACTCTTGCGTCGTAAGATTTTAAACGTACCCTAATGCGACCTTTTGGCATAAATATTTTAGCGAGCCTAGGGTTTGCTTAAGCAATTATCTTAGTGATAACTCCAGCGCCGACGGTATGACCACCTTCTCGGACTGCAAATCTAAGCCCTTCTTCAAGAGCAACCGGACCAATTAATTTGACTTTCATTTTTGTGCTGTCACCAGGCATTACCATTTCAGTACCTTCCTGCAAAGTCACTTCCCCGGTGACGTCTGTGGTTCTCAAGTAGAATTGTGGTCGGTAACCGGAGAAAAATGGTGTGTGACGACCGCCTTCCTCTTTAGTTAGGACATAAACCTCGGCGTCAAATTCAGTGTGGGGTTTAATACTTCCGGGATGAGCTATAACCTGACCGCGTTCGACATCGTCTTTTTCAATACCTCGCAGTAGCAAACCAACGTTATCTCCAGCCTGACCTTCATCCAATAGTTTTCTGAACATCTCAACACCAGTGACAACGGTTGCTGTAGTTTTTGGCTTTATTCCGACTATCTCAACTGTATCATTGACCTTAACCTTACCTTTTTCAATTCTACCAGTAACTACTGTTCCTCTACCTTTAATCGAGAAAACATCCTCAATTGGCATTTGGAATGGCTTATCTAAATCGCGGGTGGGAGTTGGAATGTAGTCATCAATTGCTTTCAAAAGTTCATCAATACTTTTTTGGGCTTCGGCATCTCCTTCGAGAGCTTTTAAGGCACTGCCCCGAATTACAGGAATCTCCTTTCCTGGATATTCATATTTGGAAAGGAGATCGCGGATTTCTTCTTCAACGAGGTCAAGGAGATCCTTGTCGTCGACGGTATCCACCTTGTTCATAAAGACTACAATTGCCGGCACTCCAACTTGACGAGCAAGAAGGATATGTTCGCGAGTCTGGGGCATTGGGCCATCAGCTGCAGACACAACTAAAATTGCCCCGTCCATCTGGGCGGCCCCTGTAATCATGTTCTTAATGTAATCAGCGTGTCCTGGGGCATCAATGTGAGCGTAGTGTCTTTTATCAGTTTCGTATTCAACGTGAGCCAAAGCAATAGTAATCCCCCGCTGCCTTTCTTCAGGAGCGTTATCGATTGTCTCAAAGCTTCGATACTCCGCCTTGCCTTTATCAGCAAGGTGTTTTGTAATAGCGGCAGTAAGGGTTGTTTTTCCGTGGTCAACGTGACCAATAGTTCCCACATTCAAGTGGGGTTTATTTCTTTCAAATTTTTTTGCTTCAGCCATCTTACCTCCTTCAGCTTGATTTTAAATTATACTTAACATTGGCAGGTGGATAATTATACCACGAATCTAGTTAATATCCTAGATCTAAATCCAACTTATGTATTTTACCAAACAAAGTCAACTTGTAAACTACCTTTTTAAACTTTGGCTCCTTTGTTGATAATAGTGTTTGCAACATTTACTGGAACTTCCTCGTAATGAGAAGGCTCCATACTAAAAGCAGCTCTGCCTTGAGTTTGACTCCGCAAACTTGTTGCATAACCAAACATCTCAGCCAAAGGAACGAGCGCTTTAATTATCCTCGCGTTACCTTTTTGCTCGGTACCTTCAATTCTGGCTCGTTTACTTGATAAGTCTCCGATGATATCACCCATAAATTCTTCTGGGGCGGTTACTTCAAGCTTCATTATTGGCTCTAGTAGCGCCGGGTCCGCCGCTTTTGTAGCAGCTTTAAATGCCATGGAACCGGCAATTTTAAAGGCCTCCTCGGAAGAATCAACTTCATGAAAACTTCCATCGTAAACGGCAACTAACAAATCCACCATCGGATAGCCGGCCAAAACCCCGTTATCCAGAGCCTCGCGGACGCCTTTTTCAATTGCGGGGATAAATTCACGGGGAATAGCCCCACCGACAATTTCATTTTTAAACTCGTAATTTTCGCCCCTCCCTTTTGGTTCGACTCTGATAAGACAATGCCCGTACTGTCCGCGACCACCGGATTGACGAATATATTTTCCTTCCCCCTGCGCTACCTTTTTAATAGTCTCTTTATAAGCAACTTGGGGCTTTCCTACATTTGCTTCAACCCCAAATTCCCTCTTCATACGATCGACAATAATATCTAAATGTAGTTCGCCCATACCGCTAATGATCGACTGCCCCGTCTCCAGATCACCTTTCAACCTAAACGTTGGATCTTCCTCGGCAAGTTTTGCCAGCGATAAGCCCATTTTTTCTTGATCGGCTTTTGTTTTTGGTTCGATTGCCAAAGAAATAACTGGCTCGGGAAATTTAATAGTTTCTAGAACTATTGGCTTTGCTTCGTCACTCAAGGTGTCTCCAGTAAAAGTCTGCTTTAGACCAACGGCAGCACCAATTTCCCCAGCCCCTATTTCTTGGATTTCTTGACGAGTGTTAGCGTGCATTAAAAGAATTCTCCCCACTCTTTCTTTAGTATCCTTGGTGGAGTTGTAAATGTAAGAGCCGGCAGAAAGTTTTCCGGAATAAACTCTAAAATAGGTAAGTCGGCCAACGAAAGGGTCCGTCATAACTTTGAAAGCGAGAGCGGCAAAAGGCTCGCCGTCGTCAGTTTTTCTTTCTTCTTCGGAACCCATTTTTGGATTAATACCCTCAACCGACGGCAAATCTAACGGGGAAGGTAGGTAGTTAACAACTGCATCTAGCATTGGTTGAACACCCTTATTTTTTAGGGCGCTGCCGGCCAACACTGGAATTACTTTTGCTGAGATGGTAGCTTCTCGCAATCCTTTTTGTAGTTCTTCTTCGGAGAGTTCTTGTCCGGCAAGATATTTTTCTAGAAGCGCGTCGCTTGAGTGCTCCGCAATTGCCTCAACTAACTTTGCTCGGTATTCTTCCACCTTATCTTTTAGTTCCGCTGGAATTTCTGCTTCCTGCGGGTTAGCACCCGTTTCATCGGTATAGACAGTCGCCTTACGGGAAATTAAGTCAATAATTCCTTTAAAGCCACTTTCTTCACCAATTGGGAGCTGTATTGGGTGGGCATTTGCACCCAGCCTTTCTTTGATTGAAGAAAGACTCATGTAAAAATCGGCGCCAATTGCATCTAGTTTGTTTATAAAACACACTCTGGGGACTTCGTATTTGTCGGCTTGGCGCCAAACAGTTTCGCTTTGTGGTTCTACTCCCATTTTTCCATCAAAAATCACAACGGCCCCATCCAAGACTCGCAAAGACCGTTCGACCTCGGCAGTAAAATCCACGTGCCCTGGAGTGTCGATAATATTTATTCGGTGTCTTTCACCTTTATATGGCCCTTCTTTTGTGGCCCAAAATGCAGTGGTCGCGGCGGATGTAATGGTGATCCCACGTTCCCTTTCCTGCGCCATCCAATCCATAACAGCGGCTCCTTCGTGGACCTCTCCTATCTTATATGTCTTACCTGTATAAAAAAGCACGCGTTCCGTAACCGTAGTCTTCCCGGCATCAATGTGGGCGATAATTCCTATGTTTCTAATCTTATCTAACGAGACTTCCTTAGCCATAATGTTGAACCTAAATTATACTACTTTTTCGCGCTAGTGAAAAAGGCAGGGTTTTGGGAGAAATTTGCGATAATAAACTTTCTTGCAAATTCCGACTAAGTTCTTATTTTACGCATGAAAAAACACCTGCTCGGTGTTGAACTTGAGGATGATACCAAATAGCAACCAAGCTGTCAACACAATTTAGAAAGGTAGGTAGGCGGTCAAAAGCTTTTAGTCCGGCGAAGCGGAACACAAGGCTTTTGCGCAAATACTTTTAGAGAGTGAAGTGCTATCGAAACAGCGATTTCGATAGTAACGCAACTCTCGCAAGGCCTTCGCAAACTTTTTTAACAATTATACTTTTGAAACGGGGAGGTGGTGGTTTAAAAACTCTACCAACGGAAATGGGCGAAGGCCTTATTCGCATCGGCCATCCTGTGCGCGTCGTCTCTTTTCTTTACAGCGGCACCGCTGCCGGATGCAGCATCCAGAAATTCGGCGGACAACTTTGCACCCATGCTCTTGAATTCCGAGGAAGAACGAGCCTTGGCGGCGGCAATAATCCACCGGATTGCCAGAGCCTCGCGGCGATCACCCTTTACTTCAACCGGAATTTGATAACTTGCTCCACCAACTCGGCGTGGACGCACCTCTACCTTAGGAGCCACGTTACGCACCGCGCTGTCAAATGTTTCTACCGGATCCTTGCCTTTTTCTTTAATGCCCTCAAGAGCCTCATAAACAAGTTTCTGAGAGACAGCTTTTTTACCATCAAACATCAAACGGTTCACAAACCGAGTAATTAAACGGCTCCCGTAGATTGGGTCTGGCACTAATTTTCTTTTTTCGACTCGTTTTCCTCTCATAATAATATATTATTCCTTCGGTTTTTTGGTACCGTATAAACTTCGACCTTGCTTACGACCCTCGACACCAGTAGTGTCGTAGTGACCTCTTATAATATGGTATTTCACACCTGGTAAATCCTTCACCCGGCCGCCTCGCACCAAAACAATTGAATGTTCCTGCAAATTGTGACCAATACCGGGAATGTAGGCCGTTACCTCTTTTCTATTTGACAAGCGAACCCGGGCTACTTTGCGAAGAGCCGAATTCGGCTTTTTCGGTGTCATGGTCTTCACCACAGTGGCAACGCCCCTCTTTTGGGGGTTAAAAGTTTGCGATATTTTTCTTGTTCTGGCATTGAAACTCGAACGAAGGGCCGTTGCCTTAACTTTCTTAGCAACTTTCTTTCGGCCTTTTCGAACAAGCTGACTTATCGTCGGCATAACTTGGGAATTATAAGGAAAGCGGTCCTCGCTGTCAACAAGGGTGGCTTAATCGAGGAATTTGAAGGTTGAAACCATTCTTTTAATAGTCTCATTTGGACTGTAGTAGACCATCTGAACCAGTGTCTTATTTTTGTACACTGATGTTACTTCCAATGATTTACTTTCAATGCTAATCGCTGTGCCCTCAAAATTATAACCTCTAGCTTCGGTCATTTGATATGTATAAGCAACGTTACCCGCAAGTTCTGTTTTACTAAGTGGAGTAATAGACCTTGAGTCCGCTTTATTTTTATTGTAGCTGTCTAAAACAACATTTTGATACAAATTATAAGAGGAATCGTATTTCCTAGAAGTAATCGAGAGAAATTGAGATATTTTAGGATTTGTGTGAAAAGTGCCAGGCTCATAAGTGTCCTTAAGTTTACTATTAATGAAGATAAGGTTACCCGTTGTTCTTGGATCAAGTTTAACTGCCACAACTTCGCCCGTTTTTGGATCTATTTTCTCAGGTCGACCTTCTAGGCCCAAGGCTGTGTCGTCAAGAGGTATCATATCAGGCGGGTAGTTCAAAGAAAATTTGTCCTCATTATTTATATAAGTCTTCCAACCGGCGGTTTCGTTTTGTTGGGTGGTGGTTGTGGGTTGGTTAGCTGTGTTTCTTGTGGCAAGATAATACCAACCGCTGCCTAGCACCGCAAGGACTACAGCTAACACAAATACTACTGCGACGACAGTTTTCCAATTTATATTTGATTGAGATTGTTGGTTTTCCATCCACCTTAAATTATATTACGCCTGTTTTTTTTGCAATGGTTTAAAAATTCCCAAAATTCGTGCGTCAAGGTCGGACCTTGGAACGTAAATTTAACTATTTTGGTTTTTTGGAGTTAAGTCGTTCTAAAGCAATTTCCATAGCGGCTTTACGCGGGGTAACTTTTTTACTTCCCGCTTTTTCTAAAATCATCTTTACATTTTTCTTAATTTTTCTCTCCACCAGTTTAAAAGCCTGCTTCGGATTGTAACCACGATACTCGGCGTAGGAGGAGATAACCCCACCAGCGTTGGCGATTATGTCCGGAATGATTAAAACATTCCGTTTGTTTAATATTTCCTCGGCTTCTTCACTCACCGGCAGGTTTGCCGCCTCGATAATTACTTTCGCTTTCACGGAAGAGGCGTTAGTCTCATGGATAACCCCTCCTAAAGAGGCGGGGATAAGAATATCCACATCCAGACTGTAAACATCGTCAACTCCCAATTTTTCACCATCTGGATTTTGCGCAACCGTTCCTTTCTCTTTTTTTACATCAAAAACTTTTTGAACGTTCAGCCCCGAGGGATTATACGTTGTACCAGCGCTATCAGAAATCGCGGCTATTTTTGCCCCTTCTTTATCCAAAAGGCTGGCCGCAAAAGTGCCTACGTTGCCAAACCCGGCTACTGCCACCCTCACATCTTTCACTTTTTTTCCTAGAAATTCGATCGACTCAAGAGCCGCCTGCACCACTCCAAAACCGGTGGAACCAAACTCGTGGGGGATACCACACTCCACCCCAGGTTTAACGCACATATCAGCTGGTTTTCCGGTGGCCGATTTTAAAGAACCGTTGGCCCGCGCAAACTCGGCCATTTCTCGCTCACCCGTGTTTACATCCGGCCCAGCCACATAAAGGGAAGGGCAAAGATTTTTAATCGCGCGCGAAAAAGCGCGGACTAATTCAAGCTTCTCATCCCCCGAAATTTTTTTGGGGTCGGCAACTATTCCGGATTTTGCTCCGCCAAACGGCAACTCGGCTAAAGCGTTTTTGTAAGTCATCACGCGAGCCAGATGGTAGATTTCCGCAAGACTAACATTCGGGGTCATTCTCAACCCGCCCTTCCCGACGCCGAGCCAAGTATTATCGATAACTAAAAAACCGTGCACACCAGACTTTTGATCGTAAACCTCGATTAACTTTTCCGGTCCTAAGTTGTCGTGTTTTATCATTTTTTAAGTAGTTCTAAAAACTCTTCTTCTGTTATACCGGCTCTTTTAATTTGCGACTTTAACAGGAACGGTTTGACTTCTTTGTAAAGAGGAACTGAAATAGTATGAAATTTGGGTTTAGTTAGGATGGCGTGATCGCCAGTGGTTCTTACGTGAGTGTACCCTGCCTTGCCAAAAGCTTTTACAGCTTTTCGGCCAGATATATTTGCTAGTCTAACCATCAAACAGTAACTTGGGGGATTTCAACTACTTTTTTTGTGATTAATTTAGGTTCTTCGCCCAACTTTGGTTTGCCAACTACTTCCAAATAACCTTTAATTGCTTTCCCAACATTTTCTAGTGCTTCTTCTTTAGTTTCTCCTTGAGACATACAGCCTGGTAAATTCACCACATCGGCAACAAAGCCACCTACCTCTGGATCTTCAAATAATTCGATAACAAACTCGACCTTAGACATATAGCTGAATTATAACATGGAAAACAACACGCTAAAATTCAATCTGCTACTACCGCACTTATGGCCTCAACAACTCTCTTATCAAAGGGGGAGGGTAGTATTTGTTCGGCTTTCGGTCTTTCAACAAGTTTTGCGATGGCAGACGCCGCCTTCAATTTTATTTTCATATTAATTTTCTTTACTCTATTATCCAAAGCTCCTCGAAAAACGCCCGGAAAAGCTAAAACATTGTTTATCTGGTTTGGGAGATCACTTCGACCGGTAGCAACGATAAAGGCCCCAGCTTCTCTTGCTTCTTTAGGCATAATTTCTGGGTTTGGGTTAGAAAGAGCAAAAATTATTGGGTCTTTACTCATCATTTTAACCAGACTGCTTTCTATTTTACCTTTCCCGGAAACACCAATAAAAACATCGGCTCCTTCAAAGGCCTTCTCCAGAGACCCAGCGTTAAAATAATTATTTAAGCTAACCACTTCTTTTTTATAAGGATTTGCATCGGCTCTTTCTGCAGTGATTGGCCCTTTGGAATCCACCAGCACTAGCTTTCCCGGATTAATTATTTTTGAAATTGCAATGCCAGCCGCGCCCGCGCCAAGAATTACTACTTTGATACCCTCCATTTTTTTGTCCACAACCTTTAGTGCATTTGTTAAAGCTGCTAAAACTACAATTGCTGTCCCGTGCTGATCGTCATGAAAAACCGGAATTCCAATATCTTGAAGCGCCTCTTCAATTTCAAAACAACGGGGAGCGGAAATGTCTTCCAAGTTGACTCCGGCAAATCCAGGAGAAATTGCCTTCACCACTTGGACAATTTCGGCCACGTTTTTAGTTTTTAAGACAATTGGATAAGCATCTATGCCAGCAAATTCTTTAAACAAGATGCATTTGCCTTCTATTACCGGTAGAGCCGCCTCTGGGCCAATATCTCCAAGCCCCAAAACAGAACTGCCGTCGGAGACAACGGCCACAGAATTTCCTTTGATGGTCAATCGATAGGCCTTGCTAACATCCCCAGCCAC
This sequence comes from uncultured Gammaproteobacteria bacterium, assembly GCA_965231125.1. Lineage (GTDB taxonomy): Bacteria > Patescibacteriota > Microgenomatia > Woykebacterales > RBG-16-39-9b. The sequence continues at coordinate 224,111 of OZ246414.1, read as the reverse complement.
TTCCGATGATACGGCCGCTACCCCTGGAGTGTAGGCAGCGGAAAGGTCTTCCTGGTTTTTTATTTTAACTTTTGAGGTGACGCTAATTTTTCCACCTAACTTTTCCGCCTGCTCCAGCGCTTCTTTAGAAAAATCCATACTTAAGATGCTACTTCAGAAAGGCTCTTCGCGCAAGTAATTAATAGTACTTGACTTGGCCGCTTTGATCGGGTAAAATTACTATATACTTTATGTTCTTAAGTTCAGCAGCTTTCCCCTCTGGTATTTCCCAGTAGACAAAGGAATAGCGTGTCTACTTAAGTATCGCTAAGGGGGTGAAAGCAGTTTAATGGCAAAAAAACTTTTTGTTGGTGGTCTTCCATTTGCAACCACTTCTGATGAATTAGGACAACTTTTTTCCCAAGTTGGAGAAGTTAGTTCAGCAAACGTTATTACCGATCGCATGACCGGCCGCTCTCGCGGTTTTGGTTTCGTCGAAATGGTTAACGATGACGATGCTACTAAAGCAGTCGAAAAATTGAACGGTTCAGACGTAGGTGGTCGTAATATCGTTGTAAACGAAGCAAGACCTCGAGAAGAAAGACCTGATAGAGGCTAATCTTACCTTTTAACCTTTCTTACATATCGATAAATTTTCACCAATTTCTGTTGGGGAGATTTCTTATTGCGGCAAGAACCCAAAGCTGTAAAGACTATGGGTTGTACTTTAACGTCGGTTCATGGTAAAATCCCTCTATGAGCTATGAAAGTTTTGAGGCTCTTGTTCGAGAAGCCGTCGAAAGCTTGCCTTCCTTTTTCAAGGAACGGCTGGATAATGTTGATGTGGTAGTTGAAGATTGGCCCAACCAAGAAATTGCCCAGGGACGCCTGCTTCTTGGCCTTTACCAGGGAATTCCTAAAATAAAACGCGGCTCCGGCTACAATATGGCGCTACCGGACAAAATAACTATCTTCAAAGGTCCGATTGAATTTCTCTCAAGAGGGGACGAACAGTCTATAAAAAATCTAGTTGTGGACACTGTTCAGCACGAAATTGCCCATCATTTTGGAATTTCCGATTCCCGCCTGCGCGAAATGAAGAATAAAAAGTGAAGTCTCTTTCCTTCTCAATGAGTAGAGTGGTTGATTAGGAGAACTTAGCAAGGATTGAGGCCCCGGCAACAATTAGAGCAATCGCAAAAAGTTTGGGGGGGGTTATTGCATCACCAAAGGCAAAACCAAAAATAGCGGCAATTGCAACAGCACCACCGATGATTAAAGGACCTCCTACAGATATTGATAAACCCTTTGAGTAAGCAGCCAACGCTAATAAGTCTATAAAAGACGCTGCAATACCTGCTAAAATAACAAGAAGAACTCCCTTTGGGGTAATCTGGAAACTATGCTTTGTAAATTTCATGTAAAGAACTAAAACCGCCGCTGTGGAAAAGGCAGCAATTTGTAAAATCATCGAGCCAAGGAATTTATCTATATTAGTAGAGGCTATTTTATGGAAAACGGTCCAAATACCGTAGGAAAGTGCAGCTAGAATGGCAAGAAAAATGGGATTCACGGGTCTATTCTAGCACTTAAAATATGTGTAGGCAATTTATTTTAATTTTTCCCCAAAGAAGTCTGCTATTAACTCGTTCGTCTTTTCTAAATTTACAGATTTACCAAAGCGATGGCCCTGTCCTTTAATTATTTCCAGTCTTTTCTCGCTTTGTAGAGAGTCGAAAAGTTTTTTACTTTGTGCGACTGGCACCGTCTCATCTGCATCTCCATGAACAATAAGAACCGGGGCGGAAATCTTTTTTACTTCTTTATAAAGATCTAAACCTGCAAGAGACTTTACCCAACTTTTGCGCCTGCCGCTCGGCTCTTTTTCCACTACCCAAGCATAATCGGAAACTGGAGCTCTCAGGGCCATAACAGCAACAGGAATCTCTATCGCATACATTAGAGAAACATGACCGCCGAAACTGGCTCCGTAAAGCCCAAGATCTTTTCTACCCGAATGGGCAACAGCTGATTTTAAATCATCCAATCCTTGTAGCGGGGTGAGATCTTCAATTTTTCCTTCAGATTCCCCACAACCGGTAAAATCAAACCTGAAAACGGCTAATCCTCTTTCTACCAACTCTTTCGCAAGACTTGCCGTTGACATCCTGTCTTTAGAACTTTCGTATCCATGGCAAAGGATAACTAGTGGAGCTTTCTCGGTCTCGCCTTCGAAAATTGCCGAAAGGGAAAATCCAAGAGAATTTTTAAAAGATAGTTTTTGCTGAAACATTTTGGCTAAATTCTAGCATCTGAAAAAGAAGAGGGCAACTTAAAGGACGGTGGCGCTAGCTGACAGCCGCGCCAAATTAGACCTTTGCGGGTTCTGTTTCTACCAGCCTTGCTTCTTTAATCTTAACCTCTTCGGCGGCGACCACTTTACCTGTCACTTGAACCTCTTTTCTTCGATCCAGCCTGGCCCGCTCACCGGTAGGAATTAAACGTCCAATTATTACATTTTCTTTTAGGCCTCTTAAATAATCTATCTTGCCGCTAATCGCCGCATCCCGAAGAACTGAAGTAGTTTCCTGGAAACTGGCGGCAGAAAGAACCGACTCTGTGAATAAAGAGGCTCGAGTAATACCTAAGATAATTACGGAGGCAGTAGCTGGTTCCCCGGCGGCTGCCAATACCTTTGCATTTTCTTCCGCAAACTTTACTTTATCCACCAATTCGCCCGGCAGTAGCGAAGTGTCCCCTGAAGATTCAACTTTAACTTTTTCACCCATTTTTCTAATAATTACTTCAAAGTGCTTATCGTTAATTGGAGCACCTTGTGATTCATACACTTTTTGTAGTTCTGAAACTACATATTGTTGGACAGCTCTAATGCCCTTTGTTTCAAGTAATATTTTTAGATCCAAGTGTCCGCTAGTTAATCTATCTCCGGCAGCAACCTCCTGGCCCTCTGTTACTAAAAGCTCACTAGAAACTGGTATCAAGTACTCTTTTTCCGTTTTATTTCTTCCTTCACCAAAAACTCTAACTTTTCTACCCTCATCACTCTCAATCACCTGAACTTTGCCTGATATTTCACTAATCACAGCTGGAGTTTTTGGTAACCTAGCTTCAAAAATTTCATCCACCCTAGGCAGCCCCTGGGTTATATCTAAACCGACAACTCCACCAAGGTGGAAAGTACGCATTGTAAGCTGGGTCCCTGGTTCTCCGATAGATTGAGCCGCGATAACACCAACGGGTGTACCGATTTTAACTGGTTTCTTGGTAGAAAGATCGATCCCGTAACAAGCTATACAAACGCCGTACTTGGTTTCACAAGTAAGGGTAGACCGGATAAAAACAGTTGAAATTTTAGCGGCTTTAGCTTTTTCGAAATTATTATCAATAATCTGTTCACCTTTTTTAAGGATAATTTTTCCTCTATCATCAATTAAATCCCTTGCAAGGGTGCGACCAAATATTCTATTTGCGAGTACGGTGGTTCGTTCCTCACTTTCAGATACATTAATTCCCTCTTTGGTTTTACAATCATCCTCGCGGACAAGCACATCGTGCGTAACGTCTACTAATCTACGAGTCAAGTAACCAGCATCAGCCGTCTTAAGAGCCTTGTCTACCAAACCTTTTCGGGCCCCTCGGGTTGAAGTAAAGTATTCGTAAACATCTAATCCTTCCCTAAAATTACTTTTCGATGGGAGTTCCACAATTCTACCAAGTGGGTCCGCTACTAGACCACGCATACCGGCTAGCTGTTTTATCTGGTCGCGAGAACCACGGGCACCAGATTCTTGCAAAATTCGCAAGGGATTATCTTTTCTCAGCGCCTTCCATGTTTTTTCATCAACTTGGGCCGTTACATCCGCCCAAACTTCTTCGGTAAGACGGGTTTTCTCAGTTTGAGTAATTAATCCCTTTCGGTAGTTGCCTTCTATGTCTTCAACTTTCCTATCCGCTTGGCTAACTAAACCTTTCTTTTCTGGAAGTATTTCACAGTCGGCTATGGCCATGGATATCCCCGAGATTGTAGCGAAATAGAAACCCAAGTCTTTTATATCGTCAATTAAGGCAACGGTACGATCTGTCCCAAAAAGGTTTTGGCAGGAAGTTAGAATATTTTTTAGATCGGACCCTTTTACCCGATTGTTAATAAATTGCAACTCTCCTGGAAGAATATTGTTAAAAAGAATTCTACCCACGGTGGTGTCCAACAGCTCACCTTTGTACCAGACTTTAATTGGGGTGGTGAGTGAGATTTTATTTGCTTGATAGGCCGTTACCGCCTCGTCCTCGGCAAAAAAACCCTTTGGCTCGCCTTCCTGCATGTGCGTAAGGTAATAAACACCAAGAAAAACGTCGTGCCGTGGAGTCATTATGGGCTCACCGTCAGCCGGCCGCAGAAGATTATTTGTTGACATCATCAATTCTTCGGATTCGCCAATTGCCGCTTTCGATAGAGGAATGTGAATTGCCATTTGATCACCATCAAAATCTGCTCCGTAACCGGCACAAACCGATGGGTGAACACCGATAGCGTTTCCTTCGGTAAGTATTGGGTAAAAAGCTTGAATTCCCAACCGATGCAATGTTGGGGCCCGGTTTAACAACACTGGGTGGTTTTTAGTGATGGCCTCAAGTATATCCCAAACTTCTTCGCCTCTTCTCTCGAAAACATTTTTAGCGCTTTTTACATTGGGTGCGTAACCCTGAAAGATTAATTCACGAAGAACATAAGGCTTAAAAAGCTCTAGTGCCATTTCCTTTGGCACCCTACACTCATTTAATTTAATATCTGGGGCAATTATAATTACACTTCTCCCAGAGTAGTCGACTCTTTTACCTAAAAGGTTTTGGCGAAATCTTCCTTGCTTTCCTTTCAACATGTCGGAGAGGGAACGCAGCTGTGCCGGCGCAGCTCTACCAACAGGTCTTTGAGTAGAATCTATTAAGGCATCCACAGCCTCTTGAAGCATTCTTTTTTCGTTTCTTAAAATTATTTCTGGTGCACCCAAATCCATTAAACGCTTCAGACGATTGTTCCTATTTATAACCCGGCGGTACAAATCATTCAGATCACTAGTTGCAAAACGTCCACCGGAAAGTTGGACCATTGGACGAAGGTCTGGGGGAATAACCGGCAGATACTTGAGAATCATTCTATCCAAGCCAATACTGGCAGTCCTTAAACCCTCAACAATTCGCAGAGTTTTCGTTGCTTTTATCTGCCTTTGTCCAGTGTAATTTTGGACTTCTTCTCGAAGCCGCTGGGCTAATTTAGCCAAATCAATTGACTTTAGAATTTGAACCAGAGCTTCCGCACCCATGCCTACTTTTAAGAAACTGCTGGCTCCAAAATCCGTTAATTTTAGATATTCTTCTTCTGAAAGAAGGGATACCGGTACAATGGATTTTATTTTTTCTAAAGTTACTTTGCTTTCATCATCAGCTTTTGCCAGTTCGTTAGCCTCCTCATCCCTCAAGGAAGCAAGGCGCGCCTTTGTTTTTAGATTAAGCTCCTCAATTATTAATTCCTTTTGTTCTTTGTTTTTTATATCTAATTTTTTTATCTCGGCTTCCGCTTCCTTTTCCACTTCCTTAGCTTGTTTCGCAAACTGATCTTTTATCTCCTCTTTTGTCTTTTTTATTCTTTCCTCAACCTTTTCCAAGGCCTCCTTTCTTTTATCCTCGTTAACTTCGACAACTATGTACTGTGCAAAGTAAATTATCGCTTCTAAACTCCGCGGGGTAAGATCTAGAAGTTGAGACAGTTTAGAAGGAGAACCTTTGAAAAACCAAACATGGGCGACTGGTGCGGCTAGACTAATATGACCCATTCGTTCTCTCCTAACCTTCGATTGAGTAACTTCAACCCCACACTTGTCACAGATAACTCCGCGGTAACGAATTCTCTTGTATTTTCCGCAATAACATTCCCAATCTTTAGTGGGTCCAAAAATCTTTTCATCGAAAAGACCGTCTTTCTCTGGTCTGAAAGTTCGGTAGTTTATGGTCTCGGGCTTGGTAACTTCTCCGTGAGACCAACTTAGTATATCCTCAGCCGAACCCAAAATTATTCTTAATGCTTCAAAATCTTTAATTTCATTCATATTAAGAAGCCCCCTTTTCGGAAACACTCTCTTCAACAGACAGACTCTTATCTGCGGCTAGCTCTTGGCTAGTAACTATTTCTTCTTCTCCCGAGGCCTCCGCAAGTTCCTTAGCTTCTTTTTCAACTTTTTCCTCTTCCTGCAATTCCTTTTCTGTCTCCACGTGTTCCTGCTCAACTTGAGCTCCCAAAAGCTCGACCTTCAAACCCAAGCCATTAAGCTCTTTAACTAAAACTTTAAATGATTCCGGAACCGTAGACTCAGGAATTTCCGTTCCCTTAACAATCGCCTCAAAAGCTTTAGCTCTCCCCACAACATCATCAGATTTGATTGTCAGCATTTCCTGGAGAGTGTGGGCTGCACCATAGGCTTCAAGAGCCCAAACTTCCATTTCCCCGAGCCGTTGGCCTCCCATTTGGGCTTTACCACCAAGCGGCTGTTGAGTAACCAAAGAGTACGGACCAGTACTTCTGGCATGAACTTTTTCATCGACCATATGGACAAGCTTCATTATGTAACCAATGCCAACAACCACTGGATTATCGTAGGCTTCCCCAGTTTTACCATCGTAAAGAGTGACTTTTCCAGATTCTGGAAGAGACGCCTTTTTAAGTTCTTCGACTAGCTGCTCTTCCTTGAATCCGCCAAAAGCCGGTACGGCCACTTTGTGACCAAGTTTTTGAGCGGCCCAACCAAGATGGGTTTCTAAAAGTTGACCCAAATTCATTCTCGAAATAACCGAAAGTGGGGAAAGGATAATATCTATTGGTGTTCCGTCTTCAAGGTAGGGCATGTCGGCAGCGGGAACAACTTTAGAAATAACTCCTTTGTTTCCGTGGCGACCGGCAAGTTTATCACCGATAGTTACTTTTCTTGTCTGTGCAACTTTAACTTTAATGAGCCGTTGGACACCTGGCTCAAGTTCATCGCCGGCTTCTTTAGATAAAATTTGGATAGCAATAACTGTTCCGCGCTCACCGTGAGGCATACGCAAAGAAGTGTCTCGAACTTCCCTGGCTTTTTCACCAAATATTGCTCGCAAGAGCCTTTCTTCGGCGGTTAATTCTGTCTCACCTTTTGGCGTAATTTTTCCAACAAGTATATCGTTCGGACCAACTTCGGCCCCGATGTAAACTATCCCTTGCTCATCTAAATTGGCCAAAGCCTCTTCGCCAACGTTGGGAATATCGCGCGTAGTTTCTTCGGGACCCAATTTTGTTTCCGTAACTGAGCATTCGTATTCTTCGATATGAATAGAGGTAAGAACATCCTCTTTCACCAATCTATCGGAAATTATAATAGCGTCTTCGTAGCCATAACCTTCCCAAGACATATAAGCGATAAGCAAATTCTTGCCCAGAGATAGTTCCCCAGAATCAGTTACCGGCCCATCCGCAACTATTTGATCTTGCCTTACTTTTTCGCCGCGGGAAACGATTGGCCTTTGGCTGTAAGCTGTATTTTGATTTGATTTGGTAAATTTCTTAAGTGGCAGGCGGTATTCTTTCTTGTCCTTACCTTTAATGATAATTTCACTGCCTTCAACAACGCTAACCTCCCCATCCACCGGAGACTTGGCAACCCTACCCATATTTTCAGCCACAACCCTCTCCATACCGGTACCGACAATTGGGGATTCTGGCCGGACCAAAGGAACCGCTTGCCCTTGCATGTTAGCCCCCATAAGAGCCCGGTTAGCATCATCGTGTGCTAAAAAGGGGATAAGGGAAGACGATGCACCAACGATTTGCCAAGGCACTACATCAACAAAATCTACCTGGTCTGCCGCCCCGGTGGTGAAAGAGGCTTTGTGGCGCACCGCTACCCTCTTGTCCAAAATATAGCCCTGGCTATCTGTTCGTGCATTTGAATCCGTAATGTAATAACCCTCTTCATCATCTGCCATAAGCCAAACTATTTCATCGGTGACCTTGGGTTTAGCATTTTTATCTTTGACAACTTTTCGGTAAGGGGTTTCTAGAAACCCGTACTCGTTAACGCGTCCCATCAAAGCAAGATGGGTAATTAAACCGATGTTTGGCCCTTCGGGACTTTTTATTGGATCGATCCGGCCGTATTGCGAGTTGTTAACGTCGTGAACTGAAAAACTGGCTCGCTCGCGAGTTAGCCCACCCGGACCCATAACTGAAAGTCGGCGCAGATGTTCTAGTTCTGAAAGTGAGTTGATCTGATCCATAAACTGCGACAGTTGGCTACCCGCAAAAAATTCGTTTAGGCGAGCAACTACCGGTCGAGCGTTAATTAAACTAGTTGGTGTCACGGCCATTTGATCTGCGGAAATGCTCATTCTCTCTTTAGAGACTCTTTCCATTTGTAAAAAGCCCACTCGCAGGGTATTTTGAATTAATTCCCCAACTGCTCTTAGACGTCTATTACCTAAATGATCAATGTCGTCCGGATCCCCTTCACCATTGTTAAGCTTAATAAGTAATTTAGTGCCGGCAACTATATCTTCTGGTCTGAGAATCCAATTTTCGGGATTGTTAGGAATTTCTAAAGAAAGGCGCTTATTTAGCTTGTAGCGACCGACTTTTCCTAAAGAATAACGTTTTGGGTTGAAGAAAAGAGTCTCCAGAAGAAGTTTGGCATTATCAAGTATCGCTGGGTCACCGGGGCGCATTTTGTGATAGATTTCCAAGAAAGCTTCATCGGATGTTTTGGTAGAGTCTTTTTGGAGAGTTGCGGCGATGTACTTGTGCTCAGAGACTTCTTCAATTTCTGCAAACTGCTCTCTAATTTTATCATCACTGCCGTATCCCACAGCTCTGAGCAAAACAGTCACAGGCAATCTCCTCTTGCGATCAATTCTTACAGTGATAACGTTATTTTTAGCTGTCTCAAATTCCAACCAACTACCACGAGTTGGTCTCAGTTCCGCCCTGTATAAAGCTCTGCCTGTAGCCGGATCTATATCAGAAGTGTAAAAAATTCCCGGGCTCCGGGTAAGTTGGGTGACCACCACCCTTTCAACACCGTTAATTATGAAAGTTCCCGAATCGGTCATTAGAGGAAGGTCGCCCATGAAAACCTCTTGTTCCATGGTTTCGCCGGTTTCTTTATTTAATAGTCTTGCTTTCACCTTAAGAGGTGCGAAGTACGTGACCCCTTTTTCAACCGCTTTTTCGGGTGTATATTTTGGCTCGCCTAAAGAATGCTCCAAAAAGCTTAGGGAAAAAGTTTTTCCAGTAAAATCTTCTATCGGGGAGATGTCAGAAAGTAACTCCTTGATGCCTTCGCCAAGAAGCCAAGAATAGGAAGTCTTTTGAGTCTCTATTAAATTGGGTATTGGATATTGGTGCCCTGCTGTCCCAAATACTTTCCTTGAGAGAGAATTTGCCATCAAAATATTAAATTAAGATAAATTCTATGGTACTCTTCTGGATCTACGAAGAAGTACCTCTAATTATTTTCCCCGACCCTAGGGGCGATAAAACGTCGGCAGCTCCGACGTGAAGTTGGAGAGGACGTCATTTCCCCGATCCTTATCGGAGAAGATTAAAACGAGTAAAACGCAAAAAATAATGACGTACCTCGTACATTCGTACGTCATTTCCATATTCAATTACGCTTATAATAACATCGAAAGGTCGACTTGTCAAGACCCAACCCAAGCATGTATCCCAGCATGTTTTGTTTTAGCGCAGAAGCTGCAGTTTTTAAGCTAGTTCTTCACTTAAAAAGTTAGTCAATATACTGGGCCAGCCAAAATTATTTTTAGAGGGGACTTTTATCTTTTCTGTAAAGTGATGTCTTTTGTAGTCGTAGTATTAGCTATCACACTAACTTGCACTTGTTGCTGCGCAAACCTCTGGGCTGACACCCGAAGATCGTAAGTACCTACGGGAATGCTGTCGATAAAATAAATCCCAAAGGAAGAAGTGTAATATGTTCTCTTGCTTCCAGAAACAAATATAGTAAGTTTCGCCCCAGCTACAACCCCACCAGCAGAGCTAAATACGGTTCCAGTGATGTTGCCTTTTATTGAAGGATTAAGTGTAGTAGCAGTAGCTGTATTAGATGGGCTGGAGGTATTACCAACCGCATCCATTGCTTTGACAAAGTAACTGTAAGTGGTGGAGGCGGCCAGTCCTGTGTCCCCAAAACTTGTTGTAGTCACCTTGGCAATCTTAGTACTGTTTCTGTAAATATCATAGCCAGTCACACCTACATTATCTGTACTGGCAGTCCAGCTTAAGTTAATCTGAGAAGAAGAACCAGGCGTGGCCACTAGATTAGTTGGTGCGGAGGGTGGTGTAGTATCCGGAGCAGCCGGGGTAGTCACTGTGGCGGTGTTAGAAGTACTAGAGGTATTACCAGCCGCATCAAAGGCGATTACTTGGTAGTTGTAGGTGGTTGCGGGTGAAACAGAATTATCAGTGTAACTGTTGGTGAGTGAAGAAGCAATCGTGACCCCATTCCTGACAATCCAGTAGCCAGTGACTCCAACATTATCTGTACTGGCGGTCCAGGAGAGATTAACTGAGGTAGCACTAGCTGCACTAGCTGTCAGACCCGAGGGTGTTGATGGGGGTTGGGTGTCACCATTTGCCACAGTGACAGAAATCGTGTCGGAAGCAACATTACCTGCCGCATCAAATGCTTTAGCAGAAAGATTGCGAGTACCATTTGTAACCGTAGTCGAATCCCAAGTAAATCCGTATGGTGAGGTTGTATCAGTAGCCCTCAAGAGCCCGTCTACAGAGAACTCGACTTTGGTCACCCCAACATTATCCGTAGCGTTGGCATTTACATTCACATTCCCAGAAACTGAAGCACCGTTCGCTGGAGAAGTAATGGTTACAGTGGGTGCCTGGGTATCCCCACCTGAACCATTAACATTTACATTAATAGATGCCGATGCAGTATTTCCAGCGGCGTCATAGGCCTTGGTAGTGATTGCATGTGCTCCGTCAGCGACTTTTGTCGAGTCCCAAGTATAATCAAAATTGAAACCGTAAGCATCCAACCGTTTCAGAGCACCATCGATATAAAACTCAACATAGGCAACCCCATTATTATCCGCCGCACTGGCAGAAATCTGGACTGAAGTTCCAGAAACATTACCATTATTAGACGGTTGTCTGATAGAGACCGTTGGTGCAACTGTATCCGTCCCACTATAACCGGTCTTCCAGGTTGTGGTTAAGAAAGTTTTAAGACCCGGCACATCTGAGGCAAGCGGAATATCCGGGGGGCATTTGGCAACAATAACTCCAGGATCTGGCAGAGCAAAAAGTTTTACATAATCACTGCCGCTCAGACCGTCATTAACTGTCCAACACAGATCCGTATTAAGTCGAGGATCACCGAGGAGGTTGCGGGCTTTAAGATACTCGTCCCAGGAACCTTTCCAGGCAGTACAGGCAAAATAAGTAAACCAAGCGTGAGAATACTCGTAGGCGACAGAATAATTGGGGTGAGAAAGTATATCGTTTATGTTAAACTGCAATGCAGGGGGGTTAGCAACGTAAGTCGAGCCGCTAGACCCGCAACCAACACTCGCGGTGGTGAAACCTGTTGGAACCACGTCTACCCGCATTTCTGATCCAACTCTTGCATAATCCAGGCCATTATCCTTCAAATATTTGTACATTTGCGCAGCCGTCACGCCGGTTGTATAAATGTTTATAACGGTACCTTCTGGGGTGGTCATGGTTTCTAATGGATTAGCTGCTTTTGGTTTACGAGTTGTCTCCTCAAGTTTCAAACCTCCACTTACTGTAACAACGACTGAAACAAAAATAAACGCCACGACGACTATTGAAGTTAGGTGACGGTAATCTCTTAAATTAATCGGTTCTCTAACAAAATTCATCATTTGACAATTACAGTCCCCCGAATCTTTAATGGCTTGAGGTGATCGTGATAAGTAAAGGTGCCCATTTTCTCAAAGATAAAGCTGAAAGACTCCTTGGGGGCTAGAATCTCAGAATCTAGGGCTGGTAAACTGGTGTGAGTTGGGTAAGGATCAGACGCTACTCGATGGGGGGAGCTGTCGTTGTTGGTCCAGGTGACCTGGACGCCCTTCTCTATCTGGATGGTAGAAGGGGTAAAACCGGCTTTGGTGATGGAAACCCGAGCCTGACCGGCTATCCTGCTAACTTTTGTTTCCTTCTTTACATTTTCCGTACCCTTGCCGCTTAAGTAGAGGAAACTAATAAGTGCGGGCACTAAAATCAGGAAAGCAACGATGAGAAAAAAGGCGGTCCAGTTTGTGGTTTTGATTTGATTATCGTTCACAAGCAGTTTCTTCAAGCATAAAACACGCCTTACTTATTTGTCAAATTTTATCCTACCTTGCGTTCCATTTTTGTCCGAAGTCAGTTGGTACCCACAAAGTTTACAAGTGTCTTTGCTTATCTTAAATGTTTAGCAATGTTTGCATTATGTTCTTCCAAAGTTTCAGCGAAATGAACCTTTCCTTGGGGGTCATGAAGATAAAAATTGTAATTGGTAAATTTTGGATCGGCGGCTGCTTTAATAGCAGCAAGTCCAGGGTTACATATTGGCGTTGGTGGTAAACCTGCAAACTTGCGAGTGTTGTAAGGGCTATCAGTTTGAAGATCTTCATCGGTAAGGATTTTTTTCCACCAAGTTTTCTCACTTGATTGATAGCCCAAAGCGTACTGGACAGTAGCATCTGCTCCTAAAGGAATTCCTTCTTTAAATCTCTTAAGCAGGATTCCCGCAATTATTGGCCGCTCGGAACCAGTCTTAGATTCCCTCTCAACTATTGAGGCCAGTGTTATCAGCTCGTTTAAAGTTAAACCCTCCTTTTTAGCTTGATCTCTAACTTTCGTATCAACCTTTTTATCAAAATTTTTCCTTAGAATAGTAACAATTTTTTCAGCTGAGGTATCCACAGGTACTAAGTAAGTGTCGGGAAACATGTAGCCTTCTTTGGCTGCACTTATGAAATTTTCCTCGCTAATAGCGAACTCCTTGGCCAAAATCGCGGCCATTTCCGTGTCTCTTAAACCTTCCACTAAAGTAACCCATTTATCCAGCTCACCTCCTTGTAACTCCTGGGCAAGCTCAAGCGCACTTTGATTTGAGGAGAGGCGAAAGGTTCCGGTTTGGATTTTACTACCAAACCCAGAGCTTGAGAGGTATATTCTGAAAGCGAAAGCGCTCTTAATTAGCCCTTCCTCTTCTAACCTCCCGACGATTTCTCGGGCTGTCTCTCCTTTGCCAATTACGAAAATTTTTGTTACGTTTCCACCTTTTGGTTTGAGCGAAATTTTGTACCAAGCCCCTGCTACCGAGACGCCGGCAATTACTAGTAAAAAGCTTGTTATTAGCAATGTGGAAAATACGCCAAAAGGACCAATTACTCTCCCTTTTTTAACCCAGTTAGTCTGCACTATCCTGCTCCGATATGTCAATTTTAATTCTGGATTTGTTAAAAGGCAGAATCTTAAATATCCTAAATATTGCCGGCCTAATTTCTATATCAAACCCAGAAATATTTTTTAGAGTTGTCAGATATGAATTAGCGGCCCCAAAGCTTTTACCCGCCAAATAACCAGCCAGTTCTTCAGGCTTTATATCCGGCACCAAAACGGCTTTAATTTTTCCTAAAACTTGCACCGCACCGTCTTGTCCAGCCGTACCGATTATTTTAGAACTTACTTGCGAGGCAGATTCATCTATGACGTAGCCATCCGGAACTGTCATTGACCCAATTAACACTTTCTTGAGGTCTTCCTCCTTAAAAAGTTTTGCGCTGGCGGTTACCTCCATCGTCAAATTAACTTCCTTTGCTTGCTCACCGGCCGCCTTATCGTATTTTTCTGTGGTCACCTGAACGGATAGACCACCGTTCGGCACGCTTGCCCCTCCAAGTTTGTTCTGAAGATCTTTCTTAGCCTCCTGAGTAAGTTTGGCTAAAAGTTTCGCCCTAAGATTTTTTCTGTCCTCGTCGGATACAGCCGTTATCTGGTGGGATTCTCCTCCCGAAAAATCAAGGTCGTTAGTTGCTTTAACGGTCCCAATTGACTCGTCATCTACTTGAAAATCAGACCCTGCCGAAACATTGCCTTTATCTCCAATTTTGCTGGCGGTTACATTAACGCCGGCTTGCCCAGCCACAATATTAAAACCTGAAGAGGTAGCTTTTGGAACAGTGACAGCTGTGTCCAAAGTAAAGATTAAACCTTGAGACGCACCGCCAACCGCAGTTATGCTAGTACCAGCTGGGTATTTTTTCGAGGTAACCGTGCTAAAGTTTCCAACCGTTACCCTACCTTTAGCCGGCGTTCCGACGGTAAGTTTTCCGGAGGCAGTCGCCGTGGCAATATCGGATTCCGTAACCTCTTCAATACTTAACGGGATCACTTTATTTTTTGTATCTACATCGGTAGCACTTGCGGAGGCGCTTAAGGATTCTTGAATTATCTTAGACTGCTTTTGCGCCGTAATGTTAACTGTCGCCGAAGGCAAAAACCAGAAAAAGACGGCCCCCAGAACCATGAAAGTCGAGATGGCCCCGGTAACTAAAACCGCCAGTTTTTTTCGGCCCTTTAATTTACCGAAGAACCCACCAGGGCCAACTGGTTTCTTTTTTAGAGGTATTGGTTCTGGAGATGGCCTTTCCTCAACTGGTCCTGAAATAGATGGAGCAGGGGCTTTTTCTTCTTCCGCCTCAGTTTCTTGGGCTATATCCTTGCCTTCAACAAAATTAAAATCGCTTTGGGGCTTTTCTGGCACAGACGAGCCTTGAATACTAACTTTCTTGCCAACCTTCTCGGCGAACTTTTCAATAATTTCCCTATTAACCTGACTCGTAGAGAGTGATGAGGAGGCCAGCAGCCGGATCTGAACCTCCTCCTCTTCAGTTGCCTTTATTGAATCTAAAATTTGCGAAAGATTTGTCCCTTCGCCAAACTCCAAAAGCTTCATGATATCGCCTCCATGGTTAGAGCTTCAAGACCGGTATCCGCCTGCCCAGAAGTTTTTTCGGCTATCTGAATCTTGGGTACCTGTTCTAAACCAGCCTCTTTCCAAGAAAAACTTTCTAATTTTTCCTTAAGGCTGTCGAGCTCTACATTTTGACTGTCTGGGTATAACCAAATCAAGTCAGGGGAACCTTCTTTTTTAAATTTCTCCAGCGCTACTTCGACACCAAAAAGAAAATGCTCCGGGCTAGAAGCACCAAGGTCAAATTGAAATATTTCGCTCACGTGGCTTTTGGTTATAAAGACAGCCTCGGATTTTAGATTATCAACTCTTATAAGAATAGCGTTTTCAGTTCCCTTCTGAAGCATTATCTTGGCAACTGCAAAAGAAGTGGGAATAATTTTTGTGAGTTCCATATCAATCTCATCAATCAGTTTATCGAAAACTGCTAGCTCCTCAGGCTTTTTATACGCTATGAAACAGGAAAGGGCGGCTTTTTCTCCTTTTATTCCAATTGGGTTAGAAACTCTTGTGCCGTCAATTGTCGCTGAAGCAATTGTGGAAAAGAATAGTTTAAAATTTGGATAATCCTGCTCGCTTGATACTTTTTCTAAAACTTTTTCGACTTCTTCGCTTGTTATTGGGTCTTTTGGATCCGGTCTTGTGTACTGCGCAACTGTTGTTTCCGTCTTGATTGGTCCACCCGAAACCCCAAGAATAGCTTTTTTAGGAATGTTTTCCACAAGTCCCGCCAGACTATCGATTGCCTCTAACGAGGCGTTGAACATACTGTCTATAGAGGAGAATGCCTTTCTACTAACCTCGGCTGTTTTGGGTTCTGGTTCTACCAAAAGCCGGGCCATGTTGATAGTACCGAGTCCGATTTCGATAAGGAGGAATTCTTTGTTAGATTCTTTTGAAAATGGGAGTTTTAAAAACGCCATGACAGAAAATTATATAAAGTAGTATAGCACAAGAATATCGGAGCTACTAACTCTATTCCAAAACTGCTTTGATTCTTCTTGTTCCGGCACCGACTGATTCTTCCTTAACAACCTTGAATTTTCCCACTTGGTCGGTATGTTGGACGTGAGGCCCGCCGCAGTATTCGGTAGAATAGTCCCCAATTTCGTAAATATTGACTTTGTCTCCATATTTTTCTTTGAAAAGGCCGATGGCGCCTTTTTTATCTGCTTCTTCTTGGCTCATAAGTTCTTTTTTGACGGGAAGATCTTCATTAATTTTGGAATTAACTATATCTTCAACCTTTTTAATTTGTTCCTCCGTTAGTTTTTCACCGTAAGAAAAGTCAAAACGGATTCTCTCGGCGGTTATATTGCTTCCAGTCTGGTGGACACTGACTCCAAGCACATCCCGCAAGGCTTGATGGAGTAAATGAGTTGCCGTGTGCCCCCGAATTACTTTTTCGCTAGTATCCGCCAATCCTCCCGCAAACTTTTTTGCTGCTCCTGATCGCGACAGCTCTTGGTGGCGCTTAAATTCCTCATTGAACTCGGTTTTATCGATCGTTAAATTCTTATCCTCGGCAAGCTCAAACGTAAATTCTGGTGGAAAACCGTATGTCTCGTAAAGAAAAAATGCGTCTTTTCCGGTAATTTTATCCCCTAGCTTTTCAAATTCTTTTAGCCCTTCTGTCAAAACTTTTTGGAATTTTTTCTCCTCACTATTTAATTCCTCATGAATAGACTCGGAATTTGATTTAACTTCGGGGTAAACCTCCCCATAAATATGGATGAACTCTTTAGCAACATCGCGGGTTAAATTTTCATTAATGCCCAAGGAGCGGCCGTGACGAATTGCTCGACGAATTAATCTCCGCAGCACATACCCACGGTCAACGTTAGACGGTGTGACAGCCTCAGCCAAGAGAAAAACGGCTGCTCTCAAATGATCCGCCACAACTCTAGCCGATTTTAGGTTCCAGTTTGATGATAACTGTTCGAGTCTTTTAATTACTGGGGAAAAGAGTTCTGTATCATAAATATTGTCTTTTCCTTGCAGGACTGCACTCATTCTTTCTACTCCCATACCAGTATCCACATTCTTTTGTTTTAACGGAACATATTTATATTCAACTGTACCCTGTACCCTATCACCGATAACCTGTCTATTAAACTCCATAAAAACATCGTTCCAAACTTCTGAAAAACGACCACAACTATCCCCCGGTCGACAACCCGCACCGTGTGGTTTACCCGTGGCATCCACAAACATTTCTGTATCCGGTCCACAAGGACCTGTCTCACCAACCGGCCCCCACCAATTGTCTTTTTTAGGCAAAGGTACAATTTTTCCTTCGGGGATGCCAAGACTTCTCCATATCTTTACAGACTCTAAATCAGCCGGAGAATCTTTATCGCCTTCGAAAACAGTGACCCAAAGTTTTTCATGTGGTATCGAGAGTTCTTTTGTTAAAAATTCGTAGGACCAGCTTATCGCTTCCTCTTTCCAGTACCCACCTTGACCAATACCGTCCTGCGGGGCTGGATCGCCAAGAGACCAATTCCCCAACATTTCAAAAAAAGTGTTGTGCCAGGAATCTCCCACTTCATCAATGTCATCGGTGCGCAGTGATTTTTGAACATTAACTAACCTTCTACCGCCAGGATGCGGCTCACCTAATAGATAAGGTATTAGGGGGTGCATTCCGGCGGTCGTAAAAAGCACTCTTTGCGTCCCCGCCAGCTCCACTTTATCGGATGGAACAAGGGAAGCCGAAGGGATACGGACATGCCCTCTTTTTTCAAAAAACTCTAAATATTTTTTTCGTAGCTCGCTCGCCGTCATACGGTTAAGATTATATCAGAAAAATATAGTTTGTTAGTCTTGACTGCCCAACATTTTATTGTTAAAACGGGAAGGCACCTGAACAATCTGTCCAAACCGCGAGAGATCTTTCTAAGGAGAAGAGACCCGTGCGTTACGCGCTTTACGCCCTGCTGGCAACTGCCTTCCTATTCCTTTTGCCAAAAGAGGTTGAGGCAAGCCTAATATCTCCGCCTTCACTGAGAAGCGGCGACATTTCGATGCCATATTACGGAACGCTAACCATTACCTCGCGCCTCGGAGAACTCTCTTGTACCGAGGGTTCACTAACTCTTTACCACCCGCAACGACGCGACCCTTCCGGCGCAATCGAAAGCCCACTACTTATTGACGATTACGCTGCAAAGCAAACCCAATCAGTAACAATTGGTCCGTATGAAGCTGGAACCAAAATAGTTCTTGCCATCAAACCCGGAACTTTTCTTTGTCACGGTGAATACCTCTCAACCGATCCGCTCCATGCTTATGTAAAACACACAAGCGACGCGAAATGGAGTATAGATTGGGAGGACAGCGACAATCCAGCGAACCTTGACTTCAACGATCTCTACGTTACAGTTCGAGCGAACAAACTATCCAAGCCAGCTGGCAGTTTGCCGTTTCAAGATCAGGTTATCGCAGAGAGCAATGTCCCGGCTAGCTACAATCTTCCTTGGTGTTCTGGATCCCACCGCGTTAGTCAAGTTCCCGGTGAAGGTAATCACGGACCACCTTACACTGCAAACGCGTACGATTTTGAAGGATCTTTCAACGTGTGTGCACCGACCGACGGCACTGTACTTTGGGTAGAGGATAGTTTTGGCCCAGGAAAGTGCGACTTTAACAATTTTGCTCTGCGGGCGAGAGCAAATGTTATCGTTATCAAGACCGACTCTACCACCCAAGTAACCTTCGTTCACTTGAAGAAAGGCAGCGCGCTAGTCTCGCCCGGACAAAAAGTGAAGAGAGGTGAGGAGATTGCAGTGTCGGGAAACTCTGGTCTTGCTTGCGGAGCCCACCTTCACTTTGAGTTTCAAATCCTCTGCAATAGTCTAGACGAGGCGAACCTTGTTCGCCAGTACATCAAAGACGGACGGGAGCCCAGAGCAACACTTGCCTGGTCTTGTCCAACCAAATCGTTATATTCTGACGGGTTTTGGATTAACGGAAGATACTACGCGCGGCTAACCAGTGGCAAGTGGTATCCGTAGGACAAAACTCAAACGGGGCAAGAACCTTCTTGCCCCTTTCTTTTTAGCAATTGCTATTAGGTTGACATGTGCTAGTCGTTAACACTAAACTTAGATTAATAAGCCATGAAAGATAAGCTGCCATTATTTGTTGGTATCGGGCTTCCATTATTGCTTGTAGCATACATTGTCCTCTCCACGTACATCCCATCATTATTTGTAAAACCCAAGTACAATTTTATCTACGCTACTGGATATTATTACAATTACAACATAAGCACGGTCAATGGTAAAATTACAGTCTCACCTACATACTCTGACAATCAAAGCTACTCTAATACTTCAACGCCAACATTTTATTTATACGATGTATCTAACGATAAAAGTACCCAAATAACCACGGGGCAAACCCAAGCCTATAATGTGGATCCGTCGAACAAATCACCAGATGGCTTTACGGTTGAAACAAGCTATGGAGGGGGCGGATTCTTCCCCTTCTGGTATGATAGCTACGATGGTGGATACTATTTGAAAGGTCATGGACTAAACAAAAAAATCCAAATCTTAGGTGATACTTACCAATTTAAATTGATCGGGTGGGTAACAAATGAATGAGCCAACAAAAGTTGATCAAGTCCTCGGAGATCTCACCGCTTTAGCAAAAGAGGGTCTCATAACTAAAGACCAAGTACTAAAAATATTTGATGGAGCAACACCCCAAACCACAACTGCAGACAGCAAGATAAATCTGCAGAAGATAATGTATTATATCGGTGGATTTATTGTTCTCATTGGTATCGTGTTTTTTGTCTACCAGTTTTGGGGTGAGATGAGCCAAATATCCAAAACTATCCTAACTTTGGGCAGCGCAGTATCCGCTTATGCTCTCGGTTACTATTTCTATCACAATACGGTTAGTAAAGATTTCGGTCACGCTTTTTTGATAATTTCTGCTGCCTTGTTTCCCATCGGTGTCGGAACAGCCCTAGACACCATTGGTATTTCAGCCACCAATCCTGGGGCGGTAAGTATTAATCTTGCACTGCTTTTCCTTGTCTATTTTTCTTCATTCCACTCATTGAAGGCAAAGATTTTTTTGCCTTTTTCGATTATTGCCGCCTCTGCTTTGTTTTTTAGCTTTACCGATTATATATTTGGTCCTGGTGGGGAGACTGACCATTTTACTCAATATAGATTTCTGATTTTAGGTTTATCTTACATTTCTTTTGGCTATTACTTTTCCTCCAAAGAAACTATGAGTTTTATGAAAGACATTACGTATCTTTTCGGACTAGGGGCATTTCTAGGATCTGCACTAACTCTACAAGGATTCAAACCTGAAGTTAACGTTTTTTGGCAACTGACTTTTCCAGCACTGTTAGTATTAGTCTTTTACGGTAGCATAAAGCTGCAAAACAAAGTTTTCTTAGTTTTGGCTACTTTGTTTACTTTTGCTGAGATTTTCAAGTTAACTGCTGAATACTTCAGCGAAAGTATCGGCTGGCCTATCTCTTTGATTATCGCTGGATTAATAATTATGGGGACGGGCTACCTAAGCTTTGAACTAAACAAAAGGTTTATTGCTCCTAAATAACCTAAACTTCATTTACTTTCCAAATATATTTACTTAAATCAACAGCATTTCCAATAAACCCAACGCCTTCTTTTTCTAACTTTTTAATTTGTCCGCTAGACCCGCCGAAAGCGTAATTGTCGGCCACTCTACCATCTCTGTCGACCACTCGGTGGCATGGTATATTTTCCGGGTCTTTATTTTTATGGAGGTGACTTCCGACGCTTCTTGGGTTTTTGATACCGGCAATTTTTGCCACTTGTCCGTAAGTAGCTACTTTACCTTTTGGTATCGAAGAGACTATCTTAAAAACAAGCTCTTGTTTAATCATCTCAACTGTTTGTATAAAAGTCTACCATAAACTAAAATATACCTCGTGGATAAATCAAATTCTTTCGCAAAAGCTGCTGTTGATCTTATCCTTTATGACGCGCGAGTCCAAATTGGGGTTATTCTCCTTATCATCGCCATCTACACTACTCTGATTGGTGGTTTTCGGGAACAGGCGGACAACATTGCCGCGGCCTTAGTAACTGCTTTAGTCTTGGATGGATTAGCTCTAAAAATAAAATTGAAAAAATGGGTCTGGCCCAGATCAGCTGTGGTAACTGGTTTATTGATTGGGTTAATACTGAATCCAAATTTTGCAATTTGGCAATTTGTTTTGGTGGCCGCCACCGCGACCGCCTCAAAATATCTAATACTATCCGGCAGAAAACATATATTTAATCCAGCTTCCTTTGGTCTGGTATTCTCCTCACTTCTTTTTAAAGGGGCCATCACCTGGTGGGGGGTTTCCTGGAGCAGCTATATCTCCCTTTTTCTTTTTATCGCGGCTTCCTTTGTGCTCTTTAGGCTTCACAGGCTTTGGTTACCGGTCGGTTTTTTAATAGCGTACTGGCTTTTCCTTTATTTTCGGGGCCTCTTTACTTTAAGTTTAATTGCTGACTCGGTTGCAGCCCTTTTTGCTTTTGTGATGCTGCCCGAACCCCAAACCTCTCCGATTTACAGTTATTTTAGATACATCTTTGGAGTTGTGGTGGCTACCTTCTTAATTTTTTATTCATTAACCTTCCCTAATATCGCCATTGACCTCTTTTTGTTATCGCTTTTATCGGCCGATTTATTTACCTTTACTTTCTTAAAAATCAAGAGTACTTGAATTCAATCCCATCTTAGTTTAGAATATTCTTAATGGCCCAGATAAAAGTAAAAACCCGGGAAAACAATCTTGCCTGGCATTTTGAGGTTGAGGTAATCGAAGAGAATGGTTCGCAAACAGCCCACAAAGTAACTATGGACCGGGATTTTTTAACAAGAATTGGGGCTTCTTTTGAGCCGGAAAAAGTGGTTCAAAAATCATTTGAATTTTTACTCTCTCGCGAGCCAAAGGAATCTATACTCGAGGAGTTTGATGTCACCGCTATATCACGTTATTTCCCCGACTACATACCAAATTTGAAAAAACTTCTCTTTAGCGATCCTTCGCCAAGTTTTTAGGGGTTTCTGTCTTCAAAATAATTACTTAGAGGCTGGGCCGGTTCCGAAAGTTTTGGGGCTGAAGGATCGTCCTGAACAAACTCTTCCGACAAAGCCCGGTCAATCGATTTCTTTGCTTTATCAATAAACTCCTCGCCTTTACCACTTAGTTCTTCCTTAAACTTTTTGCCTTCTTTAGTACCTAAAAACCAAACTAAACCCACACCGAGCAACAACCCAAAAACTAATCCTTTGTAAAAACCTTCTTCATGATGATCCTCCCTAATATCGTTCATTTTGGCCCTCTTGAGAGTTATTTTTCCGGAAACTGGAGACCAGCTCTAAGCCTTCCTTTAGCGCTACTAAAATACCGGAGATGGAGCCAGCCGGACGGGCTATTTTTGTGTCGATGACGTTTGCTACAGACTCTAAATGATCCAAAATGCGGTTAGTCTTTTTCAAACTATTTCTTGCTTCATGAAGAACTAAAAGGAGGTAAATACCGACAGCAACCAAGATAACAGCAATGATTATGATGATGATTGTGAATAAAGTTGCCGTGTCCATATCGCGCGGCCCCGAGGCTTAAACCTGAAGGGCAGTACTTGTCTAAAAGTAGAGCAAGAATACCATAACTTGACTTGCGTTACAAGCATGTTTCTAGGGCTTTTTAAACTCACGCTCTATAGTTTCGCCTTCTTTTCCCAGAACCTGTTCCTGGCCATTGTTCACACTAACTTTTGTAGAACCGGCGTTGGAGGTGAGAATCTTTACACGGCCCCTTGCGGAAAATATTTTAGTACTCCCTGGAACTAAAACCCCTTCAAATGTTTCCTTACCATCTAGCTCAACGCGAATATTTGCCGACCCAGGCCCGATTCTGACAGTCAAATTAACATTTTCTTTGCCGGGTTGAGTTACCACTGCCGCGCTTTTAGTCTCGGCAACCACCGTACGCTGCGCGGTTGAGATTTTCCCAAAGCGATTCTCCGCCGTGATGTCAATTGTGTTAATTCCGGGGGCTAAGCTGACTGCTACTGAAAACGTCCCACCAGGAGAAAGCTGGACTTGCTGACCGTTAATTTTAAGCGTTGCGTCTGGATACGTCTTGCCCACAACATTCACATCCAAAGTCTCTACCTTTGTGTTATCCGCCGGTTGGTTCACTTCCAGTAAAGGAGCGGCGGTAAAGGAATGATATTGGTAAAAAAGGTAAAAGCCGGCTGCTAAAAACCCCAGTAATAGAACGGCTACGGTAATGAACTGAGGGGTAAGCCTAAGAGCCGGTTTTTCTATTTTATATGACAGGTGCGTCTTTGAAATTTTTGGTTCTTCATACTCGCGGCGGTAAAAAGCAAGCAGCGCCTTTATATCAAGCTCTAAGAAAGAGCCGTAGTTTTTTAGAAGACCTTTTACATAAGTAGTTGAAGGAAGGTTGGACCAGTCACTTTCCTCAAGCCGAGAAAGGATTTTTTTGCGGATTTTAGTAGCCGCCTCGGCTTCCTCAAGGCTTACGTCCTTTTTTTCTCTTGCGTCTTTCAAGATCTGCCCAACTGTTTTCATTTTCGGGTGAAGATTTTAACGCTGCAACCAGCTCTTGTCTGTGAACACTTTTTACTACTGGTCACCCTGTTGGGGTGATAACACTCGGGCAGGATCTTTAACTAACACATCGCGGGCTTTAGAACCATCGGCAATTCCGACTACTCCGGCTGCCTCAAGTTCGTCCAAAAGCCGGGCGGCCCGGGCGTAGCCGACACGCAACCTTCTTTGCAAAAGGGAGGCACTGGCACGATCGTACTGGCAAACAACCTTGACTGCTTCTTCAAAAAGATCGTCGGTCTCCCCATCTCCGGATCTACCGGCAACTTTTGGAATCGGCATGCTGGTAACTTCTTCGGTGTATTGCGGCTCAACCCCTGATCTTTTCAGGAAATCGATTAGCTTATTAATTTCTGGTTCAGAAACATAAACACCCTGAATTCTCTGCGGTTTTGAGGCGTCCGGAGGGACATAAAGCATATCTCCTCTACCCAAAAGTTTTTCGGCACCAACTTGATCGATAATAACTCGAGAATCCACTTGACCAGCGACATTAAAAGAGAGCCGACAAGGAATGTTCGCTTTTATCAAACCGGTTATGACATCCACACTTGGCCGTTGCGTTGCCAAAATCATGTGAATACCAGTCGCCCGAGACATTTGGGCAAGCCGAGTAATAGCGTCCTCAACTTCGACTGGGGCAAAAAGCATAATGTCGGCCAGTTCGTCGATAATAATTACAATGTAAGGTAGGGCTTGAAATCCGGAAAGATCGTTATATTGATCTATATTCCGGGCATTGACTTCAGCAAAAAGTTTGTAGCGTCTTTCCATTTCACCACCGGCCCAACGCAGAGCCGAAACAACTTTTTCCGGCTCGGTTATAACTGGGGTAAGAAGGTGGGGGATTCCATTCCATTGGGAAAGCTCAACTATTTTTGGGTCGACCAGAATAAGCTTGACTTCGGCCGGAGTTGTTCGAAAAAGCAACGTGCTGATAAAAGCGTTGATTGCGACCGATTTACCCGACCCTGTCGCACCCGCCATAAGCATGTGCGGCATCCTACCAACATTATCCACTACTGGTTCGCCTGATACATTTAGCCCTAAAGCAAGACTAATTTTTGATTTTGCTTTCTGCATAACTGGAGATGTGAGCACAGTCCGTAGTGGTACAATCTCCGGCTTAATATTCGGCACTTCAATACCGACCAGAGATTTGCCAGGAATTGGTGCCTCAATTCTAACGGTTCCGGTCGGAGCCGCTAGCGCCAGCGCAATGTCATTAGCAAGTGAGGTAATTTTAGTAAGACGGGTTCCAACGGCAATTTCTAAAGCGTACTGCGTAACTGCTGGACCCATATTTACTTCGGACACCTTGGCGTTAATTCCAAAGCTTTCTAAAGTCTTCTCAATAAGAGCCGCATTTTGTTTGATATCTCCGCGTTCTGCCTTGGCACCGATAGTTTCGGTCAGAATATCAAGTGACGGGTACTCCCAAACTTGGTCACTGCCGGGTAAATTGGAAACAACTGCTGTTGAAAGCGACTGTTCTGCCTTTTCGAGTTCTTCACCGCCCCGAGTCGCAAATTCTACTTGCCTTTGCCCCTGCGCCTCCTTTTCGGTTCTCTCAAAAAACTTCTTCGACCATTCTCCGACAACTTCCCCAACCTTGCCAATGAATTCAATTAAGCCTTCTAAAGACGTGTTAAATAACACTACCACGGCGACTATAGACAAAATAAAAAGAACGAAAAAGGCTCCTGGCCCCGAAAGAATGGCAGAAGCAAAATCCCAGACTTTTCTACCCACTAACCCTGCTGAGTCTCGATTGAAGGAAGCGGAAAAAGGAAGAATGCTGGTAGCAAAAGCCCAAAAACCAAAGATGGTGTTAGCGGCAATAAGTTTTGCGCGCAGTTTAATTAGGAAAAACCCGGTCAGTAATAAACCAACTGGTACAAAGTAGGCAGACCAACCAAAAGTATCGAAAAGAAGACCCTTCAGCCTTTCGGCAGCCCCAACTTGGCCAAAAAAGGAGAGAAACGAAAGTCCTGCCGCTAAAATCAAGAGCAGGCCGGCAATAGTTCGAACAGTTTTTTGCTTGAGACGAAGGCGAAAGCCTCCACCCGTAACTTTTCTTCTCCTATAACGCATTAAATTTCCTCTCCTTCCGATTTTCCCACAAACCACCTTAGTATTCAACCAAGAGTGGTCTTAGACCATAACATAATTTCGCGGAGATGTCAACACTATAAGCCACTAGTATCTGATACCTTCTCCGAAGATCAGCTACTGCGTGTCTTGCGTTCAAGAATATCCCAAGGGATATTATCTTGAACTAGGGGATATTATTAACCTGCGCTAGGCATCTTAATGCCTAGCTAGGGGTTTTACCTATCTTAAATTGATTTTACTAAATTTGCGCGCTTGATTAGTCAGCGTTAAACCCCGAACCAGATGCAAGTGGGCCGTAAGGTAAAATTCTACTTGTTTGACGAAAGTTTACTTGAGGAGTTTAGAATTTTAACGCAGCAGCTCGGTTCGGGGTAGCTGGAGGATCACGCGCGTGAGTTTGGCGCTACCTTTGCGGCCAAAGGTAGCAAAAACTTGTTAAACCCCAACAATCACGGGGAGCACCATGGGACGGCGGGCGGTTTTTTTGTAGAGGAATCTTTCTAAATCCGAAGTTATCTTCTCGCGGACCGCGAGCCAGTTTTTAACTCTCCCATCACCTAGAGATTTTTTAACTATACTTTGGGCTTCCCTTATTAAGCCTCCACTCTCTTTCATATAAACAAATCCACGACTTATTATGTCGGGCTCACCAACCAGCTTATTTTTTGATTTATCGACCGTCACAACCACCATCACAATTCCTTCTTCAGCCAAAACTTTTCGGTCGCGAAGAACAATGGATCCAACATCGCCGACACCAATACCGTCAACGAAGACATTCGTGGTATCCACTTGTCCAACCAAGCGCGCACTATCCTGGCTAAACTCAATCACACCGCCTTCATCGATAATTAAAATATTTTGGGCTGGCGTGCCGGCTTGCTGTGCCAGTACCGCGTACTGCCTCATCTGGCGGTGCATCGCCGAGATCGGCACAACATATTTGGGCTTGGTTAACGAAAGCATTAGAAGAAGCTCCGCTTGAGCTCCGTGACCGGAAACGTGAAAGTCACTCGTTATATCTGAGTAGTAAACATTTGCACCAAGCCGCGAAAGATTATCAATCATTTCGTACACGGCGTCTTGATTTCCCGGAATCGGGTCGGCTGAAAAAATTATCTCGTCTCCAGACTTTATATAAATCCACTGGTGATCGGCATTAGCAATACGAGCCAAGGCACTACCTGGCTGTCCCTGACTTCCCGCGACAACAATCGTCAGGTTTTTATCAGGAATTTTATCGATTTTTTCCACATCCACCAAAATATCTTTCGGCACATTTAAGTACCCAAGCTCCGTTGCTGTTTGAGCGTTTTGGTTCATGGAACGGCCGACAATGGCTACCCTTCTTCCGTATTTTAACGAGGCGTTAACTGCTTGTTGGACTCTCGATATATTGGACGAGAAAGTGGTAATTAAAACTCTACCGGTAGCTTTTTTCATAACGTCCTCAAAGCGCTGTTGGATGGCCGCTTCAGATAAAGTGTTACCTGGTTTTTCACTGCGTAAACAATCACTCATGAGAGCGAGAACCCCCTTCTCTCCGTAGCCAGTAAGACAATCCACATCAGTTGTTTTTCCATCGACTGGGGTCCAGTCAAACTTATAATCGCCGGTGTGAATAAAAGTGCCGACTGGTGTGTTAATTGCGTAGCCTACAGAATCTGGTATTGAATGGCTTACCTGAAAAGGTTCAATATTAAACGCTCCAACTTGGTAATGCTTACGAGGCTCAACTTGAGTAAACTTGGCAAAATTTAATTTGTTCTGTTCTTTTAATCTAACTTTTATCAAACCGATTGTCAGTTTTGTTGCGTAAATTGGAGCCGAAAGGCGATCGATAAGGTAGGGAAGAGCGCCGATATGATCTTCATGGCCGTGGGTTATGAATATTGCCCGGATTTTATGCTCTTTTCCCTTTAGATAGGAGATGTCGGGGATAACCATGTCCACACCGTACATAATTTCAGAAGGAAAACCCATGCCGCAATCAACGATGACAATATCATCGCCGTATTCGTAAAGAAACATATTTTTTGTGACCTGGCCGTTGCCACCCAAAGGAATGAAGCGAAGTTTTTTAGATTTAGCGTCACCTTCAAATTTAATTTTTTCGTTCATATAAGACTCATTTGATTTGGATCTCCTGAAGTGTCCTTCAACTCTTCAACGTTAGATAAATCATCCGGATTTTTAACAAGGGGTGCATTCTTCTTAAAGTCCCCTCTTAAACTGTCTAAAATATCTCGACTGCGCAAGGCGGCAGCGGGGTGGT
This sequence comes from uncultured Gammaproteobacteria bacterium, assembly GCA_965231125.1. Lineage (GTDB taxonomy): Bacteria > Patescibacteriota > Microgenomatia > Woykebacterales > RBG-16-39-9b. The sequence continues at coordinate 196,028 of OZ246414.1, read as the reverse complement.
ACATTGGCAAGACAACTAAATTTTTAACCTTTACTGGTGTGCCGTGCACTTGAGAAATTTTTGCGTTGGGCAAAAATTTTGCTAAAGAATACCTCCCTAACGTGACTACTATCCTTGGATTGATTATTTCAAGCTGCTGGTCCAACCAATATTTACAAGCAGCAATTTCAGAAGGAAGGGGGTCCCGATTTTCCGGCGGTCGGTGCTTTACCACGTTGCCAATAAAGACTTCTTTGCGGCTAACCCCAATTTCCCCCATAAGTTTATCTAGAAGCTTGCCCGCTTGTCCAACAAACGGCCTTCCTAATCTGTCTTCGTGAAACCCTGGCCCTTCCCCAATGAAAAATACTTTTGCGTCTCCAGCGCCCTCACCAGGAACCGCATGAGTTGTATTTTTCCAAAGATCGCACCTTTTGCATTCTTGAATCTTCTTTTCAAGTTGAACAAGAAGCTGTCTTTTATCCATGAAAGGAACTTGCCTGTGCTAATCAACGGACTTGCGGGTTAGATTAATTCGCCCTTGCGAATCTACCTCCGAAACTTTTACCTTAAATTTCTGACCAACTTCAACTTCTTTATTAATATCTTCCACTCTGTAAGGCGCAAGTTGCGAGATGTGAACTAATCCTTCTTTACCCGGCAAAATCTCTACAAAAGCCCCAAAAGCTACTACTCTTTTAACTACACCATCGTAGACTTCGCCCGGTTTAACCTCACGAGTTAAACCTTTTACCCAATCCACTGCTTTTTGGGCACCTTCTGGATCGTCACTGGAAATCATCACCTTGCCGTCGTCTTCGATATCGATCGCCACACCGGTCTCCTCAATTATTTTGTTTATTGTTTTGCCGCCAGAACCAATCACCTCGCCAATTTTGTTCGGCGGGATATTTATAACCGTAATTCTAGGTGCGTATTTTGAAAGCTCGGCGCGAGGTTTAGGTAAAGAGGAGAGCATTTTATCCAAAATGAATTTCCGGCCCGCCTTTGCCTGCTCTAAAGTTTCTTTAATAATTTTTTCCGCCAGACCATCAATTTTTACATCGAGCTGAATAGCCGTTATTCCTTTTTCAGTACCCGCAATTTTAAAGTCCATGTCCCCGTAAAAATCCTCCAAAGCCTGAATATCCGTAAGTATTTTGTATTTTTCTCCTTCGGTTACCAACCCCATGGCTATACCGGAAACCGGCGCGGCAATAGGAACTCCGGCATCCATAAGTGCCAGGGTCGACCCACAAGTGGCCCCCATTGATGTCGAACCAGATGAGGAAAGGACTTCGGAAACAAGTCTTACCGTGTAAGGAAATTTGTCATCTGGAGGAACAACTGGACCAATCGCTTTCTCAGCCAAAGCCCCGTGACCAATCTCACGTCTTCCTGGAGAACCCATCCTTCTTACCTCTCCGGTTGAAAATGGTGGGAAGGTGTAGTGATGCATAAACCTTTTAGTTCCTGGCCCTTCCATTCCCTCAATCAATTGCTCTAACGAGGTAGAACCAAGAGTTGCAACCGTTAAAACTTGAGTGTCGCCCCTTCGAAATACAGCCGAACCATGAGCCCGCGGCAAGAGACCAACCTCAATTTCTATTTCCCTAACCTGATCAAGAGACCGACCATCTGGTCTTTTACCTTCGTCGACAATCGCCTCCCGAACCATTTTCTTAACGGTCTGGTCGAATATCTCGTTCATTTCCGTTTTTGAAAGTTTCCCCTCAAATTCTTTGTACAGCTCCTCCTTAAACTCCTCGGCGGCACTTTCGCGCGCGGCTCTTTCTGGGCTAAAAAGTTTTTCCTTGAAATTTTCTTTCACGTGCGCTACCAACTTCTTTTTTGTCTCCGCCTCAACCTCTTCAACTTCGTAGACTTCTTTTTCTCGGGCGTTTTCTTTGGTGAACTCCTCCAGCAACTTGAAGATTTCTTTAACTTGGTCTCTAGCAAAATTTATTCCTGAAAGGGCTGTCTCTTCACTAACTTCTTTGGCGGCCGTCTCAATCATTAAAACTTTGTCTTTGTTAAAACTAACTGCCAAATCTAGATCACTCGTCACCTGATCGGTCTTGGTGGGATTTAGAAGGTAGCTGCCGTCTCTAAAACCAACTTTGGCAAAAGCAACCGGGCCGCCCCAAGGTACTGGTGAGATCGACAAAGCGGCTGAGGTCGCTAAAAGCGCTGGTAGATCCGGATCGTTTTCCTGATCGTAAGAAAGGATTGTGATAATTACTTGAACTTGATTAAAGTAGTCCTTTGGAAAAAGAGGCCTAATTGAGCGGTCGATAAGTCTACCGTTAAGGATTGCTTCGTCCGAAGGACGTCCTTCTCTTTTAATAAACCTTGATGAAGATATTTTACCGGCCGCGTAAAGTCTTTCCTCATAATCCACCGTTAACGGGAAATAGCCAAGATCTTCAGCTGCCGGTGTGGATACCACCGTTGCTAAAACTACCGTGTCTGCGTATCTAGCCACAACAGCGGCATCGGCCTGTCGTGCAAGCTTACCAGTCTCCAAAGAAAGGGTTCTACCACCCCAAGAGATTTCTTTTTTTGAATATTTTTTTGATGAATCTTCTTTATCCATTAAACTTCAGAGGTACGAGGACTAAGTCAGTGAACAGAGAACGGGGAACAGAAGGCTCTGGTCACGGTTCGCTGATCTCTGACTAAGTCTCCACCTAATCTATTATAACATCTCATTTTACTACACAAGTGCAAGTCGTTAGCTAGGCTCAACTTTTGGACGATAGCTTTTAGCCCAGTTTTACTGGGCGCAAGGCTATAAACTAGTCGCTTCGCGACTATTTACTTAATCCCAACTTCTGTACTATGGCTTTGTAGCGATCCGGCTCTTTTCTTGTAAGGTATATCAAAATCCTTCTCCTTTTATTAACCATTTGCAGGAGACCTCTGCGTGAATGAACGTCTTGCTTATGACCTTTTAGATGGTCGGTGAGGCGTTTTATTCTTTCCGTAAGAAGAGCAACCTGAACCTCTGGTGAACCAGTGTCACCTTCGTGTTGGGCAAACTCTTTTAAAATTTTTTGCTTTTCGTTTTTTTCCAACGCCATAGTTATCTAAACTTTAGACCAATTATATCAAACCTAGCTTTAAGTTCGCAAGAATGGGAGCAGTCAAGAAACTTTTGAGCTGCGGAAGACTTTGGGGGACAACCAGTCTTTTGGTAGGCTCGTACTCTCTTTAGTAGAGTCACGACCCCCCTCTTCAGCTTCTGATATCTTACCTTCAATCGTTTTTGTGGCGTAGGCGGCCGCTTCAAAAACTGCAGCGCTTCCAACTTTAGTAAAATTCTGCGTCTCTTCACGTATACCGGAAATTAACAGTGTCGCTGCCTTTTCCGTAAGTTTAATTTTGGCATCTTCCAAAACTTTTGCGACCAATGCGCTAATACTCGCAATCTCTGAGTTTAAAATATTTAACTTACCGTAGCGGGTATTTGCCGAGCTTACATCTATATCTATCGTCGGCAGACTCTCGAAAAGATCTTTGTTAGAAGAATACACTTTCAGGTTCTCAAGGCTTTCCGCACCTAAAATTATAATTAGATTATAATCTCCACCGGTAAAACTGGTTTGGACGCTTTCGAGATTAAAATCTCCCTTCCTTGGTTTCACTATTAAATTAAACTTTTCGCCCTCGATTTTGTAGCTAATTTTTTCAATTGGGTTTTTTTGATGATCAAAAGAAAAAATCAAGCTTTTTGTCTCAATTTTGTCCTTTATTTCCTCAGAACCAGAAATAACTCCTAAAGAAGCTGGCAATCTTACCTCGGAAACTAGATGCGCGCTGGATCCTTGCGATTTGAATAAATCGGCAAGCCCTAAAGCTGCATAGACTGCACCCGCCTCTGGCGCGCCAATTAAAATCAGCACCTTCTTTGCTTTGCTATAAAGATCTTTAAATTGAAATGCCGGCATGTTTATTTCCATTATTCTTTCACCGCCTGGATTATATCACCTACCTCAAACTTTATATTTTTTTCAAACGTAACCCCAAACTCTTCTTCTTCTTTCGCTTCATTAATATCCGAAAGTTTGTGCTTCATTGATCGAATTTGGGTTTCGGCTATTACACTTTCTCCTCTTGAGATAGCGATCTTATCTACCTTATTTATTCTCCCGGATGTAACCTTACACCCGGCAATTTTACCGGCCGGTGAGTCAAAAAGGGCCACGATTTTTGCTTTACCGAGCACCTCTTTTTTCATTCTACTCTCTGCCAAGGCCGTAAGACCTTCGTTCAGCTCATCTAAAAGCTCGTAAATAAGTTTGTAAGTTCGGATGCTAACTTTTTCTTCTTCGGCTAATTTTTTTATTGAGGGCGCCACCTCAACATTAAACCCAATAATAATGGACTTTGAGGAAGCGGCTAGTAAAACGTCGTTCTCGTTAATATTTCCAGTTTCTTTAAGGATAAATTTAACTTCCTGACCCTCTTGCTTTAGAGTTTCAATCGATTTTGTTATTGCTTCTAAAACACCGTCGGTGTCGGCTTTAAGAATAAGGTGTACTTCGGACGTGTCGGCCTCATCCCAAGAAAATGTAGATTTATTGGTGGTGGCTGCGGCGGAAACTTCTTTTGTCTTTTTGCTCAATGCCTCACCAACACTTGGCACTTTATCCAAACCTAAAATTTCTACCGGTTCTGAGATAGCTGCCTCTTTTAAATTTTTGCCGTTTGTACTAGTAATCGATTTTATTTTTCCGGATGCTCCCTCACCGAAAATTGTGTCACCAACTGCCAAAAGCCCCGCTTTAACAATAATTAGCGCCACTGGCCCTCGAAATTTATCTAAGTAAGACTCAATTACAACTACCTCAAAATCTTTTCCGTGCCTTTTAACTTCGGAGATTTCGGAAACGAGGTGAATCATTTCTAAAAGCTCGGGGACTCCCTGACCAGTCTTGGCCGAGACAGGTACCGCCACGACATCGCCACCATAACCTTCAACTAAAATGCCTTCGTCCGCCAACTGTTTTTTGACCTTCTCAATATTTGCGCCCGGTAAATCCATCTTGTTTATGGCTACTACCACCGGCACGTTTGCCGCTTTTATATGCTCGATGGACTCTTTTGTCTGAGGCATGACGGCGTCATCGGCGGCGACTACCAAAAGGGCTACATCCGTAATTTTTGCCCCTCTGGAACGCATTGCCGAAAAAGCCTCGTGACCAGGAGTATCAATGAAAGTAATGGACTTTCCGCCTTCCTCAACTTTAAAAGCCCGGGTGTGTTGGGTGATTCCGCCCTCTTCCTTTTCGGCCACATGACTTTTGCGAATAAAATCTAGTAGCGTAGTCTTACCATGGTCAACATGGCCTAAAATCGTTACCACTGGTGGTGCGGGCTCCCCACGTACATTTTTATTTTTTTCGATTACAGGTGCTGCCTGATTTTTCATAAATTACTTTTCCCTAACTGCCTTCGTACTTTCCTTCCTCTTTTTAGTTGTTGCCTTTTTTCCCTTGGTCTTAGTTTCTTTTGTTTCTTCTTCTTTTTCTTGCTTCTTGGCTCCCTTTTTGGCAAGAGTCTTCTTTTTTCCTGGCTTGGCAACAGCCCCCTCAGACTCTTTTGTGTCTACTTTATCTTTCAAAGTCTCGGCTCCACCAAGGCCGCCGGCGCCTTTAATGTCCACTTTCCAACCGGTTAATTTAGCCGCCAATCTTACGTTCTGACCGTCTTTACCAATGGCAAGAGAGAGTTGGTCTTCGGGAACCGAAACGTAGGCGATTTTGTTCTCAGCATCAACGCGCACTTTTTCCACCTTGGCTGGTGAAAGAGCCGATGCCACAAATTTTGCCGGGTCGTCGCTGTAGGCAATAACATCTATCTTCTCAACTCCAAGTTCGGCAATAACGGCTTGCACCCGTACTCCCTTTTGGCCAACACAAGAACCAACTGGGTCCACACCGGCCTGTTTTGAAGAAACGGCTGCTTTAGTTCGCTGTCCTGCCTCGCGGGCAATTGCTTTTATCTCGACGATCCCCGAGCCAATTTCTGGCACTTCCAGTTTGAAAAGCCCCTCAACCAAGCCTTTATGGGACCTTGAAATAATAATGTCCTGGCCCTTGGCGGATTCTTTAATACCAACTATATAAAACTTTAACCTTTGGTTCAGACGATAATCTTCTCCAAGCATTTTTTCACTGGCCGGCATTATGGCCTCAGTTTTACCCAAATCGACAACAACGTTTGAGCCTTCAACTCTTTGAACCATACCGTTAACCACAGCCCCAACCTTTTTTTCGTACTCCGAAAGAATCGCTCCTTTTTCCGCCTCGCGAATTCTCTGCAGTAGTACTTGTTTGGCAGTTTGCGCGGCAATGCGGCCAAAGCCCGGAGGAGTTACGTCTTTTCCGTCTTGCGAGACTTTAGCTTCCCCAGTTTCAGGGTCAATTTCGGCCGAAATATCTTCAATTTGGCCTCCGTAATCCTTTTTGTAGGCTGCGGCTATCGCCTCTTCAATTATTTCCAACACTTCTTGTGGGTCAATACCGCGTTCCGCGGCTGCCTGATTTAGAGCGGCTGCAAACTCTGTACGTAAAGCCATTTATTCCTCCAAAAAGAAAGTTTTCTTAACACTTTGTGTTAAGACTGCTTTTTCTAACGAAAAAGTGGGATCTTAGTCCCACTTTAAAGTCAAGTTTAAATTATATGCGAATATTAGCACCAAATTTTCCAGCGGTCAACCCTGGCTTTAACCTTTGACAACTTGCCTTCAAAAGGATAAAATCTCCTTCATTGAAAGGAAGAAAGATCGGCGGTGTTCGGATGTTGGTTTCCGTAAGGACTCTTAATCCCCATACGCAGGTTCGATCCCTGCCGCCGTCACCAAATTCCCCGGTAGCTCAATCGGTGGAGCGTTCCGTTCGGAATGGAAAGGTTGCAGGTTCGAGCCCTGCTCGGGGAGCCAGAGATCTATCAGACGCAAGTCTGTGCAGTCGGAAGGAGTAACGGGAATGAGCTGGAAGTTGATCCGACAGGTCTTGGTGGTCGCCGTAATGATAGCCGCGGCAATAGTGCCGTTTGTACCAGAGCTTTTCGGGCGCTGAATCTGACCGGAGAGACGGTTCCTTCGGCAGCAGTCGGAGTAAAGTCGGGGTGTAGCCAAGTGGTAAGGCAGCGGGAAGTCCCGTAGACCGGGCGTTCGAATCGCTCCACCCCGACCAACCCATTCAGTCATTCGGGCTTTGCCCATTGACGATCGTGGTGGCGCCGGAGAGTCTTACATGAAAGGAACGTTGCGGCATTTAGTTGCGGGGTTCACTTGGTGGAAGGCCATCGGAAACCGGCGCCGCCTCCAAACGGCCAGGGTAGCTCAGCGGTAGAGCAGGAGATTTCCAGTCTCACAGTCGCAGGTTCGAGTCCTGTCCCTGGTCCCAACCTATTCTGGCAGGTCTTACCGATTCGTCGATTCGACCTGCCTTTTCTCTTTTCATTTGTTTTGGTTAACCTTCTAATTCTCTTAATGCCTCTTTTTCTTTACTTGAAAGATTTTTGGGAGTAACTACTTTTACCCGAACAAATTGGTCGCCTCGGCTGCCATCATGCTTTATCCCTTTTCCGCGAATTCTAAATTCAGTGCCGGTTTGAGTGCTTTCTGGAATTTTTAATTTAACTTTTCCATCAAGAGTTTCAACTTCAATAACGTCTCCCAAGGCGGCTTGGGAAAAAGAGACTGGCTGTTCAAAATACAAGTCGTAGCCGGCCCGTTTAAATTCTTTGTGAGGAGCCACGCGGATAGTTAAATATAGATTACCGTAGCCAGAACCTTTTTCCCCGGCTTCACCCAGTCCCGCAAATCTCACCGTGTCGCCATCGTCTACTCCAGCAGGGATGTTAATTGTCGTTTCCTTAACCGATCGCACCCGACCACTGCCTTTACATTCTCTACATTTATTCTCGATTATCTGGCCTTCGCCGTGACACTCTGGACAAATTTGTTGGGTCATGAGAGAACCAAAAATAGTGTTCGCTTGACGTTGCACTTGCCCGCGGCCCTGACAAGTTGGACAAGTTTTGGCTTTTGAACCAGGCTCTGCGCCACTGCCTTTGCAATGCCCGCAAACTTCGGCTCGAGGAATCTCAATTTTCTTTTCGGCCCCGAACGCCGCTTGCTCAAAAGGAATGGTTATCTCGTAGTGAAGGTCTTCTCCTGCTCTTGGGCCGCGACGGGACCTTCCTCCACCAAACGGGGAACGAGCCCCAAAAAACTCCTCAAAGATTTCAAATGGGTCGCGAAAGCCACCAAAATCAAAATCGAACTCCACTCCCGGACCGTATTGATAACTAAAACCACCAGGACTTCGACCGGCGGAAGCGGCACCAGCCCCTTCAAAGGCAGCGTGACCAAACCTGTCGTAAGCTTCTTTCTTTTGTGGATCGGAAAGCACTTGATAGGCTTCGTTTATTTCTTTAAAAGTTTTTTCAGCATCAGGAGATTTATCTACATCTGGGTGATGCTGCCGGGCTTTTTGCCGGTAAGCTTTCTTGATTTCATCCGTAGATGCAGTTTTAGAAACGCCTAATATTTCGTAGTAATCTTTCTTCGTCACTTCGTTCCTCCGAAATCTTGCGTTTTACGAAGTAAAACTAAATCTTTTTTTGCCATAGTCAAATTTGGATTTTAGCAGATTGCGCAAATATTTGCTAACGCACGTTACTTCCAACCAAATTCTGAATAGAAGACTCCTTTTTGGAAGTTCTTGATCGCTTCTTTAACTGACGGGATTGTGTTTTCTGGAAGTTTGTCAATCGGAAACCATTTTAACTCTTCACATTTTTCAGGCTCGGCGTTTTTTATCTCACCCCGCCAATTCTCACAAACAAAAAAGAAATCCACTCTTTCCTGGTCTCCCGAAAGCTTGCTCATAACGTGAACAAGCTTTAAATCTTTTTTATTCACGGAAATATTCGCTTCTTCCTTAACCTCTCGAGTTAGTGCATCAGTAACCGACTCGCCACCATCCAAATGCCCAGAAACTAAACTGTAGTTTCCATCTTGCCAACCAGTGTTTTGGCGCTTTTGCATAAGCACGGCGCTATCTTTGAGCAAAATAAGAAAGGCGGAAGGAATAATTTTAAAATAATCTTTCACGAAAAAATAATAGCATAAAGAAAAGCGGCTTTGTTTGTGGCAAAGCCGCCTATAGATCTGCTCAAGTGACGAGGTACGCATTTTCCCTCTTCTTATTTGGTCTCTGAACGCGAGGAAGGGTTTCTACTTCCGCTGAACCCTTATTCAGCCCACAACTCAACTCCCGGTATTTCACCGTTAACGATAGTCTCCTGTGTGGAGTTTTACCTACAACCAACCAACACCCAACTGCCGTAGGTTCGACGACAGTGCTTCTTATAATCACGTCGCCAAGTCCCTTCAATGCAAAGTGGAGAAGAGTTCCTGGCCCTTGACGAAGCAAAGCGTTATCCGGGCCTTTTATTACTTCGTAGTTGCCGTCGATCACTTTTTCCTTCCTCCTATGGAAAAAACCCGCTTAGTCGGCTGGGTCCAAGGGTGTTTTTGTTTTTAGTGAAAATTAAAAGAGGAGGGCTTTAAACCAAAACACCGCCAGACCGCCGACTTTTTAGTCGGTAAAGATCTGCGGAATGTCTGGAATAAAGCGAAGTATCATTAGAAATAAAATACAGGAAACCCAATAACATGTCAAGAAGCTAGCTTTTGGAAATATAGATACTCAAACTTCCTTGTCTTTTCCTAATCTTACAAACCCACTTTTTTTATAGTCCTCATCGAAGCTAAAAATCTCTTTCAAACCTCTTTGTTCCATTATTGCCATGTTAACTGCATCAGTGAACCGTGAGTTTTTAGACCTTTGGTCTTTGAAAATTTCAAAAGCTTTATTTCTAATCTTTGTATCAACCTCAACTATCTCTAATCTGCTACTTAAAACTTCTTGGCCAAAGTTTACAGCTATCTGATGTCCAACATTTTGGCTAATAACTGTAATTGCCTCACCCAAAGCAGGGTCTGATGTCACTGAGCCCAAAGCAAACTTACTTACCGAACTACTAACCGCAACTGCCAATTCATGGTTTGAGTCTTTGGAATCTACCAAGGCTACAAAAGCATCAGCGTCTACGAATAGCTCTTTTTCCATAATTTGTGGATTTATCGCCGTAAAGATAGCGTTTAAAATTAGTAGAAAGATCGCCGGGGCCTGGTGCTGCTTTTGCGGCAATCTTTAGTAGTATTTCACTCGGTGCTTCTTTAGTTTCTTTTTTCTTTAACCCAATTTCCAAAAGCTCTCTAATAACTTCGGATTTTGGTCTTTCTTGTTTCCTGGAAAGAATATTAATTTCCCGCTCTAGTGTATCAGTGAGATAAATCTGTTTTCTTCTCATACACTATACATTATACACCACTTCCGGTTTTGTCAAGCAGCGCGTTTCGACAGTTCGGAGGACTGAGCCATTATTTTTTCTCTTCATCCACTACTTCGCCTTCGACGGTGTCGCCTTTGGATTCTTCCTTTCCTTCGACAGGCTCAGGACCTGTGGCTTCGCCTTCGGCTTTTATTTCCTCTTGCGCGGAGGATTCGGTTTTGTCACTTCCTGGAGGAGTCTCCGTCATGGCTGGACCGATTTTTTGGAGACTTTGACCGAGTTCGTCGGTGGCTTTTTTAATTTTTTCCAAATCATCCCCAGCGATCGCTTCTTTAGAAGCTTTCACTTTTTCTTCCACTTCGGTTTTAATATCCGCCGGCACTTTATCACCAGCGTCTTTCAGTGATTTCTCGGCCGTGTAGACCAAAGAGTCGGCAATGTTGCGGGCTTCAATTAGTTCTTTTTTCTTGGCGTCTTCTTCGGCGTGGGCCTCGGCCTCTTGAGCCATTTTTTCTGCTTCTTCTTTGGACAAGCCGGTGGATCCGGTTATCGTAATTTTTTGCTCTTTGCCACTGGCTTTGTCTTTGGCCGTCACGTGGAGGATGCCGTTGGCGTCAATATCAAAAGTCACTTCCACTTGCGGCATGCCTCGTGGCGCCGGTGGAATTCCTTCGAGGATAAACCGGCCGAGTGACTTATTATCCGTCGCCATTGGCCGCTCACCTTGCAGCACGTGAATCTCGACACTCGTTTGATTGTCCGCGGCGGTGGAAAAGACTTCGGATTTTGAAGTTGGAACAGTGGTGTTTCTGGCAATCAAAACGGTGCTAACTCCGCCCAGAGTCTCTACTCCAAGAGATAGGGGAGTTACATCGAGAAGCACAACCTCTTTCATTTCACCGGCTAGAACTGCTCCTTGAATCGCCGCGCCAATGGCCACTACTTCATCCGGATTAATTCCTTTGTGCGGTTCTTTACCAAAGAAGCTTTTTACTTTTTCTTGAACCGCCGGCATGCGGGTTTGGCCACCTACCAAAACAACTTCGTCAATCTTTGAGCCTTCAATCTTTGCATCTTTCAAAGCTTGCTCTACTGCTTTAAAAGAGCGGTCGATAAGTTCTTGGGTGAGAGATTCTAGTTTGGCGCGGGTAAGTTTCATCACCAAATGCTTTGGGCCGGAGGCATCAGCGGTAATATAAGGTATGTTAATTTCGGTTTCGAGAGTGGTGGAAAGCTCTACCTTGGCTTTTTCGGCAGCGTCCCGCAACCTTTGCAAGGCTTGCTTATCGGCAGCCAGATCCACACTTTGTTCCTTTTTGAACTCCTCGACAAGATAGTCAATTACTTTTTGGTCAAAATCGTCTCCTCCAAGGTGAGTGTCGCCGGCCGTCGCCTTCACTTCGAAAACTCCTTCACCAAGTTCGAGAACGGTAACGTCAAAAGTACCGCCACCAAGATCATAAACGGCGATAGTGTGGGCTTTCTCTTTTTCAAGACCATACGCCAGAGCGGCAGCTGTTGGTTCGTTAATAATTCTTTTCACATCAAGACCGGCGATTTCCCCGGCCTGCTTGGTCGCCTGACGCTGCGAATCGTCAAAGTAGGCGGGTACAGTAATAACTGCCTCGGTCACTTTTTCACCAAGATAGGCCTCTGCGTCGGCTTTTATTTTCTGCAAAATTTGAGCAGAAATTTCTTGCGGCGTATATTCTTTTCCTTCGACCTCAACCACCGCCACAGCGTTTTTCCCCTCTTTTATTTCGTAAGGCAACCACTTTTTATCTTCTTGAACGCTCTTATCCGAAAACCGCTTACCCATCAAACGCTTGACAGAAAATATTGTGGTCTTCGGGTTGACAACAGCCTGCCTTTTGGCGACACGGCCAACTACCCGCTTTACCGGGTCGACAACGCTAGGAATAATATTTTCGCCTTCGGCCGAATGAATAATCTTTGGCTGGCCACCTTCAACGACAGCGACGGCCGAGTTTGTTGTTCCAAGATCTATACCAATGGTTTTACTCATAGTCACTCCGACTCAAACACATAATTTCTCACTATTATCAAAAGGATGCTGAACAGAAACCACCAAAACAGTATGTCAAAGATCAAAGTCCAAGTGTTGAATTTCAAAAGTATTTCCCCGCCCCCAACTGAATCTTTAACCTCGGTTGCGAATGAGAAAGGGAAACCGTGTTTGTCCCCGCTTATGTAAAAAAAACTAATTGCCGTCACTAAAAGAGCGGCTATTAAAGTCCAAAATAAATAAAATACGCGCAACATATTAATCTTGCTCGACTTTTCCTTTGCTTACAACAACTTTGGCTGGGCGTAGAGTCTTACTACCAAGAGCGTAGCCCTTCTCCACAACTTCAACTATTTTACTATCTGCGCCGTCCACCACCTCAACTGCTTCGTGAATAGTAGGGTCGAAATTTTCACCAGAGGCGGCAAACTCTGTAACTCCCTCGGACGCCAAAACTTCGTGAAATTTTTTTATCCCTAGGTTCAAACCTTCGTCGTTAATGTGCCCGGCTGCTTTTTCCAGAATATCCAAAACCCCCAGAAGCTTTACTAAAAGACCAAAATTGGCGAAAGTCACCAAGGATTTTTTTTCTTCCTCAACCCTTCTTTGTAGGTTTGAGTAGTCGGCCAAAGCCCTTTTCAGTTGGTTTTTAATGTCCTCGGTTTCTTTGTCCTTTTTCGCCATGATTAATGTCTGTTTTGGTTAAACCAAATCTTACCAAGATCCGGAAAGTTCTGTTAGTAAATCGCCAAAGTAGCGCACGGTCGGGATTACTCGCTGGAACCTCATTCTGGCCGGCCCGACAATGCCGATAACACCAGCGTTTTTCTTTCCCGATCCAAAAGGTGAGAAGACCAACCCAGCATATTCCATATAATCAAATCCAAGTTCATCACCAATCAACACGTGGACGGGCTCGTCCCCAACTGCTTTGTTGAAAAGATCGTTAAGCATGTCGGCCCTATCCATCATCGTTAAAACCGTCTTGGTTAAATCGATATCGTAAAACTCGGGAATATCTAAAATATTGGCAGCTCCAGAATAGTAAACGTCTCCTTCTTCAGTAGCCACTACCGCTAAAGAACCGGTTTTTTCGGCCAGTTCATTGGTGGCCAGTTTTAAAAGTCTTGGAAAATGAAAACGATAATCCCAAAGATTTTCTTTAATCTGGGCTTCGTCCCTCACCGGAACTTCTTGCTCTTTCATGAGATCTTTAATATAAAGTTTTAAACCCATTGGGGTAGGGATTCTGCCGGCAGAAGTATGCGGCTGCTTTAAATAGCCTTCCTCAATAAGAGCAGCCATTTCGTTACGAATAGTTGCTGGGGAAACTCCAAGTTTGTATTTTTCGACGATAGTTTCGGATCCGACGGGTTCGGCAGTTTCAATGTATTCGTCGATAATGGATTTTAGGAGTTCTTTTTGTCTCTCAGAAAGCTCTGCCATAGTAACACCTGTTTACCCCGCGAAGCCCTGAGATTGTCGAAGGGCAAAGTGGGGGCTGTCCTTTTTGAGTAGCAACACTCTAGCACGAGTGCTAAAAGATGTCAAGAGGAGGCAAAGACTAAAAGGGCCTAATTTAATAAAGGTTTTCGTGGAAGAATCTAGCTAAAGCGAACGCAACTCCGTGCTCAACTGCTTCAGACCTTGTAACTACTCCTTTACTTAATAAACCAAACATTCCAACGCCTCGGCCAATTTTCTTAATTCCGAAAACCCTTTCGATCGAATCGTCAATGGTTTTCCCTTTTTCTAAATCTTCAACAATTTCTCTGGGAAGAACAATACCACTTGCGGAACCTATTCCGATTTTACCTTCTTCGTTAACGATTACTACCAAAGAACTCTCGAGCCAACCAAAATTGTGCTTGTGAGTTCCCGCTTCTATCCCAACCCCAAAGTCTGCATTTTTTACTTCATCAAGAGCTTTTTTAGCTCGATTTAAAGCTCCTTTAAAAACCTCATCTAAATTAAGTGGTTGATCGCGGACACCAGACTCCACCTGAACCCCAACAACCTTAACGTCATCAAAATGTTTAGAGAAAATCTTTTTTACCGGCTTTATTTTAGTTGGATTTGTTGAACCAACAGCCACAATCATTGTATAGAATAATATCAGACTTTTAAAACTGAAAGAAATGCTTCTTGCGGGATTTCGACACCACCGATCATTTTCATTTTCTTCTTTCCTTTCTTCTGTTTATCTAGGAGCTTATCCTTCCGAGTCCTATCGCCGCCGTAAAGTTTGGCGGTGACATCTTTACGAAAGGCGGGAATTTTTTCGGAGGCGACTATTTTACCGCCGACTGCAGCTTGGAGAGAAACTTCAAATTGTTGACGCGGTATTACTTGCCTCAACTTTTCCACCAAGGCTTTGCCAAGCGGGTACGCTTTTTCTTTTGGAACAATTTGGGAAAGAGCGTCCACCGGCTCTTTTGCCACCAAAATTTCAAGCTTTACCGAGGCAACACTTCTATACTCCGCTGGCTCCCAATCGAAGGAGGCGTACCCGGAAGAGATAGTCTTAAGTTTGTCGTAAAAATCCGAAATTATCTCGGAAAGCGGCAGCTTTACCGAAACATCAACTTTGTCGGAAAAATATTTAATATCGACAATTTCCCCTCTTTTTTCATGGATAAGCTGGGTTATCGGACCGAGATATTGGCTGCGGGTAATTACAGAGCCTTCCACCCACGGCTCGGTAATTTCCTTTACTTTTGAAAGGTCTGGAAGTTTTGTTGGGTTTGAAACCTCAACTTCAGTTCCATCCGTTAAAAGAACCCTGTAACTGACTGTTGGTGCGGTAATTACTAGACTAATGTCAAATTCTCGCTGTAGCCTCTCGACAACTACTTCCAAGTGAAGCAGTCCTAAAAACCCGGCCCGAACACCAAAACCCAAGGCAGGCGAGTTCTCTAGTTCAAAAATAAGAGAGGCATCGTTTAATTTTAGCTTTTCGATCGCCTCTTTTAACTTTGTAAATTCGTCCCGATCAATAGGAAAGATGCCAGCAAAAACCGCCGGTTTTGCTGGTTTATAACCCGGTAGCGAGTGGGTATCTGGATCGGCCGCCAAAGTTAAAGTATCACCAACCGCCACTTTACTAACATCTTTCAGACCAGTGGCGATGTAGCCAATCTCTCCAAAGCCAAGTTCTTGGGACTCAACAAGATCCGGTGAAAAATGGCCCACCTCGGCAGTTTCAAATTCCATGTCAATACCTAACAACTTGACTTTTTCACCTTTTTTTAACCGTCCATCGAAAAGACGGATATACGCCACCACCCCCTTGAAAGAATCGTAAACGGAATCGAAAACCAACGCTTTAAGGCTTGTTTGCGGGTTACCCTCTGGGGAGGGAATTTTTTCGATTATTTTATCCAGTAAGACTTCGACCCCAGTGCCCACTTTCGCCGATATAAGGAGAATATCTTCCTCTGGGAATCCCAGGGTCTCCCTGATTGATTTTTTTACCTCTTGCGTCTGGGCACTGGGTAGATCAATTTTATTTATGGTTGGAATAATGGTTAACCCTTGTTCTTTAGCGAGAAGAAAATTAGACAAAGTTTGCGCCTCGATACCTTGCGTTGCATCCACCAAAAGAATTATTCCCTCAACCGCCGCGAGAGACCGCGAGACTTCGTAAGAAAAATCTACATGTCCGGGCGTGTCGATCAAATTTAGTTGATGGCTTTTCCAAGAAACGCTTACCGGTGCAAGCTTAATGGTAATGCCCCGCTCCCGCTCCAAATCCATCCGGTCAAGATATTGTTCGACTAAGTTTTCTTTAGCGACTGTTCCGGTGATTTCTAGAAGCCGGTCGGCTAAAGTGGATTTACCGTGATCGATGTGGGCGGAGATTGCAAAGTTGCGGATCTTCTCTGCCTTCATAACTAAGAGTTGTGGGGGTCAGTTTCCACTGCCTCCTCGAGAACTAAAATTTTACTAAGTTTTCGAACGTCGGGAATAAGAGCCAAGAAACTTTTAAGCTCGGCCGAATCAAGCCACCAAGTCAGAAGAATGTAGACCGCAAAACCGGCTCCCGCTACAAAGGAAGTCAAAGCAAGCAAGTTTAGAGCTCGTTTTGTATCAATTATAAAATCAATCAAGTACTTGCCGTCAAACTTAAAGTGCAGTGGTAAGTACAGAAGAATACCCATAAACAAAGCGGAAACTAAAATTTTTACGACCGGCAAGATAAGTTTTACTCGATCAAACCCACCTATTTTTCTATCTAAAATGAGAAGAAGCGCGATAAAGCTAAAAGTCCCGGAGACGGTGGCGGTAATTCCCAGAAAATATACCGGAAGAGAAAGTATTACGATACATGTATAACCGACAGCGGCGTGCGCAATTAAACTTACTATAGCCACCCTTAGTGGCGTCATCGTATCGTGCATGGCGTAAAAGGCTCTTATTAAAAGCATAAACGCTCCTTGAGCAAACACTCCGACCGCAAAATACGACATAGTTGTCGCGGTCGCAACAGTTGCCGGCCAAGTAAAAAGACCACTTCCCAAACTAAGCCTAACTATCGGTATTCGGAGCACCGCGAAAATTACACTGGCCGGTATTGCTAAGTAAAGCATTTGGTGAAAAGAGGCTAAAAATGTTTCCTTAAACTGCTCTGCCTTGTCTGCCACCCACTCATGTGAAAGCGATGGGAAAGAGGCAATTGCAATTGTGGATCCGAAAAGAGCGATGGGCAAGTTTTGAATATCAGACGAAAATTTTAAGATTGCAATAGAACCTGGTGGCAGTAGTGACGCCAAAAAGACGCTGGCCGTCCACTCCAGCTGAGCTAACCCAATGGCAATTGCCCGCGGACCTGAAAGTTTTAGGACCCGCTGTACCCCTGGATTTTTAAGATCTAGTTTAAACGAGTACTTATAACCTAACCTTCTGGCAATTAGAAATTGTACCACCACATGCAAAAGTGCCCCGAGCAACACACCAAGCCCGACCCCAAATATATGAAAGGTTGGGCTTAAAAATACAATTCCAAAAATGATACCTAAATTATAAACAACCGGAGCTATAGCCGGAGCAATAAAGCGGTGATAGCTTTGCAAAGAGGCGGTTAGGAAACTGCCAACCACCAAAAAAAACTCTCCAAACACAATCACTCGGGTCACAGTGGTAGCTAAACTTAAAGTACTTTGGTCAAGACCTGGCTCAATTAATTTTATTAATTGGGCTGGAAATAAAAAAATCAAAATACCAAAGATTGCATAAATTATTATTGATAGATTTAGGATAGTTGAGGCCATATCCCAAGCTTCTCCCTCATCCTTCTGAGTAAGGTAGCTAGTGAATACCGGAATAAAAGCCACGGACAAAGCCCCGTTTATGAGAACAACTGCTATAAGATCTGGTAAAACAAAGCCAGTATTATACGCATCCAAGGCGCTACCAGCACCAAAAGTTCCAGCTAAAAACCAATTCCTTACAAGACCTAAAATTCTTGACGCAAGCATTAGCAGCATCATAACGACGGCGGCAGAAAGGAGAGTTTTTTGACGTTTGAAAAGAATGGAGGTGCTGTTTTTGAAAAATTTTCGAACCATGAGAGTTTAAGTATAGCAATTACTTGCAGCTTGCTCAACAATCTGTTAGTATACGCAAACTTATGCCACTAACAAAATCGGCAATTAAAAAGGATCGTCAAGACGCTGCTCGAAGACTGTTGAACAAGACACGCAAGTCGCAGCTAAAAGAAGCCTTAAAGGCAGTTGAAATAAAAGTATCTCCGGAGACAGTTCAAAAAGCTTATTCCGCCTTGGACAAAGGGGTTAAGTACGGAATTCTCGCTAAAAATAAAGCTTCGCGGAAAAAATCTTCTTTAGCAAAAAGGTTAGCGGGGACAAAAAAATCCTCGGCAACTGCAAAGAGCAAAAAGACGGCAGAAAAAAGTTCCCACTAATAAGCTGATTGTCAACCAAGAGCCTTGGTGATATACTAAAATCGATGGCTCGCGCTGCCCAAAAAAACTCACAAGAAATAAACATAAACCTAATACCCCGCGAGGAGATAAGTGGTCAGCTGGGCAGCACAATTACGTGGATTTTGACTACTGGCCGCTACCTGATTATCACCGCTGAGATAATTGCGCTCGCTGCATTTTTGCTCAGTTTAAAACTTAATATCGACAAAAATAATCTAGCCAGCAACATAAAAACTAATCAAGGAATCCTAGATTCCAAAGCTGCGTTTGAAAAAGAATTCGACTCTGTTCAAACTAAAATAGACGATATAAAAAGTCTAAGGGCGGCACATTTTAGCGATAACCAAGTTTTAACTGAATTCACTAAACTGCTTCCCCAAGGAACTACCTTAACTACTCTTGAGATAGATGGCACTAATTTGACTTTCAGCGGCAAATTCCCAACAGCAACTCAACTAGTGACTCTTATTAATTCCT
The DNA here is from genome assembly GCA_965231125.1 of uncultured Gammaproteobacteria bacterium. GTDB lineage: Bacteria > Patescibacteriota > Microgenomatia > Woykebacterales > RBG-16-39-9b. The sequence goes on along the minus strand of OZ246414.1, from coordinate 177,225 downwards.
TTAACAAATCGGATAAAATCGTTGGGTTAGAGATTAGCAAGTTAAGTTCGCCGGCAGCCAAGAATCCAAATTTTTCATTTGACGCTAAAGCTTTAATTAACCAAGCAGCTTTCACTGAAAACACGGCTTCTAATACGCAAGGAGCGGGCCAGTAATGAGTTTTTATCAACAAGTTTCCAGTCAATACGAAAAGGCAACGCCAACCCAAAAGAGCTATCTAAATATAATTCTCACCCTTATTCTTCTAATTATCCTAATACCTTTAATATTTTTGGCAGTTAATCACATATTAAAATTAAACAAAGAAATTGCCGACGGACGGCTAGTCGAACAAAAACTAATAGATAAAATAGGAAATTTAAATCAAGCTCAATCTAATTACGATACTGTGAAAGATAGGTTAAAAATTATTGATACCGCTTTACCAACAGGAAGCCACCCTGAAGACCACCTAAGACAATTAGAAAGTATAGCCAGAAGTAACAAAGTAAAACTTGCTGGTATTCAGTTTACCAGCATACCTTTATCGATACCGGGAGATGGGGCCGACTTAACAATTAAACAGGTAAATTATGAGGCTACGGTGGAAGGTACTTATCCAAACCTCCAAAAATTTTTAGCCGACCTAGAGAGCTTAGTCAGAACTGCTGACCTTTCATCAGTAGCTATAACGAGTAAGGAATCTCTTGTCTCCGCAACTATAAAAGCAACTACCTATTATCTTGGCGAGTCTTTAGAACCCGGAATTCAGGCGAATCCTAGTCAAGGTGCGGGGGGCACCGGTGCGGCGCCATAAACAAAATATGTCAAAGAATCTAATAACTATCTTGACACTTACATTGATAACCTTGGTCGTCATTGTTATTACTGTGCTTGTCGAAACCACTTTCAAATCCACGATACCACAAGCTACTCAAGACCAAATTACGCCCGTGAACCCGAATATAGACGTAAATCTGTTACAGGAACTGGAGAAAGCTCCAAAATGATTCTTTAGAAGTAAGATCCTGCCAAAATGACAACAGAGGGCCTAAGAACTGAATATTACACTTCGATAAAAAACTCGAAGTCTGAAGGTTTTTTTGCTACCGCCGGATTCTTTTTAATTGGGGCAGTTTTAATATCTTCTCTTTTCATTGCCAAAGATGTTTTCTCCATATCTTCGACTAAGGTGGCACCTGCCTCTTTAAGCATATCCAACGTTACTGACCGTTCGCTCACAATAGCCTGGAAAACCTCGTCTCTTGCCCAAGGCTACATAGTTTATGGGGTAGATCCGGAAAACTTAACTTACAAAGCGTATGATAACCAAGAGTCCGGCTCTACTATAAATAGTCTCAAAACTACCAATCACGCCGTAACTCTTGTTAACTTAAAACCCAACACCTACTACTATTATAAGATCATTTCTGGGAATACAGATTTTGATTCTTTGGAGGGGAAAATTCTTGAACCTATAAAAACAGCTTCTGTCTCGCCTTTCGCTCAATCAGAAATTAGAGAAGAAATACAAAATTAGTCTTTACAAAGCTCGCTGGTTAAAAAAACTAAAGCCACCTGTGGTTTTATTTGGCCTTTTTTTATTCTTAGATCTGTTTGAAAAAGTAAAGCTAAAGCCCCAAATATCCCCTTAAGATTCCAGTTGCGAGCCTGGTTGGAAAGTTTTTTTCTGACAAATTCACTCTTACTAACCTCAGCGAGCTTACCGTCTAAAACTTGCGCTATTAATTTAAACTGCCTGACCAGAACACCAACGATATTTTCCGGCGGAACTTTCTCTTCCAGCAATTTATCCAATAGAATGAGGGCTTCTCTTGTCTTTTTTTGCCCGATGCTATCGGCAAATCTAAAAATTCCAAAAGCAGAAGTCTCTTTAAAATGAAGAACTTTATCGGCGTTGGGCACTTTATCTAAAGTTTTTGCCCACCAAAAAACACTATCTAGTGCCTCCTTTGCTGAGAAAATTTTCTCTGGACCGTCAAAATTCTCAATTACTAATAAAGTTTCGCCTGGGAATAAAGAGGGGTTTAGGGCCCTCTCATTAAACGCTTGCAAGCTCAAGTTTGTCCCGTCTAAAAAAACGTTGTGTTCGTAACGTTTCTTGAGACTAGTTAGATACTTTCTTGAATCTACAACCCCTTCACCGTGGATAATATATCTCATTTATTAGTCTCCCCGAAAAGCATATTTTTTACTTTTGATTGAACCTTAGTCCAGTCATCGCCACTCGGCAAAAGCACGTAAGCGCCTCCGTAATCGGCTGCGTTTGGTACGTATAAATACCCGCCTGTGTCTGAAGAAAGAACCAGCTTCTTCACCGAAGAAAGATCGACATCTTTCAAAAGAGTGTAGGCCGCTGGATACAGGTTCAAACTAAAATCTGTTTCGATAGATTCTCCCAAATTTTTAAACAGTTCACTTATTCTACTGGGATTTAAGAAGCTTTGAACCGAAAAGGCTTTGTTACGAGCAGCGACCAAAACTTTTTGTTGTCGAGCCGCTCTTGCAAAATCACTGCCCTCGCCGTTTGTTCCTGATCTTGAGCGGACAAACTCCAAGGCAGTCTCCCCATCCATATTTTGTAATCCGGCATTAAAATGGATGTGAATATAGCGGCAGGAGAAAGTTTTATCAGTACAAACTTTATCTTCTTCGTCTTCAACTGGATAATGGTAATCGTCAAAACTTTTAGCGACCTGAACTTGAATACCCCCAAGAGTATTTACGGTTTTCTTGAAACCTTCGAAATCGATACGGGCCGCGTAGTGAATTGGGATTCCAAGAGTCTGGGAAACTACTTTTTCAGAAAGTGCCAACCCCCCACCTGGGTAGTCCAAACTATTACCTATAGAATAAGCCGAATTTATCTTCCCCCACGTCCCCGGGAATCTATCCCAACCTGGTGTCTGGACCCAAGTGTCTCTTGGAATGGATATCAGGACGGCATCTTTTGTGTCTTTACCGACAGATAAAACAATAATTGTATCTGATAAAAATCCATTCTTATGAACATTACCTTGGGTATCTTTGTAGGTAAATGGCACGTACGCTCTTTTATCGATGCCCAGCAAAAGTATATTGGTTCTGCCGTCAGTGGAATCTAAATCGGCCAAAGGATCTTTTATAAAAGAAAGAACCGATCCGGGGTGATGGATAATCTCACTGACTATTTGGGAAAGCGGCCAATAAAAGAGGTAACTTCCGTAAAGAACTACTCCCAAAAGTATTGAAATGGCACCAAACTTTATCATTTTCTTCTTTTTAGTCTGTTTATTTTTATGGGGCGCAACCCCCAAATCTATATACCTCATAAAATTTATGAACTACCGGATTTTATACTTTTTAGTAAGGAGATAAAAGTGTCTGGATTGGTACTAGCTTGTCCGGGAAGAACCCCGCTGATATTTTCTTGTGAACAAAAGGTAGAGACGTTTTCTGGATTGACACTGCCGCCGTAAATTACCACTGCCTCTTTGCCAATTTTTTCCTTTATCTCACCAGCGTTTTTGTTAGCCTCGCTAGGTTCCTCTGGATGATAATCCTTACCACCACTTATCGCGCTCGGTGGTTCATAAACAAAAGCTATTTTTTCCGCCTCTTCCAATATCACCCTACCTTCTTGGGTATACGCGTCCAGCTGATCTAAGTTACTTACACAGAGCACCGGAGTAATATTAAATTCGAGAAGATTTTTCACTTTTTCGACGACAGCTTCATTAGTCTCGCCAAAATACCGTCGTCTCTCCGAATGCCCGACAATACAATACTGAGCTAAACCGTCTAACATCTCGACGGTAACTTCCCCTGTATAGGCTCCTTTTTTAAATCTTGATACATCTTGCCCACCCACTTTTACAGACGAGTCTTTAAACAAAGACGCCACAAACGGGATGGACGTGTAGGGCGGGCAAACAATCACGTGGGCCCAGTCAACTGCCTGCAGATAATCCTTTATCTGCTCAACCCAGAGGACCGTCTCCTTGATATTTTTGGTTGCCTTCCAGTTTGCGACTACAAACAGCTCTTTGTTCATAAATACCTCTCCGAGAGTATTATCCCTAGTTGTGATTGGGCTTCGGCTAGAAAACTTTTACCTTCTTTTATATCTTTAAGCAACTTGTCGAACGGGTAGTTTCTTACCTCAATTTCTTCATTTTCATCCAGGCTCTGGTCGGCACTTTTTCTTGCGTGAGTCGCTAAATAAAAATGGTCTGTGTTCCTGGCCAGTCCCAAACTTGATCTAAAGTTGCCCAGACTAATAAATTCGGCGGCTGAATATCCAGTTTCCTCGAGAAGCTCTCTTTTGGCGGCATCCTTCGGACTTTCATCTTTATCGACAAATCCGGCCGGCAGCTCCGTAACTAAATCTTTTATTCCGTTTTTATACTGGTAGACGGTGACCGCTTCTTTCCCCCCAGTTACCGCTATTATGTAAACTACATCCGGGCGTTCGATAGCATAGTAAGGCTCGATAATTTTCCCATCGCCCCTTTCCAATTTTTCTTGCCGAAGGGTGATAAATGCGGAAGAAAAAATTTCTTTCGATTCGAGAATCTTCCATTTTTTAAGCATTATAATACCCCAAAGCTACCAAACCAGGCAATTTTTTTCCAGCAAGGAACTCAAGCATCGCCCCACCACCAGTGGAAATATAATCTATTTTATCAAGCAATCCAAGCTTGCCTAAAGCAGCAATTGTATCTCCACCACCAACAATTTTATAAGCTGTACTAAAAGCCACCGCCTGCCCAATCTTTTCAGTACCCTCCAAATACTTTTCAACCTCAACAACTCCCATTGGCCCATTCCACAATAAAGTCGCGGCCGTATTAATAATGGTTTTGAAGACTTCGACAGACTTTGGGCCAATATCCTTTTGGTCTACATCATCAGGCGCAACGATAACATTTCGGGGTAGTGTTTGCCCACCTATTTCAAACATTAATCTTCCGCCCACCAACACTTTATCAGCAACAACGGCTATATTATTAATGGCTGGTAGCTTTGTTTCCAGTTTCGCTCCTCCGATTATCACAACCAGTGGTTTCTCCGGATTTTTTAAAACCCTACTTAATTCCTCAACTTCTCTTACTAAATTTAGCCCGGCGTAGGCTGGGAGAAATCTTGGGATCCCTATAAAAGAAGCATCGCCCCGATGAGAAGTAGCAAAACACTCGTTGACGTACAGGTCGCCAAAAGAGGCTAAAGTCTTGCTAAACTCTGTGTCGCCTGCCTCTTCTTCTGGCCAAAACCGGATGTTTTCCAGAAGGGTTACGGTGCCAAGTGTTTCCTTTTTAAGGTCTTCTTTAAAGGCGACCTCCTCACCCAAATATTTTTCGAGGACCCCTAAAACTATTCTCAAACTTAATTTTGGGTCTTTACCTTGGGGACGGCCGAGCTTGGAGACGAGAAAAAGACTTGCTCCCTTTTCTCGCAAATACTTTAGTGTCGGTAGATTGCTTTTTATTCTTGTCTCTTCGACAAGCCTACCATCTTCGGTAGGATCGTCAAAATCACAACGGACGAGGGCTCGTTTTCCTGAGACGTCTGCCTCCTTTACTGATTTCATAGGTAAGATTTTATCTTGGAGGAAAGTTCTTCTTTACTAGTAGCACCGACAATCCGGTCCTTTTCTTCATCATTTTGAAGAACTATATAAGTGGGGATACTCATTACACCGTATTTGCCGGAAGTTTCCTGATCTTTATCGACATCAATCCCAGTAAATTTTACTTTCCCGGCTAGTTCTTTTTCCAGCTCTTCAATAACCGGCTTCATGACAATACAGGGACCGCACCAATCTGCATAAAAATCAATTACTTCAATCATATTTCCTCCGTTAAATAGTATATCATAATTTTGCTTGGTATCTCCAAACCCCAGGTTCAATTTAGTGTGATAAGATAGTTAGGTTATGAGTACGATTTTAAAAGATCTAAACCCAGATCAGAAAAATGCTGTCGAGTATTTAGACGGGCCGACTCTTGTTTTGGCTGGACCTGGATCCGGTAAAACTCGGGTTATTGCCCACCGAATTGCCTTTCTTATTGAAGAATTAAAAGTCGCGCCAACGGAAATTTTGGCTGTAACCTTCACCAACAAAGCGGCAAATGAAATGAAGGAACGGGTTGGTCGGTTATTGGGTGCTTCGGTTTCTGGGAAATTAGTCAACCAAAGAACTCGACAACCTAATAACTTAATGACACCACTCATGGGTACTTTCCACTCAATCTGCGCTAGGATTCTCCGCTCCTCGGGCGGCTTTATTGGTATTTCTCCAAATTTCACAATTTTTGACGATGACGATAGTCTCCGTCTGGTAAAGGATGTTATGAAGAATCTCAATATAAATCCTAAAAAATTTTTCCCTTCGTCAATCAAAGGCTCGATAGAAGGAGCAAAAAACGAACTGATCGGACCAGTCGATTACCAAGGCTTTGCCAGAGGTTATTTTCAAGAAGTGGTTGCCAAAACCTATACCGAGTACCAAAAATCTTTACACAAAAACCAAGCTTTGGATTTTGAAGATTTAATTTTCCAAACTGTAACTTTATTTCAAAACTATCCAGAAGTCTTGGAAAAATATCAAGAAAAATGGAAGTACATTTTGGTAGACGAGTACCAAGATACTAATAAAGCTCAGTACGTTTTTTCAAAGATGCTAGCTCAAAAAAACCGTAATTTGTTTATCGTCGGGGACGTTTCCCAAGCAGTCTATGGGTTTCGAGGAGCGGATTTTCGCAATATCTTAAATTTTTCTAATGATTTTCCAGAAGGAAAGGTCTTTAATCTCGAACAAAATTACCGCAGCACTAAAAAAATTCTCTCGGCGGCTACTTCCATAATCTCAAAAAACCGCTCCCACCCAGTGTTAAACCTCTGGACGGAGAACCAAGAAGGAATCCCCATAATTCTTTATGAGGCTAAAGACGAGGTGGAAGAAGCCGATTTTGTTATTAGAACAATCGCAAAGCTAATCAACACCAATCAGGATTTTACTCTTTCCGACTTCGCCGTTTTGTACAGAACCAACGCCCAAAGCCGACCTGTAGAAGAAGCTCTTTTGCGCGAAGGTCTTCCCTACATATTAGTTGGCGGGACTCGGTTTTACGAAAGAAGGGAGGTAAAAGACGTGATTTCGTACTTGCGTTTAATAGTTAACCCTGCTGATCAGGTCAGTTTTAAACGTATTGTTAATGTCCCACCGCGTGGTATTGGACCGGCGGCTCTAAAAGACCCCGAAAACCAGAAGGTTCGGGAGTTTCAAAGCCTCATTAAAAATTTAAGGGGGGCGGCGGAAAACTTGCCGACCATTGAGGTTATTGACACTATACTGGCCCAAACAAAGTACTTGGAGTTTTTAGATGACGGCACTGTCGAAGCGGTGTCAAGAATAGAAAACGTTAAGGAGCTTCGCAGTGTCGCGGCGGAATTACCAAATATCAGTGACTTTCTAGAAAACGTTGCGCTGGTGGAAAGAGAATATCTTCCTGAAAACTCACCCTCCGTTAATAGCGGCAAAAAAGACGCCTTGTCCCTCATGACTTTTCACGCTGCCAAGGGTTTGGAATTTCCGGTAGTTTTTATGGTTGGTTTGGAAGAAGGGCTTTTCCCTCACAGTCGGTCTCTAACTGATACCAGCGAACTTGAGGAAGAGAGAAGGCTTTGTTACGTGGGAATTACCCGAGCGAAAGACCAACTGTACCTTACCTTTGCGCAAAGGCGGCTGTATTTTGGTGCAAGAACCGAAGGGGTACTGTCCCGCTTTGTCTTAGACATACCAGAAGAATTAATTATCCCAATTAGATTTTGAGTGGGGATTTTAGCACTTGTTGTCAACTTTACTAATTGGAAGAATTTCTTTAAAATATAAGAAAATATGCTCGACCAGCTGGCAGGCGTGGTGAGCGAGTCTTTCTCAACCACTAAAAATATTTCTACTCTTTTTATAGGAAGAGTCCCTCTAAAGTTTTTGGGGGCCGCTTTTCTGATTTCGGCCGCTTTCCTAGCGCAAAACTCTTTTGCCGCAACACAAGCGAAAACTAATCTAGCCGAAGGGGTCTTCGCCAATTTCCCCCAAATTTATACCAGTAGTGGCCCGATCCTGACTAAAATCACCAAAGCGCGGGAGCAGCCAAGTTTGGGCACTGAAGTAAGAGCTGAAGAACCCCAAAACGTGGTAGCGGGCGGCGGCGAATCGTTGAAAACCAACCAAGGCACTTTCCACTTTACTAGAAAGCTTCGTGTCTTCGCCACTTCCTACGACCCAAATTGTTCCGGGTGTAATTTGATAACCGCCTCTGGGCTCAGGGCCGGCTACGGCGTAATTGCAGTGGATCCAGGGTTTATTCCACTCGGGTCAAAAGTCTACGTCCCAGGCTATGGACAGGCTATTGCTGGCGACACTGGTGGGTCTATAAAAGGCGCCAAGATAGATCTCGGGTTTAATAGCACCAAGACAGGTTGGTGGAGCTCCCGTTACACCGATATTTATATTCTCTCCAAGTAAACTTTTTTCCCGATTTGAAGTAAACTAAGAACATGACCGATGTTCGTCAATCGCCTCTGTGGCAGTCTTACTTAGAAAAAATTGGCTGGAGAGGTACGGCTTTAGGGCAGCAAAGAGCGTACATTAGAAAAATTTTCTTTGGTTCAATTATAAAGATACCGCGAGTAAATCCTCCAATTCTGTTTGCGGAGATAGACCACCTGGCTAAAAAGGAAAAGGTTTTTTTTGTGAAACTTGAGCCAAACGTAACCGGCGAGGATAAGGGGCTGATAGAAAAGCTTGGTGCCAACGGATTTGTCGAAGAAAATTGGAGTCTTCAATCGACTAAAACAATTACTATCGATCTTACGTCAGCCGAAGAAGATCTGCTGGCGAAAATGGAAAAGGACACTCGGTACAGTATCAGAAAATCGGAGCGTGAAGGGGTAAAGGTTGAAAAGGCAAACGATTTTGAAGCTTTTTTAAAGTTGCATCAGGAAACCGCCCGGCGGCAAAAATTTTGGGTTTCCTCGGGAGATTCTAAAGCCTTGTGGAAGGCTCTGCCGGATGAGAATAAAGCTCTTCTTCTTGCAAATAAAGACGGTAAAGTCCTGGCCGGGGCTTTTCTAATTTTTTTTGAAGAGGTAGCGTACTATTATGAAGCCGGCTCTTCATCTTATCGACGAGATTTACTCGCGCCGTATTTGGTAGTTTGGGAAGCGATGAAAGTTGCTAAAAAGAAAGGTTGTAAAAAGTTTGATTTTGAGGGAATTGAGGATTCACGAATTCCCGCTACTAAAGACTGGGGTGGATTTACTCATTTCAAAAAAGGTTTCGGTGGAAAAGAGGTTACGTACTTGGGGTCTTTTATAAAAATTTATAACCCAGTCGTGAAGTTAATATTTTTGTTAAACAACTTTTTCTAAAAAATTTGGGGTAAGGGGTGATTCAATTCACCAACCTTACCCCGACAGTTACCGATCTTTCTCCCAGCTTGCTACTACCCTTGTGGATATTTTCCCAAGAGCATTGCACACTATATCCACAATCCGACTGGGGGAAAGCTTAGTGAACTCCTCCGGCTTAAGCTCCCACTTCGGACTTCCGCTCAGGATTAGCGCCAAACTGTCGTGCAGAAACCAGCCGGGAAGTCCTTCCCACTTATCCACACAATCAAGACCGCCACCTTCGGCGCTGATGTTTCGAGCGTGGGCCTCGCTTGCGCGGATGGCCGCCACAACCTTGTCCAGCCTTAGTTCCGGATAATCCCGGTTTCTCTGGACCCCAACATATAAACCTTTCTTCTTCTGAGGCTGGGTCCAGACTACTACTGAAGCGCCTTTATCTCTGTTAGGGGTTCCTTCCTTTCCGCTTTTCTCGAAGGCAGCATCTCGCAGCCCTGGGTGCCAAAGCAGCCAGGCCACCCTAAGACCATTAGGCAATGTCCGCCAGCGACTGTTTGTCGGCAATTTTGCTCTCGCTTCTGCCCGACTGGTCTCTTGCCCATACATAATCTCGAAAAGCTCGAACACCCGCTCCTGGACTTTCTTCCAGTCGATGGTACCGTCGGGATTTTTGAAACGCCTTGGGTACCCTTCGATGGCATAGTGCAGGCTGATTGGAGACAAAGGCTCGACGTTGTCGACCGCCGTCACCATATCGATGAGTGGTTTCAACCCCGGGTCGTTAAGACCCAGTTCCTTCGCCAAGAGGGCGGCACTGCAAGTTCCTTTCAAACTTTTGTTATGCTGGTCGTACTTTCCGCGCCCAGTGTCGAAGTGTAAAACCGTTGGGTCGCCTTCGGAACCGGGAAGGGTTTCGCCGGCATTGACGAAAACGATGTCGGCTTTATCAGCCTTTGGGATCCACCGCCTGGCTATCCAGTAGCAGAGCCACACATCATCATCCGGAAACCGGTGACCCACAAGGGTCTTTATTTCTGGAGTTGTCTCGTTAAGAGCAAGCTCCACAACCCGCTCGACCAATCCTCCGATAGACACAGACTTCTCCTTCTCCACTACCCTCTTTTTGGAGGGGCCCTTTTTGGGGCAACCTTACTTCTCCGTTCTTCCTTATTTAGTTTTCCTTGTACGCTTTTGGCGCGTATTATATTTCTTTTCCAAAGATAACGCCAGAAGTTTTTGGGCTTCTGGCGTTGGTGGAGGATTCAAACCCCCTTAGCGGCGACGGCTGTATCGGCCAGGACCGTGGCTTCCTTGACGCTTCACTCGATCACGACTCCGGTCGATCGGCTTGCTGCTCCTCTCCGGTACACGATTTCGTTTGAGATCGTGACCCCGCTGGATGATACTGAGTGTGATATCGCTCAATTCATCCACTAGCCTTCTGGCTGTACAGTTCGACTGCCCTCTGTCCGGTTCCAAGTTCGCGAAATCTCTGTAGATATCACGGAACCTGTTCTGGAATTCGGACAGGTCGTCGTGGCTCGGGTACTTCGACTCAACCTCCTCGATGGCATCCAGGAAGGCAATCCGGACTGCCTCGAAACGAGGTTCCCAGACTTTCCTAAAGACCTGCTTGTTGGCCAAATCAACCGCGTCCAACGACAGGGTACTCGCTACGTCCCAATTGTCCCAGGAGAGTGCAACACGAGCATCCTCCAAAAGGCTTCGGGCGGACGAAACGCCCGTACCCGAACTCTCGGCGATACTGCGCACCGCCATTATGGCATAGTTGTAGTCGTTACGCGCTCTAAGCGCCTGACCAGAAACTACACCTGTTATTGGTTCTGCTAGTGCAACCATTTCATCCTCCTAAAGCTAGGGAGACAAGCTCCTCCGCGCCGCTATATTCGATTGTCAAATTTTTGGCATCAAAGCCTTATGCTTAAAAGCCAAAAAGCTGGCCTGGATAAAAGTGATCAACCTCCTTTGATCTTCCAAGCCAGACTTTCAGCTTCTAACGCTTTGGTGTTACTCTAACCCTCATCCTTCGATAGACTCAGGACTAATGATCACCTCCCTTTCATCCTGAGCCTGTCGAAGGACCGTAACTTACTTACGCGCCAACTTTTCTAAGGGTTGGCGGGGGAGTGCTGCTGATTATTTCTATAAATAGTGCAGCAACTCCCCCAACCTGCGGCCGGCGCCCGCGATTCAGTCAGAAGTTTATCCCGTCATGTTACTTGCGCTTCATGAGCCGAGAATCCTCCTTTCCTGAAAAATGTGACGCTATTGGGAGACGTAGCGTCCTTGCCGGGGGATGTCGGTCTTACTAGTCCTTCTTGCATTCGTTGGCCAGCTGGCGGTTCGTGTGGACGACGCCATTGACCACATAGTAAGTACCTATGCGCATCCCTCTCGCCTCCTTTCTTTTTCATCTCCCTAGACGTAACTGACAACGAGCCTCGCAATCAATTACGTCTTGGTGAAAAGTTTTAATACTATCCGATAGTTATTAAAGTTCCGGCTACAAAAATATCTCTTTCCTTCTTCTTCCGAACTTAAACTCACTCAATTTTATACCTATTATGTGCCTATTTCATTATCTCAATAGTCACGTAATTATTTCATAATTATACCACAAAAATAACCATTTGTCAAATCCTATGGGCTCTAAATACCCTTCCCCTTGACTCCTCATAACCTATCTTGTTATATAATTAGATATCTAATTAAATATATGACCCAACTTTCAAAACACAGGCTAACGCCGGCTATTAAAGAACGGTTGGCTAATAAATTTTTCGAGTCTGTTCACCAACGTCGCACTATAGAAGATACGAAGATATTTCTGAGTCATCTTTTAACGCCTATCGAAATAGAAACATTTGCCAAACGATTGGAAATTTTTAAATTGCGCCGAAAAGGACTAACGTATGGTGAAATTTGGGAGAGAATAAAAGTGACTGGAGCAACGATTAATAAAATGACCAACCTGCTTTTAAAAGCAAACGGTAAGTTCGTGGGTTTTATAGATAAGCTTATCGAAGAAGATAGAAGTGAGGAAAAGGCAGATAAGGAATCAAAATATTTCAAAGGCAGTAAACAACTTTACCGCCGAAGAGTTAATTAACCAGTGTATAATTAGATAGTTAATTATATAATTGTAGTCGTCTTAGGAACCCACTCTTGCTTAACTAATGCCTACCCCCTAGCTAAAGAAAACGGGCAAATAGAATTGTACGCGCAGTAGAAGCAGGCGGGGACGCGACCGAAATATTTTGGGTTGGCAGGAAAATTATCATTTTGCAAATCGGATCGGACGTCTTTAGCCACTTGGACAACTTCTTCTTCAGTTTTTTTCAGGAGTTCCTCGGTTGGCGTGTAACCACCGACTAGCCCGGACTCTAAATCATAAATCCCGACAAATTCGGGTATAACTTTATAGGCGCGATAATATCCAAGGGAGTAAATGCGCAGTTGCACACTTTCTTTGGCGTCTTTAGATAAACTTTCTTGGTCACGGTTTTCGACAGACTTAAAGTCGATTATTCTTACTTTTGTGCCATCCACATCAACTCGGTCAAACCGTCCCGTAACCAACACATCACGAACTGCAAATCGAAAATTTTTCTCAATAAAAGTCGGCCGTTCCTTTGAATTTTTTTCTCTTTCGTAAAAACTCGCAAGCACCTTTTTTGCTTGCAGGAGACGTTTTTCTTCATGCTCGACGGAAAGGAACCCTTCGGTCACCCAAGTCTCTTCTAAGACTTTTAGAAGACCTCGTAAGGCTACCTTTTTCCCTTGCATTTTTTGCTGATAAAAATAGGCTACCGCAGAATGCAACGCAAAACCGTAGACCACCGTGTGGTGGCGGAGAATCGGCAAGCGCAGAACATGAGCGTAGCGGTATTTATAGGCGCACGTTTCGTAATCGTCGATCGAGCCTTGAGTCAGCCTAATTATTTTTTGGCCGGCCTGCGGAAGTTTATAATTTTTTTCTGGAAGGCGCGCAAACTGTTCTATTTTTTCTACAGGGGATAGTTTTACTAGAGATGCCTCCGAGACAGTTTTATCCAGGGATTCCAAAACAAAGGGAGAAACTTTTTTAATTCTTTTTCCACCCATATCCCGCGCCCAGCTAAAGTAGAGTCGGTCCATTGCTCGAGTGGCCCCAACGTAAAAAAGTCTTCTTTCTTCCTGCATATGATAATCGCCGGCTGGTAAAGTCTCTTTGATTAACCCTTCGGGTAAAAGGATCGGGTCTCTTCTTTCCCTGGAAGGGAATCTATCGGCGACAAGATTTACCATGAAAACTACTGGAAATTCTAAACCCTTAGCGGAGTGAACAGTCATAACATTTACCGCGTCCAAATCCGGGTCGAATTCCACCGTTGCCGGATCATCCCCTGCCCCTCTTAGAGTCTCCAAATAATCAACAAAGGCCCTCACCGATTCATTTTGGGCAACACCGACAAATTCTCTTATCTTGTCGAAAAAGCGAGCAATATTTTGGATTTTTATTTCTGCCTCAGCACCACCCTCTCTTTCCAAACGAGACAAGTACCCTGTTGCTTTCAGAAAATCATAAAGGATTCTGCCAACGTTTTCTTTTCCAGAGACTTGCGCACTTTTCTTTAGGTCTTTGATAATTTTTCCGATAATTGCCTTACCCTCATCACTTATTTCAACCTCTATATCTTGTTTGCTCGCAACTTTTTCGAAAACGCCCCGCAGTGTTGCGTTTCGCCTTTTAGCGTAGTCCATACAGACAATTGCGTCCTGGATAGGCAGTTGGTAGATTTCAGAGGAGGCAAGATTGTAAAGATTCAAACTGTCATCAAAGTTCGCGACTGCGACCAAAAACGAAATTAAAAGCTTCACCTCCGGCTGTCCGTACAAGCCAGAAGAGCCAACGAATTTATGCGGAATTCCTTTCATGTTTAGGGCTCGGAGAAAAGGATCCGCTTGAGAATTCGCCCGAACTAAAATGGCAATATCTTTGTATCGGTAGGGTGTAGGGTTTAGGGTTGAGGGTACAGATTTTCTTTTTTTCCTGCCCCCTACACCCTGCTGACTGTACCCTACCATCTTTTCAATTTCCTTAGCCACAAAATCGGTTTCTTCACTTAGCGTGTCAGCGTAAATCTCCACTGGTGGAGCCCCAATTTCGTTTCTCACGGAGATAAGTTTTTTGCTAATTTTTTCGCGAACTTCTAGACGGTCCGGGTCGTTGTGTTTTATCAGACGGTAAGAACTATCTAAAATCGGCTGTAGCGAACGGTAATTTTCAATTAAGGTGACTATTTTGGCTTTTGGATAAGTTTTTTTAAATTCCAAAACATTACTAATTGCCGCTCCGCGAAACCGATAAATGGACTGATCGTCATCAGCTACCACGCAGACGTTGTTCTTAGGTTTTGCTAAAAATTTTACCAGTTCATTCTGTGCCCAGTTTGTATCTTGATATTCGTCAACTAAAATATACTTAAATTTCTCTTGGTATTCTTTACGGATACTTGGCCTTTTGCGAAACAAACGGAGAGTCAAAGACACTAAATCTCCAAAATCTAAAAACCCGGCGGAAGCTTTAAGATCTTCGTACTTTTTATATACGCTTGCTAGCTCCTCTTGTTTTTTTAACTCGATAGCAACTTCTTCCAATTCTTCCTTTTTTAGTTTCTTTTTCTTTCTTAATTCTAAATTCTTTAGTTCGTTGGAACGCAAGCTTCGCTTAATTCTTAATTTCTTGACGAAGTTAAGGTATTGCTCCGGACTAATATCTTCGTCCTTACAGCGACTAATGAATGAAAGAATCGCCTCGATAAATTTTGTCGGATTGGAAAGAGGTCGGTAATAATCTAGGCCAAAGGCAAAAAGGTTTTGCTGGAAGAAAAGAATTTGCTGGGGACGAGTCATTATTTTGAAATCCGGGGGGAGCCCCAAATCGAGCGCATTTTCCTGCAAGATTCGGTTACCAAAAGCGTGGAAGGTAGAAATCCAAGTGTCAATATAGCCGTAAGGCACAAGCACATCGACTCTCTCCTCCATTTCACCAGCTGCCTTTTCCGTGAAAGTAAGCGCTAAAATCTCGGCTGGCTTGGCGAGTTTTTCTTCGATTATGTGGGCAATTCGGTGCGTAATGACAGTGGTCTTGCCGGTGCCGGCACCAGCGATGATTAGAAGAGGACCCTTAGTGGTAGTGACTGCCTGCCGCTGCGCTTTGTTAAGATTTTTCAAAATATCCGTCATGGTCAACCAATTTTACCATAGGCAAAAGACGAGTAAATCTTTAAAAAGAAAACCGCCGATCAGAAAGGGTCGGCGGTTTAATAGTAGGGTCTGAAAATCAAGCCATACAAGATTGCGATTAGTACCGAAAGGGACGTCCAACCAAACCCAAATTGGTTATTACGGCTTTCGGTTAGAGCCTTCTTAACGTTTGCGCCAATACTTCGTCTGGCGATTATCAACCAGAAAAAGGCTGCCAGTAGACCTAACTGCATCCCACTCATTTCTTACCTTCCTCGTAGCTAAGCTTAAGCTGTTCAAAGTTCCACGTCCAGAAGTGAAGGAACCAAGTGCCCGCCACGATGAACTTGGCATCGAAGTCTCGAAAGATCCGCCACTTTCCTCCTGGGTCACGATCCGTGATGTTGAAGAAAAACCACGTCGCCACCGCCCCAAGAAGATAGATTCCAATGGTCACTCGTTTGATTGTTCTCACAGCAGACCCCTTTCAACCGTCAACCTAGTGTGGGTCGAATCTTAATTTCCAATACGTGACCGGCCACAAGGCTGAGAACGCCAGTTTCCATTTCTTAGTAGGTACTTTTATGGATGCCCCGCGCCACTCCATGAACACGAGGGCCGTTCGTACTGCTACAAAGCCAACTGTCCACGTGACTGCGGCGCCGACAGCTAATTCCAACCACAAAGCAGCTGGATCAGCCATCTCCATGATCACCACCATGGCAAGACCCGGTAGAGCAAAACCAAGATACAAGGCTAACATTAGCAGCCCTTCCGCAAAACCTTCATTCGTAGACACTCGTTTCTCCTTCCTACCTTTCAGTTACCTTCTCCACTGCTGAAGAAAGACAATCTTTTGATCATTGCTGGAGTAGTGGCGGTTAAGCAACCAACACGCAGCAACGTACAGTGGTAGTAAGCTTAGTAGCGCGGCGACGATTGAGTACTCAGCCCAGCTGAAAAGATAATTCCTTCCAACAAGTGTTAGAGCCATAACATAGGCACTCATAACTACCCATCCGACAACCAGCAGCTGGCCAGTGTACTTACTGGCAAGCAAAAGTAACGCTCTCTGTTTCATTGTTTTCACTACCTTTCTTCCGTTATCTCCTCCTCTTCGAGCGGGAGAGTCTCCGGCTCTGCAAGAGCCTGCCGATCTTCTTTTCCTTTCAAACCTCCTGCGTGTTCTATTTTACCTGATAGCGCAAGGTATCGAGAATTTACCAGGTCAGAAGTATTTTTTGCATCGTTAATATGTTTGGTGAGCACCCGCAAAACTTCGCCAAATTTTTCGGAGTCTCCCTTAATCCCACGCAGAGAAGTTAAAATGGCGCGAGCGCGTTCTTCAATTTTCTTCCCTTCAAAGCTCATGAGAATAGCGCGCATGTAAGCGTAAAAAGTGCTCGGAGAGACAGGGAGAACTCGTCTCTTGTGGGCGTAATCAGAAAGCTCTGGTATGTTGCTCATTATTTCGTAGAATACTGGCTCGGAAGGAATGTACATAAGAGCGTAGTCAATTGTTCCCTCTTCCGGCAAAATATATTTTTTAGCGATATCGTCGATGTGTTTTTTCACATCGCGAGCAAACTCCTTCTCGTAGACTTTCTTATCCGCCTCTGTCTCCGTCTGCATTATCTTCTTAAAATTCTCCATAGGGAATTTTGAATCAATGGGAATAATTCCGGATTCAGTTTTTATAGCCGCATCAACAATGTCTCCCGAGCGGAAACGATACTGCAGGTGAAAACTTTCTTTAGGTAAAAATTGTCCTAAGAGTTCGCGGAGCACTTGCTCACCAATATTTCCGCGTAGTTTCGGACTGCGAAGAAAATCCTGAAGATCCTTCATGGACCGGCCAATCTCGCTCATCTGGCCAACTTCCTTACCGACCATTCCAATCACCTTGGCAGCATTATCAAGCCGCTCGTTAATTGTTTTATTTGTTGCCTCAAGCCGGCTCTGGAGAGTCTCAGTGTTTTTGTCCACACTACCCCGCATCTCTTCAAGCCATTTAAGAAGTACTTCTTGGGATTTATCTTCTTTTTTTTCCTTCAACTCCTGGAGTTGCTTGAAAAAAAATAAAAAGCCGACAACTATTATGGCGCCAATTATTAAAATAAGGCTTTGTTGGTCCATGGCTAGCCAATATTAGCAAAAGTAGCCTCTCTTGTAAACTCACGTGACTTGTAGCTAATATTAACTAGTGAGGCCTTTTTTGTTACCAGTGTTAATAGCCGCCGTCCTAGCCTGGGCGGTCTTTGCCTACATCGTGTTGATTGTCCCACCGGAAATTGGTGGGAAACTGGTTGGAGTAAATTTTATTTATTTTTTTGTCTCAGGGTGGCTTGCGACTGCTGCCACAGCAGCCCTTGCTCTGTATTTTATCAATTTTCTTTTTGGAGAAGCCCCACGGAAACGCGTCGCCGTCGTTGAAGAAAATTTAATACCAAGGCGGATATTTCGCCGGTCCGCCAGAAGAAGCGCTATCTTTGCAAGCGCACTTGCCGGTCTTGGACTTTTAAAAATTTATCAGCTGGATAATTTGCTCAATTCCGTTTTTATAATTTTGATCGCTTTACTAATTGAGGTATACTTCTCCTCACGATGAACCAAAAGAAATTCTATCTAACTACAGCTATTCCCTACGTCAACGCGGCACCTCACCTTGGCTTTGCGCTTGAGGCTGTCCAAGCAGATGTGATAGCCCGCTATTATAGACAACAGGGCGTGCGAACATTCTTATTGACGGGGGCGGATGAGAATAGTTTAAAAAATGTTAAGGCAGCCGAAGAGGCTGGCTTATCAACCCAAGAGCTTTGTGATATACACGCGAAGGAATTTGCCGATCTCAAAGATATTCTAAATTTTTCTTACGATGCGTTTTTCCGCAGTTCTAATAAAAACAAGCATTGGCCCGGCGTCCAAAAACTGTGGCGCCTTTGCCAGGACAAGATTTATAAAAAACCTTACACTGGTCTTTACTGTGTGGGTTGCGAGCAATTTTACACCGAAAACGAGCTGGTCGATGGTAAATGCCCGGAACATAAGACAAAACCAGAGGAGGTCAGCGAAGAAAATTACTTTTTTAAACTTTCTGACTATCAAGAAACGCTAAAAGATTTAATTGAGAGGGACGAGCTGAAAGTGTTTCCGACAGAAAGAAAAAACGAAGCTTTAGGGTTTATAAATCAAGGGCTAGAAGATTTTAGTATTTCCAGATCTGTAAAAAGGGCAAAAGGGTGGGGAGTATCTGTTCCAGATGATCCGGATCAGATGATGTACGTCTGGTTTGACGCTCTTGGAATTTATCTAACTGGAGCTGGTTACGGAACAGACGAAGAGACTTTCAACAAGTGGTGGCCGGCAGACACACATCTAATCGGTAAGGGCATATTGCGCTTTCACGCAATTTATTGGCCGGCAATTTTACTGGCGGCTGGCCTTCCCCTACCAAAATCAATTTATGTCCATGGTTATTTAACCGTCGAGGGTGAAAAAATTAGTAAATCTTTAGGCAACGCTGTGGACCCTAAAGAACTTGTGGAAAAATACGGGGCGGATGCAATCCGCTACTTTCTCCTTAAAGAAATTCCATTTGGGGGTGACGGCGATTTCTCGGAAGAACGTTTTAAAGAAGTTTATAACGCCGATCTTGCCAATGGTTTGGGGAACTTAGTGGCGCGCGTCGCCAAACTTGCAGAGAAGTCAGGATTTGAATTTGGACAAACTGATTCTTTGGACGAAGTTTTTGATGAGGAGTGGGCAAAAGCTCTTGAAGACTTCAGATTCGACATAGCATTGCAGAGAATTTGGTTAGATATCTCTGCCGTAGATAAACATATAGACCATTATGCGCCGTGGAATGAAAAGGACGAAAGAAAATTAAAAAATATACTACAATCAGAAATAGACGATCTCAGAAAAATAGCGCTAAGATTAAAACCATTTCTTCCGGAAACCGCCGAGAAGATAGAACAACAATTCTCTAAGTCAGAGATAAAAAGCGAATCCCCACTTTTCCCAAGAAAAAATTAGCTTTATCCTGAGCAATGTCGAAGGAAAAGAAAAACGACCCGTTTCCGAGTCGTTTTTCCTCCTAAAATATCAACTTGGTTAATATCTTGGGAAAACCTAGGAACATTAAGCAACTCTATCGAGTGCTATGATCCTAGGCTCACGAGCTTTAAAGGCGTCGTGCTTTCTAATCGCAGTCTGGTATAGGTTCGAGACCCTCAGCCTCGATCATATCGTCGGTGATCTTTTCGAGCTGACCGGTGATTTTCACCTTGGCCGTTGTCAGATAGAATGGCAGATCAGTCCGACGGTTCATTTTGGCGACGTAACGCCGATTGAATTCGTCCGCTCCGTACTGACAGACAGTATGAATCCGCATCTCTGCAGGCGGAGCGCCAGCAAAGAGACCGCTCTCTTGGACGACAACCGGCATTTCGATGAAACCATTATCGTCCACCTCTACTGTGCCATGACCGAACGCCCCGTATCGTACTGTAGTACCCACGATTCCTCCTTACGGCTATTTTGGCCTTACCAACATCCAAGTCCTAAAAAAGGCACCTGGTAACTGGTTTCAAATGTGTTTGCTTCAGGGCAATTACTTGCAATGACAGTTAGAAATACATTCAACCCCAGTTACTAGATGCCTTACACTACCCAGTAACTTTTCAATTGTTAATGGTTACATTATATCATAAAAAGACCCTTTTGTCAAATCCTATAGGATTCTACATAACTAAATTCTCGCGCAGCCACGCTCGTAATCTAGGTATTCTCGAATCCTGCGCTAGGCGTCTTAACGCCTAGCTAGGGCTATTTGTCAAGTTTACGTTACCCATTTTCCAACCAAATGATATAATCCAACCCGTGAAACTTATCGACACTCACGCCCACTTACAATTTCAAGCCTACGACGCCGACCGCGACGAAGTGGTTAAGAGAAATTCTAAAGAGCTAGAAGCTATTGTGAATGTTGGGGCGAGTTTGGATAGCAGCAATAAAGGAGTCGAGTTGTCAAGCAAGGTAGAAAATTTTTTTGCGGCGGTTGGCGTCCATCCACACCACGTTGATCAATGGTCTAGTGAAGCTTTGACTGGTTTAGAAAAATTAATCAAACAACGAAAGGTTGTTGCTATCGGCGAAATTGGTTTGGATAATCATTTGTACGCAGGTTACCCAACGCCGGATTTAAAAGCTCAAGGCAAAATTCTTCGTGAACAGATTAATCTGGCAATTGAAAACGACAAGCCGGTTCTTTTTCACTGCCGCGATGCATACGACGAGCTTTACGAAGAAATTAAGAATTACAAAGATTTAACTGGGCTAGTGCACTGCTTTATGGGAACCCCTAAGCAAGTGAAAAAGTTTTTGGGCCTTGGTCTTTATATTTCTTTTTCGGGAAACGTTACTTACAAAGGCAACGATTATATTCGAGAAAGCGCTGGGGAAGTTCCCTTAGAAAGAATTTTGGTAGAAACCGACTCGCCTTATTTGCCACCGGAACCGCATCGTGGCAGCCGCAACGAGCCCTATCGTGTTAAAATTACAGCAGAGAGGGTCGCCCGTCTGAAGAGTCTAGATCTTGCCGAGGTGGCAGAGGCGACAAGTACAAACGCTAATAATCTTTTGAATTTATGGACAGCCTAGTCGGCCGCCGAAAAACTAATTATTTTATTGAAAGTTTACCAGCCTTTTTATCTTGGATTTTGCTTACCGCGCCTTTTTGGGCGTCCTTCTTATCTGCCTCGGTGGTGGCCTTTTTCATAATCCTTTTTGATATTTACTTTTTTTGGAAGGCGGCTACCCTAGGAATTAACTCGATCCGCGGTTATTTAAAAATAAAAGTAACGGCCCAAGCCTCTTGGCTAAAAAAGCTGAAAGAAGGCCACCTTGATTACTCTAAAATACGGCACATAATTTTTATTCCCACTTACAAAGAGCCTGAGGACGTGTTGGATCGAACCCTTAATTTTTTGGCCGAACAAGAATTCCCCACTAAACAAGTCTCTGTGGTCTTGGCAACCGAGAAACGCGAAGAAGGTGTTTTGGAGAAAGTGGAGCACCTTAAAAAAATTTACGGAGGCCGTTTTGATAATTTCTGGGTCACCTCCCACCATCTGGAGCAAGGCGAGGTAATTGGAAAATCTTCCAACCTTGCTTTTGCCGGCCGGCAAATTAAAGATTTTATTGAAAAGGCACATTACCCCAAGGACTCTATCTTGGCAACCTCTTGCGACGCCGATGTGTGCCTTCACCCAAAGTATCTCTCAAACTTAACTTACAAATTTTTAACTGATGAGGCCCGGTATTTGCACTTTTGGCAAGCTGCCCTGGTTTTTTACAACAATATCTGGCGCGTACCCATCTTCAATCGAGTAGTTCACACCCTCTATTCAATTAACGGTATTGCGGAACTAATGAGACCAGCTTCAAATTTTAATTACTCGACTTACTCTTTATCTTGGCGGCTTTTAGAAGAATCGGATTTTTGGGATGCAGATGTGGTAGCCGAAGACTGGCATTTATTTTTTAAAACCTTTTTCACTCACAAGGGACTTGTAAGCCTGGAGTCAATTTATCTGTCTCTTTTTGCCGACGCCGCCGAGGGAAGCACTTATATCCAGTCGTTAAACGCTTTATACAAGCAAAACCGCCGCTGGGCTTGGGGAGTAACTGACATTGGTTATGCAATCAGCGAGTTTTGGCGCCGAAGAAGGGAAATCAATAAAACTAACTTTTTTTTCAAATTTCTTAGGGCTCTTGAACAACATTTATTTTGGCCGGCAAATTGGTGGATTCTAACTCTAGGGGCAAGTTTGCCGCCTCTGATCAATCCAGTCTTCCGTTACACTAGTTTGGGTTTTTATCTACCGCGTATATCTGGTTTTATTCTTAGTATTTGCGCTGTATTCGTCGTCTGTGTGATAGTGGTGGATTGGTTGCTGCGGCCGCCTCGACCTACCTATTTTAAAAAAAGCTTCCTTCCCTTTACAATTCTGCAGTATTTGCTTCTGCCGGCGACTGGTTTTCTTTTTGGGGCACTTCCCGGGATGGATGCCCACACTCGCCTGATTCTTGGCAAAAGGCTAGAATACCAGGTGACGGAAAAGATCGGTAAAAAGGCTGACAAGTGACAACCGTTGTAGAAGCTTTTTCTTTTAAAACAACTTTCAATTAATGCACCAGGCTTCTCTCAAAATTGACGATTTTCTTAACCGGCGAAAATTTCTCGTCAGTGTAATTTTAATATTGATTTTAGTAAGTATGGGGGTTGTTATGTTTGCCTCTGCGAAAAATGATGCCCCAACAAGTGATGAGCCACCTCACATCCTATCTGGCTATGCGGCCTTAAAATTCGGGAAAGATTATATCGACCCGGAGCACCCTCTTTTAGTCAAATCTTTAGCAGCTGCTCCACTGGTCTTTCAAGATATTAAATTCGAACAAGGGGATCCCAACTTCGTAACTCAAAAAAGAACCCTTGACGTTGGAAAAATGTACGATGCCTCAAGGCGATTTTTGAACTATTCGGGAAATAATCCAGATGCAATTTTATTTTCAGCCAGGCTTCCGCTGATTGCCCTAACAACTCTTTTTGGTTTATTGGTTTTTTTGTTTGCCAAAAGATTATTCGGCCTGGCGGCTGCCTTGACAGCCACCTTCCTTTACGCAACGGAGCCCAACATTTTAGCTCACGGACGATTCGTCAACACCGATACTGCTGCGGCCGGTTTCATTTTGACTTCTATTTTTGCTCTTTTTCTCTACAGGGAGTCTCAATCTATCAAGAACCTTATATTCCTGATACTATCGTTGAGTGTTGCTTTACTAAGCAAATATTCTGCCCTCTATCTGCTCCCGCTAACTTTGGTCTTAATGACTTGGATTTATTTAACCCAGTCAAGCCGGCCGTGGCGACATTTAATTTTCGTCGTAGTTGGCGTTTCGGCAGCTATCTCCCTTTTCTACGGACTAATATCTTTCCGTGACCAAGGACCGATCGGGTTTTTCCCTTATGAGTTCTTTAAAGGTGCTTTTCTGGTTCAACATCAGTTAACTTCGGACCAACGCTTCTCTTATCTTCTTGGAGAAGGCTACTACGGGAGTCGTTGGTACTATTTCCCCGTACTTGTCTTAGCTAAAACCCAACTTCTTACTCTTGCCCTTTTTACTTTCTCGTTGACTCTTACTACTTTAAAGAAATTTCCCCTTAAAGGAAAGGGTCTTGTCTTAATTTCTCTTCCGTACGTAGTCTTCTTGGCTTTGGCCCTAAGTGCAAAATTAAATATAGGCGTGAGACATGTTTTGCCTTTCTATTTGTTTATGATCCTCTTTGCCTCAGCTGCGTTCGCCTTTCTAATAAATTATTTGTTAAAAGGCGGGCGGGCGGGCTTAGTTTTGGCGGCTGCATTAACACTTGTAATTTTCGGGGGAAGAGTCTGGTCCGTAGCAACCACCTTTCCAGGATTTCTTAGTTACTACAATGTTGCTTTCGGGGGAAGCCAAAACGGTTGGAAAATTTCTGACGATTCCAACTACGACTGGGGCCAGGATGTGAAACGTCTAGCCTCTTACGTCCAAAAAAACAATATTAAATCCATTGCTTTTGACAACTACACCGGCATGTACGCTGCAAACTACTACAAAATTCCCGTAACTGCTATTTCACCGGCGGACACAAGCTATAAAGGTTACTTAGCTTTATCCACATCAGTCATTACCTACCATCAAGGTCGAAAGGACAATTATTCTTGGGTCGTGGATAAATACGAGGGAGCTGCTAAGGCTGGCTATAGCATCTTCATTTATAAAATTCCCTGACTTAGATAAGTACCTTGCCCAAACAAGGGTTGGACAAAAGTCACTTAGAAAAATTATAATCAGTTTGCGTTTTTAGATTACACTACTATGAAGGCTTCTAAAATTTTAAACTCGTATAACGCGGTTTCTGCCCTGATCTGCCAATTGGTTGTTTTTGTCTCGTCCCTTCTACTTTTGCTAACAATCGGCAGACTACCGCCCCAAATTCCGCTTTGGTACTCACGAGTCTGGGGCCCCCAAAGATTGGCAAACCCCGCTTTTCTCTGGCTCGTGCCTCTCCTTTCAATCTCCATTTTAATCTTGAATTGGGCTTTAGCTAAAAACCTAGAATCAACAATTCTTAAGCGGCTGCTTTTTTGGTCGGTCCCAATTTTTGGAATTATCGCGAGTTACGCTCTGGTCAAAATAATATTCCTGGTGTTGTAGCTACCTATGAACACATATTGGGCGGTAGGCGTAGGGTTTATAATCTCGCTTCTTGTAACGCCGACAGTTATAAAATTTGCTAAAAACCTAAATATCGTCGATTATCCGGATAGACCTCACCCGGCTATTATTCACAATAAACCTATACCCCGTGGTGGCGGGGTGGCAGTCTTGATTTCAATATTCGCCACCTACTTTTTTTTCACTCTTTTGAACGCTCATTTAATCACTAAACAGCTGGTTGGCGTTTTTCTCGGGGCGGGGGTTGTGGTAGTAGTCGGGGTCCTAGATGATAAACTCGACCTAAACCCATATATTCGACTGGCGAGCAATTTCTTGGCGGCGGGGGTTGTGGTTGCTTTTGGAGTCGGCATAACCTCGATCTTTAATCCTTTCGGCGGGCAAATTCGCTTCGATGAGTTTATAATCAAAGTTGTTGTACCCAACGGAGCGATTTTTGGCGGTACTCACTCAATTATTCTTTTGGCGGACTTATTTGCTTTTGTGTGGATTGCCTGGCTTATAAACGCTCTTAACTGGTCTTCGGGCGTGGATGGTCAACTTTCGGGGATAGCGGCAATCGCCGCCGTTACTCTGGGGTTTGTAGCTACTAAATACCTTGCCGTTGATCCCACCCAAATACCTCTTGCGGTACTCGCTTTTGCGACAGCTGGAGCTTATTTGGGGTTCTTACCGTGGAGCTTTTACCCCCAAAAAATTATGCCCGGTTATAGCGGTGGGGCACTGGCCGGTTTCTTGATCGCCGTCCTTTCAATTTTAGCAGGCGGAAAACTCGCCGTAGTATTAATTGTTCTGGCAGTACCTTTAATGGACGGGGTGTGGGCAATCGGAAGAAGGGTTCTGAAAAGGCGGCTTCCAGTTTGGGGAGATCGCGAACATCTTCACCATCAACTTTTGAACCTTGGTTGGAAAATACCGCAGATAGCCCTATTTTATTATTTTGTTACTATAGTACTCGCCGCCTTTGCTTTAACACTTGGAAGCAGAGGTAAATTTTTTGCAATCATAATGATTTTTATCATTCTCCTTGCCGTCTTAATAACCATCGCAACTTTGAACCGGAGGCTTAAATTTAAAACATGAAAGGAAACCTTTACCCAATTTTTCTTAGTTTAAGACCCCTGCAGTGGTTAAAAAACACAGCTCTTTTCGCCGCAATTTTATTTTCTAGAGATTTATTTAAACCAGAGTTTTTTTGGCCAGTCTTCTGGGCATTTTGGCTAATGAACATCTTATCATCCGCAATGTACCTAATAAACGACTCGGTCGACCGGCAAAGAGACAAAATTCACGTGTATAAAAAATCTCGGCCGATAGCGTCTGGCTTACTTTCTCCCCAACTTGCCGTCATTATTGCTACTATCTTAACTGCAGTTGGACTTTTTCTAAGTTTCAAGCTTTCTTACTACTTTTTTAGTGTGGCTTTAGCGTTTGTTATTGTTCAGCTTCTTTACAATCTAGTCCTGAAATTTACAATTTTACTGGACATTGTGACAATTGCGATAACTTTTATACTAAGAGTCTTCGCCGGAAGTTTTGTAGTTGTCGTGCCACTATCTTCTTGGTTAATACTCACTACAATCATGCTCTCGTTGCTACTGGCTGCCGGTAAAAGACGCGCCGAACTCACTCTACTAACCCACCACCTTGCTGGCAAACACCGTGAAACCCTTTACCAATACCCGGAACGATTTTTGGACGGAATAACTTTTATGATGGGTGCGGCTTGCTTAATAACTTACAGCCTCTTTACCTTCAATGAGCTGGAGCTACACAACAAAGCATTCGTTTTTTCTTTTCTACCTCGAACCTTGGCCTATCCAAAATGGCTGATGCTCACAATTCCCTTAGTTGTCTACGGAATATTAAGGTACCTTTTTCTGATTTTTGAGGGGACAGGGGAGGATTCTCCGGAGAAGACCCTGGTTAAGGATTTTCCACTTCTGGCCACTATCTTACTGTGGTTAGGATCCGTAGTATTCATCATCTACGTCCTTGGTGCAGGCTAGATCCTTTTCTCGTCATATCAAGGATAGTCAGGGTGCTCAGAAAGAAAGTAGTACTGGTACTAATCACTAAAACAAAGAGAACAAGGTTGCCCGCCAGAAATCCGAGTAGATTTAAAAGAAACACCCCGGCTCCAATTAAAAACCACGCAGTTACTTGGTGAGCGGCTTCCCGGTCGCTAATTATTAAAAACTCCATCTTTTTTTGGTAC
Source organism: uncultured Gammaproteobacteria bacterium (assembly GCA_965231125.1). Classification (GTDB taxonomy): domain Bacteria; phylum Patescibacteriota; class Microgenomatia; order Woykebacterales; family RBG-16-39-9b. The sequence goes on along the minus strand of OZ246414.1, from coordinate 150,083 downwards.
AACTTTGAAGAAACTTTCGGGGGCAAAAAATCTTCGTGAAAGTACTGCATCCGGAAAAACACCCAAGTGAAACCGGCGGCCAAAACAAGGCTGGTTACTAAAGACGAAATTGAGTTAACTACAATTAAAGATTGCTGGTTCGCAAATTCAACGAAGGGTATAGAGAAAATTTGGAAGAGGTGGAACCCAGGTTTCCAACTATAAGAAAAGATTGCCGCCACCAAGAAGACGCTTATGTATTTTGTTCCGACAACCACGACAGCCGGAAGAATAAACTCATCTAGAAACTTAACTGGGTGGGTTTTGGACATTAGTTCTAATTTAGCAATTTTTGCCATTTAAAACAAGCTCGGGTTGGGTAGTTTACGAGCCTTACCTAGTGTGCTATCCTTCTCTGGTCTATGAAAAGGCCGGCTCAACTGTTAACATTTCTCCTTGTTTTAATAGCTGGTTTTTTTGTTTATCAGTATTTCGTTCCGGCCATACGAGCGCCCCAAGGATTTCTCAAAATTGAGGCTAATCCAGAAGCCATGGTGGGCCTAGGCGGACAGAGTCTTGGGGCAACTCCTCTCCAGGAAAAGAACCTTAAGGTTGGTAGTTATGATTTAACGTTAACTGCCCAAGTTCCCACTTTTTCAAATTCTCGGCAGGCTTCTGCTAGCGCAAGGACAGTCTCTTTCAATCAAAAAATCGACCTTTACCCTTCGGCCGTCACCGTTGTCCGGTATAATTTTGCGCCCGATGCGCTCTTTGCTTCTGGGGAAACTTTGGCGCTTCGCAAGGGTGCTGGGATTTCAATTACTACCAATCCCGAAGGTACCGGAGTTTTTATTGACGGGGAAGGGGTTGGTGCCGCCCCGCTTTCATCAGTCGTTAGTCCAGGTGTCCACACCCTTAAAGTTTCCAAAGAAGGCTACGTCACCCGAGAAATTGGAATAAACATCCAAGATGGTTTTCGACTGACTGCCTCAGTTTCACTTGCCATCTCTCCATATCCGCAAAATAAAAAACTTGAAAGCAAGGGGAAATATTCCCTTTTTGATCTCTCGGCCGGAAACCTTAATTTAACTAGCGATTTTTCTGCTTGGGCGCAGGCGATCTGGTATTTCCAGACGAGTGGGCAAGATGTGCCGCGGAAATTTGATTTATTAATTGACGCAAACGGTAAGACTTATACACTGGACCCGACTTATTCAAAGAAAAAGGCTGTTACGGTCGGTTACTTGAGTGATTCCGCCGGGAAGCTTTCGACCAAGGCGAAAGCCGCCTGGGGAAAACTTTTGGGCGGAAAAGCCGCAGCGCCAAAAGTAAAGATTCTTGCAACACCAAACGGGTTTTTGAATGTTCGCTCCGGTCCAGGAACCAGTTTTCCAATAGTTAAAAAGGTAAAACCAGGGGATACTTTTGAAGTATTGGCTGAGAAGAGTGGCTGGTATAAAATTTCCATCTCCTCAAAATCTTCCGGCTGGATAGCCGCAGGATTTGCCAAGAAAATCTAGCCTTGTTTTTATCCTCTTTTTAACTTAGAATAGCAGCGTATGAAAGATCTAACTTACCGGGTGGTGGTTGAACCAGATAAAAGAGTTGGAGCCGGCCAACAATGTTTCACCGCCTATTGTCCGACACTAGGTCTTGCGGATGATGGTGATACTCTTGAAGAGGCCCTGAAAAACGTAAAAGCTCTGATAAAATTTCATGTCGAAAGTTTAGCGGCTGAAGGCGAGGAAATTCCTTTTCGTTTATTATCTATTTAACTAGTTAAATGAACTAAGTAGGTTGAAACTGTTCTTAAACCTTTTCAAAAGAAAAACGACCCTTTTGCCAATCCTTCGCAGCTTTATGCGAAGAATGGACCGAGTCGTTTTCCCTCCTAAACCAACCTTAGATTAAAGATTGTCTTAGGAAATCAGATTTAAGATTGGTTTCACCCCAATCACCACTTGCGTGGCTCTGTCTCTGTTGATAGTTCGGCCTTGGCTCTCGGTGCTTACGCAGCCGAAGTGGAGGGGCCAGACCGAGTGTCTATCAGTTTGGTCCCAGGGCACAGGCGGTCTTTGGTCGCTGTCGCCATGCCGATGACCACTCTCCCGAACTCACTGTCAAGGAAAAGCCTCAGCAAGACCAGCAGCACTATGAGTGTAAAGATTGTGCCGAGGACGATCGCCGTGATGATGGGCTCGTTGATGAAGGCAATCACGATGAGCGCCAATACACCGACGGTTATCATCACGGGGAATACGGCATCCTCGTTCCTCCGCATGAAGCGGTCAACAGGGATCAGGACGACCAGCAGTCCTCGACCAAGCAGTCGGAATGGTGAGTACCGACCCAGGAACACGGGGTGCAGTATGTACCTACCGATGAACCTAAGGATGAACGGCGTTTGCCGCTCGACCTTGGCTCTCTGCCGCTCGTATGACCTTATGGCCACCTTGGGCGGCGCGACGAAGGTCGCATGGCTGGTTCGACCAGGCGAGAGAACAGGCTTTGGTCTCTTAGCCGCACGCTGTTGCATGACGGCCTTCAGGAGTCGGAAGGGAGCCTTTTTGATCCCACTGAGAACCTTGTCGAAGGCCCAGGCAATGGTAGCCCACACACAGGTCCAGGAGTAGATGCAGCCGTTTGGCGGCTGAACTATGTACCCGTGGTGGAACTCCAACCACCTGCGACCGAAGAAGGTCCCGTGGGGCCACTTGGCCAGGTCGAAAGTCCACTCCCACACTGGTTCAGCTTTTCGTGTCCGTGCCATGTACCGATTTCTCCTTTCTTTATCTATGCAGTGGTAGCCTCCACAACTATCAACTGCAATTCTGAAAGTGCTGTCCTCTTGCGAGAACACCATAAATTATAGCATAACTATAGGTTAAAGTCAAGTTTCCGCGGGGTTTGTGGAGGCGACGAGCGGATTCGAACCGCCGTAAAAGGTTTTGCAGACCTCTACCTAGCCACTCGGTCACGTCGCCATTTTAGCTTTAAATATTATATCACTCTTGTGATGCAAGCGCAGATTTAATCTGCGATTTAATCGCTCCTGCGATGCACGAGCAAGATGTAATCTTGCGATTATATCATAGCGAGGCGAAAAGGCTAACTTTTAAAAGTCAAAAATTTGACACTACTTCGCTTGAAGCTTCGCAGTGTTGACAAGCGGCTAAAAGTCTGTTAAAATCCTTCTGTCTCCCAAAGCGTGGGAGATTTTTTATATCTCCGCCTTCTGGCGGAGTTTATGTTGAAAAAGAGACACCCGGAGCTTGTCGAAGGGCGCTCTCTGCCCCAGCGAAAAGCAAAACTCAATAACGCATTTCTTCGTGTCCAACTCTCTCCCCGAACCATCAAAGCTGCAAATTACACCTCTCGTGTGATTTTGGCTGACGCTTTGGTTACGACTGGGGCGGCGTCTGCTTGGACTAAAAAATCTTTTACGGCTCTCAACCGGGCGTTGCGAAGCCATATTTTTGGATTCTTTGTTATCAGTTTCAGTGCTCTGCCGGCTCTTACGGCAGCCGCTCCTGTTAATAACCCGGCGCCGATAGTCGTAAACAAGATAGCCTTTACCGATTCTATAAGTGTATCCCGCGCGCCAATATTCCAAAGACCAGTTAAGGGTTCGCCTTCTCAAGGTTTTTGGTATTTACACCGAGCAATTGATATTCCTAACCCGTATGGGGCCCCGATTAAGCCGGTTGCTACCGGGACAGTTGTCAGCGCCGTCTGGGAAAACGATGGGTACGGCTATACTGTGGTGATAAAACACGCGGACGGTTTCTCTTCTCGCTACGCCCATCTTTCAAAAATTTTAGTGAAGAAAGGTAAGAAGGTTACCAAGGGAACGACTATTGGTCTTATCGGCGCAACCGGAGACGCCACCGGCCCTCACCTTCACCTTGAGCTCTATTTCGACGGAAATAATGTAGAACCCCAAAAATATCTGCCTAGACTCTAACCGGCAGGCTTACGTAGAAAGTGGAACCTTTGCCTAGCTCCGACTCAAACCAAATCTTACCGCGGTGGGCCTCAATTATCAATTTAGCCAGATAAAGGCCCAAGCCAATTCCTTCAAAATTGTACGTGAGAGTGTCTGTCGCCCGGTGGAATTTTTTAAAGACTTTTGCTGACTCTTCCTTAGAAATACCAATACCAGTATCTTTTATCGAAACGAGCAACTCCCTGTTTTTTTCTTCCAACCCAACGGTAATTTTGCCGCCTTCTCGACTAAATTTTACAGCGTTATCGAGTAACCCTTCAAAAGCCTGGGTGATACGATTTTCATCAATCTCTATTTTTGGTAAATCCTGCTTAGGTATTTCAAGGATAAAGTTAACTTTCTTTTTGACTGCTTTCTCAGAAAGCTTACTTGTTACTTTTTCTAGCAATTCTACTAAGTCCACCCGCTTTGTTATGGCCTTCTCTTTACCTTTTTCCAATGAAACTAGGCTGAGAAGATTTTCGGTTATTTCTTCAAGATCGCTAGTGCTCTCGACAATTTTTCTGATGCTACCTCGCACTTGGGTACTCAACGATTTGTCCACCTCAAGAAGGCCCAAATACCCTTTAATAACTGTCAGAGGCGTGCGCAAATTATGAGAAGCGAGGAAAATAAATTCGTCTTTAAGCTTGTCCAGCTCTTTAAGATCTTCAATATTTTTTCTAAGAGTCTGCGCCATTTGGTTTACGGCGGCGGCCAAATCAGCTACTTCATCGTTTGTTTTAACTTCAATTATGTGCGATAAGTTTCCGCCGCTAATTTTTTTGGTTCCTTGAATAACTGCCTCGATTGGAGAAAGAATCGTCCTGTTAATCACCACAACTATCAATGCGATGGAGCCCAGAAAAAAGATTGAACTTAAGACCAATGTCGTCAGTACCGTGTACAGAAGATTTTTTGAAATAGCATCGTAAGAAATAAAATAGCGGATGGAAAAAGGATGAGCCCCAAAATCTTCTACATAAGGCTCGATTATCTGTTCCGGACGTGAGTTGCCGGCCTTTGCCGGGATTTCAGTCTCTGAGTTAGAGTTAATCTTAGAAAGAGTGTCCTTGTCTGCAATAGCAAGGGTCGTGCTGGGTTTAGGGTTGTTCAGGCTGTCTGAATCGAATAAAATGTCGCCGTTTACTGAGATTATCTGTACTTTTTCGATATCAGAGTTTAAGGATAAAACATCACCGGTGAGTTCCTGAAATTTCAAATATCCGGAGTCGTAATACAATGAATAAGTATCGCCAATTGGCCTAGCTGATAGTTTCGCAAAGGCACGGGCTTGATTGATAAGATTTTTTCTCTGTGTACCTATATTTTGGTAAATTAGAATTCCAGAAGAGATGGAAAAGACCAACAAAAGTAACGCAAATATTAACAAGCTAAACTTAACTCTTATGGATTTGCGAATTATTCCGGGTAGCAGCATTTATCTCCAAACATCTTCAGTTTAGCACAAGGGGGTTTAAAAGATTACTGCCCAATAACATCGCGCCCAGAAATTTCGTCGGGGTACACCACACCAAATGCAGTTGGTGTCCAATCAAAATTATTGCGGATAATGTAGGAAAATTTATAGCTGTAAAGAGGTACCAACGGAAGAGAGTCCATTGCTTTTGTCATTGCCTCTTGCAGTTTTTCAGCTCTAGATTTAGGGTCAAACGTGACGGCGATTTCATCGGTGATCTTATCAATTTCTGGGTCACTAAAATTGGTTATATTACTACCCCCAAACGAGCCCGTTCTAGTGTGTAACACATCGGTAAAAATTTCTCCGGCATCATAAGTCCCGGCACTATAATTAAGTATGAACGCAGAGGTATCGCCTGTAAACAACTTGTTGAGACCACCCTGCTTTACTAATGGGTTTACTTTAATCTTAATACCAATTCGGTCAAGCTGTACTGCAATTTTTTTAGCTACGTCTGTCTGTAAAGCCGGGACATCTAAAGTTAGGCTAAAGCTTTTATCTCCCGCCTGCATTAATAAATTTTTTGCTTCTTCTATATTAGGCTGCGGTCTTTTTATCTCTGGGTTAAATCCAAAGATGGAATTTGGAACAAGTTGAGATGCAGGCTCGGCGGAGATACTCGCTTCCTTAGTGGCTTTATTTATATCGATTGCATCGTAAATAGCTCGTCTAACAAGCTTGTTCTTAAGGGGGTTGGGAGTTTTATTCACAAAAGGACTTTTATCACGAGCCGTATCCATCCAGATAAAGGCGATGGATGGGTCTACTAAAGTCTTTACTTGAAAACCGCTGTCGAGCTTGGCGAGTAACTTCTCGTCGCTAACTCTTAGTAAATCGGTTTCTCCTTTGTTAAGAGCAGCAATCAGCTTCGAATCCGGGGTATTTTCAGGGAAAAATTTATAAACTACCTTTTTAACTCGCGGCGCTCCTAAATAATAATCCGCATTCGCTTCCAACACCGCGCTAGTCCCAGTTATACTAACCAACTTATATGCTCCTGTACCCACCGCAGTAAATTTACCGGTATTTTCGCCGAATTGTTTTTTGGAAACAATCGGTACAAAAACAAGCCGGTTAAAAAGGACTGGATCCGGTGAGACTGTCTCGACATCCACCGTATAGTCGTCGGTAACTTTCACCGCTTTTACAGATCCTAAGTTGGCTACGTCCGGCCAATCGTTCTTTAAAACATCAACCCCATTAACATCATCCTTTATACTATTCAGCGCTTCCTCGATGCTAAACTTTACATCGGCAGCGGTGAACGGATCTCCGTTTTGAAATGTAACCCCCTTACGCAGATTGAATCTCCAAGTGTTTTTATCTGGATTACTCCAACTGACTGCTAGAGCAGGTTCAACCTTACCATCCGTTATCTTTCCTAACCCGTCAAAAATATTGGCGTTGAAGGCTACATCGGCATCCTCGGCAACAGAATTTGGGAAAACTCCCGAAGGAGCAACTGTTTGGCCGATGGTAATCGAGTCCCGCGGCAACCCGGTGACTATTTTTTCTTCGGGAGATTTAGATGTCTGGTTCTTAGTATATAAAAACCAACCGACGCCCAAAGCCAATATAATTAAAATTATTAACAAGGCAGCTACCGGAGTTTTGGATTTTGATTCCTTACTTAAAGCTTCAATATTAGACGTGTTAGTCTGAGCAGGCTGCGGATCCATTATTAAATACAGCTTAGCGCTTTTACAAGATTTTGTCAAAACAAAACTTCTGGACTGGGGTTTTTACCTTTTGTTAAAATTAGTCTGTGGACCAGCTCGTAAAATTTCGCAAAGAAAAAGACGAGTTTTTCGGCTCAAGTGAAGATCCACCGATAACTTCTGAGCAAAGAGAAAAATTTAAAGGCCTGCAGTATTATCCCGAAAACCCTAAATTTCATGTTAAAGCTTTCTTAGAAAAAAGTGAAAGCCAAGAAATTGTCGACATTAAAACCAGCGCTGGCGACACGGAGACCTACAAACGGTACGGAGAGATTAAATTCCAAATAGATGGGAACAATTATAACCTGGCCGTTTTCCAAAGTCTGGATAGAAGTCACTTATTTTTATCTTTCCGAGATAAAACTAATTCCAGCGAGACTTATCACGATGGCCGTTACATTGAGGTGGAGGAAGATCAAGGTAAAGTGGACTTAGATTTTAACTACGCCTACAACCCTTATTGTGCCTACAATAACCATTTCCGTTGTCCGATAACACCAGACGAAAACACTTTGAATGTCGCAGTGACAGCTGGCGAAAAAAGATATTACTAATTTGTGTCAGGGCTCGACTGATCAGTAGACGAGACATTATTGTGAAATCTCAAGTAGTTCTTCAAGAATAAGTGGCAATGAAGTGAAGCCATCATCACCACTAAAATGTTTGTAACCATCGACAATAATTTTCTTGGCGCCCAAACCTTTTTCGAATTTTATACTATTTTCCACGGGTACCGAAGGATCATTTTCGGAATGAATAGAAACAAATTTCTTGCACTTCTTCTTAGCTTTTTCCCAATCAATCGGCGTATCAAAAAAATTTTCCAGCTCTTTGAAAGTCAACGAATTATCAAACCCAGCCACAAGAATTGCTCCACCAAGCATTTTTCCTTTTGGCAGGCTCTCTAAAAATTTCAAAATTGTAACACAGCCAAGAGAATGGCCAATCATAAAAGTGTTTTCATCAACTCTTCCGGCAACTTCTAAGAGGTAAGGGACCCATTCGTAAACTTTTGGGGCCGCGGCACTGGGCATTGCGGGGATTTGAACTTGCCAGCCCCTTTTTTCCATTTCACTTTTTAACCAGGGGAACCAACCATGTTCCGGGGACCCTTCCCACCCATGAACCACAATTAACCTTTTCCTCTCTTCTTTTTTAGATTTTCCTTTGGATACTTTTACAGATTTTTTAACCATATTTGAAAAAAGTTTACGGCTTGTCGGTGTATTTGTCAAAGTAACGGCGGATCTTCTTTTGGCTTGAAGATCCGCCAAAGATTAGTGTTACGACTCAATTAACTCATAAACCAAAAGGTCTGTTGTCCAACGTCTTCCCAAGATACTCTGACTACCACTCCCAACTTCTGAAACTTAATGTTCAATTTAGTCAGATCCACACCCTCCACCGATTTTAGACCCGCGCCTTCTGCGATAGAACGGGTCGAAAAACGCTCAAGTATGTGTTTAGCCATGAAAGCTACGATCCGCTGCTGCTTTTCACTAAGTTTATCCCAATCGGCCTTAACAATTACGCTGGGCCGACGAACCCTTCCTCCTACCATTCTCTCAACCTCCTTGGTTTATTGGGCGTCAGCAATTCGCTTAGGAACTAGCTAAATTATAAATCTTATAGTCAAATTTGGGGTTTATAGGGAGGTTAGATCAATTTCTGAAAAGGAGGTTACCACTTTATCTGCCTGCGACAAATCTTGGGGAAAAACGTGGGGTAGTTTTAACCCAATTGCTTTCATACCAGCAGCTTTAGCCGCTTCTATCCCGTATTTTGCATCTTCTACAACAACACATTCCTTTGGCTTAACTTTCAACTTTTTCGCTGTAAAAAGAAAAATATCCGGCGCTGGCTTACTTTTTTCGACTTCCTCACCATGGGTAGTTATATCAAAAAATTCTTTAAGCTCTGGAAACTTATCTAAATTGTATTCGAGTCTGGGTTTGTAAGCTGAAGTAGCTATGGCCAACTTATATTTCCCTTTTAAATTGTTTAGAACATTTACCACACCCGGGATAAGCTTTGCTCTTTTTTTAAAAAGATCCTTGTAAATTTCCCGGCTCTTGTCCCTAAACTCTAAATGTTTTTCAGCAAAGCCCAAAGCCTTTGCTATTTGTTTAGCGCCGTCGTAACGCCCCGTAGTCAAACTATGAAGTTCGTCTGAGTATTCAAACCCAAATTCTCTACTAACTTTGGCAAACGTTTCGTACCACAAAGGCTCGGTATCGACTAAGACTCCGTCCAAATCAAAAATAACTGCCTTTATCATGCGTCGATTGTAATTTTGCGGAGAGGATTTGTCAAAAAAGTGGCCCGTCGGCTAATTAACTAACTCAATAGTCCATCCCGCCCGGCGGCATTCCGGCTGGACCACCCGCCGACGGATTCTTTTCTTCTGGAATATCCGTTACTAAAGCCTCGGTAGTTAGTATCATCATTGCCACACTGGCTGCGTTTTGAACCGCACTGCGAGTGACCTTTACCGGATCGATAACACCAGCTTTAACCAAATCTTCAAACTGACCACTTATAACATTGTAACCAAAATTAGGATCCTTTTTGTCAGTAATTGTCCTCAACACCCAACCAGCATCGGCGCCGGCATTTTCAGCAAGCTTTCTAACTGGCTTTTCCGCTGCTTTCTTAATTATATCAACCCCTATCTGTTCATCACCCTTCAATTTCAAGGTGTCCAATGCCACTCTAGCCGCCACAATCAAGGCGACTTCGCCACCCGGCACAATACCTTCTTCAATAGCCGCTTTTGTAGCTTGAACAGCATCGTTGACCCGCTCCTTTTTTTCCTTGAGTTCTATTTCGGTAGCCGCACCAACATTCACAACGGCAACACCGCCGGAAAGTTTTGCGAGCCTCTCTTGAAATTTTTCTTTGTCAAAATCGCTAGTTGTCTTTTCGATTTGAGTTTTTATCTGGGAAATTCGAGCGTCGATTTTACTCTTTGATCCCTTACCACCAACGATGAGAGTGTTGTCTTTGTCAGAAGTGATACGGTCTGCTTTACCTAGCATGTCTGGCGTAACTGAGTCGAATTTCACTCCAGTATCTTCGCTTATCAAAGTCCCACCCGTAAGCACCGCAATATCTTCGAGCATTTCTTTGCGGCGGTCACCAAAGCCCGGAGCCTTTACTGCCAAAATATTCATCGTACCGCGGATTTTGTTGACGACAAGAGTTGCCAAAGCTTCTCCTTCAATGTCATCCGCAATAATCACGAAGTCTTTTGTGGTTTGAACAAGTTTTTCCAGCAGCGGTAGCAGATCCGCAATAGCGGTGATTTTTTTGTCGGTAATTAAGATTGACGGGTTTTCAACTGAAGATTCCATTTTTGCAGAATCCGTAACGAAATAAGAAGAAACATAACCTCGATCAAATTCCATTCCTTCTTTATATTCAATGTTGGTTTCTAATCCTCGGGACTCTTCAACTGTAACAACCCCATCTTTACCAACTTTTTCCAGTGCTTCTGCAATCAGGTTTCCAATGGTTTCGTCCGCACCCGAAATGGTCGCCACTTGTGCGGTTTCTTCCTTGGTGGAAACCTTTTTCGCCATTTTCTTCAGCTGTTCCACCACGGCTTCGACACCTTTTTCAATCCCCCGTTTCATAATCATTGGGTTTGCTCCGGCCGTAATGTTTTTTAAACCTTCTTCTGCAATTGCCTGGGCTAAAATTGTCGCTGTAGTTGTACCGTCACCGGCGACATCGTTAGTTTTAGAGGCGGCTTCTTTAATGAGTTGGGCACCCATATTTTCAAAAGGGTCGGAAAGTTCAATTTCCTTTGCTACTGTAACACCGTCGTGAACTACATTTGGCGCTCCCCATTTTTTATCTAAAGCAACGTTGCGCCCTTTTGGCCCAAGAGTTGTAGCAACGGCATCCGCCAACTTGTTAACTCCGTCGAGCAGTTTTTTTCGAGCTTCTTCAGAATAAATTAATTGTTTCGCCATCTTTGCCCCCTTATTCGACGATTGCCATTACGTCTTCAAACTTTACTAATTTAAGTTCTTTGCCGGACGTTTTAATTTCGTCCCCGCCCCATTTTTTGTAAAGGACCGAGTCACCGACTTTAAATTCTGGCTTGATTTCCTTGCCGTGATCCATTCCCGGAGCCCCCACTGCCAACACTTTTCCTTGGGCTGGTTTTTCTTGGGCCGTGTCTGGCAAGACAATTCCCGATGCGGTAACTTCTTCGGCTTCCTGAGGCTCAATAAGAGCGTAGCCGGCCAATGGTTTAATTTTCATTTTGTTTGTTGCCATTTTACCTCCAAAAAATAATTTTTCTTCTAGGCAGAAATTGTCGGGGAGAGCGCAAAATTCGCACTCATGAGCTTAATCCGCTAATTATACAAAAGTCCTAGAGTTTGTCAAGTGATCGCTTAGGCAACCACTCTCCTAGCGTTCTATTATCGCAGGGCTCAACACCCCGTAGGAGGACAAAATTCCGGTGGCTTCCTGCGCAAAAGTTTTTAAATTAGATGTGGTGGATCCCTTTTCCAAAACTTCGTTTGTTACAAGTTCGTCTAAACTGTCAATCATCTTGTCGTTTAAGGCTCCGTCGTGGGTATCCGAATCTAAATACCAGCTAGTGGCGTAGGGAGCTTGAGCAACATAGGGGGATAGTACTGAGTCTTTTCTTAATCCGCTTCCCATATCAAGTCTTGGATACACCCGACCAATACCTCTAATTTTTGCCTCGGCGGTGAAAATTTTTCTTAAATTTTCAGGTTGCGAGAGAAAATTAATAAAACTCCAAGCCTCGTTTTGATTTTTACTTTTTGCCGAGACCCCGGAAAGCCAATAACTTCCCCACGTTACGTTCGGACTATCTGGGGGCTGGGGCACCGGCGCAACACCAAACTTCACACGATCGCCAAAAGCTTTTATTTGACCTACAAGAACCGGTATTTTATAGACCGGTAAAATTATCATCGCCACTTTTCCTTGGGCAAAGGCCCGAATCGAGTTGGGCATATTCGTGTCCCAAACTTTTGGGTTTTTAGCAAAGCTTGTGTAAAACTCGAGCGTTTGTTCTCCCAAATTATCGCCGTTTTCAGCAGTACTATTCGCCGCTGTCACTTGTCCATTTTTAACAAAGTTAACCCCATTCTGGAAGAAGAGTAGACCGAGAATTTCAGAAAAATTAGAAATATTATTGCTCGTGCCTAAGGCAACTGCTGACGTAATTATGTTATTGGAAGAGTCTCTGCGTGTTAGGGAGGGGACATAACTTCGTTGTAGCTCACTCCAAGTTTTGGGTGGTCGTTTTAGGTGCTTACTTTGCAAACGGGCCTTATTGTAAATTAGTGCAAGACCGTCAAACTCAAGCGGTATTCCTCTATACGTTCCTGCAATCTTAGCGTCTTGCGTAGTGATAGGATAATAGGTTTTTTTGTAAGTGGAATCGGACAAAACCTGGCTAGCTAGCGGTGCTAAATCGTTTTGCAGCATTGGTCCCCAACCGGAGTGCCACCAAAATATATCGGGAGCTTTTTCCGCCGAAATTAAATTTTTTAGGGTTTTAAAATACAAGGTCTGGTCCTTTTGTTCGTATTCGATAGTAACATTTGGATTTTCTCTTTGAAATTCTACTTTCAATGGGTTAATTATTGATGAGTCCCAAAGCCCAACGTAACTAATAAAAACGGGCTTTTCCTTTTTCTTAAAAAATTCTTTTTTTACGCTGACAATTACTAAACCCACAACTGCCTCAAGAGAGAGAAGGGCAAGAGCAATCCAGATTAATTTCTTGTTTGTGGAAGTCATGGCAGTAAATCAATTGTATTAGGATGGGGGCTTTTCGGCAAGTTTTGTCAGGTAAGGTATAAGTTCTTTCCTCAGATCTTCATCTTTCAGAGCAAATTCAATGTTAGCCCTGATAAAGCCCAATTTATTGCCGAGATCGTAATAGCTTCCATTTTCAACAATCACTGTGTAGACTGGCTCTTTTTTTATCAGAGAATCAATCGCCTCTGGTAGCCAAAGTTCTCCACCTTTACCTGGTTTAAGCGCTTCTAGATGTTCAAAAATAGTCGGTGTGAAAACGTACGCCCCGTGAGTAGCGATATCAGAAGGTGCCTCTCCTGGTACCGGCTTTTCAACAATTTTTTTTATTTTATAGACCGGGCCTTCTACATGTTCAACTTCAGCAATTCCGTACTTTGCTAAATCTTCCTTTTTTTCGATTTTAACTCCACTAATAATACTCGCTTGGTATTTTTCAAAGGTATCTATAAGTTGCTTAAGGCGGGGTGGTTCTGCATAGATTATCTCGTCTCCCCAAAGCACAGCAAAGGGATCGTTTTCAACAAGCTTTTTAGCGGATAGCACCGGAGTAGCATTGCCATAGGGGCCTTTTTGCCTAATATAAATAAAGTTCGCTAGGTGGGCGACGCGGATGATTTCTGCGAGCTGCCCTTCTTTGCCGGACTCTTTTAACCAATCTTCAAGTTCCGGGGAGCGGTCAAAATGATCTTCGATCGCTCTTTTGTTCCCACCTGTAACCAAGATTATATCTTCAATTCCGGATGAAACTGCTTCTTCAACTACATACTGAATAATAGGCTTGGCCAGTATCGGCAGCATCTCTTTAGGCATGGCTTTAGTAACTGGTAAAAATCGCGTTCCGTAACCAGCTGCCGGGATAACTGCTTTGGTGATTTTTTTCATTATTTCTCTTGACTTTTTCAGCTAAATTTGTGAATTAATGTTATCATAGGAACGTAATCGAGTAAAGCTGCTCGACCGATCCCCGGATTCATCGGGGTGAGAAAACGAAGGAGGTGAATTTTATGCTAAAAAAGAATCCAAACCAAAGAGTTGGCGTTTTTGTTGACGTCCAAAATATGTATTATTCTGCCAAAAATTTGTACGGTAAACGCGTAAATTTTAGTAGTATTTTAGAAGTTGCTACATCAAACCGACAACTAATACGGGCAATTGCTTACGTTGTCAAAGCATCCATGCCCGAGGAACAATCTTTTTTTGATGCCTTAGAAAAAGCTGGTTTTGAAGTAAAATCTAAAGAAATACAAGTTTTTCCTGGCGGGGTAAAAAAGGGGGACTGGGATGTTGGAATTGCTCTTGATATGATTCGGCTTGCTCCCCGGCTTGATGTTTTAATTCTTGTCTCTGGAGACGGCGACTACGTTCCCTTAGTTGAATATTTAAGAAACCAAGGTCATCGGGTAGAGGTAGTCGCTTTCGGAAAAAGTACTTCTGCTAAGCTAATCGGTGAGGTGGATGAGTTTGTCGATATGGATGAAGTTTACGATAAATTTCTACTTCCTGGTAGAGAAAAGGCTTCTACAAAAAAACCGCTGCATTTTGGACCAGAGCAACTCTAAAAGAAAGGTCTAGCGAATTAAAAAAGTAACCGCCCTTTCAAAATTGAGAGGGCGGTTGGATTTACTTAGTTAGATTGGCTGCTGCCCAATCGTAACGCTGCGGACTAATCTTGTTCAGATACACTGGACCTAGGTACCAGTAAGCACACGTCCAGGCAAAATCTTCGAGATCATTGACCGCACTGTGACTCCAGAGCCAAGAAAGACCGGAGGCGGCCCCGAAAAAACTCTTGCCTTCGGCCGTGTCGTACCAGGTATGCAAGTCGTAGTCGTCTGGCGGTAGCAGTGCGCCACCGTTTATCGACCAATGCTGGTGGGCATGGCAAAGCTCGTGCTCCACCTTGATTTGCGATTCTCCCTCCTGAACCACTGCTTCGTGGGTTGGCGCCCAGTAAAAATTGTACCAATGACATTCTCCATCCGAGCTACAACTTCCTCTCACTACTTTGGTCTCGGGTGGAATTGTGAGTGAAGAGCTTTGAGGTGGAACCGACACTGCCACACCCAACTCTTGTTTAGGAGTTTGTTCTGGCAATAGTGTGGGTTGGAGTGTCCCGCCCAGCTGGCTGGATCTTACTTGCGTCCCTGAAAAACACGCCGTCAGAAAAACCGAGACCAAAACCCATACCGCCACTCTCTGCGAATATCCCACGTACCTACGCTCTCCTTTCTCTGATCTCTCAGTCTTACGATGCGGTTTTAGCTATTATAACCCACGCGAGCAATTTTCTTGACCTTTTTAGATTTCTATTAATTTTGTATAATGCTCAGTAGGATTTATGAAGATTTTAGGAATCGAAACTAGCTGCGATGAGACGGCCGCCGCTGTTGTTGAAGACGGAGTAAAAATACTATCCAATATTGCCTATTCTTCCTTACCCATTCATGCTAAAACTGGTGGTATTATTCCCGAAGTTGCCGCCCGAGAACAGGTCAAATCGATGACAGCGGTTTTGGATGCCGTTTTTGAATATTTAAAGATTGGGACAGATAAAAAAGGTATTGATAACTATAAATCCAGTGTGGACGCAGTTGCCGTCACTTATGGTCCTGGCCTAGTTGGCTCCTTACTAGTAGGGGTGGAAACTGCTAAAAGTCTCGCGTATTCTTGGAATAAGCCGCTGGTTCCGGTTAACCACCTTATCGGGCATATTTATGCAAACTGGTTAGATAATCCCAAGCCCCCGACTTTTCCAAACCTTTCCTTAATTGTCAGCGGCGGGCACACTGAATTAGTTTTAATGAAAGGTCACGGTAAATTTAAATGGTTGGGAGGCACCCGAGACGATGCCGCTGGCGAAGCGTTTGATAAAACCGCCCGAACGCTCGGTCTTTCCTATCCCGGCGGTCCGGCTATTCAGGAAGCGGGTGGGAACGGCGATCCAAACGCTTTCCGTTTGCCGAGACCTCTTGCAGATTCTAGCGATCTAGATTTTTCTTTTTCTGGTTTGAAAACCGCCGTTGTTAATTTGGTTAACACTGTTAAAGGGAAAAATTCTGATCAGGAACTAACCCAAAAACAGACTGCCGATCTAGCCGCAAGTATTCAAGAAGCTATTGTGGACTCTCTTGTAAATAAAACTCTTAAAGCTGCTGAAATTACTGGTGTTAAAGAAATTCTTTTGGCTGGTGGAGTAGCCGCCAACCAAAGGCTAAGAGAAAAGATGACTCAATCTTTTTCTGGTCGAGTAATTTCTTCGAACCCAAAACTTTCTGTGGATAATGGGGCGATGGTTGCTTCCGCCGCCTTTTTCAACTTCATACCCATACCTTGGGAAAAGGTGAAAACTGACCCTGGATTACTTTTCTAATCTTTCCGATTTTTAAATTTCTCCCAAAGGTCTTTGAAACTTTTTTCAGGATTACTAAAGTAGTCTTCGCGGTCTTGCGTGCGCCAGAAACTTTCTAGTTGCCGATCCTTATATAGTCTTTTCCCAAATTTTTTAAAAACACTGGCTACTGGCTTTATGGTTCCATCGACTCTTTTAATGCCAAAGAACCTCTCGTGGATTCTTTGGTCCAAGGGTGGCTTTGACCAAGCCGATTTATCATAATCGGCAAAGCACCACCAATAGGCCCCTAGGCAACCCTCTTCATAAAGATCCTCGAACAAATCTTGGGTAAACTGGACAGTTTTTTCTCCCTCACTGTCGGAAAGTAGTACTAGGCCCTTTTCTTTGGCAAGTTTTATTTGGGCACTGTCGACACTCGTCGGGAAACCAAACTCTTCTAGTAGCACTCTCTTGCCGCCTAACCATTTTGTTAATTCAACCAAAAACAATATGAACCGTCTGTCGTAAATATCAATTGCGACGGGGCTATAGACAGTGTAACCGTGCATTACTAAGAAGTCGCAATACTTACCGATCGCTTCAAACGCTATTTTGTTGTCCTTTATTAAATCCTCCATGTGGGTACCAATTGTAATTGGAACATCCGCATCAACCCCTCGCAAAGTTCCGGTCATTTCCGCCAGCCAACGTTCCGCGCCTTCGCCGGTCCTCGGAGTGATATACACTGAAGGCTCATTGCCCAAATCCCAAGCTTTTATCGCCGGGTGGTTTTTTAAGACTGCCGCTACTTCTTTTAAAAGCAGTTTTTGGCTCTGCTGCAACTCTTTATCTTCATAAAAATTCTTAATTTCATAGAGACCGACATGACCGTGGGAGACTATGGGAAATCTACCGCCTCCGACCCTTTTACCCAAAATCCAAGAAGGTAAAAAATTTGCTCCCGACATATGCCCACAGAAAAATGTCGGGATAATTTGAAGACCGGCTTCGGCAGCAATATTTGCGCTCGTTACAAGATAGTTAAGTTTCTCTGCGGAAACTTTGTTTGGGGAAGGCTGAAAATCTTCCCAGACTAAAAAGATCCTTACACAGTCCATACCAAAACTTTTGATCAGTTCAAAGTCTCTTTTCAAGATTCCTGCATCAAATTTTTTCCAAAGGGAGAAGGCCTCTTTTTGGGGCCAGTAATTTATTCCTAAGGAAAAATCCGTAAAATCCATGTTACACTCATTTTAGCAGGTTTTTGTTATAATCAGCCGGCATGGAAAAAGTTTACGAGCATAAACAAGTTGAAAGCAAATGGTATTCCCTTTGGGAAAAGGGGGAGTTTTTCAAGCCAGAGACCAATCCTAAAGGCAAACCTTATTCAATTATTTTACCTCCGCCAAACGCCAACGGTCGGCTCCACATCGGCCACGCCATGTACGTCATCGAGGATATTTTAATCCGCTACCACCGGATGCTTGGGGATTCGACTTTGTGGCTGCCAGGAGCAGATCACGCCGGCATCCAAACCCAAGTCGTTTACGAACGGGAGGTTTTGGAAAGGCAAGGTAAGACTCGCCACCACCTTGGCCGGGAAGAATTCTTCAAGCAAACTTACGCATTCACCCAAGAAAATAAAAAGCAAATGTACGACCAACTACGGGCAATGGGATTTAGCTTAGATTGGTCTCGCGAAAAATTTACTCTTGATCCAGAAATCTCCAAAGTAGTTTACCAAACCTTCAAAGACCTTTATGACGACGGGTTAATTTACCGCGGCAGCCGAATGGTTAATTGGTGTCCGCGCTGCGCGACTGTACTTTCCGATCTCGAAGTGCTTCACAAAGAAAAAGAATCGAACCTTTGGTTTATCCGTTATCCAGTTAAGAATTCTAAAGAAACTGTAACTGTAGCCACGAGCCGACCGGAAACAATGCTGGGCGACACAGCGGTCGCGGTTAACCCGGGCGATAAACGTTACAAGACTTTAGTTGGAAAGGCAGCCATCCTACCGTTGATGAACCGGGAGATTCCTATTATTAAAGATTCCTACGTTGACCCAAAGTTCGGTAGTGGAGCGGTGAAGATAACACCAGCACACGATCCGAACGATTATGAAGTCGGACAGCGTCACTCACTAGCCCAAATTCAAGTCATCGGTTTTGACGACAAAATGACCAAAGAGGCAGGTAAGTACTCTGGTTTGGATAAATACGCCGCCCGCAAACAAATCGTTACCGATCTGGAAAAACTGGACCTGTTGGAAAAAACGCAGCATCACAAGACTAGTGTCGGTGTCTGCGAACGCTCTGATACTGTCGTCGAGCCTCTAGTTTCCAAACAATGGTTTGTTGCTGTCAACAAAACCGGTAAGAGCGGCAAGAATTTGGCTAAAGACGCCCTGGCAGCGGTTAAGAGTAACAAAATCAAAATCATTCCACCCCGTTTCGAAAAAATTTATTTTAATTGGATGGAGAATATTCACGATTGGTGTATATCCCGGCAACTGTGGTGGAGCCACCGCCTGCCAGTTTATTACTGTCAGGAAATGAAGAATGAAGAATGCAAAATGAAAAATGGGGAGTTTGTCTCAGTTGAACCCCCGACTAGGTGCGCAAATTGCGACTCAACCAAGTTTGAACAGGATCCGGACACCCTCGATACTTGGTTTTCCTCGGGGCAATGGCCGTTTACCACTTTGGGTTACGGACAAAAAGATGAAGCCGATTTTAAGAAATTTTACCCAACCTCTGTAATGGAAACTGGCTACGATATCCTTTTCTTCTGGGTCGCGCGCATGATCATGCTTGGTCTTTATGTGACCGGTAAAGTCCCTTTTGAAACGGTTTACTTACATGGCCTGGTTCGCGACGAAAAGGGTCAAAAAATGAGCAAGAGTAAAAATAATGTCATTGATCCGCTGGATGTTGCGGAAAAATACGGTGCGGACGCAGTCCGGATGGCCCTCGTCTTCGGAACTGGTCCAGGCAATGATGCTAACCTTGGCGAACATAAAATAAAAGGAATGCGCAATTTCACTAATAAACTCTGGAACATCGGCCGGTATATTCTAATGGACGCGAATAATAACTCGAATGAACCCGAATCAAAAAACCCTAAACCCTATACCCTACACCCTACACCCACTCACCTGGATGACAAATGGATTTTGGAGGAATTGGAGAAAACAAGAGAAATTGTAACCAAAGCAATCGAGAATTATCGTTTTGGTCAGGCGGTCGGAGAGCTTTACGATTTCGTCTGGCACCGCTTTGCCGATAAATATATTGAAAGTTCAAAATCCCGACGAGACGAAGCTCAGCCGGTTTTGGAAAAAGTCCTTGAAGAATCTTTGCGACTACTCCACCCCTTCATGCCGTACATAACCGAAGA
The DNA here is from genome assembly GCA_965231125.1 of uncultured Gammaproteobacteria bacterium. Lineage (GTDB taxonomy): Bacteria > Patescibacteriota > Microgenomatia > Woykebacterales > RBG-16-39-9b. The sequence continues at coordinate 130,374 of OZ246414.1, read as the reverse complement.
TCTTTGGCAGAAGTTACCAAATAGATCGCTTCGCGCTCTGCGTCCTAACGGACTAAAAAAGGATGATTCCATCATGGTTTCCGCGTGGCCAAAATAAAAAGACCACGCTGCGATTACTCGCTTTGTGGTCTTTCTGTGGCACCGATTTTACTCCTTCTACAGTCGTACCCTCGGTGCCCTGTCTCCTGTTAGCACAGCGGTTAGAACCATGACTCCTCCAACCGCTAGAACGATCACCGCCGGCGCGATTATGAGTGCCCTTGGCGAGACTTGCGTCCAGAAGATGCCATCGATCAGCCAAAGTGTAGCAATGGCAACTATCACCGTGCCAATACACCCGAGAACTAACCGCGTGAACTGATCCATCACCATTCGTCCTTTCTAGCTGACTATTTTGTCAGCCGCTAACGACAGCGACGACACCGTATGTGAGATTTGCTTAGGATTTGGGGATCAAGCAAAGCTTGATTGTGGATTATTACCACTACACACCATACTTTGTCCAGCCTATGAATTGTATTGACACGTCGTCGGGCAACCTGTTTACAGCGTCTGTGAAAGGGAGCACCATACGCCAGAACAGATCCTCTTGCGCTTCAGCCACGAACACCGCTGATGAAGAAGGGCGAAGTTCCCCACTGATAGGAGAGTATGCCTCTGGTCTGATAATCATATGGAGCCTCCCACTTCGTTTGATTCGTCTGTAGACTTCGAAGTGGAATGATCCCTTTCCTACGTGGCAAACCCGAACATACCTAACACCTTTCTTTTCGAAACTTTCGACGTCTGACAGGGGGTGTCTGACTGACATCGTTCCTCCATACCCATAATTTGTTTAACGATAGCTTGCCGGGTCAGCAAGACGTACCGCCTAGATACACAAAGGCACCTGGTAACTGGACTCGAATTGTTCTAGACTTCAGGACGTTTCCGTAATGACAGTTAGCTATAACTTCAACTCCAGTTACAAAGTGCCTTTAAAAGTTTTTACCTTGTAACCATTAGGAGCGCTAGCGACGCAGAGCGCGTTAGCGATCTATTTTCAATTGTTAATGGGTGTATTTTAACACAACTTAAAGGATTTGTCAACTATAGGATTCTCGTAGCTTATACCTCGCTTGGCGAGCCAGCTACTGTGAATCCTGCGTTCGAGAATAGTTTACAACTATTTTCTCGAACTAGGGACTTTTTCACTAACCAACTCTAGGTTATTATGCTGGGATTTCTTCGCTAGTTTGAGGCTCTTCCTTAGCCCCCTCGTCTGTTGGAGCTTCTTTACCCTCTTCGCCTTCTGCGGCCTCTTCTTTTTCACCCTTTTCGGCAATGGCTTCGACCTCTTCTGGCGAAACTGGCGTCTCTTCAACTTCTTCTTTCATTTCCGCGGTTTGCACATTTACAACCGTTGCTTCTGGATCATTCTTAACTTCCACTTTTTCTCTATCGATTTTTAAATCTTTAACGTGGATCGACTGCCCTACTTCTGTCAACTTAGAAGCGTCCACTTTTATTTCGTGGGGAATATCTGCCGGCAAAGATTCTACTTCAAGTTCGTTCAGAGTTTGCAAAACTAATCCTACACCGCTTTTCGCGGCTGGAGACTCGCCTTCCAAAACAACGGGCACGTGGGTAGTAATCTTTTCTTTTAAGTTTACTTTATGAAAATCAACGTGAAGAATTAGGTCTGTCTTTGGGTCCAGCTGCACATTATGAATTAACACTGGATGAGTCTCTTTATCTTCTTTTATTTCCACTATTCCGGTTTCACCGGCCTGCCTAAACACTTTACGAAAATCTTTGTCATCCACTTGCAAAGCTTGCGATTTTATATCTTTTCCAAAAAGATTCGCGGGGATAGACCCTTCTTTGCGCAGGTTTTTAACTTTTTTCCCTAAAATCTTTCGCGCCGAGGCGTTCAGTGCAATTTTTTCCATACGTCCTCTATTATATTGGGGCTGTCAATCCGACAGCTGTCAGATTAGCTTTTCGGAGAAGTTATCCGGGAGATAGTGATGCTGGAACGTTTTTGGCGCTCTCGGCCAAGTGCTTTTATAGAGGCTAATTTCATTTTCGAAACCATAGCTTTTATATCCAGCACATCGTCAGTTGTAACTGTAGTTTTCGGTAACTTGATCAATTTTTCTGAGGTTTGTTCGTTTGTTTCTTCTTCAGAAATTGCTGCTGCTAACATCTGTTCCCTCCCACATTTAGGGCATTGATAATGGGCGAGCAGGGAATTCTCCGATTCTGACAAAATCTCTAAACTCTCCGGTCTAAACTGCGCTTTACACGTGCACCGCCACTGCCTCCCAAACTGTTCTTGAAACTCTCGATTCACACCCTTACCTAACATTCAACTTAAGTATAGCACGCGACTCAAGTACCTGTCGAGCCCAGAAGCTGCGCATTAATTTCGTCTAAAACACTCTGCGTTTGCTTAATCCGGTTTAAATCGTCTCTTAAAGATTGGGGGATGCTCCTATCATCAAGTGACTCCAAAGTTGGCGAAACCAAATCCAATTTTCCCTTTGACTCCGCAGCATCGTTTTTAATTGCCTCTAGTGCTTGTTGAGACTGGGCAGCGCTAAGTTTGGTGCCAGTTGTATCTTGGATAAGAATATCTAGCCCGTTTGCGGTTGAGTAGGTTGCCTGCGCCACATTTTCGCCACTGAAATAAAAATCGTCAAGAGCGGAGAGTTTTTCTCTCTTGACAAAAATACTCAATAGCCAAGAAAGGTTTTGTAGATCTTGAGAAGCCTTTTGGTAATGGTCTTGGGCGCTTTGCGCAGACTTCTCCGTCTCTCTCGTTCTGTCTCCTTGTAAATTGTCGGCGGCAGCCTTAAAACTTCTATTGGCCTGATAAGTATTAAAAACTAGCGCAACTGCCGGATAGACAACCGTAATTAGTATCAGTAGCAGGGAAGCTAAGAAAATAACCAGCCTTAGGTAGTTAAAATGCGGTTTCTTCTTGTTTTCTTTAGTTTTGATTACTGGTTGGTTTTTGTTTTCCAGCAAAAGGTACGTCGGTTGGGGAGCTCTTCCACCCCCTTTTTTTCGGAAATACGCCACCGTCTCCGAGACTCCGTCCGCCAAAGCCACTTTAGGGCGCCAGGAAAGAGTCTCAAAACTTGTCGTTAAATCTGGTTGGTGAAAGGCAGGCTCGAGGTCTTCATCAACGTTTTTACGCACTATTTCAACGCTGCCAACTACCTGTCTAATAGTTTGGACCAGGGAGGCCACTGTAATTTTTTCGGGGTTAATCAAATTGTAAATTTCGCCTTTGCGCCCCGCCACGGCCGCCTTAACAATCCCCTCACTAACATCCGTAATAAACGTCGGGTTAAGTATTTTCAGGCCGTCCCCCGCAACCGTCAGTTTTTTACCAATTAATGTCTCGGAGACTAGTCTATTCAAATCCCCCTGGGCCTCTAAATTCATTCTTGGACCGTAAACATCTTTAACTCGGGTAACGACAGCGAAAAGTCCGTAGTTTTTAAAGTACTCAACAACAAGCGCTTCGGCGAACCGCTTGGCCTCTCCATAAGTAAATACAGATTCATCCTTAGGATCTTTGCCAAAATAATATTTAAGCGAACTTGCAGAAAAAACTTCTGGATAAAAAGTCGCGGACGAAACAAGAATGAATTTCGCTGCCTGATCTTTCGCAATCTCCAGTAAAACTCTTGTTCCTAAAGAATTTACTAAAAGTGTTTCTAGTGAAAGGTTCGTGTTGGCAGGAAATTCCTCGACTCCGGCGATGTGAAAAATTAAATCGACTTTTACAGCTGCCGGTAATCTAAACCCGGGAGTATTTATATCAGCGTTTATAAACGAAAAGTTTGGTGCGTTTAAAAGATGCTCAACATTCTCCTTGACCCCAGAAGTTAGGTTATCAATACAAATTACTGAGAGCCCTTCCGAAAGTAGTTTTTCGCAGACGGAGGCTCCAATAAAACCAGCACCGCCCACAACCAAAGCAGTTTCTTTGTTTTTTAAGGCGAAGGGGAAAATTTTTTCTTTGGCAGACTCACTCATAGATCCTCGATTTTAAGTAATGTTGAAAGAATTTACAAGAGAATAAATACCTGCCGCTACTCCACTGCCTTATCGAGAGTCTCGTTTACCAAAGCATCCGCAGTTTTATTCTGCTCTCGAGGTATGTAACGATAAGACAAGTTCGGGAAGACAGCTTCCAACTGCCGAATCCGGAGCACTTGCGCTCTTATGTTCTTATCCTTAACTTTATAGATTCCGTTGAGTTGGTTCACCACCAAAGACGAATCTAGTCTAAACTCTAATTTTATGTCAGACGCCAAGTTTTCTTTAATTTTCACCAGCTCCTCAAAGGCCAAAATCACACCTTGATATTCAGCAGCGTTATTCGTAGTTATTCCCAAGTATTTCCCGCTTAATAACCGCAATTTTCCCGCAGAATCCTCAATTACGCAGGCGCACGCTCCTGGCCCTGGGTTGCCTCTCGCTCCACCATCAGTATAGATAGTTAAATGTTGGGGTTTACTATTTTTAGAAATTTCCAAAAGTTCGTTCCTCTCGACCACTCTTACGAAGCTTTTTTGATTACAATCCGGCGGTTTGGTTCTTCACCTTCGGATTCCGAAGTTAAGTGCGGAAATTCTTCCGCCAGAATCATGTGAACACTGCGTCTTTGTGAAGCCGGCATCGGTGGCAACGCAATCTCTTTCTTGGAGGCTCCTACTTCGGTGGCCGCTTTCTCTACCAAACTTTTTAAAGCGTCTAATCTTTCATCGCGCCAACCACCAACATCAAGATTAATTGGTGTCCAATCCTCGGCTTCTAATTTTTTATTTATCATCAGCCCTAGGATAAGCTGGAGCGCTCCTAGATTTTCGCCGTGATACCCTATCAAAAGGCCTAAATCCGCTCCACTTACATTGACCTGGACAAAATCTTTTTCCTGACGAGCCTCTACCTTGGTGGAAAACCCTAGGTCCTTAAGCAACTTTTTAGTTAGCTCCTCGGCGACAGCTAGGCTTTTTTCAACATCTTTACCCATGGAGTTAAACCTCCCCAGCCAGCGATATAATATTGTTGGATTATACCAAAGAAACTTCCCGCAAACCAATAGAGCGCGAGTCCAGCGGGAAAGCTAATACCGCTGAATAAGATTACAATTGGTAATAAGAATACCATTTGGCCTTGCGAGGCGGCTAATGCTTCGGTAAAATCTACATTCCCACTACCATCTTTCTGGTTTTTGGGAGGCGGTGTTGGGGCAGTCGGGGTCGCCATTTTCGTCTGGAAAAAAGTCGCTACCGCCGTAAGAACGATAAGAATGCCCGGTATAGCAAACGGTATACTCGCAAATTTATATGTATCTGGCTTTGCTAAATCCCAAATTAAAAAATGGGTTTCCACCCCAGAGCCCAGAATCCGCCGCAACCCAGCAAATATCAGGTAGAGCACGACGAGCTGAATTGGTAGAGAAAGGCAACCAGCGACAGGGTTAATCCCCATTTCGCGATAAAGCCTCATTTGCTCTTTAGCAAGCCTGGATTTATCTTTGTGCTTTTTCTTGAGCTCATCCATTTTCGACTTTAATTCTCTTTGGAGCTGACTTTGTTTGTAGGCTGATTTTAAGAACGGGTAGAAGATTGCTCTGCTGACAATTCCAACAACAATTAGCGTTACGCCTAAGTTTCCCGTTATGTTATTAAGTTTAATCAAGAGGTCTACAAAAAAATTTACCATTTATAGACTTCCTCCTTTGAGTATTTTTGCTTTAGAGAGGGTATCATCAACACTAGTTTTTATTTCCTCCAGACCGGCTTTGCCAGAAGCAGGAAAAGCGATAAAAATGAGGAGAGCGTCTTCGGAAATCATTTCTAATTTACTTGCCGCTGCCTCGGACAGTAGTCTTTTAACCCGGTTTCGAGAAGCCGCCTTGCCTACTTTACCACTGACAATAAACCCGATCTTTGGTCCGTCTCCTGCGCTTTTCTTTAAAAGCAACTTAAAAAAGGGGCTCGCAAATTGAGTACTCCCTTTTAAAAACCTGTCTTTTTTTAAATTTAATCTATTTCTTTTCGGGAGCATTAAACCGAAAGTCGTTTTCTTCCCTTTAATATTCTTCTTTTAAGGACTTGTTGTCCGCCTTTTGTTTTGGCCCTAGCCCGAAAGCCGTGTTTTTTGGCTCTTTTTAATTTTTTTGGTTGGTACGTTCTTTTTGGCACGAGAGTAGTATAGATAAGGACTCTACCAATGTCAAATGCGCCCAGAATCTACTGATACAGAAAGGTAGTAGTATGTCCTTCTTGACCGTCTCGGTACTTTTACCTAATATAGTTTTACCTCTTTTGAAAGATCTACCCCCTGCCTACCGAGTCCTTAACTCGGCCCATCACGCTCGCGTGATTTATTTTCGAGGCCCGATTTATCGGGGCGAGAAAACGTCGGCAACCCCGACTTGGCTCGGGGAGGACGTCATTAATTGCCATCTTATGGATAAAAATAATCTTTGGGAATCAACCTTAGCTCAATTGCAGATGGATTTATCGGCTGCAAATTTTCAGACTTGGTTTAAAGGAAAGACCACCTTAGTTTCTTTGGACGAAAATTTGGTAGAAATTGGCTGCAGCTCTTCCTACGTAAAAAACTGGCTGGAATCTCGCTACCATGGCCAAATTAAATCTATTTTAGACAAAGCTACTGCCAAAAATATTAGCATCGTTTTTAGCGTTCGCCCTTTGGAAAAAGAGGTTACCAACAAATCTAAACTCAGAAGGGTACGGGAAGCTTACTCATTGCCAGCGCTTTTCACTAATACCGACGTTGATGAATTACAGGAAGCTTTAACAAAGGCACGGCTTAACCCGGCCTTTTCCTTCAACGCTTTCGTCTCCGGCAAAAGTAACCAACTCGCTTATGCTGCCGCTAAAGCGGTCTCCGAACTTGGTGACAAGCCTTACAACCCCCTTTTCATTTACGGCGGGGTTGGGGTTGGTAAGACTCATCTCATCCAGGCTATTGCCCAGGAGGCTTTAGCGAAAAATCCCAAACTTAAAGTCTTCTATTCTACCTGTGAAGAATTTACTAATGATTTAGTTGCTGCCATTCAAACCAAGACGACTACTAATTTTAGAGCTAAATACCGCAGTGCTGATCTACTCGTGATCGACGATGTCCAGTTTTTATCAGGACGGGAATCTACCCAAGAGGAGGTCTTCCACACTTTCAATGCTCTATTCGCGGCGAGAAAACAGGTAGTTTTGGCCGCCGATCGACAGCCGGCTTTAATTGGCCGTCTTGCCGAAAGATTAAAAAGTCGTTTTGAGGCCGGGATGATAGCCGACATCGCCGCTCCAGAGTTCGAACTTCGCGAAGCTGTACTTTATCAAAAATGTAAAGATCGAAGCGTCCAGCTTCCGACTAAAATAATCCGCCTTTTGGCGCAGGTCTACGTTAATAATATCCGTGATCTTGAAGGTGGTTTCATTAGACTGCTAACTTATTCTAAATTTTCTAACCAGCCTGTCTCAGAAGATTTAGTCCAGCAAGTTCTTCAGTTGACCCGTCTTGAGAAGACCGCGCAGACAAACTCAGATTTTGTTATTTTACAGGTGGCTAAATACTTCTCGCTTTCGATAAAGGATTTGAAAAGCGCGAGCCGCCGGTCTGACATTGTGTTCCCTCGCCAGATAGCTATGTACATTCTGAGAATGGATCTAACTCTACCGCTGCAAAAAATCGCCTCCTTGTTAAACAAGTCCGACCACACCAGTGTGATTTACTCTGTGGAAAAAATCAAACGCCTGCTTGACGGCTCGTCAAAAACTCGTGGATTAATCACTCAGATAAGGGCGCGTGTTTTCACAAACTCCATAAACGGGGTGTAGTTACTCACCTTCTGCTCACATGTTTTGCACAGAGAAGTGTGTCCTTTGCTGCCCTCTAACGTCATTGTAACCTGCATCTAGTTACTGACATTTTGACACCGCCTAATACTACTATTATATTATATATACTATATATGAAATTACAGATCAACAAAGATGATATTTACAAAGCGGTCAGTTTTGTTGGTAAAGCAGTGACGGTTAAACCGACAACTCCGGTCTTAGGTAATATCCTCATGGAAACAGAATCTGGGGGGTTGAGATTAATTGGTACGGATTTAGAAACAACAATCAAAACCTGGGTCCCAGCGAAGATTTTAAATGAAGGGGCAGTAACCGCTCCAGCAAGAACTTTAATTGAGTTTTTGGCTAGTGTAGCGGACGAGAAGATATCATTAGAATTAGAAAAAGAAAGCTTAGTGATCAACACCGCCAAAACGCACGCGAGCGTGCCGACAATTTCCGCCAGCGAGTTCCCCACCCCACCGGAAGCAGAGAAATCAAAAAGCAAAAAAATTAAAAAAAAATCTCTCTTGTCTTCGGTAAAACAAGTAGGGGTAGCTGCAAGTTTAGACGAAGGGCGACCAATCCTAACAGGAGTCTTGTTTAGGACCAATAAAGAAAACACTCAGCTAGTTGCAACCGACGGTTATCGGCTCGCCAAAAAAGATATGGGAGTCCTTCTGGACGAGGAAGAAGTAATTGTTCCGGCGCGTGTACTTATGGAGTCAAGCAAAATTCTTGATGAATCAGAAGATGAGTTTATAAATATAGGTATATCGCGGGGCGATAATCAAGCCTACTTTGAAGTAGCCCATACAGAAGTATTTACAAAACTACTTGCGGGAGAATTCCCTAAGTTTGAACAAATAATTCCAGATCAATTTATCGCGAGTGCTCTCTTAGAAAAAGAGGATTTTCTTAGTAATCTAAAAACGGCGACCACCTTTGCAAAAGATATCGGAAATGTTGTTCACCTACTCTTTAGCGAGAAAGAGCAATCTATAAGCGCTTCTTCAGCGCAAATTGGGGAAGGAAGGGTAAGTCTACAGGCTAAAGTTAAGGGACAGGATATCAAAATATCTTTTAACAGTCGTTTTCTCGCCGAGGGCGTAGGAGTACTAACCGGCGAAAAGTTTGAGGTTCAATTCGCCGGCCCCGATAAACCAGCACTGATAAAGTCTGCCGAAGACCCCTCATTTATGTATCTTGTTATGCCGGTTCGAACCCAGAACTAATGTGGTTAGAAAACCTCTATTTAAAAAATTTTAGAAACATTTCAAATTTGAAACTACCTCTTTCTCAGAAAATTAATCTGCTTGTCGGTAATAACGCTCAAGGTAAGACAAATATAATTGAAGCCATTTATCTTTTAGCCACCACGAAATCGTTTCGGACGAATATCGACGCGGATCTAATTAATTGGGCTGCGGAAGAAGCCCAAGTTAGGGGTAACGCCGCGCATAACGAAATTAAAATTCTTATCAACAAAACGATGAAAAAAGTTTCTGTTAACAATCAACCCAAAAACAGAGCCTCCGTAATTGGAGTCTTTCCGGTAGTCCTGTTCTCACCAGAAAGCTTGGATATTGTTTCCGGCGGTCCGGAAAAAAGACGACGGTTTTTAGACCAGACCCTTTCGGTGACGGATAAAAACTATCTCTACTCTTTGAGCCGGTACTTTAGAGCCATGAAAAACCGCAATAAACTCCTCTGGCTTATAAAGGCAGGTAAACCCCAAGACCTTTTGCCTTGGGACAAACAGATTGCCAGCCTAGGAAGCTTCATTTGGGAGAGGCGGCTCGCGTTTGTTGGAGAGATAAACAAGCTTCTGAAAAAAACCAGTGAAAAAATTGCAAACGCGACTATACGCATAGATTACGCGCCGTTCAAAGAAAAAGTTAAAGACGCCAGTGAAATAAAAAGGCTAATTAGCCTGCAACTAGTAAAAAACAAAGAAACCGATATCGAAAAAATGGTAACGTCTTTTGGTCCCCACCGAGACGATTTCAAAATAGTGTTTGAAACTTTAAAGTCGGACGTGCTTCTGGAAAAAGATATTAATATCTTTGGATCTCGGGGTGAGAAAAGACTTGCCACCTTAGCCTTAAAATTGGTCGAGCTAGCCTTTATTAAAGAGAGTTTCGGCACCGACCCTACCCTTCTTTTGGACGATGTTTTAAGTGAGTTTGATAAAATTAACCAAGAACATATACTTAAGGCTTTGCCAAAGCAGCAAAGTATTATCACCGCCACTTCGGAGACTATCTTCCCTGAGTGGATTTTAAAGGAGAGTAAAATTTTTAAAGTTAATGAAGGAACTGTCGAAGTTAAAGTTTAGAGTTGGTTTGGGGTAGACCCCGGATAAGTAGTTTCTTCTGTCGGGGGGCTGTTTGGCGCGGAAATATTTGAGGGCTGGTTACTCTCAACAAGCTCAGCTGGGTTTGAAGTAATTAACCCGTGTTCGTGTGGTGCAGCCTGAACCCTAATAGCCACGTGGTTAGGGCCAGCAAAGAAAAGGCCCTCGCCGATCTCGGCAGAAAGCAGTAAATTTCTCTCCCCCTCGGACAAATAAAAAATATCAGTAACTGCATCTATCGCCGCCGGTGACTGCTTTAATAGAAATTGCATAGATGAGTTAGTAACAATTGCCTTACCGTAATCTCCAGAAAGAAAGTCTTCGACGTCTTGAGTTATTGTTGTCACCCCTAAAAAGTATTTACGGGCTCTTTTTGCGATGGAGTACATGAAAGCAGCTGAGTCAGGGTACTTCATTAAATACCAAGCCTCGTCTACCACAAGAACCCGCTTTTTAAGATTTCTTTTGATCCTCGTCCAGATAAAGTCTAAGACGATGAACATTGCAATTGGGCGCAGTTCGTCCTCCATATCACGGATAGAAAAAACAGTAAAGGTATTTCTAAGGTTAATATTGCTTTGCTCATTAAATACACCGGATAAAGAACCCCGAATGAATTTTTCCAGACGAGTTGCCATTCCCTTAGCTTCCGGCTCCGCCATGTTAAGTAAGATATTGTAAAGGTCCTCCATAATCGGCGGCTGTCTTGTTTGGGTGGCCGGGTCTGGAGTTATACCCTTTAATTTATAGGTAGCAACCAAGGCTCTGTCTAAAACAGCATCTTCCATTGGCGTTAGCTGACCCATCATAATTCGGAAAAGGGAGTGAAGAGCCAAAATTTTTAAACCTAGTTCGTTTTCTCCTTGCTGGTAGATACCGGAAAGATCGAAGGGGTTTATTTTTATTCCGGACTCGGCCTTAAATTCCATATATTCTCCTCCAATCGCCTCGGCTAAGGCTTGATACTCGTTTTCTGGATCGATAACTAAAACTTCAGTGCCAAACATTAATTGACGCAAAGTCTCCAGTTTAACTAAGTAGCTTTTTCCGGCTCCGGATTTTGCAAAGACGACGCAGTTTGCATTTTCCAGGCTAAAGCGGTCAAAAATGACCAAAGATCCATTGTGTTCGTTAATGCCGTACATAACCCCTTCATTAGCAGTTAGCTCGCTAGAAACAAAAGGAAAAGTTGTAGCCAAAGAAGTCGTGTCCATGTTCCGAGTCACCAAAAGTTTATCGGTGAAGGTAGGTAAGACAGATTGAAAAGCCTGTTCTTGTTGTAGCGTCGCGTGCTTGGAGACGACCAAAAGAGACCCAAGGGCCGCTTCTACTTGTTTGGTAACAGAGTTGAGTTCTTCTAAGGAGTAAGCGGGTATGGTTATGTAGAAAGAAAACTGGAAGAAGCGTTCGATACCAGCGGTTAGCTGTTCCTGGAGGGCTTGAGCATCCTCTAAAGCAATTCGGACCCCAGGATCTAAGACTCTACCTGCCTCTAGGTCGCTTTCAATCGTAGCCTCCATCTCGGCGATTTTTCGCCGCAGATCGTCAAGTATTCCCTTCGATTCAACGGGGTAGTAGTAGAAGGAAATATCAAGGGTATGGTCAAAATTTATAATTTGAGCCAGCCAATTAGCACCGACAAAGCGAGGGTAGCCAGTGATAAATAATGTGCGGAAGTACAACTCACCAATTCTTAAGTAATCAAAGTCGATTTCAATGGCCGGTGGAGCAATCACGTCCTTTACATCTGTCATTCCCCTACCGAGAACATTGGCCACTTTTGCTCGGGTTTGAGCCAGTTCTGCTTCTACCGGGTCAACCTTTTCCCTTTTTTTAAAAGGATTAAGTTGCATTCGTGTCTCCTTGTGACTGCTCTAAAATTGGGCTTACCGCCGGTTCCACAATTGGAGTTGTGTACTCCGAGGTGGAAAGAGCTGCTTTCTGTTCCCTGGCTACCTCGGGGTTGTAGTAGTCGTAAAAAAGCTCGACTAATTCTTCAGTGGTAAGCTGTTTGGCTTTAATTCCAATCCGAGCAAGCTGTTTAACGATGTGTTCGATTTTTGGCTCAAGATTAACTTTAGCTTTCTCAATGGTGCTCCAGCGATTTGTGCCTCGCGGTTTTTTACCTAAAAGGCCGCCGCCTAGACTTTTTAATTGAGTAAGGCTAATAGCTAGATAAGGCACAACTATATAAAATCTCTTATCCAAAACCTCATTCCTTGCAACTAAATCCTTAATAAAAGAGGCGTACTTATCCATTTGGGCAACCAAAAGTGGGTTTTTGGCTTGCCGCCGGTAAAGAGCAAGATACTGTAAATAATTGGAAAGATCTAAACGTTTTGATCTCACCAAAACTTGTATCGGAAACGTGAGGGAGTTTAGCAAGCCAGCGTAGGCAAAGATCATTGCGTCCTGCTCCCTTTCACTTAAAAGGTCAAAGTTGATCGCGTTTGTCTGAATAATCGCGACCGCCTCCCCGTTTTTTAGAACGGCCAAATTGTCTCTAACGTCATCGATATCTAAATGTTCTTGAGTTGTGTAAATTTTTTTGTTGGCCATAAGGTTTTGAAACCAGCTGCCCTTACCGAGATTTTATTTCCACGGGTGGCATTACTTTTCCTTCCAATTTTATTTGGACAAGATCAAATTCTTGACCCTCTTTTTCAAGTTCCATAGTGTAAGTGCCGGTTGGTAGTGGTGTTGAGATAGCAAATTGACCAATTTTATTCGATTTTAAGGCCCTTACAGGGTTACTCGCCTCATCTTTTACGACAATTATGACATCAGTTAAGAGCAGGCCAGCGCGATCTTTGATGATACCGTTAACAACGTTAGGAATGGTGGTAAGTGGAGGCGCCATTTTTCCAAACGCTGGGGCCGGGGACACGATTTTTGCCGTGGTCAGAGACTCTACTGGTACCGCCTGAGCAGTGATAACGTGTCTTTCTTCCTCAGCCACACGGGAACCCGTCCTTAAATCGTCCACCAAACTTTGCAACTTCATTATCTTTTCCTCGGAATCAGATCTTTCCCTCTCCACCTGGGCCAGGCGGGCCTTAAGTTCGGATACTTGTATTTCTGAAACTGGGAATTTAGACGCGGTCTGTTGTAGATCAGAAATTTTGGTCTGGGCCTCTTTTAGCTGGGAAAGAAGAGAGTCTCTTTCAATCTTTAGTCTTTGAATTTCGACTTGGGATTCTGTTTTAATAGTGTTGACCATGGCGTCCCCGGCCAGTTTCTTTTTTTGCTCCTCGACAAGTTGATTTTTCAGCTGCTCAATAACAGAGCTAAAACCTTCTTGGTTTTTTGCCAGCGCCAAAATTTGCGATTGATATTTGTTGGTTAGCTCAACAACCCTTGCTTGGGCGGCGTTTTTTTGAATCTCCAACTCTCGGATTTGCCTCTCTAGTCTAGTTAGAATATCAAGCAGAGCTTCTTGGTCAGAAGGTAACCGATTGGCTGATTGATATGGAACCGGACTCTGGGGTTGAGCAGGTGGCGTCTCCAGTGCTCTTTGAGGGACTTGGGCCGCCGCGCTAATTTCTGGGCTGATAACCGGGCGCTGGACAGCTTGCCCAGGTTGGGCAGCGGCAGGAGCAGTTTCCGCCGGACTGGGAGTCTCCGGACTAAGGTTAGGTGGTGGAGCTAAATCAGGTAAGTTAGGGTTAGATTTGGTTTCATACTGATTCATAATATAAGAAAGTCGCGCTTCAATCTGACGTTGAAAGTCGGCCGAGAGATCAAAAATCTTCTCCCCTTTGGAAGGCAAACTTAATGGGCCGTTGAGAGGTAATGGAGTGATATCCCGGGATTTTAGGTTTTTAACCGGCCGCACGTAGACGTTTTTATCCGGCAGGTTTAAAGTTGTAACTGGATCAAAATTTACTTCCGAGGCAAAACTCCGCGTCCCCTCCAACAGCCCGTGAGTAACGTCGCGGGAGGGTGCCGCCGGTTTATAGGCGCGGGGTAGATTTTTGCCAGGATAAGACGGGACGTTCTCCGGCAAATCTGTCGGTATCTCAGGAAAATATGCCGCTGTCTTTTCTTGGTTGGGTTCTGCCATCTCAGTCGCCTTCATCCCTTTGGGAGTCTACGGTTGTAAAGTGAGGAACAGTCGCCCTAAAGTCAATTTTTGAAAGGCGCATTTCCTCAAAAACATCGAGATTAGAATTAAAACGCTGGTTTCGCAACTGCGCAAGATATTTTTCTAAACGAGTCCGATCGCCACTGGCAATTTTTTGTTGGGTAGGCGGCCGCTTGAGATAGTAGGAAAAATTTGGCGCGAGAAAACTTATCTCCTTCGGCACTTTGTGCCAAACCCTTCTTGACGGGGAATAGACCGAGTGAATAAAGGCAACGATCCACTTGTCAAACGAGAGACCGTTTATGTTAGCAAAAGCAAAGGCAAGTCCGGCTGCGGCAAAAGGAGTAATAACGATAGTTTTTAAAAGGGTCGGTATTGGAGAAATGAAAAAGACAAAGGAAAAAATTCCGGCAGCGGCAAGATAGCCGAATTGCTTAATCGTCAGAAACCCAACTAGCTTAAATTCAAAACTTGTTATGTTCTGTGGGACAGGATGCTGTTGCATAACTTTTGGTTACAATACTTCGGCTCGCTTCGCTGATCCTTCGCCGAAAAATAGCTTTTTACGACTATTGTAGGGATTATTATGGCTCATGGGGAGGCTAAAAGCAACCGAGTCAAACTGTATCGTACTGCGCGAATAAAAACCGATGCGCTCTTAGCTAGGCGTTAAGACGCCTAGCGCGAGACGTGAGAGTACCTGAGAAACCAAGAGCTCGCAGGTTTCGAAGTTACAAAATGACTTATAGTTGACATTTAAGCTAAGTTATGCTAAAATTCGGCCAGTCAGTAGAGGCTAGAAAAAATGAGTAAGGGCGAACTTAAAATTAAACTAAATAATCCAGAGCCACCTCCGAGTTGAGGTGTCCCTTCATAGGACCCCGAAGGTGGGCTCTGGTTGATAAGAAATTTGTCACCCAGAGCCCTTAGCTTTTTTAAAGCACAGAACGCGAGAGTACCCAAATCACTTGGATTTGGTTACGGAGCGATCTATTTTCGAAAAGCTAATGTGCACCTTAAAAAACGAATAAAGATCAAAAGAACTACAGGATTAAACCTGTAGTACGCCGAAAAATTGAGGTAACAAGCAAAAAACAAGACTTGTCGTTAGACAAGTCGAAGTCCCGGTGAAAACCAGGACCCCTCCTTAGTATAGGTAACACCGAGGGACGGATGGATGTCAGATTTAGGATGTAAGATTCTAGTGTTTTGGACATATGTCCCGCGTCTTATAATTTAAAACTGGCCTTCGGCCGCCCCTTGGTGTTGCTGCTGATCCAGCAAACACCAAAGTGGGAAACAGTTCTCACAAAGAAAGTTTGCCGGTCAGCACCCTCGACTAAGTCGAGGTGGTTCAACAGCGAGGAGGAAACACAAATGACAAATGGTAATGGGGACGGTGACGGTTATGGCGAAGAGTTCGAGGAAGCTCTTCCCGGAACTAGGTTCGGTAGAATACCGGATCTGGTAATAACCCCAGCCGAATATGGATCGGGGGCATACGCTGGTCTCCCATCGCTAGAGCAGGAGCTCAAAGCTCTGGCTGAGACGCAGTATTCGGAACAAGGTTTCCAGATCAACGGGCAGAGGGGTGGCCGCCGCTTCTTCATGGAAGTGGTTACAGCCAAGCCTAAGGAGCGAGTCGTTGTACCAAGGGACGGGGTATGGCGGGTTGGCAGAGACGGAAAGCCCGAATTCCCAATGGGAGAGCGGGAACCGATTCTATGCTACGCTATTGAGCGTAAGGGAAAAAACCCGTTTCTCATCAGCACTCTCTCGTTTGGAATCTCGGACACCGTAAAACAAAAGCACATGTGGGAAGAAGTACAGAAACTTCAACAAGAAATAGAGAACTCTGAGGTTTCTCTTGGGCAGGTTCGTATCGACACGAACATGTTCGTTCTTTCGCCCGAGCTGAACCACGCTAGAGTTCGTCAAGACATTGGTCCCGGTGGACGCTATCCTAACTGGATGTACCACCGGGAAATTCGGCGTGTGTCGCGTAGCTACCACCGGATGCGTCGGGCTCTCAAAAAGAACCCTGGCTCTTCCCGGCTGGAAGTTATGCGCAAGTTGCACGCGGAGGATATCGCGAAGAGAGAGGACTTTACTCGCTATCGAGTGTTCTACCCTGCTGTTGGAGCTGGAGACCTTCCAGTGAACAACGAAGGGTTGAATAAAGTCCCTCCACCGCACAAACCCAACGCACCAATGGATGAATGGCGGGAGAAAGACAACGTCTACCGCCGCGCGCTTCGGCTGAAGCTTCGCCCGAAGGAACCAGATCAGTGGTATTACTTCGTGGAGAACCCCGAAACCGGGGAGCTCGAAGAGCTGTCTGAAGCTGAAAAAGAGGCACTCCGCAGCCGCGTGGAAGCGGAGTATTACCGCAATGGTGCAAACGTTCGTGAAGGGGTCTTTCAGGAATTTCCCGAAGGCCTGCACTACAATCCGCACACTGAGAAGTACGAAATCGACGTGGGCGACCTGAACATAAAAGGCCGCACCATGCTCGCTCACAAAGTGTGTTCGGAGAAAATCCTCTACTATACGGATGAGGATGGAACCGAGTACTTCGGTTACGGGGCGACGTGGAAATACTTCGAAGAAACGGTCCGTCGGAAGCAGAAACGCGATCCTAAAACTGGTGAGGTAGTTAGCGGATTCCGCATACCCACCGAAGAAGAGATGATAGAGCTCGAAAAGACAAAGGGTCGCAAAGCCCTAAAGAAATGGTGGGCACGTTGGCTCCGCGATCAGGATAGCTTCGTGGACCAAAACATGGACCGTTCGTATCCAAGCGAGCAGATGAACGAGCCTTGGCTTCTGGCGGATATTTTTGGGGCGCAAACCTCGGATCCAGTCAGCCAGGCACAGGCTCTCAAGGAGCTCGTGCAGCTCGCGGTGTACGTGGAGCAACCATCCACCGTGACTTGGGTATACCGTCCTGGTAAATCCAAGGTTGATAAGGAGACAGGGAAGCTAGTTTACCAGCCTTCCTACGGTAGCTGGGAACCAGTGGTGGATCACTCCACCTTCCGCTACAGGGCGGAAAATATCGAGCGACGCAGAAAGCGTCTGCACCGTATTCAATTCTGGCAGATGGCCCGCTCTATGCGGACCAAACGTGAGGGTTGGAATATGGAAGATGCGGACGTAGCTCGGTATGTCCAGAACAACTTCGGTGGTGAGTGGGAGAGCATCGATTATACCTGCGACCGGCGGTACATGATTCTGCATCGGTGCGCTCGGTTCCAGGCCCACCTTCTGGGCAAACTGCATCGGGGGGAGGCTTTTGCGCCGATCCCTAGTCCAGAAGAGATACCGGACAAGCTTGTTCATGAGGAATGGCAGGCTGTCTTCTCGGAGATCAAAGAACCGACTCGGGACGAAAGGGAAGCGTACGTTCTCGGAAACGAGATATTTGAGCGTTTCGTGGAGGTGTCCCAGGAAAGGGTTGAGCTTCGTCGCTCGCTACTTGACTGGGCCTGGTTCTTCAAGGAACCCTGGCAGAAGATGCCTCACGACGGTGCTCAGGCAACTTTGTACGCCGAGGCAATGGCAGTCGCCTTGGATCAGCTCAAGCGCGAGCGAGGGCTAAACTCGGCGGCTGGTGATGGGGCGATGCCCGACTTTGACACGCTAGTTAAGGAGTTCACCAGCAGGGTACGCAACTACCGAGACGAGGACGATTGGACCCGTACCATCGAGTTTGCCGTCCGAGACCCTATCACCGTTTGGCTGCAGAACGAGGCGATTCTAGGTCAGATGAATGCGTTGGCGGTGCTTAACGTGCGCTTGTCCAACCCAAATACGTACGGCTATGATAGCTTCATTCGGGTGAACTACGACAACGCCACTGCAGCGCGTAACTTCATGTACGCAATGTGGGCTCACCAGCCCGAGGAGCCAAAGCGGGCTAGGGTTCAGTACGCTTTGCAAGAAGCGATGACTAACCGGGTGCAGCAGGTGGTCCCCGTAGTCCGGCGGAACACCGAAGGCCTACCCACCATCGTAATTCCGAAGGGCAGATTCGATCTCGGGCTTCCTGGTGGTCGCCGGATCGGTATGGAGCGAATGATTTGGGATCTGCGCAGACCAGCGATCGCTTACCAGGAAGAGAGGGAGATGGAGCTCACCCTTTTGGGTCGGGCCCACGCTTTCTCCGGAGGCACCTACGGTTCCTGGATCAGCGAGGGTTACCCCTTCCGAATCGGGGACGATGCTGAGTCAGAGTCCAAATTTGTTCGAGATGGGGAATGGGTTTGGTGGAACCGAGTGTTCGACAACAGTCTCGGTAAAGCCAGGGCGCGGGAGCTTGGTCACTGGAGTGAGACAGACGAACTCGAGTTCGTTAAGGAAAGCGCCAAGAGCCTAAAGGGTAATAGTTGGTGGCTCTCTAGGTTCAAAGAGCAAGATGGAGTCCAGAGAGGCAAGGCGATGAGGGAGATGGACGTTGATCGCCTGACTGTCACTATTGCCCGCTGGGCAAAAATTGACTCCCGATACTCTATGAAGCTTGCGGAAATGATCGTCGACAAATATCGCTGGGACCAAATCAATAACGTTCTACGGGAAGCGATTAGGAACATAGGAGAGGAGGAGAAGCAGCGTTACATCAGGTACATCAAGATGGTCTATATGGGCCACAACAACCTAGTTACGAGCGCAGTGCCAGAACCCAATAGCGGATTTGTGATTGTAGCCGCTTAGGTTGCGAAGGGCCGGTAAGTGCAATAAGCAGAAATGCTTAATGTACGAACCGGCCCTTTTCTTTTGCCTAGTTTCGGATCCTGCGTGTCTGTGAAGGGTCTGGCGGTATTGCTGGTATCTGTCGTTTTCTTCGAAAACTACCAATTCGCAGAAGCGATTTGGCTAACCTGCGAAGAACTCCATCAGGCTGAGCCAGCAGGGACCAAAGTAAACCACCTCGTTGGAGACCTAATAGGAAGGATATTATTTTTACCATAACCTCTCCTTTAGCGTCAGGTCAGTATTTCCCGTGACTTGAATTATATCAGGATGGTGCAACTAGTGGTATTGCTGGCGAAGCTATGTCCCTGGGGGTCTGTCGGGTGGTTCACCTTCCTGTCTAGGTTGTCCTTGAGCCTGTCGGCTTCGTTCAAAATCTCTTAGACCCTGACCCCACGCGTCACCAGCTGCAGGTGGAAAGGCTGGTTTTGGGTTTTTACGGAAAGAACTACCAAAACGTGCCACAGGTCGGTATAAGCGGCCAAGAAGGGAATCATTTTGTAAAGCGCCGTAAAGCATACCTCCTTGTTGGAAGGTTCGAAAACCTCTGTTAACAGTTCCGAGCGTTCCAAAGGCAGCGATCGGGGCGCCGAGTATAGCACCGGGGCCGATTCCGGCTCTGGCACCGAGAGGTTTAACTTGCAACATCTCATCAATAATATCCGGCATTTTTGTGGCGAAGAAGAAAAGTCCAAGCCCGACAATCGGGGAAAGAATTGTCCAGTTTAAAATATTTCCAACGATACCAACTGGTAACGGTCCTGTCTGCCAGGGATTGGGTAGATTGCCAGCACCAGAAAAACCAATCCAAAAGGAAAGATTAACCATCAGGGCAATGGCCGGTATTGCCAGAAGGGCGGCAATTTGGCGTTTAAACCAGCTGGCGGTTACGCCTTCCAGCCCCGGAATGGCCCCAATTAAGAAAAAGAAAGGCGCAAAAATTGTCAAAACGATGAAGGTTATATAGCGCATTAAGATTTTATAAATAAGGACAATGAAGACAACTAGTATTATTATCACCAAAATCAACGACAGCAGAAGAACTGTAATGAAGGCGATACTGAGGCCAGCCGGGCCCGCAGCAATAGTACTGCCAGCAGTAAAAAGCAGGACCAAAGATCCCACTGCAAAAAAACCGAGAACTGCTAACCCCATCGCCCCGCGCAGCGTAATTGGAATCAAATCAGTGGCAAGGTTGGTGACTATTCTGGCGAGGTCAATCATTAAACCGGCAATAGCCAGGCTAAAGGTAATTAAAAGTAAAGCAACAATTATTCGGGGCAGGGAATTTGCAATTGTCACAGAGGTTCGGGGGTCTAGTTTCCAACGCAGCATTATCATAAAGCCCAAAATTATCATTATCACCGCACTGGCAGCGTAGGCAACATTTCGGACTCTTTGCCAGACGTGAAGGATGGGGTCTTGAGCGAGGTCCCCAACCCCGGATGCATGGGCCTGGCTAAAAGGATTAATCGAGGCGAAGTATTGACTTGAGTCGAGGGGGACCGGAAGATCTAAACTACTACTCAAAAGGGTGGAAGCGTAATCCAGCGCTCCAGGGTGAGAAAGGTGGGCAATATCAGTTCCGGCAAGGTATTGTTGGCGTTGATCATTATGGCACTGGGCATCCTCAAAAGGACAACCTTCCGCCTGTTGGTAGGCAGCGTCTTGAGTCCAGAAGAGAGCCGCTTTTACTATTGGAGCTAGAGGGTCACTGAAAAAGGTGATTGCGTCGTGAAATCGATTAGCAAACCAATCGCCAACAGGTCCAAGGGCTACTTCTTGGTTTTGGTAATTTCCATTTGGTGTCGGAATGTACTGAAAATTTGTGTTTGAAGAAGCCGGTATCGGTTGGATTTTATTAGAACTTACCGGTTGATTATTCTGAGGTTTGCTAGCCGAAGAGGCGGCTTGCGTTAGGGGAATTAAGCTAAAAAAGGAAATCGCAATTAAAATTACAGTAAAGATTAAAATTAATCTTTTGGGCAGAGACATTAATTCAATTTTATAGATGCCGAGTTTATTTGTCAATGAAAAAGCGGTTCGATGTGATTTCGAACCGCTTTGGGTTACTGGAAATATTCCGGTAAAGCCGATCTCAGTGCCGTTTCCTGATCGCTAGCGTAATTGCCAGCAGAGTGGTTCGGGTCTGGATTAAAGGACTCACCAGTGTTGGTAGTTAGATTGGCTGTTGTTGATGTGCCGAGTGTCTCTACCACTCTGATCACAAAAGTACCAGTGACTACCCAGGCAATACTCTGCTTTCTTGGGTAGGTTATGTAGTGAGTCTCCACCATCCCATCGTTTTGGACCGGCAAGAGACAAGTGTTTTGCTTCTCTTGCTCGTCGAACCAAGCGAACCCGGTGGTACCGTTAGTAGGGTGAGCCTCCACCTGGCCCTTCAGACCGTCGTCTTCCGGTAGAACAATATTGTTGAAGAAGGAAGCGGCCCCTTCGGCTTGCCCGAACACGATTGTGGTGATAATCACCAAATGCTGCGGTCCTGGTGGGCAAGCACCAAGCGAAGTCCCATCCCAGCTCAGTGTACCGGTATGGTAGCGGATGAAACTAGATGCGTACAAACCGTCCAGCGTTTCTTGTTTACTCGCCACCCCTTCTTGCTCGATTTCACTGGCCAACTGCTGTCCTTGCGGATCGGAACTCCAATCGGACCACTGGTAATTGGAGTCGTAGGATAGTCCCGTGAATTGAGCTAGGTAAAACGGACGTAGAGTTGCAAACGAAATTTCGTTTGCAAGCTCTGCTCCATCACCAAGCTCTGCTTTGGTGATCTCTGGCGAAACATTCGCCACGTCTTGAGCTTTTTCCCAAGGCGTTATTTGTGCTTCTAGGCCAGAAGCTGCGTTAGTGTTGCTCTTTAGCGTACTGGCCTTAGCTCCGCAAGCGTAAGCCAGAACAACCAAAAGCGTTATCGCTGCCAGTGGCAGCAGCCTTTTCATGTCTCTCCTCCTTCTGAAGTATGGTTTTGTTTGAGAGCTAGTTTTGCACCATATTATAGCATACATTGGCTATGGGACACTTAAAGTGTCCCGCGTCCTTTGGACTAAGGATTCTCCGTAACCAAATCCAAGTGATTCGGGTACTCCCGAATCCTGTGCTAGCCATCTTAATGGCTAGCTAAGGACACCTTCTTGATAAGGATTGTTTTTAAAGCTATCAAAGGATAGAATTTAAATACACCTGCCATGGCCCAACAAGAAGACCAACAAAACAAAAAAAGCCCCCTTAGTACACTTAGCGATGCTTATCAAGCCGCTCGTTTCGGACAAGCGGCTTGGTCGGGTATATCAGCCGCTATTGGTGCGGTGGCCCCATGGCTACCTGGATTTTTGGCGGTGATGGGTGTTGTTATATTTACCGTAATTCTAATAGTAGTAATTTTAGTTGGAGTTGGGATTCTTGGTTCAGGTGGTGGGGCCGCCCATGCATCGCCGGGAGGCGGATTAGGAGTTAACCAAAATTACTGTCAGACAAACTTGAGCCCTGACGATTTAAATGGGGATGGCACTCGCAACGATTGTTCTATAGTATTGGAAGGGATTATTCTTCAAGCAGCGAGTTGGGCGAAGGTGCCGGCTGGAGTTTTAAACGGCATTGGTCTTAGTGAAAATTTGGGAGGAGCAATGATATTAAGTGAGTCTCAAATAACGCAGTATAGCGCGCCTGGGGCGGTGATGCCAGGGTGTGCTGTATCAGTTGATAACGCCCAAGGACCGATGCAGTTTTTACCAAGTACATGGGATAGGTATAAAAACGCTGTGAATATTGCTACTGGACAAAGCCGGACCCCGAACATTTGTAATATTGAGGACTCTATTTACGCGGCCGCCTGGAAAATTAAATGTGACAGTATTTCTTCAAGCGACGCAGCCGCCGTCGAAGAATGCACCTCGGGACATTTTACAAAATACAATTATTCAGGAAGTAGTTCCGCTTGGGATAAAAGTTTAGTGGATTCAGTTGCGGGATCGTATTTAGGGGCGTGTGTGGACCCAAGGTACCCTGATGTCCATTATTGTGACAGCGTTTGGCAGTTTTACCAAAGGAAACAAGATTTGGGAGTTTCGCCTGGTCCGGGGGGGCAGGCGTGTTACCAGTTTGACAGAAGTTGGACGTCAGATGATCAGGCTTCGGAGCTGCAGGCAATCGGCTTCATTACCCAATCGGCAAAATTTGTTCAATTGCTTTGTAGTCAAGGCGGGGCCGTAGTTTTGCATAAATGGACAGCAAGATACAGCGAAGTGAACCCATCCGGCTTTGATCCAGGAATATACTTGGCACAATCGGCAGCGACATCCCAGTCTACACGGATCTTTGTTTTGGCTCACGAATCTACCCATGTGATTATGGGTCGCAATAGTGGCCTTCTTCAGAGCTTTGAAAATGCGCATGTTTACGAAGATGATGGCGGTTTAATAAAAAGTTACCCGTCTGCGGCTTTAGGAGGAGCGGATTGCACTGTAGATGGGGATATACCAATCACCTGTTACAATGAATCAGTAGCGGAATCCGACGCTTGGTACGTTGCGGATGGTACGTATACCTCTGGTTCTGGCATTCAAGTAAATCTGCAGGGCGAGTACCCGCACCAGTATGCTTGGGTTAGAGATAATATTTTTGCTGGTTATGTTTACCCTCACTAAACTGTCCGAAAATCTAAAAGTCTTAGCACCAATAATTTTGGGTCTCCTGGCCCTACTAATTTTGACTTATCTAATATTTTTTAGGGGAGTTGGTTACGGTTGGCGAGGCGTTGTGCCGGGAAAAACTTCGGTTGAGAGTTTAAATAAGATCCTGGGAAAGCCAAACCAAACTTATACTCTTGCAAAAACCAGGATGCTACTATTTAAATATAAAATTGGTAGTGACGAAGCGAAGGTTTACGTAAAAGACAGTATAGTTATTTTAGTAAAAGTAAAACCGTCTTTAGCGGCTGGGATTAAAGTGCTTGATGATGGCGCGGACCTAGTTTATAGTCCTGATTATGTGGGATTTAAAATTTTACTTTTGTCGAACAAAGGTAGGGGTCAGGTTGTTGATGAGATAAGTCAGAGCGTGAGCGAACAATGGTATTTTGCACCCGATACTTTAATAAATATTGAGTCTAGGTTGGCGCAGATTGATCGCTTGCAAGATAAAAAACCAGACATTTTTTAATTATGATCACTACAAAAGATAAAATTTTACTTGGAGGCGGAGCCGCTCTTGCAATTAGTTTAATTGTTGTTGGTATTTTGTTTACGCCTAAGAGTCGAACTAGTCAAAACAACAATAACAACCAAACCGCGCCAGTAATATCCGCAAGAGTAGTTAGTGTAAACCCTTTGCAAGGGCAAAAAGGTGTCAGCACGACGCCTCAAATGGTGGTTACTTTTTCAGACTCGGTAGCAAACTACACAGTGTATTTAAAAAGTACACCCAGCGTAAAATTTAGCACGAATCTTAGTAAGGATGGGCAGACAGCTACTTTTAGCCCGAGCGTAAATCTTAAACCAAATACAAAATATAGTTTACAAGTTTTGGTAGCAAACCAACCACTTTTTGCTTGGAATTTTAAAACCGGAAAGGGAACTACTTCTCAAGAAAATTTAGCAGAAATAATCAACAAGATAAGAAAAAAACTGCCGATTAATAAGAATGGGTTTGGTATAAGTTTTGATGCTCCTGATCAGTTTTTTGTTTTTATTAACAAAGCTCCGATTGAATTTTACAAACAGAAAGCGATTTCTTGGTTTACTGATGAGGGGATAAAAGATATTGGCGCGTTGAATATAAACTACGTACCACAAGGATCGCTTCTTCACTAACGTTGAAGCTTACAAGTAGTCCCACCAGGAAGCTGAACGCAAAAGTGCGTTAGATTAACCCCGGTAAATTGAGCGACGAAGAGTAATACAAGCCAAGCCGCGACAATGAAGAAAAGACCAATAAAGGCCCAAGTAATATGACTTCTTGCGGAACCTATTGCTTTTGGATCGCCTTGAGCCGCCATGTAGCGAAAAGCCCCAATAATGAGCATAAGCAGAACTGCAAATCCAGCTAAAAGCGTCACGACATTTAAAACGTTGCCGAAGATTGTTTCCAGCTCTGTTAGAGGAGCGTAGCCGGGCGAAGTGTCAACTAGTTTGGCTTGAGCGTAGATTGGGGCTGCGGTTGAAAGAAATAGCATCGCAGATAATAACGGCCCGAATTTCTTTGGTGGCGGCATTAACTAGATTTTAAGTAATAATGAGAAGTCTGTCAATTAAAGACACCTGAGTCTAGAAACCTCTAAATTATGCTAGAATTTGGTTAATGAGATTTGCTCGTTTTGACTTTGTATTCCTTACGCTGATTTTTCTCTTTAACTTTCTGACGAAACTTTTTCTACTAAATTCTCCCCAAAGCGCTTATTTTGACGAGGGCGCTTTTTACATACCGGCGGCCCGTGCCTACCTGCACGGGGATTTTTTAGCTAATTTCCAACACCCGCCAGTCGCAAAACTTTTTATGGCGGCAAGTATCCATGTTTTTGGTGACAACGTTTGGGGTTGGCGAATACCAGAAGTTTTAGTCGGGAGTTTGGGGGTCGTATTTATTTACCTGCTGGCGGAAAAAATGTTTGGCGGAAAGTTTATTCCAGTTTTGGCAAGCCTCTTTTTAACAGCCGAGTTTGGTTGGTTTGTAAGTTCACGGCTCGGTACTATCGAAATTTACGTGGCTGCTTTTAGCCTGGCAGCTGGCTATTTCTTTTGGAAATTTCTTAAAAGCGAAAGTTCCAAAGATTTATTATTAAGCGGGTTTTTCTTTGGGCTGGCAATATCGTCAAAATGGAGCGGTCTATTTTTACTAATTTTTGCTTTGGGATTTTATCTTCTTAAGAAGAAACCCCGTTCCCTGTTGAAAATTGCTCAGTTAATAACAGTTGTTTTGTTAGTCTACTTCGCCTCGTATAGTTTTTATTTAAAAAACCACACTCTTGACAGCCTTTTTCACCTGCAGTGGCAAATGGCTAATTACCATCTTTTTCTAAAATCCAAAGACAACTTGGGTTATCCTCCCTGGCTTTGGTTTTTGGATCCACCGCTTCCTTATTTGGGTCAAACTGTCGGAAACACAGTCCGCAGCGTTATTTTTCTCTTTAACCCCGCCATTTTTTGGGGAATTCTGGGGGCAATTATTTTGGTGATAAAAAAAAGAGACTTTACGTCTGAAAAGCTCTTTTTGCTGGGAGCCTTTGCCTGCTTTTGGCTCCCTTGGTTTTTCGCTTACCACAACACTCTACAGTATTATCTGCTCCCAGCGCTGCCGTTTGGGGTAATTTTACTTAGTAAAATGATAGAAGAGAATTTTGAGGGGAAAAAGTTTTTACTTGCGGGGTTTATAATTTCGTGCTTTGGGCTGTTTGCTTTTTACTACCCATTACTTACTGGTCTACCTGTCTCAAAAATCTACTTTACTATTCTTACTGGAACTACCGGATTCTCAAATTAGCGTTTTTAGAGTTTTAGGCGCCGGCGGTAGTGGATGTGCCGGGGAAGTTGTATTCGAAGAGATTAATTCCCAAGACCTTCGAGAGAATAACGGTTATGGCGAAAGCGGCGACTACTATTACCAAACCAATGACCGCCGCTGTAATTCTATCTCGGGCCGATTGAGCAGCGACTTTGTCACCACCGGCAGTAATCCATTGGATACCACCTAAGATAATAAAAAGAAATGCAAGTAGGGCGGCGAAGAAAAATAATAACGAGAGAATATTACTTATCAACTTACCTAAGTTTGGGAAAGGAATGCTGTTTGAATCAAAACCCCGTATATTTGGGGAATCCACCGCGAATGCAGCTCCCGCAAAACTAAAGAATGTAGCAACACTTACTATTGTGGCAGAGACGAGTTTTTTCATAGACTGTCTACCCCCACCTTTCCTCTAACATAATTATATACAGATAAAAAATACTTTGGCAAGTGCCAATCTGTCAAGGACATGTTCCGCCCGGCAAACGAATACAAAAACCACTGACTATTCTTATTCCCAACACAGTTTGGACTATTAAGGCAATTGCGTAGGCGGCAACCACTATAATCAATCCTACAAAAGCGTTCATTATTCGGCCTCTGGCGGTTTGCAAGGCTTTGGGGTCTCCACCAGAGGAAATCCACTGAAAGCCGCCGACAATTAAATTGAGAAAAAAAGCGAGCCCCGCTGCAAAAAAAGCCAGACTCAAAAGGACTTGGAAAAGATCACCAAGATTTTTAAAAGGGATTAGGTTTGGAATATGGAAGGTTGCCGACGAACTTGCGCTGACGGTAGAGCTGGCGGTAGCGGATGTAGGAGTTGTTGGCGCTGCGTAAATTGTTTTTACAGCCAAGCTGTTAATTATCGGAAACAAAATGCCCCCGGTCATCAGGAAAGTTGATATTTTGTTTAATCCGTTGCCCAGCAGAAATTTTTTAAACATCAGCTTAGCCTATCTTAACTAAAGATTCCAGCCCAAACACTTGAAAGAGTAGTTGGGCGATTAAAAACGCGGCCACAATTATAATCAACCCAACCCCGGCGTTGGTTAGAGTTTTACGGGCTTCCTGGGCGGCTTTTTCGTCCCCACCGGCAGTTAAATACCGAAACCCACCAATAACGAGCATTGCAAAGAAAACTAACCCAGCAAACCCTATTATCAAGCTTATTAGGCCGGAGATAATAGTGTTAGGATCGATGGGGAAACCAGAAGGCGGCTTTATATGACCGATTACCGGCAGACTTGAACTACTTGAAGATGCACTAGAAGCTGGCATAATTAAAAAATAGAAATATGAGCCCCGGTTGCTAAAGCTATTAACTTAATTATCGCGAAAGAAGCAACAACTATCAAGAGACCTATCACCGCATTGGTGACTGTTTGTCTTGCGTCCACGATTAGTTTGTCGTCACCTCTAGCAAGCATATAGCGCATGCCGCCCCAAACTAGCATGAAGAAGAAAATTAAACCGGCTGCGGCTATAGCGAAATTAACCACACTAGTTAATAACACCCCAAAGTTTGGAAACACGTCTTTGACACCTTTAGTTCCGAATTTGAAGGCATCTCCGATGTTTATTCCACCTTTCGCAGTTGTACTGTTGTCGTTACCGTCGTTATTGTTTCCCCCGGTTGGGTTGGGAGCAGGGGTTATGGTTACTTCATTACTCCCTTGCAAATCACACGGCGCGGGATGTTGGGAGGGAATCCCATGTCCTACTGTCACTGTAATCTGAGTAGGAGGGTTGGTGTAAAAGGTACCTATGTTTATAGTTTCGGTGTGGGATGTTTCAGCAATGTTGGCCATAAATATCTTGTTATTGTTACCAGGATTGAAAGATATTGTGTAATAATTACTACCTTGGACAGTGGTTGTTACATTGAATGATCCGTTGTAGGCGATCTGATTAGTTGATAGTTGGTAAGAACAGTTAGCGGCAAACACTTGGTTCGAAGTTGCGCCTAACACCGGAATTTTGAATATGAGGTTTATGAGCTGGAGAATTACAAAAACGGAGGCCAGTATTATTAAACCAATTATGGCGGAAACAATTGTGCTGCGGGCGGATGTTACTGCTTTTGGGTCTCCTTGAGACAGCATGTATTTAATACCACCCCAGATAAGGAAGAGAAAAGCAACCATTCCACCAAGAGCCAGTATAAAAGGTGCAAGTTTTGAGGCAATTTCCCCAAAGCTAGAAAAACGCCCGTGAAGAGGATCTAGAATACCAGAAAAAATTCCCTTCGAAGAATCAGCTGTTAGCGAAACGTGGAAACCTTGGGTGTCGCATACAGTTCCAGTAGGGCGGTAAATAAGCGAAACGGAATGATCACCAGATGGGATAGTAGCACCAAGCGAAGCGGACCACAAATGTTCTGGATTAGGAGGCCCTACGGTCACATCACTTAGGGCCTCACTTGTACCAATATCGCTATCTACCCTTACTATCCAATCATTTGGTTGGGATTGGGATTGAACAGCGCTTGACGCTTTATAAAAAACCTTAATACTTGCACCCTCTGGAATTGGGTTGGAAGATTTTATTATCCCTCCATCGGCGGTAGTAGTAGTTCCCTCAGTACCGTCAAAAGCGGGAAACGCTACGGGACAAGGATCAGCCGCATAAACTCTGTGACCAGACGTTTGATTTAGATTCAAAATAAGCAGGGCAAGGACTAAGGCTAGAAAAGATAAAATTCTCCTTGAGGTTGGTGTTCTCATAAGGGTAGACCTAAAATACTTATCCCGACTAATCGTAAAAGAAAAACTGAAAAAACAACCACAATTAGACCAATTAGAGCAGCGGTTATAATTTCCCTTCCCTGCTGCACTGCTTCAGGATTGCCTAGGCTAAAGATAAATTTAAACCCACCGTATATGAGTAGTAAAAACGCGACTCCTCCAGCAATCCCGATGCCGAAACTAACAAGTGTATTTACAAATTTGCGAGTATCTCCTGACAGTTCTTTCCCTCGATCTTCTGTTGGAGGAAATTTGATACTTTTGGAGACAGTAAAACTTAGGGGATCACCGACCTTTGTAAAACAATCTAGTAGATCAATAACATGACAACCAGACTTGAACTTATATACTTGGAAAGAGTAAGTTTTATTGGCGTCAAAAGGATTAGTGCAATCGGTTCTTGCGCCTTCCATATTTTCGCAGATATTTTCAATTTGGAGGGCACCTTGATCGTCGCTTTTAATTATCGTCATACCTAGTTGTGTAAAATCCTGACAGACGTTGTCGATGGGGCTGTTATGTTGGGTTACTATATTGCCGGTAAAACCGTCAACCTTTTTTACTATATAACAGCTATTTGGGTCTAGGCCGGTGACTTTAATACTTATGGTTGTTCGCCCATTATCGACTTGCGCCGGGAAAGTTACAAAATTAATACCCCCAGAGCTTTGATTAGAAACAGTAAATCCAGGGGAACTGCCGATGCCAGGTGTACAATCTCTCGGATCGTTGTCAGCTATCCATACATAATCTCCCAACGCCGGTGGAGCGTTATAGGTGAAACTCGCTTCCCCGTTTTGATCTGATGTGAGCGTTTTTGTATCGATAGTATTACCGCCGTGGACTTGAATAAGATCAAGTTTTATACTGTGGTTTGGTAATACACCTGTTATTTTAAAGTTAATAGCAGTACCTGGAGTGAAATAATCGCCCTCTGGGGTGGTTATATTGCACCCAGCGTATGCGGGGGAAATGAAAAAAGTAAGGTAAAAAGCTATTAATAGGAGCGATACGGGTAAAAACAGTATCTTGGTTTTGGGCAAGGACATTAGCTTAATCGTAGCTGGTTTGGTAGGGGTTGTCAAACTTATCAGCCAGTAAGTAACAAGTGACAAGAGACAAGTTGGGAAATAGAAATTAGCCCTGGAAATTTTGAGTTCTCTTTGGGTTGAAGTATAATTAGTCCATGAAAAAGGCTGTCCTAATTTCTTTCTTCGGTTTACTGATATTCAGTGCCTTCATTTCCCGTGTAAAAGCGGATGATCTGCTTGATGTTCAGAAGGGCATTGATAAAAACAAATCTGATTATTCTCAAACTCAGGCAGATCTCTCTCAAATAAGGAAAGATATAACCTATCTTTCCAACACAATTTATGGAACCCAAGCGCAGTTGGCCGCAGCTAATAAGAAAGTAGCTTCTGTGCGGAAAAGTTTGGAAAGGATCGAAAAGGATCTTTCCCAGAAAAAGGAGACTTTAGCTTTCCTTACTAAAATTAGAGACGAACAAATAAGAGCCCTTTACATGAACCCGCCGAACGCCGGGCTCGAGCTTTTCTTAGCAAGCGCCGATTTCCAGAATTTTACTGCCCTTTCCGTTTATCAGGAAAAGGTTGTAGGTGAAAGTGAGGATTTGATCAAAGATGTGAACAAAGAAATCGCACTAGCCGAAGAAACCCGTGCCCAAATTGCCTTGGATAAAAAGGATTTAGAGACGGCGGCCGCCAGAATTGCAAGTCAACTAGCCGCTACTACCTCTCAATATTACTATGTCAACAACCAACAAAATGCCCTGCAAGGCAAACTCGCCCAGATAAATTCCAACTTGAAAAACTTAACAGAAAAACAAAAAGAGCTAATTGCGAAGAAATTGGCCGCTGCCAAAGAAAACCAAACTATTGGGGACCAAGCACCACCATCTACACCGCTGCCGAACGCAGGGTTTTCTCCAGCCTATGCATTTGCCTCCTACGGTTATCCGCACCGAGTTGGGATGAATCAATACGGCGCTTACGGTCGCGCGGCTGCTGGACAAAGCTACTTAGCCATTTTGAAAGCGTACTATTCCGGAGTTTCAGTTGGAAAATATTCCGTGCCGTCTAAAATTAATGTTGCCGGTTACGGGTCCATTTCCTTTGAAGATAAATATTTGCTGGGAATTTCCGAAATGCCAAGAAGCTGGCCGAGCGGGGCTTTAAAAGCCCAAGCAGTGGCCGCCCGCACGTACGCCCTAAATTGGCTAAATAATAATCCAGGATCGGCAATTTGCACAACGCAGGCTTGTCAAGTTTATAATGCCAGCAACGCCAATTGTAGCGGTACCTATAACGCACGTTGGTGCAGTGCAGTTAAAGCAACTAAAGGAGTTGTTATTACTTACGGCGGTTCACCAATAACGGCTTGGTACGCCTCAACCGCTGGCGGCTACACGTTGTCGGCGCAAGAAGTTTGGGGGTCAAACGTACCTTATGCTATCGGTATTAAGGATTATTCCGGTAGCTGGCCAAAGGGGGCTTATGACAAATCTTCCCCATGGTTTCATAAAGCGTGGGGCAATTCCCGCTGCGGTGGAAGCTATTTCCCTTGGCTAGCGAAGGCGCAGGTTACCGATATTTTCAACGCGGCGTTACTTTCCCAAGTATCCAGTAGCTACAATCAACACCTTTCACCGACCGATGGGTGTTTGGGCCCGGCTGGCTGGGGTAGTAGTAAAGTTATCAGCGAACTAAATACACGGGGTGTAAAAGACGTTGGGAATCTTGATGATAGTGGTATATTTATCGGCTATGATAATAGAGGGCACACCTCATCGGTGACCTTTGTCAGCTCTAAATACCCTTCCGGAAAAACTTTTGGCGCTTCTTTCTTCAGTTCCATTTATCACGTGCGATCGCCCGGGACCCTTTCTTTAACAACTAACCTTTTTGACGTGGTAATAAAATAGCACTGTAGTTGTTGACCGATTCAGCGCCGATCGCTAGAATAAAGCAATGAGCGCGGCCGCCAGCGAAGATACAGAAGCCAAGAAACTGCCTCATTTTGAAACCCAAGCGGATGATGAAGAGGTGGTTGTTTTTTCCCGGGCGCATTTTTTTACAAACTTTTGGTGGATTGTTTTAACGGCCATCCTTATTTTAATTCCACCAGCGTTAAAACTGGTGTTTACGGGAGACAACACCTTTAAAGGTTTCAATTTGACAGCCAGCACCCAACTTATACTTATTGTATCTTGGTATTTATTTGTTTTTGCCTTTGCATTCCAAAGGTTTCTTGTTTGGTTTTTTAATGTTTATATCGTGACTAATAAAAGAATAGTCGACGTTGATTTTTTTAACCTTTTTTATAAGCAAATATCGTCTACAACGATCGATAACATTCAAGATGTAACTCAAAAAAGGGGCGGGGTAGCCCAGCTTCTATTTAATTATGGGGATTTGGTGATTGAGACCGCCGGTGAAAATCCTAGTTTTGAGTTTACGGCTATTCCAAACCCAAACTTGGTTCAGAAAACAATAATAAATTTGCTGAGTCAAAAGAGAAAACGCGGAGGGTTAAACTGATATGCAAGTAGGAAATCTTACTATTCCGGCCTCGATCGACCTTATAGTTAGTTTGGTTACGATCGTCTTTTTAGTTGGGTATGTTTTTTTCTCCGCTTTGGTAATAAAACAAGTAAACGTAATGTGCTCGGTGGTTGATCGCAATGCTAACCACCTTCTTAAAATTCTAGCCTTAGCCCAATTTGTGGCCGGGACTGCAGTTTTAGTAGTCTCTTTATTGAAAATTTTCAAAGTATGACGAGGATACTTTCCACCCAAGCAGCGGGAATAAAAGGTAAGGAAATAAAAGGAGGCTTTTCAACTACGCATCAATTTTCTCCTGAGACGGAAGAGTTGAGGAGCACAAAGGGCACCCTTTTCATATTAGTTACTGTTCAAGCAGATATGGCACAGAGACTCGCCCAGAGCTTTTGCCAAAGCTTTCAGGAAGCTTATTACGCCAGCTCCGTCGGAAGTAATCTAGCGACGCTTGAGGGGGCTCTCGCGCACTCCTTAAAGTCTGTCGAGCAGGATTCATCCGCCCCTTCGCTAATAAACGTTGTCGCCGCCGTTTTGTGGGGTGAAGTTTTGTACTTAGTCAAGACCGCTGGAACGGAAGTAGTTTTTCAAAGGGGTGACGCCTTTAAAGTTCTTAAATTTGAAAAAACTGCTTCAGGGTCAGTAAAAGAAGGCGACATAGTATTTTTAACTAACAAGAAATTTTTAGAATCAGTTGAGATCGAAAAGTTTTCCCAAGACAAAACTGAGTTTCGAGAATATCTTAACGAAGTTGAGGAGCAAGTAAGTAGTGCAGAGGGAGCAGCTGCCTTGGCGTTTAAAATTTACCTTGAAGAACACCAAGATAAAAGCAGTGAGGTAATTGAGGCTAGGGACACTAGTAAATTTGAGATAGGCTCATTAATAGAAAATCTAAGATCCGGCTCGGCACAAGCGGCATCTTTGATAACAAGCCAGTTAAAACCCGCAGTTGGGTCTTTGCGAAATGAAGCACTAAAAATTTTAAATTGGGTGTGGAACAAAATAGCCGAGCCTTGGAAAGCCCGTGAACTTGGCCATATTGAAGACCCAGCAAAAAGGCGTAGAGCGAGATCGATTCAAATAGCCGGCGTTTTAATTATTCTCTTGGTACTAAGTATTGCGGGAGCGCTTGTTCACCGGACAAACTCGGCGAAAGTAGCCGAATTTAATAAAAAACTCGCTTCTATAGAAGCGGAGATCTCTGATGCCGAGAGTCTCAATTCTATAGATCCGACGGGGGCAAAAAAGACACTCGCCCAAATTCGGGAGGATTTGGGAAAGGCGCAAGAAACGGAAATTAAAAGCAACAAGTTGAACTCTCTCCAAGCCCGTTTTGAATCTTTGGAAAAAGCCGTCAACAAAGCTTATCAGACAACTCTTGGGAGTTTTTACTCCTTTAGTTCAGATACAAATTTATCTACCTTGCTTGTGGTGGGAAATACATTGGTGGCCTTGGACAGAAATCAATCGAGACTATTTGCAGTTGACCTTTCTACCAAAGAAGAAAAAGAAGTGGGTAGGAAAGTCGGTTTAAATACAGTCGCTTCTTTCGAAAACGTACTTTATCTTCAGACAGCCCTCAGTATTGAAAAGTTGGACCTAGGTTCTGGAACCACAACCAATCTTGCCGGAGCCAGTTCAGGTTGGGGGAAAATTGTGGGCGCCGCTACTTATCAAAGTAACCTTTATTTACTTGATCAAGAAAAGAAACAGGTTTGGAAATACCTAGGAAATGGTACAAGTCTTTCAGCGCCCCAGAACTATTTTCGGGGAAATCCAGATTTAGGCACTTCTTCGGCGATAGCGATTGACGGTTCAGTTTGGATTGGAAGTAAAAATGGAGCGCTGCTTAACTTCTTGACCGGGAAAAAACAAAATTTTGAAATAAACGGGTTGGACACTCCTTTTGGAGAAATCGCCGGTCTATACACAAGCGCAAGTAGTAACAATATTTTTGTTCTGGATAAAGGTGGAAAACGGATTGTAATTTTAGCCAAAAGTGGAAATTACGTTTCGCAATATAAATCTGATGATCTAGGTAACGCGTCTAGTTTCACGGTGGACGAAACACATAAAAAGATTTACGCTGCTATCGGCAGCAACATAAAAGTTTTTAACTATAAATGAGCGTAGTAAATAAAAAGGCGCGTTACAACTATCTTCTTTACGAAAAATTTGAGGCGGGAATGGCGCTTTCTGGAGCCGAAGTAAAGTCTCTAAAAGAAGGTAGTGCGACTCTTGCAGATTCTTACGTGAGAATTGATGGAGCCGAAGCGTTTTTAATTAATGCCTATATATCACCGTACAAACTTGCAATTGACCCTTCTTATGACCCGAGAAGGAAGCGCAAGCTCCTTTTGCGTCGGGACGAGATAGATCACCTAGCTGGCAAGCTAACCACCTCCTCCTTGACAATTGTGCCTATAAAGGTGTATACTAAGCATAATCTGGTGAAGGTAGAGGTTGCTCTGGCTCGGGCCAAAAAGAAAGTAGATAAACGAGAGGCCCTAAAGAAGAGGGCTTTGGACAGAGAAGCCGAGTCTATTCTTCGCGAGACAAAATTAAAAGCACAAAAACAATCTAATTAAGAATCCTAGTCGCTAGAGTCTAGTGGCTAGCATGGGGATGTCTAATTTCGACGGTGAGACTGGTGAGTTAGATGCAAGCCGGCATAAGCTTGTTAGAAGCCGTTAAATCTGCAGGCAAATTCGTAAATGCCAACAAGGCATTTTCATCTCGACTCGCTTTCGCGTAATCGAGCGCTCTTTTAAGCTTTATCTTGGTGAAGCCCTAAGAGTGCAACAGGAGCCAAGACGATTATTTTTAGGTTGGTAACCTAAATCTACTCAGAACTTATCAACAACCTGCTTTGGTACTGATCCTGCTAACCGGTAGGAGCCAAAGGAGATTAAGGTTAGCTAAGCTTGTAGTATCTGGTTATCATTCTTTCACGGACATGGGTGCAATACCCATCATCTCCACCACCACAAAAACCCACTTAAAAGGTGGGTTTTTGTGTACCTATATTTATGGGGCTATTGGATTTAGTTTTTCCGAAAACATGTGTGGGTTGCGGCAAGCTTGGTTTTTATATTTGCCGGCAGTGTCGGAAAAATATTCAGTTCGTTACAAACCATACGTGCCCCGTTTGCGGAAGAGCCTCAATTCTTGGTACAACCCACCCAAAATGTCAAACGAGACTGGCTTTGAACGGCCTCTACTGCTTGGTTTATTACTCGGACCCAATCCCCCAAGCCTTGTATAAATTAAAATATAAGTTTGTTAAAGATTTAGCCGAAAGTTTGGTTGAGTACGTAAACCCTAAATTGCCAAGCTTTCTTGAAAAATTTTATCTAACGCCGATACCTTTACATGGAGGAAGACAAAGATGGCGAGATTTTAATCAGTCAGAACTTCTAGCAAGTTTTTTGGCCGAAAAATTAAAACTGAAGTTAAAAACAGGAATTTTAAAAAGAGAAAAAGCCACAAGGGCGCAGGTTAATTTGTCTCGCGAAAAAAGAAAAGAAAATGTGAAAGAGGCTTTCGAGTGCATCGATAAAGACTCTGTTCGGGGAGAAGGTTTTTTACTTTTTGATGACGTTTGGACTTCTGGGGCCACTTTAAAAAACTGCGCGACAGTTTTGAAGAGGGCCGGCGCCGAAAAAGTTTGGGGATTAACTCTGGCTAGATCTAGATAAAGGATAAAGCTGGCGGAGAGGGAGGGATTCGAACCCCCGTCCCGATTACTCGGGAAACGGTTTTCAAGACCGTCGCCTTAAACCACTCGGCCACCTCTCCTGGCGGAGGGGGTGGGATTCGAACCCACGTGAGCCAAAAGGCTCGCGGGTTTAGCAAACCCGTGCAATGGACCAGCTATGCGACCCCTCCAGAGTGTGCAAATTCTAACAAAAAGGCTGGTTAAATTCAACGGCTCTTGGAAAAGCGCAAATTTAGTAGTATCATAAAAATATATGGCGTCTGCTCAAAAACGGTTTTTTAAGAGAAACCCTTCTCCAAACCCTCAAGCTGGCAAAGAAAACCAAATCGCAGGGTTAAAAGAACAACTTGATAGTCTTCACTCAAAAATAGCTGAACTTGAAGGTCAGGAGGGAGAGGGCGAGTTTGAGGTAAAAACCTTGTATGAGTGGGCCTCCCCCGCCCACGTTTTTATTCCGCGAGGGAAAAAATGGCTTATGTACGTTGTCTTGCTGACAATTTTAATTATTCTAATTCTGGTTTTTGTTAGGGAGTTTTTCATAATTGCGCCCGTTTTGGCGATAGCCTTTTTAGCTTACGTTTTGGCTTCCGTTCCACCAGATAACCTTAATCATAAAATTACCAATCAAGGTATTATCACGGGCACTCACAACTATCTTTGGGAAGAACTTTATGATTTTTGGTTTACCGAAAAACACGGGTCAACCGTCCTTAACATAGACACTTTAGTAAATTTTCCAGCTAGGTTAATAATGATTATTGACCCCAAAGAAAAAGAAAAAGTTAAATCCGCGCTGCTTAGATATTTGCCCTACCGCGAAGTTCCAAAAACTTCTTGGATGGACAGTCTGGGCGAAACCCTTTCAAAATTATTCCACAAAATGGCCAGCTAAATGATATTAAGAAGGTAGTGGTGTCCCTGGAGAGATTCGAACTCTCAATCCCCAGTTCCGGAAACTGGTGCTCTATCCATTGAGCCACAGGGACATGTTTTTGCGCTTTTAGACTACGAAGTGGTCGCAGAGCGCGTAGCGATCTTTCCACTGAGCTACTGGGACAATATTAGTGGCGGAGGGAGGAGGATTTGAACCTCCGTGCCCCTTACGGGACCCAAGGTTTTCGAGACCTGGCCGTTAAACCACTCCGGCATCCCTCCATGGTGCCCCCGAGAGGATTCGAACCTCCGGCCTCAACGTCCGCAACGTTGCGCTCTATCCACTGAGCTACGGGGGCAAGAATTTACTTTTTTACCTCAAAAACGCGTATAATTTTACCAGAGAGTAAGCTGAAAGGCAAAAACATGGCTCTTAAATTTGAAAAAAGCGCTGGCGGCATTGTCTATAAGCGGAGCTTACGTCCTCGACTAAAGCGGAGCTTGCGTCCAGCCGGACTAAAAAAAGAGGACAGTCAAATTCATATTCTCCTTACAAAGCATTCCCAACACCACGGTTGGGTTTTTCCCAAAGGTCTTATTGATCCGGGCGAAGACAGACAAACAACTGCCGTCCGCGAAGTAAAAGAAGAAGGCGGAGTGGAAGCAAAGATAGTCCAAGAATTCTCACCAATAGAATATTTCTACAAACTCGAAGGCCAGCTAGTTAAGAAAAAAGTTACGTATTTTCTGATGGAATATTTGTCCGGTGATCCAGCGGATCACGATTGGGAAATGGAAGACGCGCAGTGGATACCAAGCGATGAGGTTGAAGGAACCCTCTCCTTCAAAAGTGATAAAGAAATTTTCCGAAAAGCAAGAGAGTTATTAAAAAAGTAAAGCCCACCTGGTGAAAACACAAGGTGGGCTGAGACAGGACGAGGTTGGTGGTCGGGCCAGGACGTCCTGATGAAAACTTGCTGGTTCTTGGTTACTGAACTACTTAATAACCAGCGGGTTAAGTAGTTAGCTAGAGCGCCTCAGTTCCGACCGGAAAGGAAGGAAAGGAGCGCTTACGTACCGATCGTCGATGTTCACGTGCCGGCGGGAGCCGCTACCGGAACAGGAGTCGTGTAGTTGACCTCTTTGTGATGAACGTCGCCGTCGCCCTTCGTCCCCGCGCCCGACCTGCTCTGGTCAAGGTGCGTTTGCAGACGTTCGATCGGAACTCGATCGTCGGTGCCGGTTGTCGACAGTCGTAACAGCAGCATGAGAGCGCCGATTGCTCCAGTGATCAGAGCGAACAGGCCCCATCTGCGGTGTTTTGCGGTCGGTGTGTCCGTCGGTGTGTCGGTTGACGTCGTCACGTTGATGTTGGTGATTGTCAGCAGTAGACCTGCGAGGAACGCTACAGGTAACAGCAGCGTTGCCAGCAAGCTGCGTCGGTGGCTTGTCGTCTTGATGCCTTGTGTTGCCGGCACCGCGTACGAAGCACTCGTACCGGCGAGAGCCGCGACGATGGTGAGCGCGAAAGCGAACATCGCGAATAGCATCGTCAAGATTCCTCGGAGTTTCATGTGCACCTTCCTTCCTTTTTGCCCGACCAAACAAACCTCTGTCCTTGTGGAACAAATAATACTACTGCTTGCTTGTCTAGTCAAGTTAATTTATTTTTCTGGTATAATGGCTGAACTTGGAGGGGTCGCATAGTGGCCTAGTGCACACGCTTGGAAAGCGTGCATGCCCGCAAGGGTATCGTGGGTTCAAATCCCACCCCCTCCGCCATTCAAATTTGATGGATAATCAGATAGAAGAGATAAAACGTAAGGTAGATATTGTTGCTTTAATTGGCGAGTATGTATCTTTGAAAAAAGCCGGGCGCAACTACAAGGCACTGTGCCCTTTTCATGCTGAAAAGACCCCCTCCTTTATGGTTTCGGCCGACAGGCAAATTTTTAAATGTTTTGGTTGCGGGGAGGGCGGAGATGTTTTTGCTTTTGTAAAAAGAGCAGATGGTGTAGAGTTCGGGGAGGCGATTAGGAAACTTGCCGCCCGAGCCGGTGTGCAACTGAAGGAGTATAAACCGAGCGGAATTGAGAAGAGAAGAGAACTGATATTTTCGATAAACAAACTCGCGGCCGAGCTTTACAATTTCCTTCTAACAAAGCATGAGGTGGGAAAAGCGGCCCTTGGATACCTGCACGCGAGAAAAATCTCGGACCCCTCAATAAAAAAATTTCAACTCGGTTTTGCCCCGGAAAGGCAAGATTTGGCGACGCGTTTTTTCTTTAAAAAAGGTTTTTCGAAAGAAGATCTGGGAGCAGCTGGGGTGAGCGTTTCCGGTGACGGCAATAAAAATTTTGACAGGTTTAAAGGTCGGGTGATGTTCCCGATTAAAGATTCCCAAGGACGGGTAGTTGCTTTTTCTGGTAGAGCTCTTGGTTCGCGCGAGCCAAAATATTTAAATTCCCCCGATAGCATCGTGTTTAACAAAAGTAATTCCCTTTATGGTATCGATCTAGCCAAAGGGGAAATAAGCCGGCAAAAGACGGCGATTTTGGTTGAAGGAAACCTGGACGTTATTTCTTCCCACCAAGTTGGAGTTACCAACACGGTTGCGCCCTTGGGAACTGCTTTGACAGAAAAGCAGCTTACTATTTTAAGAAGAACCGCCGATAAACTGTTATTTGGGTTTGACGTGGATATTGCCGGCGGTTCCGCCGCCAAAAGAGGAATTGAACTTGCTGAAGAGGCAGGATTTTCTGTCAAAGTTATTGAACTCGGCGAAGATAAAGACCCAGATCTTTTAATTCGGAAAAACCCAACTGTCTGGAAGGAGAGAATAAAAAAGGCTGTACCAGTTTACGATTTCGTTATTAGCGTGGCCGCTCGACAATCTAACCTAACTGAAGCGGAAGGTAAACGGCAAATCTCAAAAGAAGTTCTGCCTTTTATTGCGAAAATCGCCGACGAAATTAGTCGCGACCATTACATTCAAAAAATAGCCGCTCTTTTGGATGTTAGTGAAGAGGCAGTAAGAGCCGATTTGAAAAAATACTTGCCAAGGACAGCGGTTACCACGGCCGGTTACACTGAACAGGCTGTCGTGGAACAGACCCCTGCCGCCAAAAGCAGTAGGATAGATATCTTAGAAAAATATTTGCTGGTGCTAGTTTTACAGACCGGAGTTTTACCTGCAGAATTGTCCGAAGAATTTTTCTATAAAGAAGAAACAAAATCTTTATTCAAGCTTATTAAAAACCAAGTTAAAAGTGAAGGTCGGCTAAAATTAAAAACTTTTTCTAATCAAGTTCCAGAAAGCCTTCTTCCTTTGTACGACGAGTCGATATTGTATGACCTTGGTGAAGAGATAGAGGGTTCCCCGGAAAGCTCAGAAAAAGAAATCTCCTCTTGCATGAGCCGAATCAAAGAGTTAAACTTACGAACGAAACTGCGCAAGCTGGGACTAGAAATCAAGCAAGCGGAAGCTGTTTCACAAGAAACTAAGATACAAAATTTAACTAAACAATTTCGTGATCTTTCACTCCAACTCACCCAACTTAAAAGCGAATCTCGCTAATTATGGCTAAAGCACTTAAAACAGTTCAAGATTTAATTAAAAAAGGGAAAGACCAGGGTTTTGTTACTCAGGATGATATTTTGGAAATTTTCCCAGAGGCAGAGGTGGATGTAATAGCACTGGACGAGCTTTACACAAGACTTGCTGAGGAAGGGGTCGACGTTTTTGAAATTGGGGAGGAAAAAAAGGCGGGAGAACTGGAAAAAGAGATAGAGGTTATTGAGACTCTTGGTAAAGTTCAAATTACCGATCCAGTTAGAATGTACTTGAAAGAGATAGGCCGCGTGCCTCTTCTGACAGCTTTGGAAGAAACCGATCTAGCAAAAAGATCCGAACGTGGCGATGCGAAAGCCAAAGAGCGCCTGATAAATTCTAACTTAAGACTTGTTGTTTCAATTGCCAAGAAATACGTTGGTCGGGGGCTCTCACTGCTGGATCTTATCGAAGAAGGCAACATCGGTTTAATGAGGGCGGTGGAAAAGTTTGACTGGCGTAAAGGGTATAAATTTTCGACTTACGCCACTTGGTGGATTCGTCAAGCGATTACTCGGGCAATTGCCGACCAAGCAAGAACTATCCGGATTCCGGTGCACATGGTTGAGACAATCAACCGTTTTATCCGGGTTAGCCGGATGCTGATGCAAGAACTGGGCCGCGAGCCGACTCCAGAGGAAATTGCAGCGGAAATGGAAATTGAGCCGGAAAAGGTTCGAGAAATTATAAAAGTTTCCCAGCAGCCAACAAGTTTGGAAGCGCCAGTTGGTGAGGAAAAAGACTCCACTTTAGGAGATTTTATTCCGGATGAAGAAATCCGTCCTGAAGACCAAGCCAGCGTTGAGTTACTTAAATCGCACCTTTCCGAGGTTTTAGACACTCTTAATGACCGAGAAAAAAAAGTTTTAAAGTTGCGCTTTGGTTTAGAAGACGGCCGCCAGCGCACTTTGGAAGAAGTAGGACGGGAGTTTGGAGTAACTCGGGAGCGAATCCGCCAAATAGAAGCCAAGGCACTGCGAAAGTTGCGTCACCCGACAAGATCAAAGAAGCTTAAGGACTACTTAGAGTAAAAAGGTGTCAGCTTCTTGCGACCACTCCCGCCTGCCGGCGGACAGGTCGCGGGCTAAAGAAACTAAAAGATTATCTTGAGTAGGTAACTAACTTTCTATGATGTCGAGAACACTTCGCCTCGCAATCGCCGCAAGTATCTGGCCCGGACCAATTAACGGACCACTACCGGTAACCCTGTTTAAATTTCTTACCATAAGTTTAATTGCCCTTTTTGGGGTGGTGCCGGCCACTATAGTTATGGGGACTCTGGCAAGTGTTTTGGTTTTGTTTTTTTACGAGAGCCTTTTTGCGGAAGGAGCATTGGACAAAGTGAACCACTGGATTGAAAGATTACCGCCCTCATATCAAAAATCTCTCAAAGTAGGTACAGAAGCAAGTCTCTTGCCGCTAGTTTTTTCGGCGGGGCCCTTTCCATTGGCGCTGGCTTTTCGACTTCTAAATTTTAGAGGAGCCAGAGCCAAAGCTTTGCTTGTCGCCGGCACATACGCCAATTCGATACTTTGGACGGGGTTAGTTTGGGGAAGCGGTATAACCATTCTCAAAAGTTTTCTTTAAGTCAAACTTGGCAAAGCGGCCAAAAAATTGTAAAATAGCCCTTTATGGATAATTTTATCTCGCCGACTCTTGGGTCTTTAAGCTACGAGGAAATGATAAAAAAAGTGGCCGGTTATATAAAAGAAGACGCTAATTTTAAATATAAAATTATTGTCGGGACAGATTCTGAAGCGAGAAATTCTCACGTCGAGTTTGCCACGGCCGTAGTGGTGCACCGACTTGGCAAAGGTGGAGTGTACTTTTGGCAAAGAAATACTTCCCAAAAAACTTTTTCCATTCAAGAAAGAATTGCAAAAGAAACTCAACTTTCAATTGAACTTGCCTGGAAACTTCGCGATACTTTTCAACACAACGGACTTTCTGGCTACGAGCCAGAGGTTCATCTTGACGTTGGGGAAGATGGTGCCACACGAGACATGATTCGTTGGGTGACCGGAATGGTTTTAGGTAGCGGTTTTGAATTTAAAATTAAGCCGGAATCCTTCGGGGCCACTAAAATTGCCGACCGCCATACTTAGAAAATCTCCTATTAACTAAGTTTCATTGAGCGGAGACGACCAATTTCTTTAAGATATTTATTATACGGAACGCTAATGATTTCGGCGTTACTCAACCCAAACCCTTTTCCTATCGCTTTATGTTGTCCGGGCGGAAAATCTAGAATTACAGAATGGAGAAAATCGTCAATTATGTACAGACCGACCAAACCACCTTTGTATTCGTAGTCTGTATAAATCATCTTAACAACGTCAACTGTTTCGTACCCTTTGTCTTCAAGCCATTTTAAACCCACATCGACACTTTCTACTGGTATTTTTTCAGTGAGAGAAAAATTTCCATCTGATTCTTTAAGAATATGAATCTCGTTTCGATTGTCATAATCCACCAACTTGACGACATCATTACCATCTTGCTGGGCGTAATAGTGTGTCGTGACAATCTCTTTTCCTTTTTTCGCACCGGCCTCGTCAAGTATTTTCTTTATTCCGACAAACGAGTCTACTCGGTACCTCTTCTCTTGACTCTTCATACTGAAATTATATCAAGTCTGTAATGCCTATGATTGGCCCCGTTTGGTAAAGGAAGTTAGAAATTTTTATACTTTTTCCTAAAAATATGCTAGCATTAAGGAAATGGGTTCAATTAACCTTCGACTCGATTTTAGGATTTTAAGCGCGGTACTGCTAGTTGTTATTGTTTCCATGGCTTTTGTTTGGCGACCTTGGGGAAGTACAGAAAAGCGAACTATTTCAATCCAAGGGGAAGCAACGCTCAAAGCAGCTCCAGACGAATTTATTTTTTCACCGGTTTATGAGAAAAAGGCTAAAGATTCTACCACCGCTATTTCCGAGGTTTCAAAACTAGGTAATAGTGTGGTGGCAAAGTTAAAGAAACTTGGAGTTGCTGATAAATCTATTCAGACTAATGTTACAACCCAGAAAAGGTACGAACCGTTAACTGGTCGAGAAACTGATGAGATCACTGCCCAGTTCTCATTGACAGTTACCATCAACGATAAAGTTTTAGCCCAAAAAATTCTTGATTATTTAACAATTACAGGTCCGCTTTATAGCGTTTCCCCTCAAAGTACGTTCGCCAATGAAACCCGCAAACAGTTAGAAAGCGAGGTTCGTGGTAAAGCCTTGTCTGACGCAAGATCGAAAGCTGATCAAACTGCGAAAGAGCTGGGAGTTAAGGTAGGGAAGGTCATTTCAGTTTCCGAACCACAGTTTGGTGGGCCTATAACCCTAGAGGGAAAGTCAGTACCTAGTAGCGACTCCTCAACTTCTACTCCTCCAGTTTTATTAACTGGTGAGCAAGAAGTTACCTATACCGTAACCGTCAACTTCCAAATCCGCTAGCCGGCAACAGACTTCCCAGGTATTAAAATTTGAGGCTAAAAATCGTGGCTCCGAGTCGTGAACGATGTTAGAAATTTTTATCCAACAATTGATCTAGCTATCGCACACGATTAAGATGGAACTCCCCCTTAATAACACCATAAGAGGTGGTCATCGTCATTGTTCCAGAGATAATGTGGGTTGTATAACTGCCCTGCATAGAAAAAGTGGCACTGCCAGTGGCAATTGTCCCAAAATCCAGCCGGCTACCACTAACTCTTATTTGAATTGGCCTAGCCCCTGAATCGCTGGTGCACTGTTTTGGTACAGAAATATAGCCATAGCCGGGAACAGACGTTTGGCC
The DNA here is from genome assembly GCA_965231125.1 of uncultured Gammaproteobacteria bacterium. GTDB lineage: Bacteria > Patescibacteriota > Microgenomatia > Woykebacterales > RBG-16-39-9b. The sequence goes on along the minus strand of OZ246414.1, from coordinate 85,478 downwards.
AGAAGAGCACAGATTGGTGTAACGTATATTTCCATAAGCAATATTGTTCTTCACCGTATTTATTACTAATTTAACATCGCCATCTTCGTAAACTTTCGTAGTACTAGGTCCGGTGGCGAATTGGCCGTATAATTGGATTCCCTTGCCTCTAATGGCCGAAGTCCAGGTTCCCTTAAGGTCGCGAGAGGGTGTTAGATTACCAATCGGTGGCTTTGGGGTTATCATTGTCTTGAGTTTCTGTTCTACGGTTCTAAATATCGAGGGGTTTTCCCTAGCAACATACACCGTAGCGCCCGCTACTAGTCCCAAAATGATCAATAGAATGATGACTGAAAATCCTGTGTTATTCTTCATGGGCAACCTTTATCAATTTCACCGTTTTACCGTTGCTAACTGGCATTCCCCAACTTGCGAGGTGGTAGAGTCATACAAAGAACCGTTGACATAGAAGTATATCTCGTACGTTCCTGGACCATCACGGACTGTTGCAACTCGACTGCTGTAGCTACGGCCAGTGTACCTTGGAGTATTTACTACTATTTGCACGTTGCTGAACGTGGAGACTGAATTAATAGAAATAGCAACTCCGGCCGGATCATAACAGCCAGTCGAACCGCCATTGTTGCTGTCATAAACAAGTATAGATTGTTCAAGTGTATATCCAGCAAAAATTGGTCCTGCCTCACCTGGACTAACTGGTTTAGAAGGAGGCGGGGTAGGCAAGACAGCCTTGATATAAAAATGGGCACCAGCATTGTAAGCTGTACCTATAGAAGTGGGTGGCGTGAAAGTCGCGCTACACCCATCAATTTCTAGACTTCCCTCAAAGCCCCAATCCCCAAATGTCCATTTCAGACGAGCTCCAGCGGCACGTTTATAATCTTTATCCACTAAGTAGACATTCAGAGTTCTCTTCTCCCCACCGATTGTTGTAAATTTGAGGTTAGAACTGCTATCTAATCGAGGTTCGGTACCACCAGTACCAACGCCGCAGTCGACCTCGGCTGATTCCCCAGGGCCAATAACTGTAGTTTTGGTTTTTGCTTTACTCGGAACAGTAGTTTTGGTTGTCCCCTTGCTTGGAGATTTGGTAGCCCTCGTTTGTTTTGAAGTTGTAGGAGTTTTTTCTAAAGCTGTAGTTTTATATTGCGAAGCAACCCAAGTAGTCGAAGCAAGAGCAAGAATTGCCACCCCTAAACCAATCAAGACTAAGTTTCGTTTAGAGCCGCTTGGTGAATTCGTTTTTTCATCCACTTACAAATCATCTCACTTTGTCTAAGGAAATAAAAGAGTAATCTGGGAAAATTGGAGGTTAAAAACCACTGCCGCCGCTTAATAGATGACGTTAGAATCTTTTATACTTTTTCATAACAAAAGAAAAACGACCCGTCTTGGATCGTTTTTCTTCAAAAAGTCATTAAAATCTATTTTTAACTTGCTTTCTGGGCTTTACTAACTATCCAAACAACCATAATAACTATAAGTATTTGCTCGAGCAGAACCGCCATCTTAAACGTAAAGATACCCCCAAAGTAGGAAAGAAATCCAATGTGCACCAACGGATAGAGCCAAAAAGCCTTCGCAAATGGTAGGTTCATATCCAAAGCTTTTTTGACAGCCCACAGACCAATCAATAGAAAAACCACATGGGTCGAGATAAATAAGATTGTAGGCATTGAATCTAGAAATGTTCCTATCGGCATAAAATATCACCTCCTTTATTATTCGCCTAACAAACATTTTATATGAATATTTAAAAAAGAGTAGTGGTTATTTTTAAAGGTAGAAGCCAAAGCTAAAATCCCTATGTTGTAACTTAAGCTTGAGATTTTAGCATGGTAGCACTACCATGGAAGTAGTTAAACTAACTGGAGGTGTATTACGGCGAAATTTATGATTTTCTACAATTCAGAGGAGTCAGCAAGCGAAGTAATGTCTAATGCTGGCCCCGAGCAGGTAAAGGCCAGTATGGATGAATGGCTGAAATGGAGAGACGAGGTTAGTAAAAACTTCAAAGTGGATTTTGGCTTACCACTCCAGGTAGTGAAACGAGTTACCGCAGAAGGAATAACAGAAGGTGATAATCCAGTTTCTGGATACTCTATTGTTGAAGGCGAATCGAAAGAAGCTCTCTTGGAACTTCTGAAAACGCATCCTCATTTAAAAAGACCAGGAACCTCTATTGATGTCTTTGAAATGCTGCCAATACCTGGGATGTGACCTGGGTTTTTAGTAAAGCCGTGAACCGGAACTAAGTGACTGGTTCATGGCTCCCGCTACTTGACGCACTTAGAACATTTGATTGGAATTTTTACGAAAAGAAAAACGACCCTCACGAATCGTTTTTCTTAAAAAAATCGTTAAAATTTATTCCTAACTTGCTTTCTGAGCTTTACTAACTATCCAAAGTACCATAACCACTATGAGCATTTGCTCGAGCAAGACAGCCATCTTAAACGTAAAGAGTCCTCCAAAGTAGGCAAGGAATCCAACGTGCACAACCGGATAAAGCCAAAAAGCTGAGGCATAAGGTAGTTTCATATCCATTGCTTTTTTGACAGCCCACAAACCAATCAAAAGAAGTACTATATGGGTTGAGATAAATAAGACGGATGGCATTGAATCTAAGAACGTTCCTATTGGCATAAATAATCACCCCCTTACAGTTTTACCCGTCAATCATTTCACTTTTCCTATTTAAATAAAAGAGAGTATTTCAGGAAATAAAAAAATGAGGCTAAAAAGTTTGGCTCCGGCGGTAGGATTCGAACCTACAACCAGACGATTAACAGTCGCCTGCTCTACCGTTGAGCTACGCCGGAACGTACGGTTCCATATTATACATTAATTAACATACGTGTCCAATCCCAACGTTAGTTTAATTATTTCTATTTTTGAAATAGATAAAGGCAATGGAACAGATGAAAAAGATAAAGGGAATAAAGGCAACTAAAAGATATAATGGGTTAGTGTGGAGTAAGCTGACGGTTTTTGGCCCGAGCCGCTCACCGAGGGAGAGGTACGCTGCAATCCAAAAGACAACGGAAATAAAAGTGCTGATGATGAAAGTTTTATAGCTGACCCCAGATATGCCGGCAAAAACGGTTATGGGTATCCGAAAACCGGGGATATGACGGCCAAAAATTATCGCCCAAGGCCCGTATTTTTTAAAATGCTCCTCAACAACCAGCAACTTCTGCTCGTTTAGATGAAGATAATGCCCAAGTTTAAGGACAAGAATCTTTCCGTACTTTGAAGATAGGTAGTACAATATTGATGAGCCTGTCAGTACTGACGCAAGAAGTGCTCCGAACGCGATCGAGTAGGAAAGAACGCCTTGGGAAATCTGATAGCCTGTGTAAGCTAAGATAACATCACTGGGGACTGGAAGAGGAAGGCCAGCTTCCTCGAGAACCAGCAGTAATATTGGCGCGTAAGCGCCGTGGTGGGTTAGAAAAGGCCCAAGCCAATCAATCCACGAATCAAAGATAGACAAGATGTTCAATTTTCCTTGGTTATTTCTTTGAATTCCTTATAAAGTTTTGTGATTTTTGGGTCGATTATAATACGACAATATGGGGCCGAAGAGTTCTTCGCATAATAATCTTGGTGATAATTTTCCGCCGGGTAAAATTTTTCAAAATGGGAAAGCTCAGTGACGATTTTGCCCTCATAAACATCCTTGTTCATTTTCTGGATTATTTTTTCAGCCGCCTCTTTTTGATTTTGGTCGTGATAAAAAACTGCGGAGCGATACTGGGTGCCGATGTCGTTTCCTTGCTGGTTCAAAGTAGTTGGGTCGTGAAGTTTAAAAAACACGGCGAGAAGTTTTTCGTAAGAGACGACTTTGGGATCAAAATTAATCTGTATTGCCTCGGCATGACCCGTGTTCCCTTGACAAACCTGATCGTAAGTAGGATTCTCAACATTTCCCCCACTGTAACCTGGCATGACAGAAGCGACACCCCTCAAGCGGTTGAAGATAGCCTCCGTGCACCAAAAACAGCCGCCGGCAAAAGTTGCGGTTGCTAAATTTTTGTTTAGGGTTTCCACGGATTTAAGTATAGCACTTGGTTAAATATCGGCTTAAGACCAATAGTAATACCTGATGATTGACAAAGCGGGCCTACGAACGTAAAGTAATTTTTCTGATGAATTTTTCCAACCTTGCTACCGATAAAAATCGTTGGATCGCCTTGGTATTTTTGGCGTTGGGCCTGGCAATTGTAATAATTGACAACACGGTTCTTAACGTCGCCATTCCTTATATTTTGCGCGATTTGAGTACAAGTCTTGATGGTATTCAATGGGTAGTTTCTGGCTACGCTTTAATAATCGCAACCCTTCTTATTACCATGGGTCGGCTTGGGGATCTGTACGGCCGAAAAAAGATTTTTCTTTTAGGAACTGTCTTTTTTGCAGCGGGTTCGTTCATTGCTTCAATCTCTGGAAGTGTCGGTGTGCTTTTCTTTGGGGAAGCTTTTATTGAAGCAATTGGTGCAGCCATGATGTTTACTTCGACCCTATCACTTCTCGTTAGTGAGTTTCACGGTAAGGAAAGAGCGATTGCTTTTGGGATTTGGGGGTCTGTTGCCGGGGCGTCGGCGACAATTGGGCCTTTGCTCGGTGGTTACCTGACTACTTATTATTCCTGGCGCTGGTCGCTACGGATTAATGTTATCGTTGCTCTGATAGCCATCTTAGGATCAGTTTTTATTAAAGAGTCTCGCGGCGAAGGCGAAAAAAGGTTTGATTGGGCCGGAACATTTCTTTCTGGAGCCGGGCTTTTCAGTCTTGTTTTTGGTTTTATTGAAGGAAGGAAATACGGTTGGTGGGCACCAAATACGCCGTTTTCATTGTTTGGCTGGAACTGGTCTTTCACGGGCATTTCAATAATACCCGTTGCTTTTGCTGCCGCCGCCTTGCTACTAATATTATTTGTTGTCACCGAGTATTCAATTGAGAAAGCTGGTGAAAGCCCGCTACTGCGTCTTAGCATGTTTAAGAATTCCGGTTTTAGCATTGGGCTTGCAACTCTCGGAATTATTTCACTTGGCCAGTTTGGCGCCTTTTTTGTTATGCCGATTTATCTGCAAAATGTTCTTGGGTTAGACGCCTTCAAAACCGGAATAGTCTTTCTCCCCACATCAATTAGTATTTTTATTTTCGGGCCACTATCCGGCTTTATCGCCTCGAGAACAAATCCTAAGTGGGTGGTAAATATTGGTATGTTCGTTGGGGCTTTGGGAATTTATCTTTTGGCAAGAGCCTTATCTACCACGGCGACTGGTTGGACACTCGCACCAGGGTTCGCTATTCTTGGGGTGGGTATTGGTATGACCAGTGCGCAGCTGACAAATATTATTCTATCGGCGGCACCCGCCCAACTTGCAGGAGAAGCCTCGGCTGCCAACACCACAATGCGTCAAGTAGGAACTAGCATTGGGATTGCGGTAATTGGCACAGTGCTAGCTGGGAGTCTCGCAACTAATATCCAAGCCAATGTTAAATCGGACACTCGGATTCCCGATGTCGCCAAAGGGCAAATTCTTGAAAGCGTTAAAAAGGTTTCTATCGAGAGCGGGAAAGCCGAAAATCAAAATCTGCCTTCTTCCCCACAGGTGGGCGGTTTTGTTAAAGAAGATATAAACCAATCTTTAGTGGATTCCGCCAGGAAATCTTTTAATGTTGCTTTAGTTTTCGTTGTAATCGGATCAGTTATATCTCTCTTAATTCCGCCCACAAAAAAGGTGGAATGGGAGCCGCAAGATACTGGTAGTGAGTCGTCTTCAGACGGGTAAGAGCGGTCTGTACTTGGTTGTTTACAAATTTTGCCCTCTTTGCTAAAGTGTCCAAAAGGAGGATCGATGCTGATAAATAAAGTTTTAAGTTTAGCCGATAAATTTTTCCCGCCAAAGGAAATTTACGCCCACTGCGATATTCCGTGCGGAATTTACGACCCTCACAACGCGCAAGTTGCGAGCCACACTGTTATCCGAATGACTAATTTAATCAACGAGAAAAAAGATTCTGTTCACGACGTGGCGCGTCTCACCAAAGTTAAAGAGGATCACGCCGAGACTGTAAAACACGATGTGCGCGTAATCTGGGGCGATTATTTCAAACCGGAACACCTCGAAAAATTTCCGGGTCTTCACGAACTTGTTTTTAAGATTATGAAACTTGCTTCAAAAACTAAGCAAGAAGTTAGCGTCGAAGCCTCGCAAGAACTTTTAGAAAAAGTTCAAGAGTTCGCGGAGATTTTTTGGAAGAGTAAAGATATACCGTCAAAAAAGATTAAAGCCCCCTACCCGTCCGGTGGAGAAATTGTGGTTCCGAATCCGGCCTAATGTGGTTTCCCATCGAGCGATTTAAAATTGTCGGCCATAGTATGGAGCCTTTTTTCAGAGAAGGGCAATTGGTATTTATCAACCGCCTCTCTTATCTTTTCCGATCCCCGAAAGTTGGAGACATCATCGCTCTCAAAAACCCACTTGATGGGGAAAAAACTTTACTTAAAAAAATAGAAAAAATTTCCTCAAAAGATAAATACTTTGTTACCGGGTTAAATGAAAATGATAGTCTCGACAGCCGCACCTTCGGCCCCGTATCCAAAAAACTGATAATGGGCAAGGTAATAAAATAATCACCAAGCTTGACGTTTAACCCTAGCTAGGCGTTAAGACGCCTAGCGCAGGACGCGCAGTAGCTGGATTTGAGTAGCACGAGAAGGCACAAGCTACGAGCGGCTTATAGCATTGACTTTCCCCTTCATTTCTGCTATAGTTTCTTCGCTTTGTAGTTGGCAAAGTGTTCTAAAAGTTTTAAAATACCTTGCCACCTATAAGGTGAGTAAAATACAGGAGGATGAGAGTGAGGTATTTTGGACTCGACTTCGGAGAGGCCTTTGAGGCCATGGGGGCAGTGTGGCAGAATCAGGACAGCATGTGTTGTCCTCGGTCTGCTTTCAACACCAGTGCCAATGGGCGAACCACCAGTGTTTGGACAGAAGATCACTCTGGTGAGGATCTCTTCCGGCTCGAGCTTAACGAGCGGAGGATTTCGTTCGAAGAAGGTGATGAACAGCAGGTCGTCACCTGGCTGGACAGAGCGTTCGCACCGGCCTCTATGTAACCGGGTAGTTGATCGCAGGACCTCAGGGTTGTGGTACTCATTCGAGTCACCGTAACAACCCTGGGGTTTTTCTTTACGGAAGTTTATTCACTTAGGTATTGATTCGATAATAGATCTTCTTCCCAACCTCGACCAAAATTCCATAGGCAACTAATAACACGACAATTAATTCTAGAATTTTTGCCGGTAAGGAGCCGAATCCAAAAAAGGCAGCTGCCGGCGAGTAGATTAATATTACTCCGAGAACTACCGAGACTGCTCCTAAAAAGATAAGCAAAGCGCTCGGTCGACTTTGCCAGAAATTCCTAGAAGTGCGGATAAGATAAACGATGATAATTTCAGTAACTAAGGATTCCAAAAACCAACCCGACCTAAAAATTTCAATCCGGTCCGATAAAGCCCGGCTCATGTAAAGGAGCAAAAAGAAAGTTGAAAAATCAAATAAGGAACTAATCAAGCCGAAGGGTATCATAAAGCGGCTAATCGCCCCAGTATTCCAATGTTTGGGCTTTTTTAAATACTCGTCATCTACATTATCCGTAGCTATCGCGAGATAGGGAATGTCCGTTACAAAGTTCAGCAATATGATCTGCGAAGGAAGTAGCGGAATAAAAGGGAGTAGTAAACTGGCCCCGGCCAAACTAAAAATATTGCCAAAGTTTGAACTAGAAGTGGAATAAATATACTTCATTGTGTTGCCGAAGGTGCGCCGGCCGTCTTTCACTGCCTCAACCAAAATCTCCAAGCTTTTGTTGAGGAGAATAATGTCGGCCGCTTCTTTGGCCACGTCCAAGGCCGTGTCGACCGAAATCCCGACATCGGCGGTTTCTAGGGCCGGGGCATCGTTAGCACCATCACCCAGGAAAGCCACCGTGTGCCCGAGACTTCTTAAAGCTTTGATAATCCGCAGTTTATGGTTTGGGGTGATTCTCGCGAAAATTGTCGTCTCTACTGCCCTATTTGCCAGTTCAGCATCGTCAAAGCTATCAATAGATTCTCCGGTGATAACGTTTTTCACTTCCACGCCAACCGCCTGGCAAATGTGTCTGGCGACATATTCGTTGTCCCCGGTGAGAATTTTTATCTGAACATTTAAAGCCTCGAGATCAGAAATAGTCTTTGCGGCCGTTTCCTTGGGTCGATCGGAAAAAACTAGAAACCCTAAAAAAGTGAGGTTTTGTTCATCTTTAACCTCAAGTTTATTTTTGCGGGCGCTCTCTTTGAAGGCGACTGCCAAGAGACGGTAACCCTGGCTACTAAGCTGAACATATTTCTGCCTTAGGGTTCGTCTTGTTTCTTCCAAAAGGAGGCTAGTTTGGCCGTCGATTACCACTTGGCTGCAAAGCGGGAGAATTTGTTCCGAGGCTCCTTTAGAGACGATTAAAAAATCGCCACCCTTTTTCGTCAAGACGCTGTTTCTTTTCCGTTCAAAATCGAATGCAAGTTCGTCTACTTTGCTGAAAGCATCCCCCTGATCTTTGATTTCTTTTACTCCGGGGAATTCACGAATTGCTTTATCCAGAGGGTTAATCGAGGATCGGGTCTCATCCGAAGATAGTAGCCCGTAGAGTAAAATTTTTGGATCTGTCTTACCTTCAAAGTTCAGGTAGTTTTCTAAAAATATTTTGCCAGCCGTTAAAGTGCCGGTTTTATCGGAACAAAGAATGTCGGCATTTCCAATATCTTCAACAGCAATAAGTCTTTTCACCAGCACTTTCTTTTTTGACATTTCCAAAGCCGCTTTAGAAAGGTTAAGAGTGATTATAAAAGGTAGAAGTTCTGGAGTTATGCCGACGGCAAGAGCGAGGGAAAAAAGCAAGGCCTGCAGGAGGCTAATACTTTGACCCAGGAATGGTTTCAAGACTACATTGACGATGAAAATAAAGGTGACCAAAATTATGGTTAAGACGGCAAGAAAGTTACCGAATTTTCGGACGCCTGTCTGGAATTCTGTTTCTCTTTCGACTCCTTCAAGACTTTTTGCGGTTTTACCAAACTCTGTAGTGGCACCTGTCGCGTACACGAGCCCAAGGGCACTGCCGGCAATTACATTTGTTCCCATGAAGGCTAGATTTTTGAGGTCTTGAGGTATTGGGTTTTTAAGGGACAGTGGCGTGTCCCCTTTTTCAACCGGGAAACTTTCTCCGGTCACTAAAGATTCATCAATGGATAAGTTTTTTGCAGCGGTTAGGCGGATGTCCGCGGGAACAATATTGCCTTGGGAAATTTTCACAATATCTCCCGGTACAAGTTCTGAGGCCGACAGCAGCAATTCTTTCCCCGCTCTAATTACCCGGGCCTGTAGACTCAATCTTTTTCTCAAAGCCTCGACCGCCTTTTCAGAACGGTATTCTTGGATAAAACCGATAAGGGAGTTAACTGAAAGGATTATTAAAATTATAGTAGCGTCAAACTTGTCCCCGATTACTAAACTGGTGGCACTAGCCACAATTAAGATGATAACTAAGGGATTTTTAAATTGGGATAAAAAAATCGAGAATGGGTTTCTAGACTTATCAACTGCAAGGCGGTTTGGCCCAATCCGGGCAAGACGTTCTGCTACCTCTTTGTTGCTAAGACCAGAAGGCGAGGTCTGCAGGGCGTTTAAAAGTTTTTTTTCGTCTAGATTCCAAGGTTTATCGACGGAATACATGGCAGTTTGTAGCTGAAAGCCTAAAGATAACTATTATTATAGCATCGAATTTTTTTAGTTTTTGGGTTTTCCCCGATGATTGCTTTGCTTGCGTATCGTTAAAGATTTGTTTTATCCTTGATTAATGATGTCTGCCGCGGAGAAACCAATTTATAGTCTAAGTACCGGCGAACTTTTTGCTAAACTGGCAACAAGCGAAAAAGGCCTGTCCCCTCAAGAAGCTGAAAAACGTTTAGGGAAGATCGGCCCAAACAAACTGACAGAAAAGAAAAAGATTTCCGCCTTTCAGATTTTTATTCGGCAGTTCCAAAATATATTAACAATAATTTTACTTATTGCGGCTGTTCTAACTTTCTTTGTTTATTTTTTTGGTGGAAAAGAAAGCTCGGATTTAATTGAAGGCTCTTTAATTTTGGCAATTGTCGCCCTGATCGCGATATTGGGTTTTCTCCAGGAATATCGGGCGGAAAAAGCAATTGAGGAGTTAAAAAAACTTTTAGCGTTTAAAGCAAAAGTTTTGCGGGACGGTAGAAAGGAAGAGGTGGACGTTAGTAATCTTATCCCGGGAGATATTGTAATTTTAGAGGAAGGGGAAAAAGTCCCGGCTGATACTCGCTTAATTGAGGATTACAACCTCCAAACAAACGAGGCGTCTCTTACTGGAGAATCAAACTCCATTACAAAAACTTCAGACCCACTTTCTGGAAATCTTCAGACCGCCGATCAAAAAAACGTTCTTTTCTCTGGTACTGTGGTAGCCAGTGGTCGGGGGGTTGGCGTGGTTTTTTCTACCGGAGATAGAACCGAGATTGGAAAAATTGCCTCTTTTGTCGCGGAAACTAAGCCGGAAAAAACCCCGGTTCAAAAACGTCTGGACAAGCTTGGTAGAGTTCTTGGTTATGGCACCACGGCTGCTTGTGCTTTCGTTTTTGTCTTTATCTTCTTCTTTGCCCGGGATTTTGCTCACCTGGACCCTCTGCAAAGACTGCTAAGTTCTTTCATAGCTTCGATAGCCTTGGCAGTAGCCGCGATTCCGGAGGGTTTGCCGGCGGTGGTGACGGTTTCTTTAGCTTTTGGAACGCAGCGAATGCTTCGCCGCAACGCCTTGGTTCGGAGACTCGCCTCGATGGAAACTCTCGGGTCCGTAGATGTAATCTGCACAGATAAAACCGGCACTTTAACTGCCGGCGAGATGACAGTGCGACAAATTTATGTTGACCGCGCCTCCTACACGGTTACCGGCCAGGGCTACAATTTGGACGGGGCGTTTCTTAAAGACGGTAAAAAAGTAGAAACAGAAGAGCTCTCATTAATTCTTAAAGCCGGTCTTGCTTGCAACAACGCAACGTTTAACTCAAAAGAGGGGAAAATTACTGGCGACCCTACCGAGGGCGCTTTAATTGTTGCTTCCCATAAAGCCCGCTTTAAAGAATCCGGCCCAAGACTTCACGAGGAGCCGTTTAGTTCGGAAAGAAAAATGATGAGCGTTGTTGTTTCCGAAGATGGGAAAAAGATTATCTACACAAAGGGGGCGCCGGAGGCAGTTTTAAATACGTGCACTAAGGTAATCAAGGATGGTAAGGAAGTTTCCTTAACAAAAGAAGAAAAGAGCGAAATTTTATCTGAAAACTCAAAAATGGCGGCCGCGTCTTTGCGGGTTTTGGGTTTTGCCTACAAAGAAATCGAAAAGTTAGAAAAGGACAAAGTGGAAGAGGATCTAACCTTTATTGGTCTTCAGGGAATGATGGACCCTCCTCGAAAAGAAGTTCAAGATTTAATTTCCCAGTGCCAGGCCAGTGGTATTCGGGTAATTATGATTACGGGAGATCAACCGGCGACAGCTAAAGCCGTCGCTGTCGAAATCGGAGTCGAAGGCGCCCTTTTGACCGGGGATGATCTGGAAAAATTATCGGAGAGTGAGTTTTCAAAAAGAGTTGAAGATACAAATATTTACGCGCGGGTAAACCCCATCCACAAATTTAAGATTGTTGAGGCTTTAAAAAAGAAAGGACATTTAGTGGCCATGACGGGTGACGGGGTGAATGATGCACCCGCTTTAAAGAAAGCGGACATTGGCATCGCGATGGGAATTACCGGTACAGACGTTGCCAAAGAATCCGCCGACATAGTTTTGCTGGATGATCAATTTAAAACCATTGTGGCGGCAATTGAGGAAGGAAGAGGAATTTTTGACAACATTCGTAAATTTGTCGACTACTTACTTTCTTGCAATGTCGGTGAAGTTTTAGTGGTCTTCTTCGGACTGTTAATTTTTAAAGATGTCCTGCTCACCGCCGTCATGCTTTTGTGGATAAACGTGGTGACGGACGGTCTGCCGGCAATTGCTTTGGGGCTAGACCCGGCCGAAAAAGGAATTTTAAAATTTTCTCCTAAAAAATTTCAAGGAGACATTATTAACTCTCGCGTCTGGTGGGAAATAGCCGCCTTTGCCACCACTCTTACCGTGGCAATTTTGGCCCTATTCTTTGCAAACTTGCCGGAAGGTGTGAATGAAGCAAGAGCGGCCGTTTTTACAGCGATAGTTATCTTTGAAATTATCCGTCTGGTAAATATCCGAGCCGACTATAAAATTGCTTGGAGAGATAATATTTTATTAATAGTAGCCGTTGTCAGCTCGGTAGCGCTGCAGTTGATTGTAGTTTATACTCCGCTTCTCGCTAATTTATTTGGTCTCTCTCCGATTGACGCCGGGGATTGGCTGTACATAATTTTTGTGAGCGTAGGGCTGCTGGTACTCTTTAAGTTCTTCGACGGCCTCTTAGACAAATTTGCTCCCGTAATCGAAACCAACTGACGACTACCAGAACTTGACTTGAGTCCCATAGTGTGATATAATTTGTTAGTTTTTGAAAATAAGTATGTTGTACATTTGAACTCGCACCTAACTGAAGAAAGGAAGGGAATCAAGTGTGGACTGACAACAAACAGGCACTATTCCACAGGTTCGAGAACGATTCGAGGATTCGTAGGCTAGCAAGGAACAGCACAGATCAAGCCGATGCAGCGGAGCGGGTCCGAAAGCAACTAATGAGTACTTCCCCGGAGGCAAAGAACCTTGGGGAAGAGTCTGCTCGGGAAGTAGCGAGTAGATTGGCGCGCTATCATCGTCGATCACGAAGTCGAGCTTGACAAGATAAACTCGAAAGGAGGAGTCATGCCAGGACAAACCGTACTCATCTGTTCAACGACATACGGTGGGTGTGGGTTCGTAGGAAGACCCGAGGACTTTGATGGGCTTGCGGGAGAAGATCTCGTCCTTTGCCCAGAGTGCGGGGAAGATAATTGCTTCCAGATCACTCGAGAAAACATCGGCAACCTGACGAACGAGGAAAACTACGACAAAGCCCATCGGATGTTGAACGGGGAAACAGTAACGGTCGGCTGAGACAACGTAAGGAGGAGAGGAGTTACCATGCAGGTCAACTATGATCAATGGTGGGACGAAGCCTTTCTGCGAGTCCAAGACAGCATTCGGATGCGCGTGGAGGCCGAGCAGGGAAAGGGGACAGCACCGGAAAAGTTCGCCGATTTAGCCAGGAAGCTCGCCTCATCAGCGGTAAAGCTGGCGATTATGAAAGAGCGGAAAGTGCCTGCCATTCTCGGTCTTCCCAACGATGTGGAGCAGGAAATTGAGCTCCTTACCTTGGCCGCTGGCAAGTACGCTCGCCGCCATCAGCCCGTGGCGACCTAAACTTCGACTCAACAACCAGGCCTAACAGCCCGGGTGAAACCAGGTGCGGAGAGTACAAGTAAGCTAAATGCTGAACGGAAAACACTGCACCTGGAAACCCTAAGCAAATTACTTCGACAAGCTTAGTAGTTTTCTTAGGAGGAGAAACGATCCATTCGACTATGCTCAGGATCGTTTTTCTTTTACACTGAGGCTACAAGTTTTTCTTTAGCTTTTGCAACTTCTTTTAAAGCTTTTTCAGCCAAACTACTTAAAGATTCAGCTATTTTCCCTGGAATATAAACTTCTCCGCAGTTTGGACATTTTTGCACAGGAATATTTTTAAATTCAGCAGAAAATTCCCCTCTCTTCAGGGTAAGGTTTGTTTCACTTATATTTACTTTACTTCCGCAGTTTGGACATGCAAATTTTGTCATCATTGCCTCCTGATTTTACCATCAACCCATTCTTTCGGGTCGGGCTTATAAACTGTTACTATCCAAAGGTAGTTCACACTAGAATAATCAACTACCACGTGAATTGAATTTGTCCCAAGTTTAGCATAAATAAGCAGTCGGTTTCTATCTTTATACTCTTCAATTATATCGCCTGTGTTAAGGGCTCTAAGAATGTCTTTAATACTGAAACCATCTGCAAAGGATTCGATAAAAGCGTGAGTACTTACGGAGTATTGGCTTTCTTTCAGTAGTTTTCTGATCTCCTGAATTTTCACTTGGGAATTATTTTAACTGGTAGCCAAGTTAAAGTAAATCTCCGAGGGCTCGCTTAAAACGACAGAGAGCGGCTTCACTATTTGTTCCTTTGCCTAGGAACAAACAGTTCAGCCGCTCTACGACGAGTGCGTCTTGTTATACGCCGGCTCGTCTTTGTGTCGATTGTTAGTCGACAGCATGGAATTTTCGTCTTCCTTTCTGTCCTGTTGGACGGCGTCTCTCTGGTGAAGAGGTGTTAGCGGGTTTACAACGGAGTAGTTGGTACATTGTACTTTCCCGGTGACTTACCCTCCGCCCTTAGATTTGTGTGTGCTGCCTCTTTGGGCTCGGCAGCTCCCGGTCCCTACCCCCTATCGGCAAACTCACTAACCCTCTTCTCCTTCTCCAGCCCCCTAAGGGACCGGAGTACCTTTCATCCTTAATTTAAAGGAACTCCGACCAAATATCAGTGAGAGAAATTACTTTTGGTTGGTGAGGAAAATTACTTGCGAATTGTAATTTAGGCTACAATAGACCGCAGAGCGGTCGCAGAGCGCGAGAGTACCCTAGTCCGAAGGACGCAGAACGCTTTAGCGATCTTAATCACTTGGATTTGGTTACGGAGCGATCTATCTAGTTGTTGCCGATGGCGCTACGACCAGTCCGGGCGCACTCTTCGAGACGGTCTCGATCTTCCACAGTTACATTATGTTTGTCGATTGAAATAATCCCGGATTTTTTTAGTTCTTGTATGGAAATACTGACCGTCTCGCGAAACATCCCCGTTAGGTTTGCTAGTTCTTGGTGAGTCAGAGGAAAAGGAAGTCGTTTTTTCCCAGCTTCGCCCGCCCCGTATTTATCAGTGAGTTGAAGAATTATGTAGGCTAGACGTCCAAGAGAATCATGAGTGACAAAGGCTTCAATTTTTTCCTCAACCTCGTCCCAGTTGTTGGCTAGAGCCCGGCCTAGATCCATTAAAATCTCTGGGTCTTCTTTTATAATCTCCCGGAATTGAGGAACTGGAATCCAGTAAAGATCGGTTTCCACCATACTCTCGGCATAAACTACGTGATCCATGTCTTTAAAAATTGGACTGATGGTAATAAGCTCTCTGGGCCCGTGAATGTGAAGCATGACTTCTTTTCCGTCTTCAGTGTAACGGTAAATTTTTATGGCACCTTCTTTAACTAAATAAACTTTTGTTGGGGGATCGTCAACACCAAAAAGTATCCTGCCTTTTTTGGCCTTAATCAAACTGCCGTGTTTTTCGAAGACTTCGGTTAGCTTGCTCATTGCCCGAATTTCTATTTGGCAAGTTCCCAAGCCAGGCTTGGTAGGCGCAATTTACCACAAGAGCCGACGAATTGCAAATGCGATCTTCAATCCATTGATTTTTATTCCCACTTAAGGTACCTTAAACGAGTTAATGAATCTTACTATTGAAGAAATAGGGCCAGGGTCTCTAGCCGAATTTCTAAGAGAAGTTCCGCACACACCTTTTTTGCAAAGCCTTTCTTGGGGCAGCTTTCAAGAAAAAATCGGAAATAAAAGCTACCAGGCCGGAATTTTTGATTCGGATAAATTAATCGGGGTTTGTAGCGCCTACCAAGTTAAGTCGAAGTTCGCCTCTTATCTTTATATACCGGCTGGACCGGTGTTTAAAAAATGGAATAAAGAAGTGGTCGGAGAATTGACGAGGTATCTTTTTAAGATTGCAAAAGAGCAAAGCTTAGATTTTGTGCGGCTCGAGCCGCGTGTTATTGCAGAAGATGAGGCCAGTCTGTTAATTAACTCAGGTTTTAGAAAAACCCGGCTCTTCACCCAACCAGAGTGCACTGCTATTATCGACCTTTCAAAAAGCGAAGAAGAATTACTCTCAGCCATGAATGATTCTACCCGTTATAATGTACGGATGGTGGAGAGAAGAGGAGTAAAGGTGCGGATCGGGGGCTTGGAAGATTTAAAAATTTTCGAGACTTTGCTCGCGGAGACTGCTAAAAGACATCACTTCACCCAAGACGCTCATTCTGCCTATTATCGTAAACAGTACGAGACTTTGAACAAAGAGGGCCTTATGGAAATTTTTGTAGCCGAGTTTGATAAGCAGCCACTAGCCGCCTCACTAGTAATTTTTTACGGCGATACAGCGACTTATTTACACGCTGCTTCAACCACCTCTCAATCGAAGATGCGAGCCTCTTACTTATTAGTTTGGAAGACTATTTTGGAAGGTAAAAGGCGAGGCTTTAAATATTTTGACTTTTGGGGAGTGGCGCCGGAGGGGTCTTCTCAAAACCATCCGTGGGCTGGAGTTACGGCTTTTAAAATAAGTTTTGGCGGGGAGAGAGTCTCGTACGAGCCAGTTTTTGACTACCCAACATCTAACCAATACATTTTGGCCAAATTTGTTGAGGTGATAAGAAAACCGGTCCGTAAGATTTTAAGAATGCTATGAAAGGTAATAATTTTCTCCAAAAGCTTATTGATTTATTTATAGATCAAGAAATATTGGTTGGTTTATCAGCCTTGTTATTTGTTTTGCTAGTGGCCCCCTTATGGAAAACGGACTTCTTAGAAATTTATGACGCGCCGGGGCACGTTAGTTTAGTTTGGTATTTAAAAACTTTCCTTTGGCCGGGCTTGTCGGGGTGGAATCCGTTTTTTCTCGCGGGTTTTCCGCAAGGAATCTTTTACCCTTCGTTATTCCACTGGCTTAGTGCGACTTTGTCATTTTTATTCAGTATCGACACTTCCATAAAATTGCTAATTTCTTTAGCGATCTTAGCAACTCCGTTTGCTGCTTATTTTGCCGTAAAGAGCACCATCCAAAATACCAACTACCGGTTGCCGACTACAATTTTAGTTCTGATTTTTCTAGCAGTGCTACCAAATTTTTTAGGAGCCGGTTTCCGGGGGCTTTTCCAAATTGGTCTTTTACCAGATTTTTTCTCAACACCGATTTTCCTTTTATTTATCAGTGTACTACACGGAGAGTTTAAAAAAGGGAAATTCCTGGCGGCATCCTTAATTTTTGCGGTCTTGATATTGACTCACTTAGTAGCGGTAGTTGCGGGGGCACTGTATCTACTGGTGTATTCGGCGGTTCTTTTCAAGGGAGGAAAATTAAAAGGTAGAAATCTAGCCGCCTTGGTTGGGGTATCCGCTTTACTAACTTCTTTTTTCTGGGTGCCATTTGTGCTTTACCTTCACCTTACCTCTGTATCCGTGCACCTTTCCTCGTATTTTTTGACGAACGTGATTTTAGGTTTTATCGTTTTGGGTTTGTGCTTATTCAGTTGGAAAAGACGGTCGACAGAAATTTTTGCTCTTTCAGCTTTTTCGTTTGTACTTTTAACTTTGGCTGTTTTAGATAGCCTGTTAATTAGAAACTTTTCGGGTTCCGCGCTTTTTAACCTTCTTTATCCACTGCATATTTACCGCTTCCAACCTTATGCGTATCTTGCTTTGATTTTAAGTTTGGCAGAAGTTTTATCCACGGTTAAGATGAAGATTCTGGAAAAGGTTGATTTTAAATGGATAAATTTAGTTTTGTTTCTTTTGTTAGCTGCCTACCTAATCTTAAAAAACCCGGTTATCGCCGATGTTGGTTCAACCCTTGTGGGTCAATCAAAACTTGGCGGAAGGTTCATTGAGGGATTCCGGCGGACAGACGCGGCACCACTACTATATTCCGCTCAAACAAATCTAGTTATGCAAGACCCCCAAAGCAATCCTTGGGCCTACGGACTTTTTACTGATTCTACCCCTAACGGTTCGTACTTGGGGAGTTTAATCCGTTCACTTCATCCGAATAAATACCCAGAAGGGGAAGGGACTTTTACCGAAACAAAATTTGTTAGTGAGAAAAATATCCAAACCGCCATCGCCCTTTTTGGCATAAAGTACGTGCTTAATCTAGACAAACTGGCAATTGGGGCAGATGTGGGAAAATGGCAAGCCCAAGGAGAGTCTAAAAACTATACGGTCGAACAAGTGGGCAGCGGGAGTTTGGTGGAAGTTTCTCGCCTTAACCCAATTCCAGTGGGTGGAAATTTTGAGAAAAAAGTCGAAAGTTGGTGGGCCCAAAAAGACGCCTGGGCTAGTCTGCCGTTTGAGCCGGGAAGTGGAGTGCAAGTTGCTAATTTTGATCCAAAAGATTTTAACCCAAAAACTAAAGTGGCCATAGTCGATCACAATAAAGATTGGTCTAGGATTAAGTTAAAAATAGACTCCAAACACCCTCAACCAGTCCTGGTGAAGTTTTCTTACTTTCCGTGGTGGAAAGCCACGTCCGCAGGTAAAAACGTACCGATTTACCGGGCTGCGCCAAACCTAATGCTAGTTTTTGCAGATGGACAAGTGGATCTGGAATTTAAAGAACCAGTTTGGTTAAAGGTTCTTTATCTAGTTTCGATAGCTTCTTTTTTGATTGTTATTAGTCACCTTTTACAAAAAAGGTGGCGCCACGCTGGCCCTGGCTGAAATATTCGAAGTATCGATTGCCCGATGCCATGCTGAATTTATTTCAGCATCTAGATCCTGAATCAAGTTCAGGATGACAACAAGGTCACTAGCTTAATCCCACCTTCAATTAGATAGTGGTGGCATCTCGTAAGGCGGTTAAAAGCTTAACTAGTCAAGTGCGCCTGATTGTCTAATACTTAACATGTACACTTAGCTAGGCGTTAAGACGCCTAGCGCAGGACGCGCAGTAGCTGGCTTTGAGTAGCGCGAAAAGGCATAAGCTACGAGCGCCCTATAGTTTGACATTTAGGTTTATTTTTGATATAGTCCCTTAAAAATCTGCAGAAGGAGGGATGTCATGCAAACACCAGTTAGTCTCGACAAGCTTCTGGTTGGGCCGATGAATCCAGCAATCATCGAGGAGGCAGATCACGCTGGCGAACGCAGGGAGGTTCTTTCATTTCACTACGGTGAAGGAGGGCTTAAGCTAGTCTCTTTGGTGAGAGATCTAACCCTCGACCGCAGACACCTTTTTAGGAGTATATCCACCCCGGTGGACGTCTACCATATGCGCATGTCCATCGCAGAGGCAGATCACGTCGGCGCCGCCCGTGAGATACTGCGCATTCAGCGGGGAGATCATGCCCGACTAGAGATCGTTCCGACGGTCGAAGGTTTGATGGTCGGGGGCATTGCGCTACAGGTCGGTGTTGCGGTGCCAATCGAAACACAAGCCCTTTACAGAGTCGTTTAGGGAGGAGGCCTGTTTTGACCAAACTAACTAAGAAGCGGTTTTCGGTCACCACCGTAAATTCTGTATATACGGTGGAAGAAACATTCTCTTCGGGGGCTACTCGCTACAAAGTTACCAGAGACGCCAACCGAAACGCGCACGAAGTTGGGAAAGAATACCTGGGGGATCAGATTCTTTTTGGAAAAGGCAACACCATGCGGCTTTTTGCAGGCAACCGTGTAGTGTTGCGTACAAGTGTGGTGGAGTCGATCCGAGAACTTACACCAGCAAGCGGTCGAGTTTAAACCCGGCCGCTTTTTCTTTTTTTAAACCTTAGCTCTTGAAAGCAAGACCCCATTTGTTTATCCTGGAATGGTGAAAGAATACGACGTTGTTATTATTGGGGCGGGAAGTGCAGGGATGGCCGCTGCCTCCGTCGCTTCCGGTTTAGGGGCAAAAACAGCAATTACGGAAAAACTAAAACTCGGGGGCGATTGCTCAAACATAGCCTGCGTTCCAACAAAAGCCCTTCTCCACAGTGCTAATCTTTTTTTCGAATTTAAGCAGGCTGAAAAATACGGTCTTAAAGCGGAAAGCGTCTCCTTTGATTGGGAAAAAGTTCAGGAATGGAAAGACGCTGTCGTTGCCAGAAGAGTCGCTAATGAATCGGAAGAGTCGCTAAAAGAGCAAGGCGTGGATCTTTACTGGGGGCAGACAGCTTTCACATCTGCCAATCAAGTAAAAGTAGGAGGCGAAGTTTTAACGAGCAAAAAATTCATTATCACGGCCGGCTCCCAACCGGCGGTTGTTCCAATTGAGGGTTTGGAGGAAGTAGGTTACATAACTTCAAATGAGGCGGTCGTCCTAAAGAGCCTACCAAAATCTATTCTTATTATTGGGGGTGGCGCCGTCGGGACAGAGTTTTCCGTAATTTTTTCTCGGTTTGGAGTGGATGCAACTGTCTTTGAAGTTGTACCCCAAATAATTCCGGCTGCCGACCTTGAGGCAGCTAACGCTCTTCAAGGATTTTTGGAGAAACAAGGAATAAAATTTCATGTTAGCGCCAAAGTTCTAAAGCTTGAAAAAGACGGAAATTTGAAAAAGGCGGTCGTTGCGCTTAGCGACGGTCAAACCGGTAGCTTCACCGCCGAAGAAATAATGATGGCGACCGGCCGGCGGCCGGATCTCGGCGGCTTAAATCTGCAAGCGGTGGGGGTGGAGACTTCCCAAAAAGGCATTCCGGTTGATAACACTCTTAAGACTAATATTGAACATATTTATGCCGCTGGTGATGTCACTGGGGTTATGCTTTTCACTCACATGGCGACGTATCAAGGAACTTACGCCGCCTACAACGCTCTGTCTGGTAAAAAGGCTGTAGAAGTAGATTATACGGCCTCTCCTTGGGTAGTATTTTCAGATCCAGAAATTGCCGGAGTCGGCAAGACCGAAGAAAAACTTAAACAAGAGAAAGTCGGTTATAAAAAATCCGTCTTTGAATTTAAAAATTTAGGAAAAGCCGATACTCAAGACCGTTACGATGGTTTTGTGAAAATTTTGGTGGAAGAAGGTACCGGCCAAACCCTCGGCGCCTTTATTGTAGGGCCAGAAGCCGGCGAGTTGATCCACGAAATTGTCGTTGCGATGGTTGGTAAAGTGCCGATTGATGTAGTTGGAAAAGCAATTTTTGCGTACCCCACGTGGTCAGAAGCCGTCGGATCGGCAGCGGCCGAATTCTAAGTTATGAAAGTTAAACTTTTTTTAGTTCTCCTTTTTGTAGCTACCGGTTTAATTACCGCTAGTGTAACCGTCTATAGATTAGGAAATACGAAAGTTCGAGAAACTCAAAAAGAAGTGTTTTTGGCCGGTAATGACTTTCCGGCCAAAGACGAAGCCTTGATTAGTAAGAGCTCTTCCGACATTAAAAAAGCTAAACCGCCACTCTTTCAAGATAAAGTTTTGGCGGCTCACGACTCTCCGTCTGCTAATCCGGAAATAAAAGTAACTGACAAAGGTAACAATCTTTTGGTTTTGGTGAATAAGAAAATTAGCCTTCCAGAAAATTACTATCCGTCTGATTTGGTTGATCTACCTGAGAGTGTCGAGACTACCTCTTCTGGTATGATGCTTCGCAAAAAAGCGGCCGAAGCGCTTGTGAAAATGTTTGTTGCGGCTAAAAAGAAAGGATTTAATTTAGTGGTTAGCTCAGCCTACCGTTCTTACCAGACCCAAATAGTAACCTACAATTATTGGGTGGCACAGACGGGGGAGGCCCAAGCGAGCCTTTTTAGTGCTCTTCCGGGGCATTCCCAACACCAACTTGGTACAGCCGTAGATATAAGTTCGGACACGGTTAATCGACAACTTCTTTCTTCTTTTGGAAATACACCAGAAGGTAAATGGCTTGTCAAAGATGGTTACAATTACGGGTTTGTCCTTTCGTATCCAGAAGGTTACGAAGATATTACCGGTTATAATTACGAGCCGTGGCACTTTCGTTATATTGGGGTAGAAAATGCAGTTAAGATGTACTCTTCTGATCTTATACTGGAAAAATACCTGCAAAAATTTGGAGTTTGGTAAATGAATTTTAAAAAACAAAACGCAGTCACGATTCTTCTTTTGGCCTATCTAATCGTAGTTATTGCTTTAATGATCGCGAAAAATATTTCCATTACTCCGGATAGGTTGGTGGTGTTTATTTTCTTTGCTGCTGTTATTGTCGGGCAAACAAAGGAGTTTTTGCGGGATTGGCTGCCGTTTTTGGGACTGCTTTTAGGTTATGAAGTCTTGCGCGGTTTTGCGGATAATGTGGGCTTTGGTGTTCACGTGTCCGGCCTCGTAAATACAGAAAGAGCTCTCTTTGGTTTTATACCAACGGAGCGTTTGCAGGCCGTTTTATATCATCCTGGGATTATTCACTGGTATGACTCTCTTGCGGTAGTTGTCTACTTCCTTCATTTTCCACTCCCTTTAGTGGTCGCTTTTCTGCTTTGGATCAAAGATAGGAGCCAGTTTCAGAAATTTGTTATTGCTCTGCTTGTGCTTTCTTTCTCTGGTTTTGTAACTTTTTTGCTTTTTCCGGCCGCTCCACCTTGGTATGCAGACCAAAAAGGGTTAATTCACGTTCATAAAATTATCGATGCTCTAATCGATAAGTTCGGTTGGAGTTGGCACCTTTCCGAGTTCTATCAACACCTAAACCCCAATCCAGTAGCAGCAATACCATCTCTTCATGCCGCCTACCCGTGGCTTTCTTTCTTGGCCTTGAGACGATTTTCAAAAAAGTGGGCGTGGTTATTTTTCCCATACCCTTTTATAGTTTGGTTTTCAGTAGTTTATTTGGGGGAACATTACGCGATCGATGTGATTGCGGGCGTAATTTACGCTCAAGTAAGCCTTTGGATTATTTACGATTTTGATAAAATTAAAACTAGAATTAACCCTCTTTTGGTGAAGATTAAAGAACGCAAGCCATAATCTAAGAGCGTCTTTAGAACGAAGTTCGCAGGGCTTTCTTGGTAAAGAAAGCCCTATAGTTTGACTTTTTCCCACAAATCTGCTATTATATAGAGCTAGTTTATCGGAAAATCCGATAACAGCTAGCGCATAGGAGGTGCAACTTGGTAAGAAAAGGATTGGTCGGTTTGGTTGTGGCGATATCGGCACTTGTCTTCGCCGCTACCCAAGTGCTTGCGACGGACAGCAATGCCCTCGTGAGCACAGCAGAGATGAGTGGGGCTCACGTCGACCTAACGTTGTCCCACAGCGACAGTCTGTGGACAGACATGTCGGTCGACGCGATGACGAGCTCGACTGATTCAAACGTCGGTGATGAGACGTCGTCGTTTAGCGATGTCAGTCTGTACGGGGCTCTGACATGGTGCGGCGCAGAATTTGAGTGCCGGACTATCTGGGAGTTCTATGCGGATGGGGCGCCGCAAGGGCTGACCTTCGACGGTACCGATGGTGCTCACGTGAGCACCATGGTTTCCGCCGACATTATTGTCCACGACTTCACCGACGCGAATGGGAACGGCGACTACGACGAAATTGTCGCT
This sequence comes from uncultured Gammaproteobacteria bacterium, assembly GCA_965231125.1. GTDB lineage: Bacteria > Patescibacteriota > Microgenomatia > Woykebacterales > RBG-16-39-9b. The sequence goes on along the minus strand of OZ246414.1, from coordinate 62,029 downwards.
GAGTTCCAGGCGCCAATCTCGGTCAGCGTCGACTGGACCGGAAGCGGTGCGGTCAATCCCGGCGGTGGGTGTTTCTGGAACTGGGACTATGGGAACCTGACCCTTACCAACGTTTCTGGTTCCTATCGAGACGCTAAGGTGAACGGCCAAATTGGTGCCACTTCCTTTAGCGACACCTACGGGCAGCTTTTTCAAGGCGACGAGCTGGACAAAAACAAGACCAAGCCCGACGCCCCGACGGAAAACCCCTGCCAGAGCCTGACCACTAGCAGTTAGGTCCAACTTGGAAGGAGCGCGTTTTGACACCCGCTCCTTCCTCAATTTCTCATTGACACTAAAAGCCCCTTTTGTTACGCTTTGAGGCGGCTTCTATGACTTATTTTGATTATTTAAATCCCCAAATTTTAGGAGAAAATACCCCAACCATTTTACGCGTCGCTTTAATTTTAATATTGGTTTTAATTCTTCAGCAGATAATAAGAGGTGTTTCTGCGAAAATTTTGAAAATACTAACGAGTCGAGAGAAGGAGGAAGCGAAAGAAGAGTTTGAGCAAAGAATAGAAACAATTGCAGCGGTTTTTTCTGCAACAGTTGGATTTGTCATTTGGATCGCCGCGGCCTTAACGATTCTAGATCAGCTAGGGGTAAACGTCCTCCCACTTCTTACGGGTGCGGGAATTCTCGGCTTCGCGGTTGCCTTTGGGGCGCAAAATTTAGTACGGGATATGATTAGTGGGCTTTTTATCCTTTTGGAAAATCAATATACGCAAGGTGATGTTATTAGAGTGGCTGGTATTGAAGGTCTAGTTGAAGAAGTGAATTTGCGAAGTACAGTACTGCGCGATTTAGACGGAATAGTTCATCACATCCCCAACGGCGAAATTAAATTTGCCAGCAACTTAACTCAGAAATTTTCCCGGGTAAATTTAAATTTACTTGTCGAGGCTGTTAAAGATATTGCGGCTACGATAAAGGCTATTGATAAAATTGGTAGAGAACTTTCAGAAGATGAAAAATTTACGGGCTCGATTAAAGAACCAATCCACGTTTTGCGGGTAGAAGAATTGGATAAGGAAGGCGTGGTTTTCAAAATCGTCGGCACAACTCGTCCAATAAAACAGTGGGAAGTGATGGGAGAGCTGCGCAAAAGATTGAAGGAGGCTTTTGCGGAAGAAAATATTGTGGTTTACGAAAAGAAGGGCCAAGTTTGACTAAGCAAATTTAAGGTAAAAGTAAACTGCACGCGCGTACTTGAATTAAACTCCCGCCCTGTGTTACAAGTGTTCTACTATGCTGAAAATCCAGGGTCTGTTCGTTGAGGCTGACAAAAAGAAAATTCTTAACGGAGTGTCCATCTCGATTAAACCTGGGGAAATTCACGCTATAATGGGCCCGAACGGTTCCGGGAAATCTTCTTTATCGCTGGCACTAGCCGGCCACCCGCGTTACAAAATTACTTCGGGCCGCATCAAACTAGATGGCACAGACATCACTAGTTTAACGCCGGATAAGCGGGCCAAAGCCGGACTTTTTTTGGCAATGCAGTACCCAGTGGCGGTTCCTGGAGTTTCCGCGGCCAACCTTCTTCGCACGTCTCTTAAAAATTTAAACGAGAAAGTTGATACTGCCGCGTTTATCAAAAATTTAAAAGTAAAAATGGTAGATTTGAAAATTGACGAATCCTTTGCCTCACGCGGCATTAATGATGGTTTTTCCGGGGGAGAAAAAAAGAAAATGGAAGTGCTCCAACTATCAATCTTGGAACCTAAATACGCTGTGCTGGACGAAACGGATTCCGGTTTGGATGTAGATGCTCTAAAGTTGGTTGCCGGTGGGATTAAAAAGGCGGCTGGCCCAAAAATGGGAATCCTTCTGATAACTCACTACCAAAGAATTCTTAGTTATATTAAACCCAACTTCGTGCATATATTAGTGGACGGTAAGATTGTCAAAAGCGGCGATCATAAGTTGGCCGAGAAGATAGAAGAAAAAGGATATTCAATAATTTAGAATTAAATTCAAAATGTGGGGTAAACTAAAACTATGTCTAAGGTAGAAACACTGGAAGTCAATATCGGTTATAGAGAAAAATATGGTTTTTCAAAGCCGGAGCATTACGTTTTCAAAACTCGCAAAGGCTTAGACGAAGAAATTGTCAAAGAGATTTCTTTTCAAAAAGAGGAACCGGAATGGATGAGAGCTTTTCGACTGCGGGCCTACGAAATCTTTAAAGCCAAAAAGCAACCGACGTGGGGAGCCGATCTTTCCCGAATCAATTACGATGAAATTTATTACTATCTAAAGCCGACGGCGGGTAAATCTGACACTTGGGAGGATTTACCGGCCGAAATCCGAGAGACTTACGACGCGATCGGCATCCCCGAAGCAGAAAAAAAATATCTGGGTGGGGTTGGTGCGCAGTACGACAGCGAAGTGATTTATCATTCACTGCGAGAGGAACTTGCCAAAAAAGGAGTAATTTTTTTAGATACTGATTCTGCTCTGAAAAAACACCCGGAAATCTTTAAAGAGTACTTTAGTCGGGCCATCCCCCCAGCCGACAACAAACTCGCCGCGCTCAATAGTGCGGTTTGGTCTGGTGGATCCTTCATCTACGTTCCGCCCGGTGTTAAAGTTGAAGTCCCACTTCAAGCCTATTTCCGTATTAACGCCGCCCAAATGGGGCAATTCGAACGCACATTAATTATCGTTGATGAAGGAGCCCAAGTGCACTATGTCGAAGGTTGCACTGCACCTGTCTACACGAAGGATTCTTTGCACGCTGCGGTTGTCGAAATCTTTGTTAAGAAAGGCGCCCGCTGCCGCTACACCACTATTCAAAACTGGTCAAAAAATGTTTACAACTTGGTGACAAAGAGAGCTTTTGTTGAAGAAGAAGGTTTCATGGAATGGATAGATGGCAATCTTGGATCCCAAATTTCGATGAAATACCCATCTGTCTATTTAAAAGGCAAAGGGGCTAGAGGAGAAATACTTTCGGTTGCCTTTGCTGGGGCCGGACAGCACCAAGACGTTGGTGGAAAAGCCTATCACTTGGCCCCCAACACAAGTTCGCAAATAATTTCTAAGTCTATTTCCAAAGATGGGGGGCGGTCTTCCTACCGAGGCCTCTTAAAAGTTATTAAAGGAGCCAAAGGAGCAAAAAGTAATGTCCGCTGCGATGCCTTGATTCTCGACGAAAAAAGTCGATCTGATACTTACCCGACCATGCAGATTGATGAAGAAAATGTACAAGTGGGCCACGAGGCTTCTGTTTCCAAAATTGGCGAAGACCAACTTTTTTATCTCATGTCTCGCGGGCTTTCCGAAAATGATGCAACCAGCATGATCGTCAACGGCTTTATCGAGCCAATTGTCAAAGAACTTCCCCTGGAGTACGCTCTGGAGTTGAATCGTCTGATACAATTGGAGATGATCGGTTCAGTCGGCTAAGTATAATAATGTGGGAGATACCGTGAAAGGAGAAATTTCGATGGGGTTTTGGAGAGGGTATCTTTTTCTCATGTCCATTTTCGCAGTTGGTCTGTACGGGTTACTCGCTGTGCATTATTGGTTAGGGGACCTTCCGACACTGATATTCGCTGGTGTTTATACTCTGGCTTTGATGTCTCCGTACCTAATCCGGCCGAGAGAGCTGAGAGACTGAATTTAGCAATAAGGCTTCTGGAAATGAAAGTACAGAAGCCCTTTTTTTCACCAATTTTTCAATTTAGTCAAATTTCTTGTGCTCTATGGTAAAATAAGGGACGTCAAAACGTCCGTGGTTGTAGGGCTGACCTTAGCAGGGATTGTGTGGGTAACAAGCGGCGACGGTTGATGAGCAAGGGAAAACCCAGTCGACGGTACTAAGCAACAATCAAGACTAAAAAGGAGGAAGTAGATGAACAGGGAGAGTGATTCCGGAGGATCTTTGCTGGCTCTGCTTGGCCTCGCTGTAGCTGGGGTTTTTGCAGTAGTTCTGATCCTCGCTCTTGCACACGTGGTCATTTGGATCATCAAATGGGCCGTAATCGTCATAGTTGCAGGGGCTGTAGTCTGGCTCGTTTTCAGGGTTTTGGGAAGTCGGCGGTGAGAGAGCTAGTATTAGGATTGGCGGAAGTTGTTTGGCACACTGCTTCGCTTTGCACAATTCCCGCCACAATCTTCGCGCGTCAGTTTGCTCCAATACAACTGGCCCTTATAGTCGGAGTGCTAGTGGGGTTTACCTCTTGGGCAGCCGGTTTCTTGAGGACCAGGTTGGAACTTGGCGCGTAACATGAGCCGTTGGTAAAGATTTACCAGCGGCTTTCCTTTTTGTTATAAGCGTCAGCGATTACATCGCTTTATTCTGTATCGCTAAAGCGATATAATCTTTCCTCATGAAAAATATTTCGTTAACTCTAACCGAAAACCAAGAAAAAGTTTTGCCGATTGTGTGGACTTCCGGTTCAGAAGAAATTAGTGTTAATGCAAAACTTATTGGCAGAGGAGCGAAGCTTTCAGTTGTCGGGGCCTTCCTTTTAGGGAATAAAGACGAGGTAAAGGTTAACGTGAATATCCGTCACGTTGCTGCCGATACGACCAGCGACACAGTGATTAAATCGGTCCTTAAAGATACAGCCGTCGGCCAGTTTTACGGTTTGGTCTCCATAAAAAAAGGCGCCAAAAATACCAATACTTTTTTTCGCGAAGACGCTCTTTTACTTTCTGACACAGCGAAAGCCGAAGCGATTCCATCCCTTGAAATTGATGAAAACGAAGTGAAGGCTGGTCATGCCTCTACAGTGGGCCCAGTGGACGAAGAAGCGCTCTTTTATTTAACGAGTCGGGGAGTTACTCAAAGAGAGGCAACAAGGCTGATTGTTCAAGGATATTTCTCTGGGATTTTGGAAAAACTTCCAGCGAAAGAAAAGCAGCGTTTAGAAACTGCCCTCAAAAAAGAAGTAGCTAGTTTTACACTTAATTAAACTAATCCCAGCTTGATTGGTTGTAGCTAAAAGGTTACAATATTTACGGTTTCCCATTTTCTAACAAACCTAATTATTTATGGAACTGGCTGAAGACCTCAGAGGGACAATCAAAGGTGAAGTGCTTGTCGATCCGGCAGATTTAGATTTTTATAGCCACGACACTAGCCTTTTTGAAGTAAAACCGCAGGTCATTGTTTTTCCGAAAGACACGGAAGACGTCAAAAAACTGGTTACTTTTGTCTCTACCCACAAAAAAGATTCTCCGACCCTTTCCTTAACCGCTCGTAGTGCCGGGACCGATATGACAGGAGGAGCTATTAACGATTCCATTATCGTCGAGTTCAATAAATACTTTAACCGCATCGGTGAGATAAATTTACAAAACACTACCGTAGAGCCCGGGGTCTACTACCGTGATTTTGAAAAGAAGACTCTTGCGCAAAATTTACTTCTACCTTCGTACCCGGCCTCAAAAAATATCTGCGCTCTTGGCGGAATGGTAAATAATAACTCCGGTGGCGAAAAAAGCCTTACTTACGGCAAAACAATTGATTACGTAAATGACCTTAAAGTTGTTTTAGCGGATGGAAATGAATATGAATTTAAAAAAATAGATAAAGGGGAGCTAGAGAAAAAAATAAAGCAAGAAAATTTCGAAGGAGAGGTTTATCGTCGCGTCTTTAAGATTGTTGAAGAAAATTATGATTTAGTTAAAAACGCCAAGCCAAAAGTGACTAAAGACTCCACTGGTTATAACATTTGGGATGTTTGGGACAAACAAAATTTTGATTTAACCAAGCTTTTCGTCGGTTCCCAAGGAACTTTGGGGCTGACGACGGAAATAAACTTACGCCTTGTGGAAGCCAAAAAATATTCCGGTCTTTTAGTAATTTACTTGGAAGAAATCGACAAGCTGCCACATCTGATAACGACAGTAGTCGCCACAAAGCCAGATAGTTTTGAGGCTTTTGACGACCATACTTTAGGTCTTGCCCTTCGTTTCATTCCTCAATTTGCCAAAATGCTTGGGTTTGCTGAAACTATCGGGATGGGACTGCAATTCTTGCCCCAACTTGTAAATTTTGCTTTTCACGGCATTCCAAAATTCACTCTTTTGGTGGAATATGAGGCCGATACTCAAGAAGAAGTTAATACTCGTGTGGAAAATCTCAAAAAGGAGATCGACCCTTACAAACTAAAATCCGTTTTGGCGGAAACTAAGAAGCAGTCGGATAGATATTGGTTAATCCGCCGCGAAAGCTTTAATATTCTGCGGAAAACGGTTAAAGACAAACACACGGCACCATTTATTGACGATTTTGTTATCTCCCCGGAATATATTAAAGATTACTTTCCCAGACTTTTGAAAATTTTGGAGAAGTACGACTTAAAATATACGATAACCGGGCACATGGGCGATGGCAATTTCCACATCATCCCTTTTATGGATTTAGCGAACCCGGCGGATAGAGCCAAAATTGACCCTTGTGCCGAAGATATTTACGATCTAGTTTTTGAATTTAAAGGTTCCACTTCTGGCGAACATAATGAAGGTTTAAGCCGTGGTCCGTACGTGAAGAAAATGTACGGCGAAAAAATGTTTTCTATATTCAAGGAAATAAAAGATATTTTTGATAGTGAAAATATTTTTAACCCACACAAAAAAGTAGACGCGGATCTACAGTATTCGCTCTCCCACATAAGGAGCCACTACTAAAATTTAATTTATGACATTCCAAAAAGCAGCAAAAAATTCGGAAATTAAAGATGGCGAAGTTAAGGGAGTAAAAATTGCCAGCGAAGAAATTGCGCTTTACCGGCTGGGTGACGAAGTCTTTGCCACGGGTAACATCTGCACTCACGAACAATGTGTAATTTCGGAGAATAATTACGTAGATGGGGAAGAGGTAGAGTGCACTTGTCACGGAAGTAGGTTTAACATTAAAAGCGGAGAAAATACCGGCCCGCCTGCCTTTGAGCCTCTCAAGACTTATCCAGTAAAAGTCGAAGGTGACGACATACTCGTTGACATCTCATAGTCTTAAATAAATTCAGAATTTATGTTATAATCCCCTCAAAAAGCCGTTAGGCTGAGAGGAGGGATAATATGCCGAATCGACCTTGGGGTTTGGGACTGCCAGGGTTTCGTAAATGGCTCGAATCCAAAGACCCAGAAGAGGAAGTAGGTTTCTGTTGGAGTGGAAGCTGGGTGCTGGAGACCTATCTTCAGGAGAAGGGATTTATCGCCGCAACGGTAAACTCAAGTCTATGGTATCCGTACGGACAGTCTTGGAAGGCTAGAGCTCTTCCCAACTGGGCCGTCGAGTTTAGCCGCATGATGTGGGACGTTGCAAAAAGCAACGGTTTTTTCAGAGGGGCATTGAAGGCCCACCAAGCTCTTTGGTTACTGGAAAGCTCGGTCCGTGGTGAAATAATCACCGGCCCAATTTTGACAGGCTAGGAAGAAGGGAGTCATGGCAAAAGCTTTTGTGCGCAATAGGAGAAAGTTTGAAGTAGTTCAACCAGGTCTTACCTGCGAATGTGGAAGCCGGGAGTTCATCAACTTAGGTACCTTCGAGGTCATCCGTAATCGAGGCGAGCTGTCGTGTGTCAAGTGTGGTCTCTTCTACGGACGAGTTGGTATTGGGGAGTGGCGACAGCAAGCTGATACCGAAGGACCCATCAAAGTCTTCGTCGAAGGCTTCCACGACGAATACAATGACATGATCAGGGAACGCGCATTGGGTCGATGGTAATCTATAACAAGCCGGTAGTTTTGTCTTCATGACAAATCTGCCGGTTTTCTTTTTCATACAACTTAACTCTAGGAGAAAAGGAAAGCGGTCCTGCTTTTTATTGCGAGGACCGCTTAATGCTGGCCATTTTGATATTTGTCGACTTCCTCTGTCACCTTTCATCCTCCCTGTAACGATTTTCGCCAATTGGTTACTGTGGTAGTAACATCGTCTGAGTCAATTTTTCCAGTTTCACGAAGAGCCAGGACAAGAGCCAATGTACGCTTGCGCAGCTCTTCGCTAATATCACCTTTCTTTTCAAGACCGAGCGAACCCACCTCATCCTCGATTTTTTTCAACTGCGCCAGAAGATCGTCGACATTTTCTGGCAGCTTTTCGCAAACGACACTCAAATCCCACCTCCTTTGGCCAGCGGTCCTTTTCTAACACAAAAGAAAGAAACCTTCAACATAGAAGCAAGCTAAAGTTTTGGTGAGCGATCTAACTTCTTGTAAATCTAGCCTTCTGGGAGTAAAATCCAATCTCTATATGTCAGCTACCACAGTTAGACAGAAACGTAAAACCCTTCGACTTCGCTCGGGGCTTCGCGAGGCAGGATTAGACGCGGAGAAAGTACGCAAGGATTTTCCGATTCTTTCGCGAGAGGTCCACGGCAAACCACTTGTTTATTTTGACAACGCGGCGACTTCCCAAAAACCCACCCAAGTTATAGACGCAATTTCCGATTATTACAAAAATCACAATGCCAATGTGCACCGCAGTGTCCACAAGCTTTCAGAAGAGGCAACGGAAGCGTACGAAGGCGCAAGAAAAAAAGTGGCCGATTTTGTTAACGCCGGAGACTCTCGCCAAATTGTTTTTGTTCGTAACGCCACGGAAGCAATCAATTTGGTCGCTTACAGTTGGGGTCGGAAAAACATAAAATCCGGAGACGAGATATTGCTTACCGAAATGGAGCACCATTCCAACCTCGTCCCTTGGCAAATACTTGCGAACGAAGTCGGTGCGAAATTAAAGTTTATTCCAATCGATGAGGATGGGAAATTAGAAAATTGGAGAATTAGAGAATTAATTAGTAAAAAAACAAAATTAGTGGCTTTTACCCACGTTTCAAATGTTCTCGGTACGATTAATCCAGTCAAGCAAATTATTTCTGACATTCGAAATCTTAGATCTGACATCAAAATTCTAATTGATGGATCTCAAGCTGTGCCCCACATACCAGTGTCTATTCAAAATATTAATCCTGATTTTTATGTTTTTACCGGCCACAAAATGCTCGGGCCGACGGGTATTGGTGTTCTTTACGCAAAAGGAGAACTTCTTGAAGAAATGGAGCCTTTTCTTGCTGGTGGAGAAATGATTATGGAGGTTAGTTTTGAAAAAAGTTCTTGGAACTATGTTCCTTGGAAATTTGAGGCTGGTACGCCGGATGTCGCGGGAGCAGTTGGGCTGGGTGCAGCTGCCCTCTATTTATCGGCTCTTGGTATGAAAAACGTTCGAGAGCATGAAAAAGAACTGACTGTCTACGCTTTAGAAAAACTTTCGGGGGTGAAAAATCTTAAGATTTACGGACCGACAGACCAGGAAAAGCGGGGTGGTGTTGTGTCACTCAACGTTGTAGATAAAAAGGGGAAAGTGGCAATTCACCCGCACGATTTGGCTTCCATTCTTGATGGCGAAGGGATTGCAGTGCGCTCGGGGCACCACTGCGCCCAACCGTTAATGAAAGTTTTAGGAATTCCGGCGGCTGCCAGAGCCAGTTTTTATATTTATAATACTAAAGAAGAGATTGATAAACTTGTTCCGGCGATTGAAAAAGCGAAAAAGCTGTTTAAGATAGACTAACAAATGATCGAAGATCAACTCTACCGACAAACAATTCTAGAAGTAGCGCGAAACCCCAAAAACCGGGGTGAAATTTCCAACCCAGATTTAGAGGCTAGGCTAGTAAATCAGCTTTGTGGAGACGAAATTAAATTGCAATTAAGAATAAAATCGCTTCGCGCTTTGCGACCACTTCGTGGGCTAAAGAATTCAGAGAACATAATTAAAAAGGCGGTTTTTTCCGGGACAGGGTGCGCGATTTCCCAAGCATCAGCCTCTCTATTAGCAAGTTATATCGAAGGGAAATCTCTAGCAGAAGCCCGGAAGGTAGAGACGGGTGATATACTTAGGTTGTTGGGAATTAACCCATCACCAGCCAGACTCGGTTGTACACTCTTAAGTTTAAATGTTTTAAAGGACGCTCTAATTAAAGCGGAAGTAAAAGTTGAAAGATAAAAGTATATGGCCTATAAAGTTAAGGTAGATAGATTATTGTGCATCGGGACTGCCGATTGTGTTGCGATTGCACCAAATACTTTTGAACTGGACAGTGAAGCAAAAGCTGTGGTTAAGAAGCAGGGCGGCGATGACGACGAAAAAATTCTTGAAGCCGCCAAAACTTGTCCTGTTTTAGCGATTATTGTTGAAGACAAGGAAGGAAAACAAGTATTTCCTTGAATTTCTAATTTAGGGATATATGGATCCGAGGCCGAGTATATCGCCTGATCCTGGGGTGTCTTTCTTTAGTTCTTGTTTAGATCCGTAACCAAACAAAGTTAAATCCTCATCGTCCAAAACATAGAGGTCGTCTAATCCCATCCAGTGCCCAATCTCATGGGTAAGGATACCTTGGGCATCATAGGCGTTAGTGCTTGGGCAAGTTTGGTCCACATCCACTGTAGTTGGGTCCGTCCAGCTCCAAGGCTGCCTTGAATTCAAAATAGTGTCGACCTCAACTACTTGTCCAGTGCTAGTGTTGTACCAAATATAGGTCGCGCCCAAAGTGCTTAAAGGAAGTCTGCCCCAAGCAATTACATTCTGACCGTCAAAACGAGCTTTATGAGCTAAGGTGTCTGAACCTTTTGTGAAAGTAACACTGGGAACAGCAGACCCCCAGGTATTGAAAGAATTGCCTACAATTGTTGAAACATTGCTTACGACCGAGTGTGGGGCAGAGAATGAGTTTACTCTGTAAGTAACGCTACTTGGAAGTTTTGTGCCGATGGTGCCGAAGCCATTGGAGGCAGTGTCCGTGACGTTGCAAACAATCACATTTCGGACCGTTCGGTGATCAGGTCTAACTTTAATTTCGTGGACTTTTAAAGCCAAAGCACTGTTTGAAAGTGGAGCGGCAAGAAGTAAAATTAGAGAAAAAGCGATAGCAGCCGCTAAAAAGTATCTAAGAATTAGAGCCTTATAACTGACAAAAGAAGTCATAACGCTTATATTCTAAGCCTATAAATATTTTTTGTCAATCCTCCGCCAGCTAGAACAACATTTCTGCTACAATTAAGTGGTGTAAGAACAGTTATATGAGAAAAGTTGACTTAGACCACGAAGTGGTCGCAGTATTTTTTTGATATGACAAAAAAAGACTATTTGATTGTTGGCGGGGGAATCGCTGGCACCACGGCGGCGGAATTTATCCGTATAAACGATCTTTCAGGATCAATAGTTATAGTTACCGAAGAACCAGAGCTTCTTTATTCTCGAGTTATGCTTCCCCAATATTTACGTGGTCAAATACCCTATGAACGGCTTTACGTACGCCACCAACAAGATTATGAAGAAAAAAATATCGAACTTTTAAAGAATTTAAGAGTGGAAAAGATTAATACTCAGAGTAAACTGGTTACATTGCAGAGTAAAGAAGAAATAGAGTACAGTAAATTATTAATTGCTTCCGGCGGCAAAGTCAATCGTCCGGAAGTTCCCGGTGCTGATTTAAAAGGGGTAACTTACTTACGGGCAATTGCCGATGTCAAAGAAGTTAAGGAGCAAATGGCGAAAGCTAAAACTGGGGTTGTTGTCGGTGGCGGTTTCATCGGCATTGAATATGCCCAGAGTTTCGTTAAAGCGGGAATAAGAACCACTTGTATTGTTCGCGAACCGTATTTTTGGAGCCAGGTTGTTGGGGAAGGCAGTGGCCGCCTAATAAATAAAATCCTGCAGGACCATGGCATCGACATCATCGCCGAAGATCAAGTTGTCGAGTTTGTTGGCGAGACCGATTTGCAATCAGTAAAACTAGAAAAAGGGAAAGAAATTCCGGCGGAAATTGCTGGAGTTGGTATCGGAATTCATATGGACTTGGGTTATTTAAAAGATTCAGGGCTAAAAATTAATAAAGGTGTTGTTACCAACGAATACTTAGAAACAGAAACTAAAGATGTTTGGGCGGCAGGGGACATTGCTGAATTTTACGATGCCCTCTTTGATAAAAACCACCAAATGGGAAACTGGGCAAATGCAGGCGCGCAGGGTAAAACAGTCGGGCAAAATATGGTTGCGGGTTGGGACAATCCAGATCGGGAAAAATTTATCACCGTGTCTACCTACACAATTTCGATTTTCGATGGCACCTTTACCTTTATGGGAGATTCCGCAGCCGATTCAGAAACAATGTTAATCGAGCGCGGTTCAGTTGATGAAGGAAAGCTGGGTCGTTTACACATTCGTGGTGATCGTCTCGTTGGCGCCAGTTTAATTAATCTACCGGGGGATAGAGCTCCGATTTCAGAACTAATCAAAAATCGTGTTAAAATTACCGCTAGTACGGAAGACTTGAGAGACTTAAATTTTAATCTAAACAAACTCATCTCTAGTTAACTATGGAATTGCCGAAAGCTAAAGATACATTTTCAGAAACCCATGCAGCTTCCTCCAACTTAAGAGACATTATTCTCGGTGGGCAAGACGGATTGGTTAACGTGTTGGGAATAATTCTCGGTGTCGCTGTCGCATCTCAAGATCTACGCATTATTTTGGCCGCCGGTTTTGCCGCTACTTTTGCCGAAAGCGTTTCTATGGCGGCGGTTGCTTACACCTCGACTCGTGCCGAGCAATCTTTTTATGAAAGTGAACTGGCTCGCGAAAAAAGAGAGATAAAAGAAGTTCCCAAGATGGAGGAAGAAGAGATTCGCGAAATTTACCGTAGGAAAGGTTTTTCCGGGAAACTTTTAGAAGACGTCGTAAAACAAATTATCTCCAATGAAGAAGTTTGGCTTGATGAGATGATGAAGTTTGAGCTTGGCCTTGCCCCTGTTGAAACCAAGAATGCTTTGGGAAGCGCTTTGGTGGTTGGACTCGCTGCTATAATCGGTTCTATAGTTCCCCTCAGTCCCTTTTTCGCACTACCGGCTTTGAAATTAACGATAAGTGAAACGGTTTGGGTTTCACTAGCGATGTCGGCCGTGGTCCTATTTGTTGTTGGCGCTTACAAAGCCAAGACTACTGTTGGGGATTGGAAAAAATCCGGTTTGGAAATTGCAATTATTGGTATTGTCGCCGCTTTAGTAGGTTACTTAGTCGGCCAATTCTTCAGAGCCCCGTAAAATATCCTGTAGTAGTTGACAAAACGATATATTTTAGGTATAATAAGCACTAACGCTAGTTTGAACTAACTAATTTCTGAAGGAGGAAGAGAGGATGAGTAAGATGGTCGCAATCTTGGTGGTGATGTTTGCGCTTGGGTTCTTCGGTACCGCGCATGCTCAAACACCGTCTGGAACAGCAACAGCGATTGAGACGTCACAAGCGACGGTGACAGAAACAGTCGTGGCCGCAACCGCTACGGTAACACCGACCGAGACGGTGCAAGCGACGCCAACGGTGACACGGGTTTTGGTCCACAAGGCGTCATCGACGGTTCGACCGCCGACGCCAAGACCAACGTCGACGCCAGTGGCGGCAAACATCAAGCTACCGTCGACTGGACAGGGTTCAAGTGCAGAGCCAAGTGGTTTTGCCTCTGGCCCTGTAGCCGCAGTTTTCCTGACGATTGTGATGGCACTTGGGTTTCTAGCTTTCCTGTTTCTGTTATTTACGAATTCTTAGTGAAGGCAGAAACGCCTAAGCCGTCTGGGTTGGATTTTCCCCCAGACGGCTTTTCATTTGGAGTTGACATAAAGAAGAGTTTGAGAGTATTCTAAATTTAGACAATATGCCAGAAGAGAAGAAAAAAATTCTAGTAATTGATGACGAAGAATCCATTCGCGAAATTTACCGTCGCGAATTTACGAATAATGGGCTCGATGTTGAGGTAGCTAAGGATGGTGAAGAAGGGTTACTAATGGCGGCAGAGAAAACCCCAAGCCTAATATTACTTGATATTATGCTTCCCAAGATGAGCGGTATTGATGTTTTAAAATCGCTAAAGCAAAACCCACTTACGAAAAAAATTCCTACTCTTCTTCTCACAAACCTTGGGGAAGAAACAATAATTAAAGAAGGTTTTGAACTTGGCGCGGACGGATATCTTTTGAAGGTATCTTACACTCCAACCCAAGTTGTAGAAGAAGTCAAAAAATTCCTCCAAGGAAATTAATCCCTTAAAACTTAAGTAATACAAGCAACTAGTTTAAAGTTATATAATGACGCGCGTTGTATATGTGACATATAATAATCTCGCCTTATGTTAACGAAAGAAAAAATTATCCAAGCGCTAAAGAAAGTGAATGACCCGGAACTTCACATAAATATCGTTGATTTAGGTTTAATTTACGACGCGCGGGTTGGGCCTTCCGGAGAAGTCAAAATATTAATGACCCTTACGTTTCCCGGCTGTCCTTTAGGATCCATTATTCACAAAGAGATTAATGAAAAGATAGGAAAGCTTTCGGGCGTAAAAAAAATCGATCTCAAACTAACCTTTGACCCGCCTTGGGATTTAACAAAAGTAAGTGAGGCAGCAAAAGCGGAACTAGGAATAATTTGATGTTTAATATTATTGATTTCCTAATTTTACTCATAACAGTTTATTTAGTCTGGCAAGGATGGCAAACTGGTTTTGTTGGTGGTGTGTTGAATATAATTGCCACCATTGTTTCATTAGTTTTGGCTACAGTCTTTTACCCAGGATCTGCCCGTTTTATCGATCACAGCCTAAACTGGGGCGAAAATGTGTCTCAAGTGGCCGCTTTTTTTGCTATTTTGATTATTTTGGAAGTCGCACTGAGTCTTGCTCTCTCACATTTTTACCGCCTGCTTACGCCATTCTACAAAAAAGTCCGGGGATTTTTAATTGTCGATCGGGTTTTAGGAGTTATTCCTAGCGTCTTAGTTGGTTTATTTCTCGTAACTTTGTTTCTTCTCCTTCCTCTAGTTTTACCTTTTAAAGCGGGTCTGAGAGCAGAAATTGAAAATTCTTGGTGGGGAAGTAATGTGTTACCGATCGTTTTAAAATATCAACCCATCACCGAAACTTATTTAAATAAGCTTCCATATAAAAACTTGGCTTATCTAATTACTCCTGAACCTGGATCCAAGGAGACAGTGCAGCTCGCAATACCTAAAAAAATTGAGTTTACGATAGACCAAGAGTCCGAAAAGGAAATGTTTGACTTAGTTAACTACGAAAGGAGAAAAAGAGGAATTTCTGAGCTAGTGTTTAATAAAGCTCTGCGCGATGTTGGTAGAGCCCATTGCCTGGACATGTTTAAGAGAAGCTACTTTTCGCATTATACCCCCGAAGGTAAATCGCCTTTCGATCGGATGAATGCGGCCGGAATAAAGTACACGGTGGCCGGAGAAAACCTTGCCTACGCCCCAACGGTTAAAATTGCCCACGAAGGTTTAATGAACTCCAAAGGACATCGGGAAAATATGTTACGATCCTCCTTTGGAAAATTAGGCGTGGGAGTAGTTGACGGCGGCATAGCCGGAAAAATGTTCTGTCAGGAGTTTACGAATTAAGTAGATTTAAATCTTTTAGTAGTTGTGCCCAGAAGAAAAACCCGATAAATAAGTACAATAACGCAGTAATTGTACCGGGATAATAAGATTTTCTAAGGAAAGCTTTAAATAAGTGGTGGGCTTCGAAAGGATAGGAAATTCCAAAGAGTACTGCTAAGAACAATCCTACACTCGACCGCTGGAAAATCAAAAATATAATTGGCAGGCCGACCCAGTAAATTATATGAGATATCCAGTAAAATTTTTCTGAGGTGGTTCGAAAAATAGAGCCTCCGAATTTCATAAAAGAGTCGATATGGGGAAATCTTCCAGCAATCTCTTCTGTTGAGTGTAGATATTCCAAGAAAAGGGAAATGAGGAAAATTATTCTAAGAGTATTAGAAGGCATGAAATTGATTAGTCTCTTCTAAAAATTAAACGAGCTCGGATGGATTCGAACCAAGGACCCCCACTTTTAACCTCGCTTTTAGGGGACGCAAGCCGAGAAACGCCACAGTAATCAAGTCAATTAAGACCTAATGGTGGGCCAGCTTGGATTCGAACCAAGGACCCCCACTTTATAAGAGTGGTGCTCTAACCGCTGAGCTACTGGCCCAAGCCAGTTTCTCGGCTTTAAAGAGTGGTGCTCTACCTTGGAGCTAACAATCAATGTTGAATTGGGATAGATTATAGCATTTATGTTGAGTCCAATCAAAGTGATATAATTGGAAGACTATGAAACTTCTTTACGTTCTTTTGGCGGATAGTGCTTTTTTGTCCATCGACAAAAAGCTAAATATAATTGGAGTCTTCGAGAACATAAATGCCGCCCGCTTTCCGGTCACTCACCCGAAGTTTGTGGTAGTTGGTTCCATTGCTTCTTCAAAAGAGAAGTTTAAAATGAGTGTTGTGCTGTCGGACGCTACCGGAAACCCCCTAATGGATAGGGAAGAAGAAAGGGAGATAAACCTGCCGCCCGAGGCCTTGAATAGAAATTTTAATTTTATTGTGGAAGTGATTAATTCGAGTTTTCCGAAGCCGGGAGATTATAAAGTTCAAATTTTTGTAGACGGTGATAAAGTCGGAGAGCAACCTCTAAACCTCTTGGAAGCTCCAAAACCGGGAACCATAAGCCTTTCTGATTTAAAGCCAAGTTAGTTTAGAGCTCGTTGAGTTTAATTGGTTCTTCGACGCGTCCTTGAATCAGATTGAGGTATTTTTCTGTAGTAGCTAGTCTCTTGTGGCCGGCAAGTTTGGAAACTAGAACAAGAGAAGTACCGCTCATTAAGTGATGGGCCACAAAGGTGTGGCGAAGATCGTTTACCTTGGCGTTTTTAATGCTGGCGAGTTTAAAGTAGCGGTCGATAGCGGTTCTAATGTTTCTTACAAGTAGGGGTCGACCAGTTTTAGTCACGAACATGGTTTCGTCCTTTGTTTGCGGTCGGATCTCTATGTATTTCTTCAAAGCCCCCTCAGCGGCTTTATTTACAGGAACAGTTCTTTCTGGGTAAGATTCCCCAGCCGGTACGTGAAGTTCCCCAGCCTTACTGTTATTAGAAAATTTCGCGTCAGAAAGTTTTAATTTGGCCAGTTCTCCAATTCTAATTCCGGTTTGGAGCAAAAGCTCGATTATTGCCGAAATCCTAGTGTCGTCTCTAGCTGAATCTCTTAAGGCGCGATATTCCATCTTAGTCAGGATTCTCGGCGGTTTCATTTCGAATCGTGGGTGTTCAAGTAAAATGGCTGGGTCATCAGTTACAAATTCGTTGACTTTTAAGAATCTAAAAAAGGTTTTTGTTGAGTTTGTTTTTCGGGAAATACTTTTTGGTGTGTAGCCTTCCTTGTTGAGTTTTGCCATGAAAGCTTGGAGATCCTTAGTGGTTATCTCTTGGACCTGAGCCTTTTTAAGATCAGCGAGAAAATCTTTAAGCTGTTCGATATCTTTCCCATAAGCCAAAACAGTCGCCGAAGAGCGACCTTGACTTTTTAGATGTTCTATAAACTTTTTATGCGCGTCAGAAACCTTAATCATAAGCTATAAAGTAATTTTACCAGTAGAGAAGGCACTTGTCAAGAGACTATGGGACTCTCATTATGTTGAACCCTCAGCATTCGTGAACTCTATTAGGTGGATCGATTATAATCGCTAGCAGAAAATCCACTTTCTTAAAGTGGGGATGAATGCTAAGAGTGATTACACACTTCTGAGGGGAAATGTAAGTTAGACTTTCAAGGGTTTTCTGCGCTCGTGTAAACTTAAAGAACAATACCGAGGGTTTTAGCCCTCGGAAGTTTATAATCGCCGTGGGTTACATTGCTTTCGATTGTATCGCAAAAGCGATTAAATCGCAGATTGCATCTGCTTTTGTATCGCAAAAGCGATATAATTAAGGTGTGAGGAAGATTGTTAGCTTTATAATAATTTTTGTTCTGGTCTCTTCCAGTGTTGCTTTAACGAAAAACATCTATAGCTCTTATAAAAAATTACACGGCCTTTCTGAGGTAGGGAAACAAGAGCAGTCTCTACACAACCAAACTGAGGTTCTAAAAAAAGAGCTAAAAAAACGGGAGTCTGGCGGTTTTGTGGAGCAACAAGCGAGGGATACTTTGGGTTTGGCTAAAAAAGGAGAAACAATTTACGTTGTGGACGGAGGATCCGGAAACGATGCTAGTAGCAGCCAACAATATGCTAGAAATTTATCTAACTGGCAGCTTTGGCTGAGAGTATTTACGCAGTGATTTCAGCGGAATGAAACAGTGGTCGTGTAGCTAGTAGCAACACCGGATTTTAACCTTACGGATAATCTGTAACCGCCTTCTTTAACCGGAGCTGGAATAGAAACAAACTCGTAGCTTTTATCTTTCCTGTCATCTACCACTCGAATGGTGCCGTCAGGTTGATATATCCAAAGTGCAAGATCGGAATTTCCATCACCATTTACCCATGCGTTTAGAGAGCAGTCTGTCCCCTTGAATATAAATGCGTGGTCTCCGTTTTGATTAGGGGTGACTCTGCCGGTAAAAGTTTTTTCGGCGGGTAGAGCACAGGATCCTTGGGCCTGCGTTATTAGAGTCCTTTCCGATAACACTCCAAAGACGGTTAGGGGTATAAGAAGTAAGAAGAAAACTGTTACAAAGAGCACGTAGAAACTTTTTATGCTAGCTGGATTTTTTACCGAAGAACGTATCTCATCAAGAATACTCATCAGATTAAATCGTACGCCAGGAGAATTTTTTTGTCAATGTTTGGTGGTTGTGACGGCAGCGGCTGGATTCGAACCTGCGACCTAGGCTTTAAGCAAGCTCAGCTTGCTGCGCAATTTGCCCATTGGTGCCAGGGGGGAGATTCGAACTCCCGACCAACGGCTTATGAGTCCGCTGCTCTACCACTGAGCTACCCTGGCAAATTGCTAGAGTCCGCTGCTCTTAGTCCTCGCAAAGCGAGGTCGCAGCATGCAAAGCATGCTACCACTGAGCTACGCTGCCTCCAAAAGCACAGGACGCAACGCGTCCTTTGAGTCCGCTGCTCTTAAGAATACCAAACCCTCTAAAAACGCACAAACCCTACCTTTAAAGTAGGGTTTGCGTGGTTGCGGGTGCCGGATTCGCACCGGCTTGAGCGAGATTATGAGCCTCGCGGGATTCTAAACCCCCCACCCGCGTTGAGGAATGAATATTAACACAAAGATGTTTTCAAGTCAAACAGAAGAACTGGAAATAGAACCGCCAATTTTATATGATGTTTATACATGCTAGAATTTATCGCTCTTTTCATTCTTTTATCTTTATCCGCTTTCTTCTCTGCCGTAGAAGTAGCGACAGTATCTCTAAGCCAATTAAAAGTAAAAACTCTGCGAAATCAAGGCAAGCCTGGAGCAGAGGAACTTTACAATTTAAAGCAGCAACCAAATAGGCTTTTAATCGCTATTTTGATTGCGGTGAGTATTGTAAACACGGCAGCGGCGGCAGTGGCAACTTTAGCAGCAACGAGAGCGTTTGGGGATTTGGGTGTTGGTATCGCGACAGGAGTTATGACCATCCTACTTTTAGTTTTTGGTGAAATTACTCCAAAAACCTATGCTCTTCAATATTCGGAAAGAATATCTTTAGAGACAGCCCCACTTTTGGGAGTATTGATATGGGTATTTTATCCACTTATCTGGGTCTTAGAAAAAATTTCAAGATTAATTCAAAAATCTTCGAAAAAGCGTCCGCTCCTTTCCGAAGAGGAACTGCGAGCGATTATTACAATCGGAAGGGAAGAAGGGGTATTGGATAAAGAGGAAACTGATATGCTCCACTCGATTTTAGATTTAGAAGAAACGAAGATTGGTGAAATAATGACGCCGGTCGGCGATGTGGTAATGTTAGACGCCAAACTTAATATAGATGAAGCAGTTGACTACATCATGAGGTATACTTTTGATCGTTACCCAGTTTTTTCCGGTGACAAAGACAATATTATCGGCACTATTGATGCTGCCGATATGTTGCGAGAACTGCACAAAGATCGTGAAGAAAGAAGTCTCACTACAATTCTGAAACAACCCTTTTTCGTAAATAAGAACGATTACGTAGATGTCACTTTGGTTAAATTCAAAAACTTAGCAACCCCGATTGCGGTTGTAAAAGACGACGAACAGAAGACAGTCGGTATTTTAACTCTCCAAGACTTAATTGAAGAAATTGTGGGCGAGATTTTTGAGAAGGAGATTATAAAAGGAAGGACTGGCTTAATAAATCAATAGCAGGCTCTACTCGTAACTTGCTGGTCAGTACCAGAGTTGAAATAAACACCGCCCGCCGTACCACTTTCAGATAAAATTGCTTCATCGCCCCCGCTGCCGCAGAGTTGATAGTTGTAAACGGAGGTGTTTAAAGAAAGGTCTAAACTGCTTAAAGAGGAAGGGTAGCGACCGTTCTCCGCAAAATACGATTCAAGAGCAGTCTCAGTAGCTTTTAAATTGGCTTGGTCGGCAGCCGATTTGGCTTGGTCTATTGGGGCAGTGATACTTTCTGAATTGTTGTCGGCCGCTCCGTTAGTGTTAAGACTCGGTACGCTAGTGTATTTGGGGAGAAGGAAATTTACTGATACAACTAAAACTACCAGTACTAATACCCCCAGGATAAGCAAAAGTAAAGCAGAACCATGCTCCTTCATAGTAGAATTGTAACATGATAAGCTCCTTGGAAGAAATCAACCGAAAGTTTTGGAAGGATCGCTATAACCTGGGTTGGGTTGGTCCCGGGGAAGTTAAACCTCTTTTTACTCCGAAGTATCATTCCCACAAAGGTGAAAATGGCCAGCTTTTTATGTTCGCCGGATCGCAGTATTATCACGGTGCTTTAGTTTACGCTGCAAAAACCGCCTCTAAGTTCGTTGATTTGATTTTTATCTACTCGACTCCCGAAAATGTAAATATATTACAAAAAATTAAGGAAAATCTTGCCGAATTTATTCCAGTAGCGGACGAAAATTTCGAAAAGTATATGGAAAGGTCAGACGCCGTGTTAATGGGACCTGGTTTAGGAACCTCAAGTGAGGTCAAAATAAAACTTGAAGAAATTATTAAAAAGTACCCAGATAAAAAATATTTATTGGATGCAGACGCACTAAAAGTGTTAAGTCCAGATCTAGTCAACGAGAACTTTGTGGTAACCCCTCACCAAGGGGAATTTAAAATTTTCTTTGGACTTGAACCATCAAAAGAAAATGCCATTGCCATGGCAAAGAAATATGGCTGTACCATTGTTCTTAAAGGACCAGTCGATTATATTTGCGGGCCGAATGATTTTAGAGAAGATCATGCTGGCAATGCCGGGATGACGAAAGGTGGTACAGGAGACGTTTTAGCGGGACTGGTTGCCGCTCTGATGACTAAAAATGATAATTTTCTTTCTGCATGTGCGGCCGCCTTTTTGATTGGTTTAGCCGGCGCGCGGTTGAAGGAAAAAGTCTCTTACTGGTATTCGGCAAGTGACCTCATTGAAGAAATTCCAAAGGCAAGGAAGTGGTGTGAAGAGTTTTAGTTTCTATCCCACCTTTGGCAGCAAAGGTGGAGCCAAACTGCCGGCCGGGATCCTCCAGCTAAAATTTCGCTTTTCACGTCTAATTTTTCAAACTCGCTGCGCTCAAACAGGTGAAAAATTCCCCTTTGGGTCGACTCAAAAAGCTCAATTTCTTAACGCTGACTAATCCAGGCCGGGAAATCGAGGAAAGTTCAAATTGACAAAAAGCAATCAGGGTGGTATTTTAATACGTAACATGCTTACTAGCTTGAACCACAAGTGGTATCACAAATACAGCGCCGACTAACGTTGGTGAGTTTTGTGGTGCCTTGGTTTTAGCTAGAAAAAATATTTTCAGAACGAAATCACTACACAGCTCGCCAACCGGCGAGCTATTTTTGTGGGAAGAAAGGAGATTTCGGTCATGAAAAAGAAGGTTGGAAGCACGTCTTCGAGGAAATTTAAACACAGGAAATCCTGCGGGAGATCGGCTGTGTTAAATCGCAAAACGCAGGTCAAAGTAGGGGATGGTGTGTATGTTGTTGGTTACGCAAGATACTGTGACAATTGTCACGCGACTGCGGATCCAAAACTTCCGCAGTTTAGGTGGGTTTGGCATAAGCATTCCTGCCAGAATCCGGGCAATATCCGTCTGATTTGGATTAGGGGTAATAAACCCTTTTCTTCGGAAGACGACGCCGAGCTCAGTTGCAAGTCTTGTAGGAATAGGGCATTAATCAAGAGGAAAAATTTCTGAGGTAAGAAAGGAGAAAGATGATCTCGTTTAGGTCGGATGTTCAGGAGAGATTGTCACATCGTCCAGAATGCAAAAGAGTGTCTGGAGTACACGTTCTGCTTGACAGAACCCGAGGTGGTTGGGGCAATACCTGGGCGTTAGTAACTTTGGTGTGCTGTGAATGCGAAGTACACGAGACATTCCACGAGGTTAACGACAGCCACGCATGGTTAGTTCGGTATCTTTGGCGGGTGGTTGAATTGCGCCTTTGCTTTGATGAGGAACCTGCCTGCAGCGGTTGCAGTGGTCCACGACACACCGGATGGTGTGGAGCATAAGAAAGGAGAAAAATGAGTCGAAGAAAGGTTTGGTGGTTAGTCACCTGGGATGTTCCGACATTCGAAGGGAGTCCCGGAACACTTGTTTACACAGAAGTAGTGAAATCAAGACACCCACAAATTGCTGCTTGGAAGGCAGTTCAGCGATTCAGAGAAAAGATGAAATGGATTATGGATAGCTCTTGGAAGGCACTAGGCGGTGAGAAAACCGCTGTTCACTCCATGATCGGTCCGATCGAGCTAGTTAACAGGATGGTTGGGGAAGATAAACTCAGAATATGGAGACAACTAATCCGGCAAAGAGATTCGTTACCCGGTCATCGCGAATCATTTACCACCGGTTTGGCTTTGGGGTCTAGGGCCGAAATCGATGGGGCACTGGTGAAGCGGTTCGAGCAGTTGAGTTGTGCTCACAGGGAAAGATCGCACCATATCCGGTGGATAAGCCATTCAGCTGGTGTGAAAGTTGAGACTTGCAACCATTGTGGTTTCACTAGGAACCTGGGTTGGTATCAGGAGGGGGAGAACTGGCATAATGTCGTAGAAATTGGAAAGGAGAAGCGAATGCTCTGGGATTGGTAATTACGAGGGGACGGCGGGCTTTCGGTAAAGTCGGCTTGTCGTCCCCTCGGCCAAATTCTAACATATGTGATAAACTATTTTTGTAATATTTTTGTTACCTTTTTATGAAAAAAAGAATTTTAACTGGGGATAGGCCAACAGGAAAACTACATTTAGGCCACTTTGTTGGCTCGCTAAAAAATCGACTAGCACTTCAAGACGAATACGAAGTGTTTCTTTTGGTGGCCGATTTACACGCTCTTACTACTAGTGACGATACCTCTCAAATTAAGCAAAATATAAAAGATTTAGTTTTGGATCAACTTTCGGTGGGTATCGACCCTAAAAAAGTAACCTTTTGTGTGCAAAGTGAAATTTCGGAAGATCAAGAACTCGCCGTAATCTTATCAATGTTGGTTTCTAAAAGTAGACTTGAGAGAATTCCAACTCTCAAAGATATGTTGCGTGATTTAAAAATTGAAAACCCGTCCCTCGGACTACTTTCTTATCCAGTTATGCAAGCAGCTGATATCTTGATGGTTAGAGCGAATCTTGTTCCAGTAGGAAAAGATCAAGCGAGTCACATTGAGTTGACTCGGGAACTTGCTGAAAAGTTCAACTCTACCTACAGTGAAGTTTTCCCAATCCCCGAAGCTTTGATTCCAAAAGAAATTGGAGTTTTGCCTGGGATCGATGGCAAGGCGAAAATGAGTAAATCACTTAACAACGCGATTTATCTTTCAGATAGTAGCGACGAAGTCGAAAAAAAGGTGAGGAGTATGTATACGGATCCAGCCCGAATTCACCCAAGCGATCCAGGAAAAGTTGAAGGAAACCCGGTTTTTATTTATCACGACGCTTTCAATCCCAATAAAGATGAAGTTGAAGATCTAAAGAAGCGTTATCAGAAAGGCGCGGTTGGGGATGTTGAGGTGAAAGAAAAATTGACGGCCGCTCTGAATAACTTTTTAGACCCAATCCGACAAAGAAGAGTAAAGTTCGAGAATGAAGGTGAGTTAGTTGGAAAAATTCTGCAAGAGGGTACGGAAAAAGCACGAGCCGAGGCTGCGGAAACTCTCGAAATGGTCAAAAAAGCAATGCGGTTAGTTTAAGTGCCCTTCGTATAAATACCATTGAACGATAAATATGGATCTGGTATAATCTGGCGCGGAAGCGCCATATTACGTCCATAGGACTAAATCTGGCGCGTACGCGCCATCTTGTGTCTTGGGACTAAATCAGTCGGCCGTTTTACTTTAGTCTGAAAGACGCAGGATCCGAGAGTACCCAAATCACTTGGATTTGGTTACGGAGGATCCTATTACTAACTTATGCCTGAAGCACCAAAATTACAAAAATCAAAAAAAGGGTTTTTTGGAAGCATACCTTTCTATGTTCTTCTAATCATAGTCGCCTCTTTTCTTATCTTTAGTTTTCTTTCTCCACGGGGACAATCTGTACAAAAGCCAGAAAGCGATATTCTCACGCAGATAAAAGATGGTAATGTAGATTCTGTCGCCATTGATGGTGTGAACGTTGAGGCAAAATTGAAAGATGGAAGCACTATAAAATCTCGGCTTCAGCAAAACGAAGTTTTTACCCAGACCCTTAAAGCCTCCGGTATAGATCCAGCAAAGGTAGCTATCAACAACAAAGATACCTCTACCAGAGATACGGTATTTGGTCTTTTGAATATATTCTTGCCAATACTTCTTCTAGCTGGATTTTTCTTCTTTTTTCTTCGTCAAGCAAGGAATGCAGGGGATAACATTCTTTCCTTTTCAAGAAGCCGAGCGAAGCTTTTCAACCGCGATAATCCAAAAACCACATTTTCTGATGTTGCTGGTGTTGATGAAGCTAAAAGGGAACTTACTGAAGTGGTGGATTTTTTAAAGAGCCCGGAAAAGTATCGCGCGCTTGGAGCAAAGATTCCCAAAGGAGCTTTATTAGTTGGGCCTTCTGGTGTGGGTAAGACACTTCTAGCTCGGGCAGTTGCGGGAGAAGCCAATGTTCCTTTCTTCTCAATTGCCGGCAGTGAATTTATGGAAATGTTGGTGGGAGTCGGCGCGTCTCGCGTAAGAGATTTATTCGATAATGCAAAAAAATCTTCACCGGCCATAATATTTATTGATGAAATTGATTCGATAGGTCGGCAACGGGGTCTCGGGATTGGTGGTGGTCACGACGAGAGGGAACAGACTTTAAACCAAATTTTAGTCGAGATGGATGGCTTTGAGCCGAATATTAATATAATTGTTATGGCGGCTACAAACCGGCCGGATATGTTGGACCCTGCACTGGTGCGCCCAGGGCGTTTCGATCGCCGAGTTACATTGGATTTGCCCGACATTGAAGGTCGCAAGTCAATTATTAAGATTCACTCAAAAAATAAACCACTGGAGGCAGGTGTTGATATTGAAAGTCTAGCCCGCCGGACTGTCGGTTTTTCTGGAGCCGACTTGGAGAACATGTTAAACGAGGCAGCGATTTTAGCCGCAAGAGATGGTAAAAAACAGGTGGGAAATAAAGATTTGGAAGAAGCTGCTACCAAAGTTCAACTTGGGCCAGAAAGAAAAAGAATGACTTCCGAGGAAGAAAAGAAAATAACCGCCTACCATGAAGCCGGGCACGGTTTAGTAACGAAAATGCTTCCTAACATGGATCCGGTTCACCGGATATCAATTGTGGCCCGTGGAGGCACCGGCGGTCATACCCTTATCCCGCCTTCACAAGACCGCTACAACGAAACAAAGACAAGGCTTTTGGAAACCATAACATCGCTTCTTGGTGGTAGGGCTGCCGAAGAAATTGAGTTTAATGAATTCACGGTTGGGGCAAGTTCTGACATTTCGAGAGCCACCGAAATTGCCAGAAAAATGGTGACGGAATTCGGTATGAGCTCTTTGGGCCCATTAACCATGGGCGCTCCAGGAGAGAACCCTTGGTTGGCCCGAGAACTTGGAGACCCAAAACCACTTTCAGAACATTTGGCAGCAAAAGTAGACGACGAAGTTAAAAGAATAATCGATGAATGTTTCGATAAAGCCAAAAAAATCCTTCGGGAAAACAAAGAAAAGTTAGATCTTGTGGCAGCCGAATTAATCAAAAAGGAAACCTTAGAAGGTGCCGAGTTTGAAGAAATTGTAACGAGGGGGGAGAAACTCCACCAGGTAAAAGAGCAAATAGAAGAGCCTAAGGAAGAGTCAGAAATTAAAGTTGAGACCACATCTCCCGATAAAGACGTCAAAAGTTAGAGATACCGCGGTTAGCTTGTTGGCGCATAGATTTTGAGTTAAAATGTCCCCATGGCAAAATTAATGTTGGTAGACGGGCACGCGGTTTTTCATCGTGCTTATCACGCTATGCCTCCACTGACAACTTCCAAGGGCGAGCTGGTCAACGCGGTTTTTGGCTTCACAAGCATGTTACTGCGAGCAATTGCCGATGTTAAACCAGCCTACATTGCGGTTACTTTTGACACCGCTGAACCCACTTTTCGCCACCAAGAATATACAGCCTATAAAGCCCAAAGGGGCGCAGCGCCTGAAGAGCTTCATGAACAAATGCCCAGAGTAAAGGAAGTTCTTTCGGTACTGAATATTCCTGTTTTTGAACTTGCCGGTTATGAAGCAGACGATATTATTGGCACTTTGGTCAAACAAGCAACGGAAAATGGTGTTAAAGATTTGGAGGTACTAATTGTCACGGGAGATCGCGATACACTTCAACTTGTTAGGCCAAACGTAAAAATTTACACTCCGGGGAAAAGTTTTGCCGATGTAGTCTATTACGACTCAAAAATTGTCGAGGAGAAATACGGTCTTGCTCCCCAAAAACTTATTGATGTTAAAGCTTTGGCAGGAGATGCCTCAGATAATATCCCAGGGGTTCGGGGAATTGGGGACGTTGGCGCAGTGAAGCTAGTGAAAGAGTTTGGTTCGGTCGAAGAAATTTACAAAAACCTTGCCAAAATCCCAGAAAGGACCCGCAAGCTACTAGAGGCAGATGCCGAGGCAGCCGTTATGTCAAAAAGACTCTCTACTATAGATGTTAATGCGCCAATAAAACTGGATTTAAATAAGTGCGTTTTGCACGATTATGATAAAGCCGAAGCAGTGAAGCTTTTTCAAGCGCTAGAATTTAAGTCACTGATAAATAAACTTCCGGGTGTTGAGAAGGAGAAACTATCGAGCTATCAAACTATCGAGAACAAAGATCAGGCCGGTTTGTTTGAAAAACAGAAAGAGGAGGAAACGGGGGTTAATTTCGATTTGGAAAAAGTTCTTCGGGAAATGGAGAACTACGGCGTGTTGCTTGACCAGAAAAAACTGGCGCAGTTATCGGAAGATATTAATAATAAGCTTTCTCAATTAGAAAAGCAAATCTATAAGGAAGTTGGTCACGAATTTAATCTCAACTCCCCACGCCAACTTTCAGAAGTTCTTTATGAAGAGTTAAACCTTGTTCCGGAAAGGTCGACTCGCATCAAAACTCACAAGTCTACGGATCAGGCGACTTTATCGTCTCTTGTTGGTGCGCATCCAGTGATAGATTTAATTCTGCAATACCGCGAGCTTTTTAAACTAAAATCTACCTACGTAGATGCTTTGCCAGCCCAAATTGGGCCCGACAGTCGGGTTCACACCCATTATCACACGGATATTGCTCGTACCGGCCGGCTTTCCTCAAAAGATCCCAATTTGCAAAATATTCCGGCTCGAGGTGGCTGGGGCGAAAAAGTCCGCGCCGCCTTTATTGCCCCGAAAGGCAGCGTTTTACTTTCGGGAGATTACAACCAAATAGAACTGCGCGTTATGGCGCATATAAGCGGGGACAGGGAACTCAAAAGGATTTTTGAGGAAGGCGAAGATATTCACACAGAGGCGGCGGCATCCATCCTTGGGAAAAAGCCAAGCGAGGTTACAAAGGAAGACAGACGAGTCGCGAAAATAATTAACTTTGGCATAATGTACGGCATTTCGCCGTTTGGCCTTTCCCAGCAACTTAAAAATTCGCCGGCAGAAGCTAAAGAAATAATCGACCGCTACTTCGCCCGGTTTCCGCAAGTTTCAGATTGGATTGGTGCGGTACTAAGGGAAGCCTACGAAAACGGTTTCGTGACTACTTTAGGCGGGTTCAAGCGCTACGTTTTGGAACTTCGCAGTAACAATCAAATTGTGCGCAAGGGAGGCGAGCGAATTGCCGTCAACTCTCCAATTCAAGGAACCGCGGCCGATATTATTAAAAAGGCGATGGTCGAATTAAGTAAAAAGTTAAAAGTAAAAAGTTTAAAAACAAAAATGATTTTGCAAGTTCATGATGAATTAGTTTTTGAAGTTCCTGAGAGTGAGTTAAAAGAGGCTGCGGCCGTGGTAAAAAACATTATGGAGACAGCCTTTCCCCTTTCTGTTCCTCTCGTTGTTGAGATGAAGCTTGGTAAAAATTGGGGAGAGATGAAACCTTATGCCGGAACTACCAGAAGTAGAAATTATTAGACGTCAGTTAGGTGATGAAATAATTGGTCGTGTAATCACACAAGCAACTTTTGATCCAGAAAATGGGAATAGTTTAAAGGCGAGACAAGCAAGAGATTTGGAAGCAATTTTGCCGGGGAAGAAAATTCTTAAATCGCGTCGTCGCGGCAAATATTTACTACTTTCATTAACGGACGATTATCATTTAATGTTTCATTTGAAAATGACGGGCCGATTGCTGCTGCGCAAACCTAGCGACTTGTCGGACGAATTTCTTCGGTTAACTATAAATCTAGATGACGGTCGACAGTTGCGTTTCACTGATCGAGCCAGATTTGCAGAGGTTTCTCTTTGGGATAAAGAGGATTTAGCTCTTTTAGATAAAAAGCTAGGGCCAGAGCCGGATAAAGCGACCTCTGATTATTTAAAACAAGCTTTGTCTTCCACGAACATTACTAACATGAAAGAAGCGCTGCTTGACCAGTCAATAATGGCCGGAGTGGGAAACATTAACGCTGATGAAGCTTTATTTGTGGCCAAGATTAACCCAAAAAGACACCCGCGATCAATCACTGCCGAGGAATCAGAAAATTTATTAACCGCAGTCAGGGAGGTGCTTGAAAAAGATCTCGCCGCCGGTGGCAGCACCATTGACAGCTATTTAAATCTTTACGGGCAACCGGGGAAAAATCAAGAAAGTTTTTATGTTTATGGTCGAACTGGACAGCCTTGCCGGAATTGTTCAACTCCGATTGAAATGATTGAAATTTCTGGCCGCCGTACTCATTTTTGCCCTTCTTGTCAGCCGAAGGAGCAGCTAAGTCTTTTTTAGTTTGGCAAAGACTCCTTAAAATTCTATAGTACGAAACTAAAACTAGGGAGGAGAAGAGCAACTGTGTCTGGAATGAGTAGGGCATCAAAAGAGGCTGCGCGGGTTCTTGAAAGAGAAAAGACGAAGGAGAAACCGTCGCCGTTTAAGACTATTGAGGCAGGAGACATAGGACTTTCTCACGGGCCAGATGGTGTGGTGATAGAGAATCGCCTTGGACCAGCAATGAGACTGAGGTGGGATCAGGCGGAGATGTTGTCGGAAATGCTGATCCACGCTTTCGCAGCCCGAAGACGTACAGAGGAAGGGAGTACGGGGCTAGGACCTGATTAATGAGTAACCACTACATTTGTTCTAGCGAAGTAACCCCCAACAGTACCTAAGAGTCCCGCGTTTTGCGAACTAGCAAGCGCGGGACTTTCTTTTTGTGGTTGAAAACCAACAATTAAAAGTTTATTATTAGGCTGCAATGAAAAACTTTCACAGCGCAGTTTGG
Organism: uncultured Gammaproteobacteria bacterium; assembly: GCA_965231125.1. Taxonomy (GTDB): domain Bacteria; phylum Patescibacteriota; class Microgenomatia; order Woykebacterales; family RBG-16-39-9b. The sequence goes on along the minus strand of OZ246414.1, from coordinate 32,141 downwards.
AAAGAGGAAAATTTGTATGTAGCCCGTTGCCTTGAGGTTAATATTGCTTCCCAAGGCAAAACTCACGATGAAGCAATCAAAAATCTAAAAGAAGCGCTTGAGCTTTATTTTGAGGGTTAAGTTTTAGTATAATATCTACTTTATTATGGTAAAGACAGAGGTTCTAGAAAAAATTGAAAAAATTGAAAAAGATGTTAAAGAGCTGCGGGAAATAATCCACGAACAGGAACTTAAAGAGGTGGAGGAAGAGAAAGCTGCTTTAGAAGCGGTTAGAATTTATGAGAAGGAAAAAGGCAACGGGAAACTCATTTTACTAAAAGACCCTAAAGAACTTTTAAAGTAAATAGTGGAAATTAAAAAATTACTTCAATCTTCTCACTATAATAAATCTTTTAAGAAGTTATCGAAGGGGAAACAACAAGTAGCGGTTAGACGGCTTGAGATTTTCCAAAAGAATCCCTTTCACCACCAGCTTAAAACCCATAAATTATCAGGTAAACTAGCTAAATATTGGTCTTTTTCAGTTGACTACTCGACAAGAGTTGTGTTTGAATTTGTTGACACAGAAACGGTCGGTTTAATTGATATCGGCCCCCATAAGATTTATAAGGTGTAATTATGCCAGAACTTCCTGAGGTTGAAACAATACGCCGTGATTTAAACAAGGAGCTTAAGGGTCGTAAGATTATCCGGCTTAAATATTATGACGCGCCAAAAATGCTAAAACCCTCACCGGAAGACATGGAGAAAGCAATTGACGGAAAAAAGATTAAGGATTTTCAACGGCGGGCAAAACTTCTCCTGATGAACCTGGACGATCACGGAACCACAATTGCAATCCACTTAAAACTTTCCGGCCAACTTTTTTTAAGAAGAGCGGGGGATCCAAAAGACAGGTTCACTCACATTATAGTTGAACTTGACGGTGGTGAGGAGCTGCGGTTTAACGATCTGAGAAAATTTGGATTTATGAAAGTGGTTAAAGACAAAGGCGATTTGGACAAAATCCTAGCTGAATTTGGACCTGAACCTTTCACACCAGAATTTACGTTTGATGCCTTCAAAAAAATTGTTTCCAAAAGCAGCCGGGCTGTTAAAACTGTAATCATGGACCAAAAGAAAATTTCCGGGGTAGGAAACATTTACGCTGATGAAGCTTTGTGGCGCGCCAAAATCCACCCAGAACGGCCCGCAAACAAATTAAGCGAAGCAGAACTTCAAAAATTGTTCGATGCAATTTTATTTGTCATTAAAGAAGGAATTGAAGATCGGGGTACAAGTGTTGATCAATATCTAGATATTTATGCAAAGAAAGGTGGTCACGCCAAAAATCTGAGAGTCTTTCGCTTAAACGGAGAGCCGTGTCCGCGCTGCGGCGCTATAGTAAGAAAGATACGTGTTGGGGGTAGAGGTACTCACTATTGCCCCAATTGCCAAAGAAATTAATATGAATAAGAAATTGAAAGATAAATTCCCTTTAATTTCGGTAGCGGTTCCTGCCTTTAATGAGGAAAAGTACATAGGAAAATGTCTGGAGAGCTTAAGGGACCAAAGTTTGCCGAAAAATCAATACGAAATTATTGTTGTAATCCGGGAAGACACAGTTGACGACACGTACCGAATATGCAAAAAATATGGAGTAAAGATAATATTTGAAAAGCCAGGAATAGGTCTTGCCCGCTTTCGGGGTTTTGAAGAAGCAAAGGCCGGTATTTTAGCTGGTACAGATGCAGATACGATAGTCCCGAAAGATTGGTTGAAGATTATTCTGGAAGATTTTCGAGATCCCAAAGTGGTTTCGGTAACTGGTCCAGTTTTGCCTCGCGCTGGAACAATGATGACGCAACAATTTGCCTTTTGGTTTGCCACAAAAGTTTATCAATTGGCAGGTAGGTTAGAAGGTAAGGCATATATGTCAGGAATGAATTTTGCAGTTAGAAAAGATGCTTATGAAAAATGCGGAGGTTTCGATCCGGAAATTAGGTCCGCTGAAGATACTGATTTAACTGATAGAATAAGTACGTTTGGTATCATAAAATTTGATAACCGAATGAAAGTTTACACTTCTACTCGGCGGCTTAAAGAGGGTTACATAAGAAGCTTCTTGAGATATAGTTGGAACTATATACTTTTGAAAATGGGAAAAAAACCACCGGCTTTTCCTCATTTTCGTTAAATTTTAATAAACTATGAAGATTGCCTTTTTTACTGATACTTATTGGCCCCAAACAAACGGTGTCTCCGAAAACACCCTTACAACCAAAAAAGCCTTGGAAAAGATGGGTCACGAGGTCTATGTTGTCGCTCCGAAAACTCCTGGTTATAAAGATACTGATGAGCACGTTTTCAGACTTTCGGCGGTAAAAATTATTAAAAACCCCGAGCAGCGCCTTGTTGTCCCAATCCCAGAAAAAGATCTACGCAATCTTTTCCGGCAGAAGTTTGATGTTGTTCACATTCATACCCAAGGGACAGCCGGCCTTTTAGGCTGGGAATTTGCTCGGCTTCGGGGCCTTCCTTGCGTCGTTACCTATCACACACTACTGAATCGCTACTTACACTATGTCCTAAAAGGAAAAATGGTTACACCAAAAATAGCCGAGCTTGGAAGTAAGATTTTTTGTAATTTATGTGATTTGGTTGTGGTCCCAACTAAAAGGGTTAAGAAGGAACTTTTAGACTACGGTGTGACAAAAAAGATATTGGTGATTCCAGGTGGAATCGAACTAGCCCGTTTCCGCAGTTTAAAAAAGGGTTATTTAAGAAAGCAACTTGGTTTGACGGATTCAGATAGAGTTATTTTGTATTTAGGTAGGCTTGGTAAAGAAAAAAAGGTTGATTTTATCATCGAGTCCCTTAAAGATTTATTAAATAAGGAAAGAAACACATATCTTGCAATTGTGGGTGATGGTCCAGAAAAGGAAAATATAGTTAGCCTTGCGAAAGATTTAAAATTGACCAAAAAAGTTCTTTTCACTGGTTTTATTTCCCGGAAGGATGTTCCGAAAGTTTATAAAGATGCGGATATTTTTGTTTTTGCATCCGACACGGAGACTCAAGGTTTAACTGTTCCCGAAGCAATGTTAGCCGGCTGCCCAGTGGTAGTAGTTAAAGACCCGGCATTTGACGAACTTGTGACTGCCGGAAAAACAGGTTTAGTGGCAGAGAGGAATAAGAAAGATTTTGCCGGCAAAGTAAAAAATTTGCTGGTAGAGCCCCAACTCAGAATGAGTCTTGGTAAGGCAGGCGAAAAATTAGTTCGAGAAAAATACTCCTCCGAGGCCCAAGCAAAAAAATTGGTTGGGGTTTACAAAAAGGCAATAAAGATAGACTCAGAAAAGCGTAGAGTTACAAAAGTTTTGAAGGCCCGCTTTTCTTTGATGCGGGATTTTTTGAATATAAATTTGGGCCTGAGTAAGTTAAAAATCTAAACATGGAAATAATTGACGGGCGAAAAATTAGGGACGAAATTTTACAAAAGTTAAAAGTAAAAACTCAAAAGGGAAAAATTAAACCAGCTTTGGCAATAATTTTAATTGGGGATAATAAAGCATCGGCTGCCTACGTTGGCCAGAAAAAAATTGCCGGCGAGAAAATTGGCGCAACGGTATTGATAGAGCAGTTAAAAACCGATACTTCGAGTAATATAGCTGAGCAGATAATTAAAAAGTTAGCTACCGACAAAAATGTCCACGGGATAATTTTGCAACTTCCTATTCCGAAGCATTTGGATTCTAATCGACTCACGTTAATGATACCTGCAGAAAAAGATGTCGATGGTTTTGTTCCCGGATCTCCCTTTAAATCGGCTACGGCACTGGGCGTTATTGAACTTTTGAAAAAATCGGGCGTTGTGATAAAAGGAAAAGAAGCCGTGGTTGTGGGCCGCGGGAAAATCGCCGGAAAGCCAACAGCCGAGCTTCTAGAAAAGGAAGGAGCAAGCGTTAGGGTTGTTCACTCCAAAACCCCAAACCCAGAACTCATTACTAAAAAAGCCGATATTTTAGTTTCGGCGGTTGGTAAGCCCAAACTAATCACCGCTGGTATGGTCAAAAAAGGCGCTGTTGTTGTAGATATCGGTACCACCCCTGTTTATCCAAAACCGGACGACACTCTCTCTAAATCAAGAATTGTTGGCGATGTGGATTTTGAGGCTGTTGCCAAAGTTGCTTCAAAAATTACCCCTGTTCCTGGCGGAGTGGGTCCAATGACTGTGGCTGCACTCATGCAAAACTTAGTTTCTGCCGCCGAGGGGTCTTCCAGCAACTAATTGCTCAAGATTTTCCACTACCTTTTGTAAATGTGATAGAATCTTTCCGACGTGACAAGCAAATACTGTTTGCCGGTTTCTAGTTTCTAAGAGAGGAAGGAGACAAGAAGATGAAGAAAGATTATTGGGCTCTACTTCTCGGTGCATCCAGCGGATTCGGTGAGGCTACAAGTCTCGAACTCGCTAGAAGCGGTTTCAATATCTGCGGTGTTCACTTGGACACAGGAGCAGCGAAGCAGAATGCTGAGCGGATTGAGAATGAAATTCGTGAGATGGGTTGTCTCACGGAATTCTTCAATCTCAATGCAGCTGACGCGGGAAATCGTGCAACGGTTATCGAAAGAATGACGGCGTATCTGCCCAGGAATGGTGAGCCTTTCGTCAAAGTCCTTTTGCATTCGCTTGCCTTTGGTACACTCCTGCCCTACATCGCCGAAACGCCCAAAGGCGCGATTAGCCAAAAGCAAATGGACATGACGCTGGATGTAATGGCCCACAGCCTGGTCTACTGGACCCAGGACCTGGTCTCGTCCGGCTTGATGGGCGAGGGAAGCCGCGTCTTCGCCATGACGAGTTCTGGGTCTGCCCGGGTAATCAAAGCCTACGGCGCTGTTTCTGCTGCCAAGGCGGCGCTTGAATCGCACATCCGCCAGATCGCGTTTGAACTGGCACCGCTTGGCATCACTGCCAACGCGATTCAAGCTGGGGCAACAGACACACCGGCTTTACGTCGGATTCCAGGTGGACCAGAGTTGTATGAGCGAGCGAAGGCGCTGAATCCATCTGGGCGGGCGACGACCACTGCAGATGTTGCAAAGGCGATTGCCGCGCTAGCCGACGAACGGCTTGGTTGGATGACCGGCAACGTCATCCGCATCGACGGAGGGGAGGACATAACCGGATGAAAAAGTCCGACGTTCTCAAGCTGATCGGCGACCCGAGAGAAGTAAGCAGGAGTCTTGTTCAAAAAGGGTTTGACGAGACTCTGCTCAACACCATTCGCCGAAAACAGCCCAAGCGTTACCGCAATAAACATGTGGCGGTGGCGGATGGAGAGGTAGTTGGTTACGGGAAAGACCGAAATCGGTTGATAACTCGGCTTTCAAAACGAGGTATGAATCTCGATCGAGTTACAATTGGCTTTATAGGCAAAGACCGAACACGCTGGTACTTTCCCGTCGCCGCGTAAACACAAAATTGCTAGCCGCTTTGAGGAAACTTAAAGCGGCTTTTTCTTTACGAAACTTTTAAACTAACTTTTCCGTCTTGTAACTGTGCAGTTACTGTATCTCCGGATTTCACCTTCCCTTCAACAATCTGAAGGGCAAGCTCATCAAGAATTTTATCCTGGATAACTCTCTTTAAGGGTCTCGCACCGTAAACCGGGTCAAAACCTTCTTTGGCGATTTGTTCCTCGACTTTTGGATCTATTTTTATTTTTATTCCTTTTTCTTTAAGTTGCTCCACAACTTTATCTAGTTGAAGTTTAGTAATCTGGGCGATTTCTTTCTCCGTTAGTGGGTTAAAGACGACGATTTCGTCAACCCTGTTTAAAAATTCGGGGCGAAAGGTGTTACGCACTAACCCCATTAGTTCTTCTTTCATAACGCTTGGCGTCTTGCCAGCGTATTTTTGAATTATTTCGCTTCCTAAATTGCTCGTCATTATTATTACGGTATTTTTAAAATCTACAGTCCGGCCGCGGCCGTCAGTAAGCCGACCGTCATCCAAAACTTGAAGAAGAATATTGAAAACGTCCGGGTGGGCTTTTTCAATCTCATCAAAAAGTACTACGGAATACGGTTTACGCCGTACGGCCTCGGTTAGTTGCCCGCCTTCTTCGTAACCAACGTAACCGGGAGGAGCGCCGATGAGCCGGGCGGCAGAATGCTCTTGCATGTACTCACTCATGTCGACTCTGACGATTGCTCTTTCATCATTAAACAAAAATTCAGCGAGGGCGCGGGCTAGTTCTGTTTTACCCACGCCGGTGGGTCCCAGGAATATAAAACTACCAATTGGTTTGGTTTCTGCGGAAATACCGGCTCTGTGGCGTCTTATTGCGTCAGAAACCGCTTTTACTGCCTGTTCTTGGTCTACCATCCTCCTGTGAAGCTCCACTTCCATATTAGCTAATTTAGCGGCTTCGGATTCTACCAATCGCGCCACCGGAATCCCAGTCCAGCGCGAAACCACCTTGGCAATGTCTTCTTCGGTTACTTCTTCACGAAGCAGGGGGGATTCACCAGAAACGGTCTTTAATTTTTTATTTATCTCCCCAACTTCTTTTTCCAAATTGGGGATTTTGCCGTATTTAATTTCGGCGGCTGTGTTCAAATCTGCCTCTCGTTCTGCTTTTTCCAAAGCCATTCGGAGCCGCTCTAGCTCATGGTTTTTGGTTCGGAGTTCATGAATGACGTCTTTCTCCTTTTTCCACTTGCCTTCAAGATTGCCAAAGTTCTTTTTCTCGGAATCAACTTCCGTCCCAACATTCTTTAACCGCTCTTTACTGGCGGAATCTTTTTCTTTTTTCAAAGCCTCCCGTTCTATTTCAAGTTGTAAAATTTTCCTTTTCATCTGGTCTAGGTGCGCAGGCATAGATTCTACTTCCATTTTTAGAGCGCTGGTTGCTTCGTCAACCAAGTCCACGGCTTTGTCAGGCAAAAATCTTCCGGAAATATAGCGGTTGGATAAAGTGGCAGCGGCAATCAGAGCCGAATCTGTAATTCTTACTCCGTGATGCACCTCATATTTTTCTTTTAAGCCCCGAAGAATTGCGATTGTATCTTCTATCGAAGGCTGCTCAACGTAAATTGGTTGGAAGCGCCTCTCAAGAGCAGCGTCCTTTTCAATGTACTCCCGGTATTCTTTCAGAGTTGTCGCTCCAATAGCGTGAAGTTCGCCCCGAGCAAGCGCGGGTTTTAAAATGTTAGCAGCGTCGACGGCCCCTTCGGCCCGACCCGCTCCAACAACCAGGTGGAGCTCGTCAATAAATAAAATATATTTACCTTCCTCGGAGATTGCTTTAAGTACCGCTTTTAATCTTTCTTCAAATTCGCCGCGAAAGGCGGCACCGGCAATTAATGAGGATATATCAAGTTGAAATATTTCTCGGCCTTTCAAAGTGTCGGGAACATCCCCGGCAATTATTCTTTGCGCCAAGCCCTCAACAATTGCAGTTTTACCAACACCGGCTTCTCCAATTAAGACTGGATTATTTTTAGTGCGGCGGGAAAGAACTTGCATAAGCCGGCGGATTTCCTCATCGCGGCCAATGACCGGATCGAGTTTGCCTTCTTTGGCGAGTGTAGTGAGATTTCTTCCGTAAGCTTCCAAAGGATTTTTGGCAACTTGAAAAGGTGTAAATTGTTCTGGTTGTTCGCTCATAAGTAATAAGTAAAAAGTAATAAGTAAAAAGTTGAAAACAACTTAACTACCTACGACAGGGTACTTATAACATAGGATATTAGCACTTGCAATACCCTTCTGCTAAAATTTCCTACAGAATGAACAAGTTGGCAAAATGTAAAAGTGCCCCAACCTATAGATTTATTTCCAGGGGAAACTATAGGAGTGGATAAATTTTTTCTAATTTTTCATACAAAACCGATAATTTTTTATTCTAAGTTTGACAAATGGTGTAAAAAGTGCTATAAATCTCTCCGAGATTTGCGCGCTAACGCGCTAAAGCTCCCCAAGACTTGCGTGCTGACGCACTAAAGTTCTTCGAGACTTGCGAGCTACGCTCTAAAGTCTAAAGAAGCTTGCGTGTATAACACTAAAGCTTTAAACGAAAGAAATCTGTTCAGGAGAAAGATAACCGCCAATATATTCCAAAAAAGGAGGAGACAAATGAAAAAAATAGCATTGTCGTTGATGACAGTTTTAGCTCTACTTGTCTTCACTGTTGCGAATGTCTTTGCAACGAGTGGAGACAACGGATGGTCTCGTACCACAACTGAGGGAGCGACTGGCTTTTTCACAATTACACACACAACGAATCTGGTGACTGAGGGATCAGTCCAAGTTACACGCTTGATCCGCTCGAGTAGTGCGACCGGAGCCCAAATCCAAGATATCGCCAGTGTCGAAGGGAAACTCACTCGCTGTGAAGAGTATGGGTGTCAGACGGTCTGGAGTTTTAAAGGCAAGAAAGACATTTCTGACAGTAACTGGCTTCAAATCAGCCAGGGCTCAATCGGTTTGGAAGCAGTGCTTCCAGTGACTATAGAAGTTCGTGACTTCGACGATACGGACGGCGACGGAGATCGAAACGAGCCGGTTACCAGTTTCACGGCAAACACACCGATAACAGCTAACTGGACGTGGGAGGCTGCCAATACTTGCGGTGAGGTAGGCGACGCAGCTGGTACTGCTATCAGCGAGGAGACGGTTCAACCTGCCTTATTCAGTGGGATCCTGGCCGGCCGAGCTCTGACCACAGTTTCGGCCAAGACCATTCAGTCAGACACCATCTACGGTAAGAGTCCTGGAGGCTCTTGTGCGTAGGTTCTTGCCTGGCTCTAAGGAGGGGGTCGGAGCTTTCTCGTTGAGGGAGGGTTTCATTTTGCACACTACAACTTGATAAGAAAACCATCCTGATCAAAACGACACGAACGGAGGTTCGAAAATGCGACTTCGTATTACCCTACTGCTTGCTATCTTGATGATAGCAGGGCTCGCAGGCACCAATGGGGTTCAAGCAGAAACACCGACACCAACAACCGAGTCAACCCCGACAAGCGATTTCAGCCCACCAACTCCGTCTGTCTCAACCTATACTGGCCCGTCAACCATTGAGTACACGGCGCCGGATACGGATGGCGATGGTTGTCCAGACCGGCTTGAACTGGGTCCGAAACAAAAGGAGGGCGGCCGTCGAGACCCGACAAATCCTTGGGACTGGTGGAACCCGACGCACAGCGGCAAGAACACTGTGGCGGACATCCTTACTGTCGTTTATCACTTCGGGCAGTACCAAGGCCAGTCTGGTTACTCGACCGAGTACGACCGGACCCCGCTTGGCCCGAACCCTTGGAACCTTGGCCCACCTGACGGTAGGATCAACGTCCAGGACTTGGTGTTGATGGGCCAACAGTACAACCACGGTTGCCAGCCGGTCCGTATCCAAATAGACGTGCTGAAAACCTGCAACAACTCAGTTGCAGAAGCTGCCAGCGTTGACCCATCGTTCACCGGCTGCGTCCTCTACCGAAACGCCTCCGGCCAAATCAACGATGTTCAGGTCGTTAGCTGGAGCCAGTATGGCGAAGCAGCGTCGATCTGCACAAGCTGTGGGCCGCCGCCGGAGGACCCAGGGGCTTGGTATAGTGCCGCCGGCACCGCGGAGTACAAAATCGTCTGGCCTTTCGTCACTCGGGTGTGCACACCTTTTGGCGGCTACTGTTGGAATGTTACCTGGGCGGAAGTAACGTTGCTTTCGTACAAGATGAACTGTCGTTGGGACTACTTCGATGGTCCGGACAGCAACTTCTACGATGGAGTGACAGTCAATCACGACTGCTCCGATCGGCCTTTCAGTTCGATCGGTCTCTACGGTTTGGAAAGCCAAGACGGCGTTCCTGCTTACACCAGAATACCGGGACACAAAGAGGTGAGCGCCAAGAGTAACGGGCAGATTGGCGTCTTCAGTGTCAGCGGTGTCGCCTTGAGGCACTACCCTGTCGTGCTTAACTGTATCATGGGCCCCAGGACGACCTCGCCTCCACTAAACGGGGCGGACAGCTACTGTTGGGCGACAGGCTAAGGAAGGAGCACGCACATGTCCAAAATACCAACCTGGGTGATCGTTGTCTTTGTGGCCGTCGTGGTGCTGGTAGGGGCGGTGGTCGTGTTTGCTAATGGGGGCTGCACGCAGACCGAGCGCTCTGGTGGTGGACACCCGCCCACACCAATCACGACTCAGTCGTTAACGATCCGTCCGTAGCCCAATCGCTACCGGTAAAAATTTCACAGGAAGGAGAAGAGAAGGGGCAGACATTTTGGCGCAAGTCATGTGTCTGCCCCTAACTTTTACCCGGAAAACTTGCATTTCTGCGGTAAATGTGCGTTAATTGTTTAAATGTTTCAACCAAAATATTCCATAACTCACAAGATTTTAAAAAACATCGGTCGTATCGAAGCCGCCAAAGAAATTATTGAAAACGCTCCCTTAGTTCCTTCCTACGAAGCGAAATTCCGTGAGGAAGCAATTATTCGCACGGTTCATCACGGCACGCATATTGAAGGCAATCCCCTGGAGCAAAAAGAAGTGGCCCAGATTCTTGAAGGAAAAAATATTTCCGCTCGGGACCGTGATGTCCAAGAAGTTTTAAACTACCGTGAAGTTTTAAAATACATCGACAAAATCCGGGAAGAGCTAGTAACAGAAGACATTTTGCTAGAAATTCACCGCCTCACTACTAAAAAAATCCTCCTCGAGGATCAGTCTGGAAAATATCGAAAAGTCCAAGTAAAAGTGGCAAACTCCGCAACCGGAGAAGCGTCCTACGTCCCACCAAACCAAAATAAAGTACCAAGTCTAACCCATGAATTCTTTTTTTGGCTAAACCGCCTTTCCCAAGACGAAATCCATCCGGTTATAAAAGCGGGGATTACTCACTACGGGCTGGCAGCAATCCACCCTTTCGTTGATGGTAACGGCCGCGTCGCGAGAGCCGTTGCGAACCTTGTTTTGTTTAAAGAAGGCTACGATATAAAAAAGTTTTTCTCGATTGAAGAATATTTCGATAAAGATGCTACACGTTACTACAGTGTTCTTCAACAAGTATCAAATCAGTCTGAAGATATTTGGCAGAGAGATTTAACTGTCTGGATAGAATATTTTACTGAAGGTTTGGCAGAGGAGCTGGCAAGAATAAAAGATAAAGTCCGTCGCCTTTCTGTCGATCTGCGACTCAAAAGTAAAATGGGTCAGCTGCCTTTAAACGACCGGCAGCTAAAATTGGTTGAATATATGCAAGAGTTCGGCCAAGTTTCCAATAAAGAGTGGCGCAGTTTGTTACCAATGGTTTCCGATGACTCAATTTTGCGAGATTTAAAAGTTTTGATGGAAAAACGATTAGTGAGGAAGAGGGGTAAGACAAAATCTGCGGTGTATGTTTTGAAAGGAGATTCTTAATTCGATTCTTGCCCAATTGCACTGATAAATTATAGGATGTATAATTCTGCTACCTAAATATAACCAGGAGGAAAGGAATGGCTGGTAATAGTGACGACTACTTCGTGCCTTTGACGGTTAGAATAGAGGAAGTGAGGATTCACCGAGCGTTGGACTTTGGCGGCAAGGATTATCACGGAAGACCGTATGACTACCGTGATTTAATATACGAAGCCTTGCGGCAAATCGAGTGGGGTTTGGGAATGCCTATCGTTAAAGCAGAGGCCCAGCCCTATAGGGGGGAGCTAGACGAAAACTTTAGCTCCATAATAATACGATGGCTGACCGATGCAGGTCCAGGATATCGTGTTTACACTCTCGATTTTTCAGAAGGCTCGCTTAGTCTTAAGCCCACAGACCAGCGAGTGGAAGACCCAAGGCCACTAACATCATGACTAAAAGTATTGGCGCTGTCTTCCCAGGAATGCAGCGCCGCTCCTTTTTTCTGCTTAATTTAGTATAATGTCTGTATCATGAAATTTGCGCAGCTCGCTGAGTATTTTGAAAAGTTAGAGACTACATCAAGCCGTATAGAAATAACTCAAATACTATCAGAACTATTAAAAAAAGTAACAGAAGCTGAAATAGAAAAAGTAGCTTACTTACTTCAAGGCCGGGTAGTCCCATTCTTTGAGCCAATAGAAATTGGTATGGCGGATAAAATGGTTGAGCAAGCGCTCGCCCTTGCCTACAAAATAGATCGCGGAGAAGTCCGTAAACTTGCGGTAAGGACCGGAGACATGGGCCTAACAGCCGAGCAATTGAGTCAAAAGGAAAAAGGAAGAAGTAGAAAACAGCTAACCGTCAGCGACGTTCACGAAGGTTTGTACACAATCGCAACAACGTCCGGTCAGGGTAGTGTTGAGAAGAAAATAGGTACACTTTCGGAATTGCTTAAGCAGATGGACTCAAAGAGCGCTAAACATCTGGTGCGGATAACTTTAGCGAAGTTGCGGCTGGGTATAGGCGATCCGACTGTTTTGGATGCCCTGTCCATCGCCAAAATTGGTGATAAATCCGCCCGCGCTTCCCTTGAAGAGGCTTACAATAAAACGAGCGATTTGGGTTTTGTCGCAAAAACTTTTTGGGGCAAAGGGCTTTCTGGAGTTGCAAAAGTCCAGTTGCAGGTTGGTAAACCAGTTCGACCGGCCCTGGCCGAGCGTTTGCCAAATGCCGAAGCAGTTATCAAAAGGGTTGGCGATAATTTTGCCGTTGAGCCTAAATACGACGGATTCCGCTGCCAAATCCACGTGAGTTCAGAGTTCAGAGTTAAGAATTCAGAATTACAGAGCAAAAACAAAAAGCAAGTTAGGATTTTTTCTAGGAATTTGGAGGATTTTACCAATTCGTTTCCGGATTTGGTTAACGGTGTGTTAAACGAAGTCAAGGCAGAAAGTGCCATTTTTGAAGGTGAGGCGATTGCTTACAATCCGTTGACGGACGAGTTCTTACCTTTTCAGGAAACTACTAAAAGACGGCGTAAGTACGCTATTGCGGAGTTTAGCCAGAAGTTGCCGCTAAAACTTTTTGCTTTTGATCTTCTTTACCTGGATGGCAAAGACATTACCAAAAAACCTTATGTCGAAAGACGAGCGCAGCTTTCTAAGGTAATATCCAAAGATGACATTATTATTCTTGCCAAAGAAAAGATTTTGCACTCGTCCAAGGAACTTAAAGAAATGTTTGAAGAACAAGTCTCGGCTGGTCTTGAAGGGGTGATGATAAAAAAATTGGACGCTCCTTACAAAGCAGGGGCCCGTGGTTTTCATTGGATTAAATTTAAGAGAATGGCGGCGGGGGAGCTTTCCGATACGATCGACTGTGTTTTATTGGGAATTTATACAGGCACTGGTAAAAGAACATCTTTTGGTGCGGGTGGTCTATTGGTCGGGATTTACGACTCTGACAAAGACGAGTTCGAAACAGTTAGTAGAGTAGGTACTGGACTGACAGACGAGGAGTGGCGCCAAATCAAAGTAATAAGTAATAAGTTACAAGTTACAAGAAAACCTGCAAGAGTTAATTCGATTATTGAACCTTCAATCTGGTTAGAACCAAAGTTGGTGTTGGAAATTTTCGCAGACGAAATCACCCGCAGCCCAGTCCACACCGCTGGCAAAGTTGGCGACGAGCCAGGATATGCTTTGAGATTCCCTCGATTAGTCTCGTTTAGAGGTACGGATAAAAGAGCCGAGGATGCTACTACCGTTAAAGAGCTAGTCGAGATGTATGAGCAACAGCGAAAAGTTAAAGTTTAACTATGAAATTTGTTGCGGATCTTCATCTTCATTCAGCATACGCTCGAGCTACGAGCAAAAGTCTTAATTTTGATACTTTAAGCTCTTGGGCAAAGTGGAAAGGTATTGGTTTATTATCCAGTGCGGATTTTACTCACCCTGTGTGGTTCAAAGAAAGTAAATCGAAACTGAAAGAACTAGGAAATGGTTTGTACTATTACGATAACGTTAAGTATATTTTAGGTACTGAAATTTCTTGCATTTACACCCAAGGCGGAAAACAACGCCGTATCCACTGTCTACTTTATTTTCCGGATCTGGCCGATGTGGAGAAGTTTAACGACCAGCTTGGTAAGCGGGCAAATCTAGCAGCCGATGGTCGGCCGATTGTCGGGTTGTCGGCAAAAGAGTTGTTGGAACTGGCTTTGAATGTTAACGAAAAAGCTATTTTTATACCAGCCCATGCTTGGACTCCGTGGTTTTCTTTATACGGAAGTAATTCCGGCTTTGATTCTATTGAAGAATGTTTCGGCGATTTATCCGGGTATATTTATGCAGTTGAGACTGGGCTTTCTAGTGATCCAGCTATGAATTGGCGAATTCGCGATTTAGACCGTCGGTCAATCGTTTCTTTTTCCGACGCGCATTCGGCTCCAAAAATGGGGAGAGAGCTAACAGTTTTGGACGCGCATTTTAGTTACGAAGGTTTACTAATGGCTTTAAAAAGTGCAGCCAAGGATCTAGTCTCGTCTAACACAGTTCATCAAACTCGCACTCCGACTTCGTCGGAGACGCACCGCGTTAGTGCAGATCGTCAAGTAACTTCACAAGATAGAAAAGACGCGGCGCTTGCTCAGACAGGTGATGAAACTGTGAGTAGCCGAGACGTCGCTCCTTTAAACGAAACATCTGATTCAAGAGTCGCTTTTACCGTCGAATTCTTTCCTGAAGAAGGCAAGTATCATTTTACCGGGCACAGGAATTGCGGTATTCGGCAGTCACCAGAGGAGACTGATAAAATGGGTATCATCTGCCCTAAGTGCAGCCGACGTTTGACGGTGGGTGTAATGCATCGAGTAGCCGCGTTGGCCGAAAAAGATCGACCGGAAGGTTTTAAGGCTCAAGGACGACCTCCTTTTTTCAGTCTAGTTCCTTTGCAAGAAATATTGGCTGAGGCTTTAGGTCTATCGGTGCTCGGCGAAAAAATTAGAAATGAATATATAAATCTTGTAAACTACTTTGGCAATGAGATGAATGTTTTGCTAAAAGCACGGGTTGAAGAAATTGAAAAAGCTACTTCAAATTTTAGGGTTGCCGAAGGTGTAGATAAGGTCCGTAAGGGAGAGATAAGTATTGAACCTGGTTTTGATGGCGTTTACGGGACTGTCAAAATTTGGTCAGGTTCAACTGGCGAAGTAAAAAACCCCCGCCAAGTTCGAAAAGTAGAGAAGATTAAAGGGCAGATTAGTTTATTTGATTAGCCTTATGATATAATTCAACAGGATAGAATTTAGGCAAAATCAAATGAATTTCAGTAACCTTTTAGATAAAATTATTTCCACATTAAAAAAAATAATTGATTACTATGTTGGCCAGCTGAGGGCTGATAACATCGCTAATTACCAGACTCGTCAATATGAAGGGGAAGATGTAATAGTGGCGGTGGCAAGTTACATTCCATTTGTTTCGGCTGCCATTTTAATCTTAAGAAAAGGAAATTCCGAATTTGTTCTTGTGCATTCAAAACAGGCCTTAATTTTAACAATTCTTTTACTGCTATCTTTAATGATCTTGCCCTCCCTGGCAAAGCTTTTAATATCAAGTCTTTTAATTTTGATGACCGTCATAAGCGCCTATAAAGCTTTAGTTGGAAGAACCTTTTATATTCCGTTGGTAAGCCAGTTAGCGATGTTAGTTGAAGTGTAGTTGTTCTAAAAATCTTGACTAAGAAGTAATTAAACTGATGTAATTAATTTACACAATGCCCAACCATCCTCAAGAGACCACTAAGGAAAAATCGGTAAGTTTAAAAACCTCTGGCAGACACTTAACTTTAATAGCCGTCTTATTGGTAGCAGCTCTTATCTACGGTATATTTTATTTAAATCTTAATAGAACCAAAGAAAAACCCCCTCAAAAGCCAGTTGCAAAGGTTCAACCGACCGCCGGCTACCTGGAGGCCCAACTACTCGCGGTAAAAGACGGAGACCTTAACCTTCTGGCTACAGCGTCTGGCGGAACTAAAGTAATTAAGATCCACTCCAATACCCTCAGATTCCGTCTAGTAGTTTTTAAACCCAAAGACTTTGAAATAATAAGCGACACTGAGGTGGATTGGACCAAGTTAAAAGTGGGTGACAAACTCCACATCTATCTTCAAAAAGGCGTAAAAGGCTTTCCCAGCAATTTAGGTAAAATAAAGAAAATCGAGGTTTACAGGGAATCGGCCCAATGAATGACAAGTTTTTCATTTTATTACCCTTAGGTCTATTCTTAATCATTGCGTTGGCTTTTTTAAGCCACGAAGTGAAGGCCACCACAGTGAAAGAAGTTGCACCTGACAATATTTCCGGACTTAACGACGTCACCATAAACAGATTTATAGGTATTGATACATTAACTAGTAATAATGCAATGATGGCCTATTGGGATGAAAACACTCTGAGATACAATAGTTGTACCAACTCTTCATGTTCTACTCAAAATACTGCGCAGAGTTTGGTTACCAGTTCTGCTTACGGGGTTTCGCTTTACCGAGGCTCTACTAACGCTAGCATAGTTTATACCCACAACGATGGAGCCAATAAGCTTTCTTTCATCAACTGTACCAGTGGTAGCTGCTCAACAAGAACCGGCCCCTATGATATTACGGGGCTGACGATCAGCGCTCATCGGTTTGATGGTGTGGTTGCGAAGAGAGGTTCGGACGGTTTTCCAAAAATAGTTATCGCTTACTTTGACGGTAGTTTTAATCGCCTCACCTATATCCAATGTACGAGCGCTGACTGCTCTAGCCGGGTAATCACACCGTTAATATCCTCGGGCACGATTCTTTATTTATACCCTAGCTTACAAATGGACTCAAGTGGTTTTGCTCGCATCGCCTACCAGAGTTTAAATACCTCGACCAACGCCGGCAGCCTTGCTTATTTTCAATGTACCAATTCTAGTTGTTCAACGAGAAACTCCACCACAATTGAGTCCTACCCAGCCGGCAGTAGCGTCTACCAGACGAGCGAGTTTTTGGGAGGATTTGATTACCCAACCATAACCTATATTAGAAGTACCCCTACCAGTGGTGGTAATAATTTACGTTTTGTTAATTGCACCTTTTCCAGCTGTGCCACGGTTGGTGCTGGTACACCCAAAACCTTGGTTAGCAACGCCCTTAGCCAGGCCATGGTTTATTTTTCTCCCTACGTGAGAGTAGTTTATGCCGATGGAGCCGCCGGCAACCAGCTTAAAATCGTCGAGTGCGACGCAACGGCAAATTGTCTCACTTCTGTGACCAAAGTACTCGACCAACGCACCTCCGACACTGTCACGGCCACTCAAGAATTCTTTACAGGTAATGTCAGAGTTGCCTTTCGGGGTTTGGATGATGATGTTCCGTTACCAGGTCATGATTTAAGGTCGGCAAACTGTGTGGTCTCGACTGCTGCCGGTTGTACACAGACCGGAATGGTCAGGGTGAATATTTTTAACGATGCCAATAAAAACGGCGTTATTGACCCGGGTGAGACCTACATTGACGATACCAGCACGCCGACCGCGGCGGCCGTTAACCTCAAGCTGGACTCAACTGCGAACCCCCCTCTGGTCAACCACGCCCATCGTTACCGACCAACCTATTGGGTTGACTCGGTTTCTTCCGGGAGCCATAGCTTTTACGTTTATTTACCAGCGGGGTACAAGGGGCAGTGGGATGCGGATAATGATGCCAACCCGCCGGCCGACTTGACCGGTTCTCCGTGGCGGACTGGCTCTTTTACGGTTGGCACTACAAACTTAGTGAC
Organism: uncultured Gammaproteobacteria bacterium; assembly: GCA_965231125.1. GTDB lineage: Bacteria > Patescibacteriota > Microgenomatia > Woykebacterales > RBG-16-39-9b. Next base: position 14,438 of record OZ246414.1, on the reverse strand, counting down.
AGTCGACATCGGCATTTCTAGTAAAGATTGGAGCTTTAGTCCTTCTCCAGCTGACATTAGGGTTGGTGCTGGCCAAAGCTATTCAAATCCAATTACAATTGCTTGGACAGAAGGTTGGGATGTTAGTGATAGCGTCAGTTTATCGTCGAACCAGGGAGCAGGTGGAGATTGCGTTAAGATTTCGGGACCAGGGGTTTGTGATTTCAGTCCAATATTTACCCCGTCCTCGGTAAGCAACAGCGCTGCCCCTTCGGCTGGATCTTCCTTATCTTCGATAAACCTAACAATCCCTATCGACCAGGAAAACGGGACTTACCAGGTTACAATCCACGGTGTTTCCGCTGGAACAGCCATTATAAATCACTCGGTTACCTTTCGAGTTGATGTTTTTGCCTCTCCTTGGGTCAGAGCTGGTGGGGGCGGTGATGTTGGCGCCCTTAATGACATAAAATTTGGCTTGCCGCCTGGCTACAGCACTACCTTTGATGCTGATAGCGCATTTGGTAATTCAGGTTGGGTAGATCATAACATTGCTAATGCTGGTAGTTGTGGAGTACCTCCCTGTCACGGGAATCCCGATGTTAACGGTTATTCTAATGGCCTGCCGGTATTTACTGGGGTTGGCATTTACTGCGTCCCCCCGCCTTACAATTACTACGAAAGGGGTTATCTTAAATTTCCCACCTCTTCCTTGCCTAACAACGCGCAGATTGTCTCAGCCAAGCTAAGGCTTCAGGTATTGACGAACGCAACTTCACCCGATTTTGACGTAAATATTTTCCCCAAGAATTGGACTACTAGTATTTCGAGTTTGCCTGAAGACGCTGATGTCGTTTGGCATACCACGCCGACCGGTCCACGGGCTGGACATTTCAACACAGTCGATGTACCTGGGTCGGGTATATTCACAGCCTCTCTGACCGACGACCCTAGCTTGAGTAGCATTAAGAAGACCGGTTCAACCGGTTTTGAACTTAAGGGTGATCCGGAGCCAGGGGGTTGTGGTAATCGAGTCGTATTTCAAGGTACGATCCAGCTGGTGGTAAATTATCGAGTGCCACCCGGCCCGAACGCTGATTATCTGGTGATTGCAAATGGAGTTATTAACAATTTCATATCAGCAAAAAATTGGCTTGTTCCAAATTATCCTGATGGGTTAGATACCCACTTAGGTGGTAGTGATGTGTTCGGTAAGCTTTGGGAGGATTTTGGAAAAGGTAAGGCAATTGATTGGGGCACAGCGAGCAACGGAGTGATACCCGCAGTTAATGGAGTATTTGCCTACCCATCAAAGGCCGAGATAGATAATGGGAGTCCACCTCAAAACTTTGATTATACCGGAGACCCAGTTAGTGGTTCTAGCCCAGTCGTACTTTTCATTAATGGCAATCTTAATATCACATCTGATCTTGATTTAGGTACCAAGAAGGTAGTTTTTATTGTCAAAGATGATGTTGTAGTAGGAAGTGCAGTTTCCAGAATCGATGGGTTTTTTATTGCTAGTGGTGGTTTTAATTCCGGCTCTGGAACGAGCACTTTAGTTGTCAACGGGGCGGCCATAGCCTTTGGCTCGGCGGGTTTTAGCCCAGCCTTCAGTTTGGGGAGAGATTTGCCAGACCCAGATGACCTTACAAACCCAGCTGAAATATTTAACTATGATCCTTCGTACCTCTACTACTTTACTCAAAAATGGCCGGTCACCGGCGATCCTTATCTGGGAATCAAGAAGAGTAGGCTGGAAGAAGTGCTACCATAGTAGTAGGCCCGTTTCGTACTTGATTCCTTCTGTTAACCCTGCTTAACTTACCTCACAATGGTTTTCAAAGATAGGGTAGAGGCTGGTAAAAAACTGGCTAAAAAGCTGAGATCCACCAAAAACCCGTTCGTTTTAGCTATACCGAGGGGTGGGGTAGTGGTTGGTGCCCAAATCGCCAAGGAGGTTAAATGCCTCTTGGATATAATCGTTGCGAGGAAACTTGGTGCTCCCGGAAACCCAGAACTAGCAATTGGGGCTGTTACCTCCGAAGGAGATTTGGTTTTGGACGAATTGTTAACTCAGCGCCTTGGAGTGCATCATGAGTATATTCTCGAAGAACAGGAACGACAGATGAAAGAGGCAGAGAGGCGGGAAAAAACTTACCGACACCGAGAAGCTAAACTTAATTTAAAAGGCAAAACAGCTATCTTAGTTGATGATGGTTTAGCCACTGGATCAACTATGGAAGCCGCAATTAAATTGGTAAAAAAGGAGAAGGCTGAAAAAGTGCTAATTGCAGTGCCCGTGGCTCCAAAAGAAACTGTCGAAAATCTTAGGGGTTTAGTTGATGGAATTGTTGTCTTGGAGACTCCAGTGTCTTTTCAGGCGATTGGTCAGTTTTACGAATATTTTCCCCAAGTTTCTGACGAAGAAGTAATAAAAATTCTTAAAAAGCATCGGTCTATTTGACTTAGAATGTAAGTTTGCCTTAAAATATTAATTAAGTCCTGCCAATGGCAAAAACTAAATCTGAATTTTATTATTCAAATACGCTAGTAAGTCTTCTAAGACGAAGATTTCCAATCGTTTTAGCGTTTTTAGTGTTCCTCGTGATAGTTATTTTTTTGCTCCTAAGTTCCGGTAGTAAGTTTTTTACCAACAAGAGACAGTCTCCCAACAACACGAGTAGAGAAAATAATATCCCTTCAAAATCTGTTTTGCTAGGAACAGTAAAAAAAGTGAATTTGCGCTCTAAAGAAATCACAGTCGAAGAATTTGATTCTGCCAAGCTGTACACTGTAAATATCGGAAAAATTAGTAAAGTTAGCCAGATACCCGTGCCGACAGGATCTACCGTTGAGGATAAAAATTCGGTGGTAAAACTTAAGATCAAAACTATTTCCCCCCAAGATCTGAAAGAAGGCGATGAGGTTCAGGTTTTGGCGACGCAAAACTTTTTTGGAAAGAGTAGTTTAGTAGCAGCGAGGCTTTATCTTTTGCCTTAATTTACTTATGAACGCTCTGTTAAAGAGAAGAGAAAGTATTGTTCTAACTGTCTTGGCTGTACTTATACTTAGTTTAGTTGGGCTCGTTGTGCGCGTGGCTTTTGTCAGAGCCCAAGCCATGTCTAGTGGGTACGGCTGGATTATTAGGAACACAACGAGCGCCTTTGGCCAAAACACCTATAAAGTTTCAGTGGTTGACACTTCAAACCAAACCCTAACTGCCGACAGTATTAAGATTTGGTACACTAGGCTTCCATCTGGGTCTCAACTAACAAAAACATGTAGTAGTGCATCAGCGTGTTCCATCTTAGGTCTTACTACAGGTACTTACGATGTTCTTGTTAATGTCCAAAAAAGTGGCTACAAAGATTTTTGGGGTAAAGGAGTAAATGCAATCTCTTTTCCGGGCGGGTACAGTACAATTACTGATACAGCCCATTTAGTAGTTAGTAGCGGTGGACCGAATACAGAAAACTTGAACCCACCGCCAAATGCCTGGCTGAACTATAACCCGTCTTTTAACGTTAGATTAACTTCGCCAGCCTCTCAAAATATTAAAAATATTACTCAAAAAGTATTGAATGTTGATACGGGAGTTCTGACGACAAATTCCATTTCTGTAAACCAAGCTTCTCCCTCTACTTACACAATACCGGCGGATCCAGCTCGGGGTGAGGGTTGGTACGGCTGGGGGATAGAAGGAAAAGACGCTGCCAGCCCAACAAATAGACTGGCTTACAGTTCTGGTAGTAGTTATCAATATTTTGGGATAGATCAAGAGGCTCCAACTGTAAGTTGCAGTTTGATATATTTTGGATCGGTGTTTGTGTCCGCCAACGTAACTGATCCATTACTTTCAGACGGACACGCCGGTTCTGGGTTTGGGCTTGGACATTTAGAGGTTAGTGTCAACGGAGGGCCATGGACGACTAATGGGTTGCCGACACCTCCAGGTTATGGACAAGGGGATATAACGACAAGTTTAAGTAGTACTGGATATGGCCCAGTGACGAGCGGAAACACATATGAATTCCGTTTTCGTGCTAGGGACAACACGGTTAATGGAAGTGGTACTAACAGCCAATGGTCGGCTTACCAAAGTTGCGGTACTTATACTCCAACTGGGGTGGGAGGACCAGATTTTGTCGTCGGTTACAAAGTTGATAGTAACAACAATATAACTACCAATCAGCAAATTATTGCCAACTGCGGTAATAGCCCTTGTACAGTGCCAGGATCGCGAAAATACGGCACTTCTACCTCGGTGAGACTTTACGGCTGGGTCGTGAATGCTGGTACCAATTATACTGGTAGTGTAAGTTATTGTGTTGTCCCCAACCGCGACCCAACACTGCGGGCTCCATCCGGCTCTTGCGCCTCTGTCGGGGGTACTCCGGTCACGTTAAGCAAAACAACTTGGAATATTTCCGGGTCTGTAAAGGCGGCAGAACCTTTTGGAAGCGCTTGCGCAAACGTTGCTAGTACCGATCCGGGGATAATTAATACCACTGATATACTTGCTGAAAACGCCAAAGTCGGTAGTACGAACCCTACGGATATTCTAAACTTCGATTTAAATGACGACGGCGTAATAAACACCACAGATGCAAACATTGTTAGTGGTGCCCAGTTTAATACTACCTGTCGACGCAATGTCAACTTCACCACCTCTACCGCTTACAGTTCTTACAACGTCTGGGCTTGGGTAGATCCGAGCAATGCAATTGCCGAAAACCAAGAATACAATAATTTTGCTTCCGATCCATATAAAGTTACCGCAACCGGCAACGTCACCGTCGGCTTAACAACAACCTCCTCAACTATAAAACAAGGGGAGAGAGCCTCCTACAATGTTACCGTCACTTCGCAAAGTGGTTTCGATGGTTCTGTGGGTTTAGAAGTAGTAAATATAAATTCATTAAGGGGCAACGGCGTATTCCCAATTTTTGATAACACTCAAGTAGACGTTCCTTTGGGAGGTAGTGTGGTTACTACTTTGAATATTTATACCAAGACGGATGTTCCAATAAACACTTCACCAGGCTACTCAATTATTGTCCGAGCTAATTCTGGTTTGCCGATCTCCGCCGACAGTCCCGAGCAGCATCTTTTAATAAAAGCGTTTACCCAAAGCCCTTGGGCTTATACAACTTTGGGTAACGTTGGAGCACTTGGTAATATAAGTGGGGATCAGTCTATAGTTCTAGCACCAGAAAGTAGAAATTTTCTCGTCACGCATACTCCGCCGCCAGATACATTACCTAATGGACACCTGGTCTACAAGGATGACGGAACTTACGCATTATGCCACCCAATAACATCCAGCACGACAGCCCACGCTAACTTAACTGTCAACCCCGATAGTCCGATGGATTTAGGATTTTCTAGTGGTGTTCCAGGCGCGTGTCAGAAGCGTTTATATACGTATTTTGACACATCCGCGCTTCCTGGTGATGCGATCATATCCGCTGCAGCAGTGCAGTTTCAATACAACACTGCCAATGTCTCGCAGAATTTCGATGTTGAGTTGGTGAGTAAAAGAACAATCCCAGACTTTTTCGAGGTTTGCTCGACTTGTACAGGGCTAGATAAAAAGTGGCATTGGGGTGACCCTGCTTATAATGCCACCACCGGCTATTCAGGACCAAACTTGTACCAGCCGCCGTACGATAAAGTAATCTTCAATACCTCCCAACTAGCCCCGGCTGGAGGTACCGGTACCGGAACCTCGCCCCTCATTGGTGTTAGTCCAGATGTTATTAATGGGGGTCTTACTGCGTTTGAGCTTAAGGCCAGGGTAGAAAGTACTAGCGCTTCGGCACCAAGCAACTACCTAACTTTAAAAAACATGTTTGAGGCAACTAATGGGGTTAAGTTGACAATTTGGTGGAGAAGAGCGGGAATAGAAGCTCAAAGCAGCGTCGGTGTGGGTCATGGTTACAGCTGCACCACACTAAGTACTTGCCCGGAGCCCTACGATCCATACTCACCTAGCCACGTTGGTGTTGGTTACAGCCCATCAGACGCCGGAGTTGGTGCTTGCATTACAAGTACGCCGGTACTAATTCCAGGTAGGGGATACATAACCTTTGACACGTCTTTTTTAGAGTCTGTTCCGGTTGGCAAAGTCACTCTAGTTTTTCAAAGCGGAAATTGGGTCACTCCGCCACAGCCGGGGTTGTCGGCACCTTTTCCTAAACTAATCTCCAAATCCTTTCCGGATGGGACACCGGCGAGTGCCTCTAATGCTGATCAAAATTGGTGGCACCCGTATCCCAATCCAAGGGAGCTTTCAGACGAGCTGGACAGTCTTGTTGATGGACTTTTAATTTACCCAAATACTTATATAAGCGTTAACCCAAGGCACATAAACCCAGACGGCAAGACTAAATGGGAGCTGCGGATTGATTCACTTTCAGATAAGTGCACTCTTGGTAGCACTAGTTTTTCATTAGGGATTCCACCACTACTTCAAATTGAATCAAAACTGCTAGGAAGTTACACCGTTGTGGCCGATGGGGTGATTAACAATTTCTCTTCAGTCAAAAACTGGTTGGTTCCAAGTTACATAAACTCCGGCGGAATAAACACCGGCTACTTTGGCGCCGATATCTTTTGCCAACTCTGGAATCAATTTGGAGCGGGGAATAATAATGTAAATGTTCAGGACCAGTCCGGTGGGTCTATACCAGGCCCTCGTGGTGTCTACGCCTCCCCAAGTAAGGCAGCGATAGATTGCAGCAGCACAAGCCCAGACTTTAATTGGAGTGGGGGGTCTATTCCAAACCCAACGGAGCCAGTAGTCCTCTTCATCAATGGGAATCTGAACATTAATTCAAACCTAAACCTAGGTGGTAAGAAAGTAGCCTTTATTGTTCGGGGCAATATAAGCGTTGATCCTAGCGTTCACCAGGCAGACGGGTATTTTGTTACTAACGGAACTTTTACTTCTGGTACATGTACTTCGGGCATCAGCTGTCAGCTAACGGTTTTTGGTGGTGTTACGGCCTTCGGCGGGTTAAATCTAGGTCGTGATGTTGGAACAGCCAATTCCACTGAGCCTGGAGAAATAATTAAATTTGATCCTTCGTACCTTTATTATTTCGCACGGCTCCCCACCCCTACAAGCCAACCGCTTTTAGGCAGATACAACCGTGGAGCTAAAGAGTTGCCGCCGTAGAGATTGAATTTATGACTAGAGTATTAGCCAATTGGGTTTCCTACATATTTGAACCCTTTTTGACCACAATCTTAGCTTTTCTTTTAGTTTTAATAAGTCTGAATAGTAACGCCAACCAAAAGTTGGTGTGGGGTTTAATAGCTTTGATTGTTGGTGGGCTGCCGCCTTTGGTAATTTATGTCTATGAAAAAAAGATTGGGAAAATTAAAGACTGGTTAATCACCAATAGACTTGAAAGAAGAGATGTCCAGGCCGCGTGGTTTTTTGGTTCTGGGTTAATAAGCTTAATTTTTTGGTACTTGCAAGCACCTAGATTGTTAATTGCCACCTGTCTAAGTTTGTTTGTTTTGAGCGCAGTCACGTCTCTAGCAACCTATATTTGGAAGATTAGTATTCACACGGTAGGGGTGACGTTTCTAATTTTAATTCTCCTCCTTGTTTACTCAAGCGCTTTTTTGCCGGCAGTTTTGCTAATTGTTTTAATAAGTTGGTCTAGAATATACCTTGGCCATCACACCCTTTCGCAAGTTAGTGCCGGGTCCATCGCTACCATACTGGTAGTTTATTATGTATTTAATTTATTTGGGTTGGCTACTTTCTAATTTATGTTAACGACACCTCACCTGTTGGTTGGCGCGGCAATCGGGGCTCATCTACCTCACGCTTGGGAAGTGGTCCCGCTGTCTGCTGCCTCCCATTTTATTTTGGATTCCGTCCCTCATATTCAGGGTTACATCGAAGTAGAGGATTTAGAGAAAAGGGAAATCGTTTTTTTGGCAGCCGATGTACTCATTGGTGTTGGAATGGTTGCTTTTATCGCCCTGAGGTCTCAAAACGCGGAAATGGTTTGGGTCGGGGCTTTAGCAGCAATACTTCCAGATTTTCACCACATAGCCCAAGTTATTTTTGGGCCAAACTCTCTAAGGCGTTACAACAGCCTCCACTTGAAGTTCCATTGGAAGCGCGACATGAAGATTTTACCGGGGGTAGCGACCCAAGCTATTACAATACTCGCTGCTATTTTAGTGGCACTGTGGCACCCTTAAGGTAAATTGACAATGAAGGCAGGTAGCTTTTATAATAATTAATGTATATTACGATAACGTTTTTCGGTATCAAGCTGCCTAAATGATAAATATTGGAAGTTTCGCACATCTTTCTTACGAGCAGTTTTCGATTGCTGTTCTTTTAATTGTCCTCGCAACCCTTGTTGTTACTTTCATCATCCCAATCCTTACTAGATCTGAAGCGCTTCGTTTTAACAGCAGTTACTTGGTAAAAAAAATAAAGGATCACAAGGCGTGGAGCGTGGGGGTGGCGATTGTAATTATTTTAGCCATCTTGGGCGGCTATTATTGGTACCAAACTACCAAGCCGATTGTTATTACTGCGACGGCGTTTAAACAAAAAGAAGCTAAAGCTTTGGATTTTACCTTGAAATCGTCTCAGTATGACATTATTACCAAAGGGGACTTATTAATGATAGATGCGCGGTCCGAAAAAGAATTCCTGGCCGCCCATACCCAAAACTCCTTCAATGTACCGGTAGATAATTTCAAACAAAACAGAGTACTTCTCCAAATCAAGGGTAAAAAAGTGGCTGTGTTTGCCAATAGAGCTGATTTTTCTCAAGCTCTGACGGTAGCGAGTTACATTAAGGGAAAGCTAACCAAACAAAAAGTTTATGTTATCAAAGACGGCTATGAAAATGTTAAAACGATCGGTCTACCTCTGGTCAGAGGAGATCAATACGAGTCCGTACCGATTAAATGACGTGGTTGGGGTAACATTTCTATGAAGATGACAATGAAAAGAAAATCTAGTAAAAAATTAATTAGAGTAGTTATAAGTCTTTTGACAATTTTAGGACTTTTCTTGCCGTATACACCTTTCGCCCAAGCCCAACTTGTGAGCCCCTTAAAATACCCTCCCGACCCACTCTCTGCCGGGTATGGGAAAGATGTGAAAATTATCTTGAGGGTCCCGGTTAAAAGTGCAACCATCCGCCAAAAGGCCGATACCGCGCTGGTCATGGACATCACTGGCAGTATGACTGGGTCGTGGGGAAGCGGCACAAAGTATGATGCGGCAAAAGCCGCCCTGAAAGCTTTTGCGAGCCAAACCCAATGGGACGATCCACCCGGCCCGCCGGTGGAAGAATGGGACAAGGTCGGCCTAGTTGATTATACCAAGGGTTGCTGCCGTAATAGTGGCTATGGTGGTGGTCTCTTTAAAGATGTGACCAACATTGGAGGTAACATCGAGTCAAATGTTACTGGACAGGCGGGCAGACTGACCCAAGCTGCATCTATGGCTAATGACGTCCATGTGGATGCTTTGAGTAACAACCTGCTAGCCGCTCAGAGCGATGCTAGCGATTTGGTTCGTAATATAGATAGTATTCTGCGTGTCATTGATAAAGACACAAATGACGCCAACACTTATATTCCCAACTTGGCCCAACCGGTTTTAAACGCAGAACAAACTGCCCAAAACAGTTCAAACAACCTCGCTTCTATTATCCCTATCGGTACTGTCGGCCAAATTGACGCTGCTGCCCAAACAGCCTACTCTGATATTAGTGACGCTTATACCGCGTTTCGGAGTCTTGACGGAATTTTTCCGTTGGACGAGGAAGAAATTTCTTACTTCCTGCCGTATATTAAGTGCGAAAGTTGCCCCACAGTCGCTAGTATTTTTAATGGGCTCCCCTTGAAAGACTTCTTTTTAAGTGGGATGCTGGCGATGGATTCTGCCGGCCAAAGCGAAATGAATACTTTTATCGATGGGATTCCTAAACCCCCTGTGTTTTCATCTACGCCTATAGGTGCTGGTTTGGAAGCAGCCAACCGGCAATTGATTTGGTATGCAAGGTCTGGCGTCCAAAAATACGTTGTGTTGGCTACTGATGGTCTACAGAATGCTGAGCCAAGTATTTACGATCCTATTGATGCTCGAGGTGCAGTCAATACCGCCAGGGGTGGTGCGACTCCATTACAAAAAGCGATTGACAACAACATTCGGGTCATAACAGTTGCAATTGGTTCAGATGTCCAAGCGAGACTCGGTGGGGGCTGTCCCAACTGTCCAGCCAACGTAAACACTGGAGAAGAATATTTGAAAGATTTAGCCTGTAAGACAGATCCAGATTGCAAAACCGGCAACGCAAACAATAACCCAACTAACCCACGCAACTATTTCTTCGCACCGGATGACAGCGATCTTGACGCGCTCTACCAACTGATTCAACAACAAATTGCAAGCGATTTTACCACCGTGATGTTTGACAATCTAAACAGCAATATTTTTGAGATAGTTGGTGGGGCTGTTGATATTAAGCACTGGGATATTACTCGAGTGGACCCACTCAAGCAGCAGGCAAGCGATTGTGATGTAGCCAATGTTCCACCGGCCGATATACTTTCCAGCAGCTTCACTGCCTACCCAGATGATACTGGAGCCGATCCAACTAAAGATTACACGTTAATTTTGAACCACACGGATTCTGGCCATAGTGGAGTTTGGGCGAATTTTGGCAAGATAACGGACGGTAAGGACAGGTGTATAATTCTTACTGTTAGAGTAGTTTCCGGTGCGCCTTGTGACCTACAGTACGTGGATGCAGGAGACGGCTACGTGGGCTATATAGATCCCGACGGTGGTACGCAAGAAATTGCACCGTTTAACAACCCCCAGCTAGACATCAAATGTGCCGAGCCTTGGATAAAAACAACTGTTGGTGATGTCGGTGCCAACGGGCCGATCGGCCCGATGGCGACTGCTCCACCCTCAGGCGAAGTAAATGCCGACTATTTAGCACTGGCAATTGGACGCGTCGATGCAGCTACCTTTAAATCCGCGAAGAATTGGTTGGTCGGGGGTTACCTAGCGTTTAGCACCGGATCATTTGAGGCAAGTCCCGATATTTATTCCGCTTTGTACGATAAGTACACCACCAAAGGCTTTAAAGTAATGACCTCATGGAGCCCTTTGATAGCTTTGGTTCAAATAAAGAATGCAGCGAACGCGGCAAGCAACCCCAACCACATAGTTTATTACCATCCACCAACCGGCACCGCCCTGATAAGAAGCTTCGTTCACTACAATGGGCCACCGGCGGTTGTGTTTATTGATGGTAATCTAAGTATATTGCCAGGTTTTTATAAAGGTTTGTTGATAGACGGTAATGGAACTGATAGCGGGCTAGTATTTGTTGTTAATGGAAATATCAACATTGATCCGGGAGTTAAGGAAATAGATGGTATTTATGTTTCCAAAGGATTATTTAAATCCGGTTCTTTTAGTGCCGTTCCTCCTGATGAACAACTTGTGGTCAACGGTGCAGTTTTAGCTTATAGTGGTTTAAATCTGGAGAGAAGTTTAAATAATGCAAATAAAACTACACCTTCTGAAGTTTTCAATTACGATCCAGGTTATCTTTGGATATTCAGGGATATTTTAGGCTCGTCCACCGCCGGTTTCCGAGAGCTTGCCCCGTAGTTAGATCTAAGATTTAGGATATAGGATGTAAGATATGGACTTAGGATGTTAGATGTTTAATTAAACCGGAGATTATTCTTCCGATTTTATAATCGCTAGCAGAAAACCCCTACTTTCTTAAAGTGGGGGTGAATGCTAAAGGCGATTACATACTTCCGAGGGTATAGTAGTATGAGACTTTCGGGGTTTTCTGCGCTCGTGTAAACTTAAAAAACAATACCGAGGGCTTTTAGCCCTTGGAAGTTTATTACAATCTTCTTGCAACTTAGTATATAAATCCTCACTTATATACCTGAGATCTTTTGCCAATAAAAGATGATATTTTGTTTCCTCCAACGAGCCCTTGGCTAAATATAAAAACTGGATATATTCTTTTTTGTGACCTCGAGAGTTGCCTTCAACTATGTTAGTTGGAACAGAACGTGCAGACCTTCTTAACTGATCTTCTAACCTAAACTTCTCTTCTTTAGGAAATTTATTTGTAGCTTTGTAAATCTCTAAAACAACTTGGTGTGAAAGTTGCCAAACATTTAATTTTTCAAACCGATTGCCCATTGTAGATTAAATCATACATCTAATATCCAACATCTTAATATCCAAATATGGTAGTATTTCTAGCTATGATTAATGGTAAGAAAAACATAAAGGTTTTGGTTGCTCTTTCTGGTGGAGTGGATAGTTCCGTTGCGGCCGCCTTGCTGAAAAAAGATGGCCACTGCGTCGAAGCAGCTTACATGCAGTGCTGGAGCCAAGGTCCCTATTGTTCTACTGAAAAAGACCGTGCGGATGCTGCAAGAGTTGCTTCGCATCTTGGAATTCCTTTTAGGGTATTTAACTTTGAGACAGAATACAAAAAGGCTGTTCTTGATTACTTCTATGCCGAATACGAGGCTGGTAGGACACCCAACCCGGATGTGATGTGCAATAAAGAAATAAAGTTCGGGATATTCCTTAGCAAGGCGACTAAGCTTGGGTTTGACTGCGTTGCAACGGGGCACTACGCTCGAGTTCAGACGTTGGATATTAGATCTAAGATGTCAGATATAAAAGACCAGACGCCAGAATTCAGAAATCATAAATCCAAGATCATAAATCCAAAATCTATTTACCATTTGCTCGCAGGAGTTGATCCTGACAAGGATCAGAGCTATTTCCTTTACACCTTAACCCAAGAGCAGCTTTCAAAAACTTTATTTCCAATCGGAGATTACAGAAAAGAAGATGTAAGAGGGCTGGCAAAAGATTTTAGCCTACCAACGGCAGCTAAACCCGACAGTCAAGGAATTTGTTTTATCGGTGAAGTGGACGTTGGTAAATTTCTTCGTCAAAAAATAAAGCCCCGTCCGGGCAACATAGTTGATATCGATGGAAATGTGTTAGGTAAACACGAGGGACTCGCTTTCTACACGATTGGCCAAAGACAAGGTTTGAAAATTAGTAAACCAATACCGCATTACGTGGTCGAGAAGCGCTTAGCTTCTAATGAATTGGTAGTTGCTCCTTTTGGATCCGATAACCTTTTTAAAAGCGTTTTAGAGGCTTCCAAGCCTAATTGGATTGGGTACACCCCAGAACCGGGTGAAAAAGTTAAAGCCAGGATTCGTTATCGGCAACCACTTTCCGGGGTTACCATTAAAAGTGTTAATGGTAGGGTCAGAGTGAGATTTGATGATCCGCAAAAAGCAGTTACCCCTGGGCAATCAATCGTTTTCTACAAAGAATTTCATTCTTTGCGACCTAACGGTCTAAAAGACTTTAGGTACTTGCAATCTGGTGATATAAGGGACTCTAAGTCCCTACGGCCTAGCGGTCCAAAGGAAATAGAGGTTTTGGGCGGAGCGGTTATTGAATGATGCATTTAGATACAGAGGTTTATATTTTAGTAATAGTCGACTAAAATGTTAACTAACATATCAAAAGATATCAATTTTTGGGCTATCGGTATAGAGGAGGCTTTGCGCGAGTCTTACTTGCTAAAACAAAAATATTTACCTAAAAGGAAAAAGGGTAAATCTGAATCCAACCACAATCATTAAAGGTATTGGGGTTGACAAAACCTTTTCCTTAAATTAAAATCAGGCCGAAATGTAAAGTTTACGAGAACCGCACATTTTTTGGATTCGCAAAAAGAGCTTGTTGCGAGCTCTTTTTCGTTGGGAAGAGTTGTACGATAGGGAACAAGAGCACTTTGACAAATTAAAATGTATACTTTCTCTTTGAGAAAGACTGCATTTTGTGCCTTGACGGCTCAAAATGTAGTAGGATCCTCGATCCGCCAGGCGGCGGAAATCGGGGAAAGAACGTCAATTAATTCGAGTAACAACGTTTACAGCTTAGCTGTAGACAAATTTGAGCAATCAAATTTTCTTCGGAGAGTTTGATCCTGGCTCAGGGTGAACGCTAGCGGCGCGCCTTAGGCATGCAAGTCGAGCGACGTGCCCCGCAAGGGGTTACGAGCGGCAGACGGGTGAGGAACACGTGAGGACGTACCTTTTAGTGAAGAATAACCCCGCGAAAGCGGGGCTAATACTTCATGTTATCCGGCGCAAGCCGGATCAAAGGGTGTAACTACCCGCTAAGAGAGCGACTCGCGTCCTATCAGCTTGTTGGTGGGGTAATGGCCTACCAAGGCGACGACGGGTAGGAGGTTTGAGAGGATGATCTCCCACAATGGCACTGAGACACGGGCCATACACCTACGGGTGGCAGCAACCGGGAATCTTGCGCAATGGGCGAAAGCCTGACGCAGCGACGCCGCGTGGAGGATGAAGGCCTT